>NZ_JBNNHU010000002.1:0-321055 GCF_050269125.1 Exiguobacterium sp. NPDC077395
GATGACACATCCGGTATTAGCCCCGATTTCTCGTGGTTATCCCAGACCTATGGGCAGGTTCTTTACGTGTTACTCACCCGTCCGCCGCTCATTCCGCCGTCGTCCCCCCGAAGGGTTCAGACGGTTTCCTGCGCTCGACTTGCATGTATTAGGCACGCCGCCAGCGTTCGTCCTGAGCCAGGATCAAACTCTCCAAAGAATTTGATATAGCTCTTAGATTGACGAAGCTTGCGCTTCATTCAAAAATTGTAAAACTTATTTTTGCCTCATCGTTCAGTTTTCAAAGTTCGTCTGCCGCTCTTAGCGACTCATTTATAATAGCACCTGACTTTATATTCGTCAACTATAAAAATAAAGTTTTTTAAAAAAGAATAAATAAAGACGATTCCTCTCATTTTTAATGAAAGGAATCGCTAGTCTCTTCTTATTGAAACGCTACAATTTTCACTTCAGCCAAACGCGATAAATCATATTCAGTCTCATCCGTATCTTCTATAACGATAGGTCTCTCAATACGATTCGTATAGGCGTGAATCTTCCCACGCACTCCGCTACTCAATAAAACAGGTCGACCAATTTCATAAAATCCGAGCAACGTAGCGAGAAGCGACAAGGCCTCCTCGTCATAGGCTTTATTCTGCCACATATAGAAGTATGCTTCTTCTGGCGAAAGTGGTTTTCGAAACGTTCGTGGTGCGGTTAACTGACAGAATCGATCAGCGACAATAAATAAAGGAGACGCGGGATTCAACTCCCGCTCGGTCAGACGTTTTGGAAAACCGGATCCATCTAGACGTTCGTGATGCTCTGTGATTAATTGATAGACACGCCCTCGTAGCGTTTGATTACTTGGAAGCATCGCCGCCGAGACGAGTGGGTGTTGGTATAGTAGCTCCCGTTCCATTTTTGTGAAATAACGCATATGAGACCATTTTCGAATTTTAGCGTAACTCGCATCAGCGAAATAAGAAGCAATTCCGTAATCAAATTGAAGTTGATGCTCATCCCCTCGATATTTCGATAAGGCGCGTGCGACGAGTGCTCGATAAATCGCATGGTAGATGACATGGTTTTTTCGCAAAGGTTGATGCGTAAAAAAATGAACGACTGCTGAAAGCGGGAGTTCCTGACGAAATAGTTGATGAATGAATTCTAAACCCTCGTAAGGATTCGGGGCGATTCGCTCTTCCCACTGATTATAATGTTTCTCATATTGTAGAACCTGTTCGCAAAGAAGCTTTTCTTCTATAGAAGTGAAGATGAATTGTTCAACGGGTGCAACATCAATTGCTTCAATCTTTAAGAAACGGAGCAAACGTAGATGTTCATTTGTTAAATGAATTCCTGCCTCTAAGGAAGAAACGGGTGACAATAACGTCATACCAACATGTACAGCGGATAAGTTCAAACGCACGCGAATCCCTCCTATATATGAAAAAGGTCGAACGGAAACACCGTTCGACCTCTCGTCTTACTCATTCACATCAGACGATTCGTCGGCTTCAGGTGCTTCTACCTCAAACCCATTCTCCAAATCGACTGCTGATTCCTCTTCTAACTCATCTTTTTTCAATTTTGCGATAGTCGCTAGACGATCGCCATCTTCAATGTTCATCACTTTCACACCACGTGTGCTTCGACCCATCTGAGAGATGGTTTGCGAATCGATTCGAATCGCAACGCCGTGCTCAGTCATCAACATGATGTCATCATCTTCATCAACGACACGCATACCCACGACTGTTCCACGATCTGTCTTAATTCCAATGATTCCGGAACCGCCACGACCTTGTGTACGGAACTGCTCCATAGCCGTACGTTTCCCGAATCCTTTTTCAGTGATAATCAAGACGTCTTGCGTTGTGCGAACGATTTCCATTGAGACGACCAAATCATCGTCTTTCTTCAAACGAATCGCGCGCACACCACGTGCCGTACGTCCCATCGAGCGAACTTCTCCTTCGAGAGGGAAACGGATCGACATTCCTTGGCGTGTGACAATCAACATTTCATCATCGCTCTTCGCCAAGCGGACAGTGACGAGCTCATCTGTTTCATTCAAGCTGATGGCACGAAGACCGTTTTTGTTGATTCGAGCGTATGCCGAGAGTGGTGAACGCTTAATCAAACCTTCTTTTGTAATGAAGACAAGAGACAATTGCTCATCTGCCACTTCTTCTTCCGATTCATTTTGCGCATCTTCTGCCACCGTTTGGTTTGCCAGGTAACTGTTGAAATCGACAGGAATCATTGTTTCAACTTTTTCACCTTTATCAATTTGAAGCAAGTTAATGATCGGCATTCCTTTTGCGGTACGACTCATTTCAGGAATTTCATATCCTTTAAGACGGAAGACACGACCGAAGTTCGTAAAGAAGAGAATCGTATCGTGTGTCGATGCTGACAGCAAACGAAGTACGAAGTCTTCATCGTTCGTTCCCATACCTTGTTTCCCACGTCCACCCCGACGCTGTGCGCGGTATGAATCGGATGGAATTGACTTGATGTAACCTTCGCTCGTTAACGTGATCATCATGTCACGAACCGGGATTAAATCTTCATCCTCAAGTTCAACGATATCTGTACGAATCACCGTACGACGTGCGTCACCATACCGCTCTTTGATTTCAAGCAACTCGTTGCGAATGATGTCGAGAAGCAACTCCTCATCACCAAGAATCGCACGAAGTTCCTCGATCAACGCTTTCACTTCACGGTATTCGCCTTCGATTTTCTCACGCTCCAAACCAGTCAATCGTTGGAGACGCATATCTAAAATCGCTTGCGTTTGCTCAGTAGAAAGTCCAAAGCGAGCAATCAACTTCTCACGCGCCTCGTCACCAGTACGTGTACTACGAATGATGGCGATGACTTCATCCAAGTGATCAAGCGCAACACGAAGTCCCTCTAAGATGTGGGCACGTGCTTCCGCTTTATCCAAATCGAATTGCGTACGACGACGTACGACTTCTTTTTGGTGTTCGATGTAGTAATAGATGGCTTGTTTGATGTTCAACGTTTTCGGGCGACCGCCTACGAGGGCAAGCATGTTCACTCCGAACGTCGTCTGCATCGGCGTTTGCTTATACAAGTTGTTCAAGATGACACTCGCATTCGCATCCCGACGAACTTCGATGACGACCCGCATCCCGTTACGGTCGGATTCATCACGCAAGTCTGTGATTCCTTCGATTTTTTTATCACGTACCAAATCGGCAATTTTCTCAACGAGACGTGCCTTGTTGACTTGATATGGGATTTCATGAACGAGGATCCGTTCACGACCGTTTTTCAACGTTTCGATTTCGGCTTTCGCACGCATCGTAATCGATCCACGTCCCGTTTCATAGGCACGACGAATCCCGCTGCGTCCCAAAATCTCTCCCGCTGTCGGGAAGTCAGGGCCTGGGATGTGTTGCATCAATTCAGCAATCGTGATGTCCGGGTTATGAGTAAGAGCCAACACCCCATCGATGACTTCATTCAAGTTATGCGGAGGAACGTTCGTTGCCATCCCGACCGCAATCCCGCTCGTTCCGTTGACAAGGAAGTTCGGGAAGCGAGCCGGAAGAACAACCGGCTCTTTCTCTTCACCATCGAAGTTTGGTTGGTAATCGATTGTGTTTTTGCCAATGTCTCGTACGAGTTCCATCGCAATCTTAGACATACGTGCCTCGGTATAACGCATCGCAGCGGCCGAGTCGCCATCGACTGAACCGAAGTTCCCGTGACCGTCGACCAGTTCGTAACGATAACTGAAATCTTGAGCCATACGAACCATCGTTTCGTAAACGGCAGAGTCACCGTGTGGGTGATACTTACCGATCACGTCCCCGACGACACGCGCCGATTTCTTATGTGGCTTGTCCGCACGAATTCCGAGCTCGTTCATCGCATACAAAATACGACGGTGAACCGGCTTCAAACCATCTCGCACGTCCGGAAGGGCACGTGATACGATGACGCTCATCGCATAGTCCATGAACGACGTTCGCATCTCTTGGCTAATATTTATATCCTTGATATTTTCTTGTTCTGCCATTCGTTATTGCCTACCCTTCTTATTAAATATCGAGGTTCTTCACGTAATGGGCGTGAGATTGAATAAAGTCACGGCGTGGTTCGACGTTGTCACCCATGAGCGTTTCAAAAATCTCATCTGCCTCAATTGCATCTTGAAGATCGACGCGAAGCATCGAACGCGTTTCCGGGTTCATCGTCGTATTCCACAACTGTTCAGGATCCATCTCTCCAAGACCCTTGTAACGTTGAACGCTATAACGTGCGTTTTCAGGAAGTTGTGCAAGTGTAGCTTGTAACTCTCGCTCGTTTTGAACATAGATTGTTTCTTTACCGTGCTTCACACCATAGAGCGGTGGTTGCGCAATATAGACGTATCCACTCTCCACGAGTGGTCGCATGTAACGATAGAAGAACGTCAATAACAGCGTACGAATGTGCGCTCCATCGACATCGGCATCGGTCATGATGATCAGTTTATGGTAACGAGCTTTTGATAGATCAAACTCATCCGCAATCCCTGTTCCGAGAGCCGTGATAATCGTCCGAACTTCTTGGTTGGCTAAAATCTTATCAAGACGTGCTTTCTCGACGTTGATGATTTTCCCTCGAATCGGCAAGATTGCTTGGAAGTGACGGTCACGACCAGATTTTGCCGAACCACCCGCTGAGTCACCCTCAACGATGTATAGTTCAGATTTCGAAGCGTCTTTCGACGAACAGTCAGCCAATTTCCCTGGTAATGAACTGACTTCGAGAATACCTTTACGACGTGTCATCTCACGTGCGCGTTTCGCAGCAAGGCGTGCGCGTGCTGCCATCAATCCTTTGTCGACAATGAGACGACCGACTGATGGGTTCTCGAGCAAGAATTGTTCGAACGTGTCACTGAATAACGTATCTGTCGCCGTACGAGCATCGGCATTTCCAAGTTTCGTCTTCGTCTGTCCTTCAAACTGAGGTGCCGGGTGTTTGACGGAAACGATCGCCGTCAATCCTTCACGGACATCATCCCCAGAAAGACTTCCGTCGGCCTCTTTCATCAATCCGAATCGCTTCGCATAATCATTGATTGAACGTGTGAGTGCTGTCTTGAAACCAGTCTCGTGCGTCCCACCTTCATGTGTTGGGATGTTGTTCGTGAATGAGTAGATGTTACTTGCGAAACCTTCGTTGTATTGAAGGGCAATCTCTACCTCGATTCCATCTTTCGTTCCGTGCACATACACAGGCTCTTCATGAATCGATGCCTTCGAACGGTTCAAGTGCTCGACGTAAGACTTAATTCCGCCCTCGTAGTGATAATTGCGTTCAATCGTCTCATCGCTACGATCATCTTTTGCGACAATCCGTAACCCTTTATTTAAGAAAGCAAGCTCACGAAGACGTGTTGCTAGCAAATCAAAGTCATACTCGAGCGTTTCTTGGAAGATATCGCCGTCCGGGAAGAAGCGGACAGTCGTTCCTGTCGTATCTGTCGTTCCGACGATTTCAAGTTCGCCTTGTGGCACGCCACGTTTGAACGATTGATAATACACGTTGCCGTCGCGACGGACGAACACTTCAAGTTTTGTCGATAGTGCGTTAACAACCGACGCCCCTACACCGTGCAAACCACCTGAAACTTTGTATCCGCCACCGCCGAATTTGCCGCCGGCGTGCAATACCGTGAAAATAACTTCAACGGCAGGTCGACCTGTTTTCTTTTGAACGTCTACTGGAATCCCACGTCCGTTATCTTCGACAACGATGGAGTTTCCTGGCTCAACCGTCACTGTGATCGTGTCACAATAACCTGCAAGCGCCTCATCGATTGAGTTATCGACAATCTCCCATACTAAGTGGTGGAGACCGCGAGAGCTTGTGGAACCGATATACATCCCTGGACGTTTACGAACAGCCTCTAAGCCTTCAAGAACTTGAATCTGATCGGCGCCATACGCTTGTAATTCTTTTTCATTTTCATTACTCATCGGTTATTTTCACCTACTATACATGATTTGGTGTTCCTTCTTACCACGATTACACGGATTCTGTTTCGACTTCGCCTTGTTTCACGTGAAACACTTTGGCTTGTTGAATGGTTTCATGTGCGATTCCATCAATGTTTGTTGTCGTCAAAATCGTTTGTACTTTTCGTCCCATCGTATCGAGTAGATGGGTTTGGCGATGATCGTCAAGTTCAGATAACACATCGTCTAATAACAACAGAGGATATTCGCCCACTTCTTCATGAATCAATTCAATTTCAGCTAGCTTCAATGACAAGGCCGCCGTTCGTTGCTGACCTTGTGAACCGAACGTTTGAACGTTTCGATCGTTTACGTACAATTCAAAATCGTCACGATGCGGACCAAATAAGGTCACACCTCTTCTTCGTTCGTTCTCTCTTATTTTATCAAACTTTTGACGATACGTTTCAAACATCTGTTCTTTTGAGAAACGTTCTTTTTGGAACGTGTCAGAAACGTATTGAATCGTCAGTGTCTCTAACTCACGTGTGATCCCAGAATGAATCGGATTAGCCCATTTTTCGAGTTGATCGATGAAATGATAGCGTCTCATCACAATCTTCACGGCGAGTTCAATCAATTGGTCCGTCAATACTTCGAGTAACGTCTCGTCCCCCCCCTTTGTGGATAACTGCTTCAACAAGGCGTTTCGCTGTTTTAACGTCTTCAAATATTGATTGAGCTCATGTAAGTACACGGGACTGACCTGACCGATTTCCATATCTAAAAATCGCCGTCTCCCTTGTGGACTGCCTTTGACGATGGCTAAGTCTTCAGGGGCGAACAAGACGACGTTAAATGCGCCGACATAGTCACTGAGACGACGTTGTTCTAAATGATTGAGCTTTGCTTTTTTTCCTTTAGGAGAAAATGAGAGACTCTGCACCGATTCGCCGGTGCGTTTATGAATCCGTCCTTCGATACTTGCGGCATCAGCTTCCCAACCGATCAATTCTCGGTCTTGTGTCGTCCGATGCGATTTTGCGAGCGCAAGTACGTAAATCGATTCGAGAAGATTCGTTTTTCCTTGGGCATTCTCACCAATTAGAACATTCGTCTGTTCTGAGAAATCTAGCTCGAGGGTTTCGTAGTTGCGATAATTTTGCAATCGGATCGACTTTAAATGCACGTCAGTTTCCCTCGATTTGATATTCCCCGAAGCCTTCGACCTCGATTGTATCTCCATCTCTCAATTTACGACCACGGCGTTGGTCCTGCTCACCGTTCACTTTGATTAGGACATCTTCTAAAAAGAACTTTGCTTGTCCCCCACTTGAGATGATGTCTGCTAATTTTAAAAATTGTCCGAGCGTTACATACTCGGTTGTAATCGACACTTTTTCCATGTCGTCACTTCCTTTCTCACATGCTGATCTGAAAAAATCGCCATACATATTAGTTTATCGAAAATCGTCGAATAAGGCAAAAAGAGGGATGACAAGGTCAGACACCTCATCATCCCTATCCGCTGCTTACGATGTGCGGACTGGTAAAATCAGTTGAAGCACGCTATCTTGCTCTACCGGTCGTAGAATGAACGGTCGCATCGAACCCGTGAACTGGATTTCGATTTCAGATGCATCGAGCGCACGAAGCGCATCCATTACAAACTTAGAGTTGAAGGAAATTTTCAATTCTTCCCCTTCAAGCGATAAGATGCTGACACGCTCAGACACTTTACCGACTTCAGGCGAATGTGAAGATACTTCGACTGCTGTCGTATCTTCCGCGACAAATTTAATCACGTTGTTCCGGTCAGCACGTGCTAAGAGTGACGCACGGTCGATGGCTTGTAAGAATTCTTTCGCATTCATACGTACTGCTGTACGATATTCTTCCGGAATGAGGCGTGACGTGTCTGGGTACGCCCCGTCCAACAAACGCGAGAAGAATGAGATATTTTTCATGCGGAACAAGATCTGCTGGTCTGTCAGTACGATTTCAATCGGCAACTCTTCACGATCGAGCAATTTAGCGAGTTCGTTGAGCGAACGACCAGGGACGACGACATTTTGGAACGTCAAGTCGTTATCTGTCTCAAAACGAGCACGACGAAGCGCCAAGCGGTGGCTGTCTGTCGCTACACATGTAAGGAAGCCTTTCTCAGCAGAGAAGTTGACTCCTGTTAGAACAGGGCGTGTCTCTTGTGAGGAAACGGCGAAACTCGTCTGACGGATGATCGTCTTCAAGAGATCCGCTGGTAGATAGAAACGACGGTCGCTCGCAAGTTCTGGCAGGCGAGGATATTCGTCCGGATCGAGACCGTTCAAATGGAATTCTGCCTGGCCAGACTCAATTCGTGTCATGAAGTTTGGTGACACTTCGAGTGTGACTTCGTTCGTCGGCAACTTCTTCACGATTTCTCCTAAAAAGCGCGCATTTAATACGACACTTCCAGCACGCTGAATTTGAATGAGTTCGATTCCACCTTCTTCGATTGGGATCAAACGTTCAATCGAAATTTCAGTATCACTTCCTGTCAGTGTTAAACCGTCCGCATGAGCTTCAAGCTTTAAGCCTGTCAAAATTGGAATGGTTGTTCGTGAAGCCACAGCTTTTGATACATCTTGTACGGCTTGCATGAATACATCTCGTTGAATCGTTAAATGCATGTGGATAATTCCTCCTAAGGTGAAATGAGTCATTTACTAATAATAATAGTATTAATTAAGTCATAATAGTAATAAGGGCTGTGGATACTGGGGATAAGTCCCCTGAAGCATACGTATGAAGCCATTTCGCCTGTGAATAACTTGTGGATAACTAAGGTGGTTTATCCACAGGATATCCACAGAGAATCCATCATCAGTTAGACAGTGCTTTTTTCAACGTTTGAATCGTCTCTTGCATTTCCACATCGTTTTTCAGAAGCGTGCTAATTTTCTCATGTGCATGAATCACAGTCGTATGATCACGCCCTCCAAACTCTTCCCCGATTTTCGGTAATGAACTCTCCGTCATCTCACGAGATAGGTACATCGCGATTTGACGTGGGAATGCCAACGTTTTTGTGCGTTTTTTCGAGTTCAACTCTTCTACTTGAATGTTGAAGTGTTGACCGACGATTTCTTGAATGTCACGAATGACGATCTTCTTCGCTTCCTGGACCGGCATGATGTTATGAAGCGCTTCTGCTGCTACGTCTGGGTCAATCGGTCGCCCAACTAGTTTTGCGTAAGCGACAACGCGTGTCAATGCCCCTTCTAGCTCACGAATGTTCGTATCGATTTGATTCGCAATATAAAGCATGACCTCGTTTGAGATATCGAGACCTTCAGCAGTCGCCTTTTTACGGAGAATCGCAATTCGTGTCTCGAGGTCAGGTGGTGTGATATCCGTAATGAGTCCCCATTCGAAACGCGAACGTAGGCGATCTTCTAACGTCGGAATTTCTTTTGGTGGTCGGTCGCTTGAAATGACGATTTGTTTCTGATCATTGTGTAGCGCATTGAAAGTGTGGAAAAACTCTTCCTGCGTTTGTTCTTTTCCTGCTAAGAACTGAATATCATCAATCAGCAACACATCGATGTTCCGATAGCGATTACGGAACTCGCCTGTTTTATTGTCTCGAATAGAGTTGATGAATTCATTCGTAAACTTTTCAGAAGAGACGTACGCAATCCGAGCTCCTGGTTTTTGTCCTTTTACGTAATGACCAATCGCATGCATCAAATGCGTTTTCCCGAGTCCGACTCCCCCGTAAATGAATAGCGGGTTATATGCACGTGCCGGTGCTTCAGCGACAGCGAGTGATGCGGCGTGGGCAAATCGGTTCCCCGATCCGATGACAAACGTCTCGAAGATATATTTGTCATTCAGCTGTCCGAGATCCCCTTCCTCTTTTGAAGGTAATGGTAAAGGCTGTTCCCTTGTTTCCGTCATGGCAATGGATTCTTGTGACGATCCATCCGCTGGAGCATACTTGTGTGCTTGAGATTCTTCAATAAAATGAATTTCGAGCTTATTGTTTGTGATTTCTTCGACCGTATCTTGTAAAAGTGACAAGTACTGTCGCTCTAACCACGTAACGATAAAACTGGCCGGTGCCGACACAACGAGTGTCGTTCCCATCAGTGATATCCCTTCGGTTGATTTCAACCACATGTCAAAACTAGCTTTTGGAGTTCGTTCCTCTTCTTCAATCACAGATAAAACGTTTCTCCAAATCTCGCGAGCATTCTTCAATGAAAGACCTCCTTTACTCACATGTTTGGTAAAACTTATTCACACGATATACACATACACTATTCTATAGTAGAAACTAGGGTTATCCCCAAAGAACAAAAACTGTGGATAAAGTTATCCACATGGTGTTCATTATGGGGATAACACTTATCCACAGCCTGTGTATATCTCGGAATCACGAATTGTTCATCCACAAGTTTGTGCACATTCAGTTTAGCAAAATAAAATAGACGTGGCAATGCTTTTCGGTATTTATCCACAGACAAAGAAAAGTATCCACACCCACTTATCCACATGCTGTGTGTTTTGTGGATAAACTGTGGATATGTTGTGGATAAAGGGGTTTGGATAGAAAGGTCACTGAAAAAGTTATGCACAAAAGAGGAGGAAGTGAATTGAGAGAAAGTTTTTGTAAAAGAAGAAAATGAAAAAATAAAGAATTTAGACATGAAAAAAGAAGAGTTATTCACATATAAATGTGGATAACTTCGTGAATATGTGGATAAAATGGCTCAACATCGCTATTTATAAAGACCGTTTAAGAAATACGTAAAGGTTTCGTATCAATCTGGTTCCATACAAGCCGTTCTAGACAAAGCTGAATGATCCCAAATGATCCTTCTCAATCACGTGATCGACCTGATTCGAAAACCGTTCGAAAATACATTGACAATTGTTGATTCGATTTATATAATCTTAAAGACTGCCTTAAATGAAACTATAACTTGCTAATAGAGCGTTAATCTTGAGGAGGTGCTGTAACCATGAAACCAACTTTCAACCCTAACAACCGTAAGCGTAAGAAAGTTCACGGATTCCGTGCACGCATGGCGACTAAAAACGGTCGCAACATTCTTGCTGCTCGTCGTCGTAAAGGCCGTAAAGCCTTGACTGTATAATTTCGAATGAAGATTGCCCGGGGATCCTTTCCTCGGGCAATTTTTTAGTTTGTCACAGAAACGTAGCATTTCATGGATTCTCCCTCGTTCAAATGATGTGGATATGATATGATGTTAGTTGACGATTTTTGAAGCGAAGGATGGAGTGAGAATTTTGAAAAAAGAATACCGCCTGCAAAAGAATGAAGAGTTCCAAGCGGTGTTTCGCGAAGGACGCTCCGTGGCCAATCGTCAGTTTGTCGTCTACACGCTCAAAGCGGATCAAACGCATTTCAGAGTGGGTCTTTCTGTCAGCAAAAAGCTTGGAAATGCTGTAGAACGAAACCGCATGAAACGATTGATGCGTGAGTCGCTTCGCTTGCTTGAACCGAACGTTGCGCCGAATGATTATGTGATCATCGCTCGGAAGCCTGCGACCGCATTGACGCAGTCGGAAGTGACCGAGAGTTTGAAACACGTATTCAAACGAGCGAAGGTTTGGCAAAAACAAAGCCGGTGACCATGACAATCTGAATTTGTTCTCTCATATAATCAGAGTCTTATAAGATTGCCCGATCGACGTGTGCGTTAAAAAAGAATTGATAAAGAAAGCGTAGGAGGAACTATGAGCAAAAAGCTAAAATTAGGATTACTCGCTGCCATGACTGCGGTCATTATGCTGATGGCAGGCTGTGTGGATCCGTCTACCATCCAAGCCGAACCAATCACGGCTGACACAGAAGGTTTCTGGGCGAAGTACTTTGTATGGCCGCTCGCATGGCTCTTGAAGGAAGTTGCTTATTTAGTGGGTGGCCCATGGCAATATGGGATTTCAATCATCATCGCGACAATCATTGTTCGTTTGTTGATTCTCCCGCTCATGATCAAGCAGACGAAGAGTATGGGTGCGATGCAAGTCTTGCAACCGGAAATGTTGAAGCTTCGTGAGAAGTACAGCTCAAAAGACCAAGAAACACAACGTAAACTCCAAGAAGAGATGATGAAACTTTATCAAGAATACCAAATCAACCCGCTCGCAGGTTGTTTGCCAATCTTGATTCAAATGCCGATTCTCTTCGCGTTCTATGATGCGATTCGTCGTACTCCTGAGATTTTCGAAGCGGACTTCTTATGGTTCGACCTCGGTGCTCCGGACCCAACGTTCATCTTGCCGATTTTAGCGGCAATCTTGACGTTCGTTCAACAAAAAATCTCAATGGCGGGTCAAGAACAGAACCCACAATTGAAGATGATGCTTTACATCTTCCCGGTCATGATTTTCATCATGTCGATCAACCTTCCAGCCGCGCTCTCATTGTACTGGGTAGTCGGTTATATCATCTCAATCATCGTCACGATGGCAATCATGCTTCCGATGCGTGAGAAGATGAAGGTTGCAGCAGAAGCGAAAATCGCTGCGAAAGAAGCAGAGCGTGCGGCGCTTGCTGAAGAAGAGAAGAAAAACAAAAAGAAAAAACGTAAATAATCGTTAGGCTGGGTGTCATCTGACACTCAGCTTTTTTTGTGGGATTGTATGTCGAGAAGACGGGAATAATGAAAGAAACGGGTAAACGGAGGTGTGGAAACATGGAGGCATTTATTCATCGTGTAGAACGTTCGACGTTATGGCAAGCAATCATTTACTTTGTGCTCGGTGTTCTTATTCTACTGTACCCTCGATTTTTCTTTGATGTCATGGTGTACGTGATTGCCGGATACTTGGCGATCATGGGCATATGGATGATCTTTCAGGGAGTTCGCAGACGACAAGGCGGATTACCGCCAGCTTTCTTTATGGGTCTCATCTATTTGATTTTGGCAGCGGTCGTCTTTTTCTTCGCCGAGACGCTGGCTAGTCTACTCCCGATTTTAATCGGGGCGCTGTTTTTATTTGGAGGAATCATTCGCCTCATTCAGGCGCTCGGTTACCGTCAATCGATGGCGGGACGATGGCTCTGGTTTTTGATTGGCAGTCTATTGTGGATTGGTGTCGGGATTCTTATGCTGACGAATCCGTTCAGTAGCCTACTTGTCCTATTCCAGCTTTTCGGTGGAATCCTCATCGCCATTGCAATTCTAGAATTGTTCCTCTACTTCACGATTCGTTCGACGAAACGACAAGCACGTTACTAAAAAACAAACCGTCCTCTTTCAAAGGCGGTTTGTTTCTCGTTGAAGCAACTGTTCCATAAACGGTCCAAACACATTGTAGCCGGATAAGGATTGGAAGAAAGGGTGTTCTTCTTTAAGTCGCTCGATGTAGAATCGGGCGGCTTTTTCATGATTCGCTGGGGTCAATTGATTATAAAATGGATGTAGGTCGATTTCTTGTCGCTGCGTCATATCCTTTAAACCGAGGGAAGCCCGATCCGGTGTATGGTGAGCGGCTAACACATATGCAAAATGGACCATTCCTTGACGAAGCATTTCGGCTGCCCAAATTTCGTTACCGCGATTTCTTGATTTCGTATATTGGAAAAAGAACCAAACGGTGTCGAAGGCATGGTCACTGATTGCTGCTTCGTCTAACTGCAAGGAAGTGGCGTGTCTAGCAAGTCGCTGTTGTGGGTCGTAGATCACATGAATCGAGTCTTGATGGTTCAACGTATCTTGCGTGACCGTGAACAGGTCGAGGTGAAGAAAATCGTCGAATACGACGATGAGTTGTGGCGCAACGATGTGAATCTCATCTTTTAACAGAATCGGACGGTAGGCGTTTAAATGCTCGAGGCGTCTAGATAGAAAGGAGGCCTCCTCATCGGGGTGCACCATGACATAAAGGTCGATATCCGAATGTTCATCGGCTTCTCCCCTGCCGAAAGAGCCTTTCAAAAAAATTGCTTGAACTGCCTCATCCTGTTTTAATCGTTCCGTAATGAGTTGAATCGCTTCCTGTTGCTTCATGTTCATCCCTCTCGTCTCTGTCAATATATTCCTTTATTGTACGAAAATAATGATAGGAACTGCAACGACTTCATCGGCGGGTGAACTCTTTCGTTCAAGTCGAATATCGTGTATAGTAGGTTCGTTATGCATATGATAGAAGAAGATGGTTTAGGTTTGGAGGGAGAAAGATGCTAGAGTTTGACACGATTACAGCGATTTCGACGCCGATGGGTGAAGGTGCCATTGGAATCGTCCGATTATCAGGCGATTTGGCGGTCGAAACGGTGAACAATGTGTTTTCTGGAAAAGACTTAACACAGGTCGATTCACATACCATTCATTATGGAACATTAAAACGTCCTGATACGGGCGAAGTCGTAGATGAAGTCATGGTCAGTATCATGCGAGCACCAAAGACGTTTACACGAGAAGACGTCGTCGAAATCAATTGTCACGGAGGCGTCGTGGCGGTCAATCGTGTGCTAGAACTCATTCTCGACCAACCCGACATCCGCTTAGCAGAACCGGGCGAGTTCACGAAACGCGCCTTTTTAAATGGCCGCATCGATTTATCACAAGCCGAGGCGGTCATGGACTTGATTCGTGCGAAGACGGATCGGGCGATGAACGTGGCGATGTCTCAAATGGAAGGACGTTTGTCACGACTCGTTCGCGAATTGCGTCAACAGTTGCTTGAGACGATTGCGGCAGTCGAGGTCAATATTGACTATCCTGAGTATGACGCTGAAGAGATGACACAAGCAATCGTCGAAGAGAAGGCGGGCGAAGTCAAACGAATCTTAGAGCAATTGCTCGAGACGGCGCGACAAGGGAAAATCTTGCGCGAAGGTTTGGCGACGGCGATCATCGGGCGACCGAACGTCGGAAAATCCTCACTCATGAATACGCTCGTGCAGGAGACGAAAGCGATTGTCACGGAGATTGCCGGGACGACACGTGACACGATCGAGGAATATGTCAACGTGAAAGGTGTTCCGCTCAAGTTGGTGGACACCGCCGGTATTCGCGAGACAGAAGATATCGTTGAACGCATCGGCGTTGAAAAATCGAGGAAGGCGTTAGAAGCAGCGGACTTGGTCCTTCTCGTCTTAAACGGACATGAAGGGTTGACTGTCGAAGATGAGGCGTTGTTTGAGGCCGTCAAAGGGATGAATGCAATCATCATCATCAACAAGACAGACTTGCCACAAAACATGGATTCTTCTAAGCTAGAGAAACTAGCGGCAGGACGTCCAATCGTGGCGACGTCACTCTTACTAGATGAGGGAATCGATGCACTTGAAGCGGCGATTGCGAACCTCTTCTTTGCAAAAGGCGTCGAGTCACAAGATATGACATATATCTCAAACGCTCGACACATTCAATTAATCAAACGAACGATTGGTCAAATTGATGAGGCACTCGGTAGTGCTGTCATGAATATGCCAATCGATATGGTCCAAATCGATTTACGTCGGGCATGGGATACGCTCGGTGAAATCAATGGAGATACCGTACAAGAGAGCTTGATTGATCAGCTCTTTTCACAGTTTTGTCTTGGGAAATAATAAGGAGGAACAAATATGGCTTATACGGCAGGCGAATATGACGTAATCGTCATCGGGGCCGGACACGCAGGGATTGAAGCGGCACTCGCATCGGCTCGGATGGGTGCCAAAACAGCGATGCTGACGATGAACCCTGATATGGTCGGGTTCATGTATTGTAACCCGTCAATCGGTGGACCGGCGAAAGGGATTGTCGTACGTGAAATCGACGCACTCGGCGGAGAAATGGGTCGTGCGATTGATGCGACGTACATCCAAATGAAGATGCTCAACACGTCGAAAGGTCCAGCGGTACGTGCACTACGTGCACAGGCGGACAAATTCCAATATCAAAATCATATGAAGAAAGTGCTAGAAGACGAGCCGAATCTATTGCTTCGTCAGGCACTTGTTGAACGATTGCTCGTCGAAGACGGAGAAGTTCGTGGCGTGGTAACGAACACGGGTTCAGAATATCGCGCGAAAGCAGTCATCGTCACGACGGGAACGTTCATGCGTGGTCAAATCATCATCGGTGAATTGGCATACGAAAGTGGTCCAAACAACCAAATGCCATCGGTCGAGCTTTCAAAACATTTAGAAGAACTCGGCCTCGATTTAGTTCGATTCAAAACAGGGACACCGCCACGAATCGATGGGAAAACAATCGATTACTCGAAGACTGAGATTCAGCCTGGAGACGAGAATCCATCATTCTTCTCGTACACGTCGACTGACTTGAATCCAATTGAACAAATCCCTTGCTGGCTCACGTATACGAGTGAACGTACACATCAATTGATTGATGAGAACTTACACCGTTCACCGATGTATTCGGGTGCAATCAAAGGAACAGGACCACGTTACTGTCCATCGATTGAAGATAAAGTCGTCCGTTTCAATGACAAACCACGTCACCAAATCTTCTTAGAACCAGAAGGTCGCGATACGGAAGAAGTATACGTTCAAGGTTTCTCGACGAGTATGCCAGAAGACGTTCAACATCAGATGCTTCGGACGATTCCAGGTCTTGAAAAGTCAGAGATGATGCGTCCAGGTTATGCGATTGAGTACGATGCGGTCGTACCGACGCAACTTTGGCCGACTCTTGAAACAAAGGCAGTTCCAGGACTCTTTACAGCAGGGCAAATCAACGGGACGAGCGGCTACGAAGAAGCAGCTGGACAAGGAATCATGGCGGGAATCAACGCCGCATGCAAAGTGCTCGGTAAAGACCCTGTCATCCTTGACCGCTCTCAAGCATACATCGGTGTCTTAATCGATGACCTCGTGACGAAAGGAACGAACGAACCATATCGTCTCCTCACATCGCGTGCTGAGTATCGCCTCTTGTTGCGTCATGACAATGCAGATTTACGTCTCAGCGACATCGGGCATGAGATCGGCTTACTTTCAGAAGAACGCCATGCACATCTCAATGAGAAGCGTGAAGCGATTGAAAAAGAAGTGAAGCGACTTGCATCACTTGTCGTCAAACCGACGCCTGAAGTGAATGCGATGCTTGAATCGGTCGGTGCACACCCGCTGAAAGAAGCGACACATGCGAACATTTTGTTGAAGCGTCCAGAAGTGACGTATGAGGCGCTCATGACGGCCGTGCCATCTACGGACGAGTTATCGTTCGAAGTGAAAGAACAAGTCGAGATTCAAGTGAAGTATGAAGGTTATATCTCAAAACAACTCGAACAAGTCGAGAAGATGCGTCGCATGGAAGCAAAACGGATTCCAGAAAACTTGGATTACGATGCAATCGGCGGTCTTGCGACAGAAGCGAAACAAAAATTAAAACAAGTTCGTCCACTTTCGATCGGACAAGCATCACGAATCTCAGGTGTAAACCCTGCAGACGTGTCAATCTTGCTCGTCTATATCGAACAAGGACAATATGCGACGGTGGAGTGAAACGATGAACGAATCTCAATTTATTGAAGCGTTACGGGCGAAAGGGTTTGAACTGAACGAGACACAACTCGCTCAGTTCAAGCGCTATTTCGAGATGCTCGTTGAATGGAACGAAAAAATGAACTTGACGGCCATCACAGACAAAGAGGAAGTGTATTTGAAACACTTTTACGATTCGCTCAGCGCAGCGTTTCATTTCGATTTCACGAAAGTCGAAACGGTATGTGATGTCGGAGCGGGTGCCGGATTCCCGAGTCTCCCTCTCAAGATTTTATTCCCGCACTTACATGTCACGATCATCGATTCATTGAATAAGCGCATCACGTTCTTGAATGAATTGGCGCTCGCCCTTGGACTTGAAGGTGTCGCGTTCCATCATGGACGTGCCGAAGAGTTCGGGAAGAATAAAAAATTCCGTGAACAGTTTGATGTCGTCACAGCACGGGCGGTAGCCCGCATGACAGTGTTGGCTGAGTACTGCCTACCACTCGCAAAAGTAGGCGGAAACTTTGTCGCGCTGAAAGCAGCGAAAGTATCTGATGAGATGAAAGACGCCCAAAATGCGTTGGCTGTCCTTGGTGGGAAAGAAAAAGCAACACACCAGTTCCTATTGCCAGGAGAGATGAGTGAGCGTAATATCGTAGTTGTAGATAAACTACGAAAAACGCCCGGGAAATATCCGCGTAAGGCGGGGACACCGGCGAAAGAGCCACTTATCTGATGATGTCGTTTCACGTGAAACAAAAGCAGATTCCAGTGGTGGAGTCTGCTTATTTTTTTACATAAAAGGGGTGCCCGACGTTGAAGAATAGATTTGCGAAATTGTTCGGTGTGAATCGAAAAGACGAAGTTGCCGTGACGCAGATTGCAGAAGTTCGAGCGGACGACACGGTACAGGAGCTCTCGTTGTCACGATTGCGTCCGAACCGATATCAACCGCGTAAAGTATTCGAACCGGCTAAAATTGAAGAGTTGGCAACGACGATTTCGGAACACGGACTGCTTCAACCGATCGTGGTTCGTAAGGCAGACGGGGACTGCTATGAAATCATCGCCGGGGAGCGTCGTTTCCGAGCCGTTAAATCGCTCGGCTGGTCAGCGATTCCGGCAATCGTTCGCGATATGGATGATGATACGACGGCTGCGCTCGCCTTGATCGAAAACTTGCAACGGGAACAGTTGAGTCCGATTGAAGAAGCGGAGGCATACGACCGTTTACTCGCCTTGAATGGCTTGACGCAGGATGCGTTAGCGAAGAGTTTAGGGAAAAGCCAGTCTACGATTGCGAATAAGTTACGACTGTTGAAGTTGCCTGAAGACGTGAAACAGTCACTTCGCGATCGTCGCATCAATGAACGACACGCTCGTGCGCTGTTACCGTTAAAAGAAGAGGGACTACAGCTCCAAGTGCTCGTGGAAGTGTTGGAACAGGATTACAATGTTAAAGAGACGGAAGAACGAGTCGCCTTTTTGACAACGCCAATCGAAGAAGAAAAGCGTAAACCAAAAAAACAACGTCGCCGGACGAAAAGTTTTGCGCGCGATACGCGAATCGCCATCAATACGATTCGTGACTCGATCGATTTGATTGGGAAAACAGGGATTGATGTCCAAACTGAAGAAGTAGACGAAGAGGAATTTGTTGAAATTCGAATTCGCATCCCGAAAGCGCGGCCTCAAAAATGAGTCCGTGCTTTTTCATACGATGAAGGAGGTTTGTAGATGGAACGATTAGCATTAAAATTCATTCGCCCAAACCCGAACCAACCCCGGAAACAATTTGAGGTGGAGAAACTAGAAGAGTTGCGCCAGTCGATTGAACGGTATGGCGTTCTGCAGCCGATTGTCGTACGAAAAGCGACCGGCTACTATGAAATCATCGCTGGGGAAAGACGATTCCAAGCGGCAAAACTTGCCGGGAAAGAAGACATTCCCGCTCTAGTCGTCACGGCAGACTCGGATCGCGTCATGGAGTTGGCCTTGATTGAAAACATTCAGCGTGCCGACTTGAACGCCATCGAAGAAGCCGTCGCCTATGAACAATTGATGCAGACACTCGGCCTGACTCAACAACAATTGGCAGACCGGGTCGGGAAAAGCAGAAGTCATGTGACGAACAGTTTGCGTCTGCTTCGTCTACCGAGCGCGGTTCAGCACGCGGTCATGGTCGGCGATTTGACGATGGGTCATGCACGGGCGATTACAGGCATGAAATCAGAACAAGCGATGGAACAGATTGCAAAACGAGTGATTGCCGAACACTGGACGGTAAGACGGCTCGAGCGTTATTTACAAAAAGAGCGCACAGCAAAAAAGACGCTGAAGCAATCGAACGCGGATATCGAAGCGGTCGAAGCAGTGCTTGCAGAGCGTCTTCAAATGGATGTGTCGATTCGTCCTCGTCGAAAGGGAGGCGTGTTAGAACTAAAATACTTCTCACAAGACGATTTAGAACAACTCCTTACGTTGTTGTCGCCTCAAGACTTTGACTCGTCTCGTGATTGACGAAGTCTAGTGATCGCAGCCTCTTCGTGATGAAGGCGTCCGATGCGTGAATCGAAATCGACGAATCCTTCCGTGATGAAGCGTGCGAGTTCATAGACGAGATGGAGTCGTGTATTTTGAAGAATCATCATTTCCATAAAGCCACTGACGTTCACGACGGCTTTGATATTATAAGCGCCGACGGCAGGGAGTTCTTTTTGGACACCTGCACCGGGGGCGAGTGGTCCTTCTGAAAAGAAGACGTAACCGACGCTCGACAAACGTCCGAGACAGGCATCGATGGCAATGATGAGCGGTTGATGGAAGCGGGTTTGGATCTCATGTAACGTCTCCACTAAATTGAGTGCGTGTACGGGTTTCGTTAATGTACCGTATACGTGTAGGTTGCGGATGCGACGTTCTTCTAAAAACGTTCCGACGAGTGGACCAAGAGAATCACCGGTCGAACGATCCGAACCGATGCAAACAAGGACGATGGGGCGATGGGTTTCATTGACCAACTGTTCATGAAGCTGGTCCGCAAGTAATCTGGATCCACTCCGCTCAGTGTGTTCAATGAAGAAAGAGTATGGTTTATGAGGTTTTAGGCGAAACGGCATGAATCTCATCCTCTCTTCTGAGCTGCCTATTCCTAGTTGCAGTTAGGGGATTGATCTCGTATTAACCCATTCCCAAAAGTGGAAAACTTCTAAACTTCCGAATGCGGCGTTTGAGAAAAGTCGCGAAATATGTTTTGATGATTTAGAATCTACGACTTTTGAGGTGAAAAGATGGCTTCGCAAAATACAGAAAAAGATTTAAGCACGGTGGCAGACGAAACGATGGATAGCGTAAACCAATTCGTGGAGTACTTTAAAGATACAGACATGTGGATTGGTTTAGGGATCAAGCTCGCCGGTGTCGCGCTCATCATTCTTGGCTTATATATTGCAACAAGAATCTTGACGACGATGGTGGAGCGCGTATTTACGATTCGAAAAATAAAAGAACATGATATTGTCGCTCAGCGTCAAAACGAGACACTTTTGAAACTCGCACAAAATACGATCCGTTATGTGATCGGTTTGATTATGGTCCTGACAGTGCTCGGACAATTCGGCGTCAATATCGCCGGTTTAATCGCATCAGCCGGGGTAGCAGGTCTTGCCATCTCGTTCGGTGCGCAAAGTTTAGTGAAGGACGTCATTACAGGCGCGTTCATCATCTTTGAAAACCAATATAAAAATGGGGATTATGTCAGTTTGAATCAACAGGTCGAAGGAGTCGTCATCGAGGTCGGCATTCGCACTACGAAACTAAAAGGATTGAACGGACAAGTTTCTATCATTCCGAACGGACAGATCATGCAAGTGACGAACTACTCACTAGAAAATAGTGTGGCGGTTGTCGATGTCGGTGTCGCCTACGAAGAGGACATGGAACATGTCGAGTCGGCGATTAAAGAGATTGCGAAAGAAGTCGAGGCGAAGTATCATGACCTCTTCATTGAACCAATCACACTCGCAGGAGTACAGTCACTCGGGGCTTCAGAAGTCGTCTATCGCTTGATGGCAGAAGTACCACCGACTCAACATTTCGCAGCTGGACGAATTTTGCATAAAGAATTGAAGGCAGGATTCGACCAACGTGGTATTGAAATTCCATACCCACGTACGGTCATGTTGCCACCGAACCCAACTCCTAAAGGAGGAGAAGCAGAAAATGCACAGTAAAACTTATGCGTTGAACGATGTTGTGGAAATGAAAAAACCACATGCCTGCAAGACGAACCGCTGGCAAATCACACGTGTAGGGATGGACATTCGCATCAAATGTCAAGGTTGCGGAGCAAGTGTACTCATGCAACGCCGAGACTTTGATAAGCGATTCAAGAAAGTGCTTGAGCAAGGGAACGCCGCAGAATAAGCGGCGTTTTTCTTTAGGTTATGAACGTGAGTTGCGGTTTAATCGTGGACTATCTATAATTGTGAAGGATGTGACGGTGTGGTGTACTGAAGGTACCCACTCCACAGACGGCTTAACATTTCCCGGGAAACACCGGATGAGGAGGAACTACTAGTGGGATTAACAGCAGGAATTGTCGGATTACCAAACGTCGGGAAATCGACTTTGTTTAATGCGATTACACAAGCAGGAGTCGAAGCGGCTAACTATCCGTTCGCGACAATCGACCCGAACGTCGGAGTCGTTGAAGTACCAGATGCACGTCTTGATCGATTGACGGAACTCGTCAAACCGAAAAAGACGGTGCCAACAGCGTTTGAATTTACAGATATCGCTGGAATCGTTAAAGGTGCATCAAAAGGTGAAGGACTCGGAAACAAGTTCTTGGCGAACATTCGCGAAGTTGATGCAATTTGCCAAGTCGTTCGTTGCTTTGAGGACGAGAACATCACGCACGTTGCGGGACGCGTCTCACCGATTGACGACATCACGACGATCAATCTTGAATTGATCTTAGCTGACCTTGAACAAGTCGATAAACGAATCGCTCGCGTTCAAAAAATGGTAAAAGCAAAAGATAAAGGAGCGGTACAAGAGCTTGAAGCACTTGAAATCGTACGTGACGTTCTTGAGTCGGAGCGCCCGGCACGTGTCGCTGAATTAACGGACGACCAACTCGCCATCGTGAAACACTTCCAATTGTTGACGATGAAGCCGATGCTTTATGTGGCGAACGTGAGTGAAGACGAAGTGGCGGACGCGGACTCAAACGAGTACGTACAAGCGGTCCGTGACCATGCGGCAACAGAAGGGGCAAAAGTCATCGTCATCTGTGCACGTATCGAAGAAGAAATTTCAGAGCTCGAACCGGAAGAGCGCCTCGAATTCTTGCAAGATCTCGGTATCGAAGAGTCAGGACTCGATCAATTGATCCGTGCGGCGTATTCGACACTTGGTCTTGCGACATACTTCACGGCAGGTGAAAAAGAAGTTCGCGCTTGGACGTTCAAACAAGGGATGAAGGCCCCACAATGTGCCGGTGTCATTCACTCTGATTTCGAACGTGGATTCATTCGTGCTGAAGTTGTCGCGTATGAAGATCTTTCGGCAGCTGGCAACATGACGACAGTGAAAGAACAAGGGAAACTTCGCTCGGAAGGTAAAGAATATGTCTTCCAAGACGGCGACGTTGTCACATTCCGCTTCAACGTATAAGTTGATTTGCTGAAACGTGTTGTAAAAGTCAAGGAAGTTTGATAGTATATTATGACGTGAGTAAAACAATTGTTTGCTCCTTGCTCCTACAAACCGGTAGGAGCCGTTAGTCCAAGAGGAGGTGAAAGATAATGCGTAAATACGAACTTCTTTACATTATCCGTCCATCAGTTGATGAGGAAGCGAAGAAAGCTTTAATCGAGCGCTTCAACAACGTCATCACTGAAAACGGTGGTACTGTTGAAAAAACAACAGACATGGGTAAACGTCGTTTCGCTTATGAAATCAACAAGATGCGCGAAGGACACTACGTTCTTCTTAACATCGTTGCTGAACCTAAAGCGATCCAAGAAACAGAGCGTCTCATGAAGATCTCTGACGACGTTGTCCGTCAAATGACAACAAAAGACGAGCGTTAATCCTTAACGTCTCGTATCGTGAAAGGGGAGCTTGGAGATGATTAACCGAGTTGTGTTAGTTGGTCGATTGACTCGCGATCCGGAAATGCGTTACACGCAGAGCGGAATCGCCGTAACACGCCTTACTCTCGCTTGCGATCGTCCATTCGCTGGACAAGATGGGAAGCGCGAGACGGACTTTATTGATTGTGTCGTTTGGCGCAAACAAGCAGAGAACGTAGCACAATACTTGAAAAAGGGCAGCATGGCCGGCGTTGACGGTCGCCTTCAAATCAGTAGTTACGAAGGACAAGATGGCCAACGTCGTTACCGGGCAGAAGTAGTCGCCGACAGCGTACGCTTCCTTGAACCACGCGGAGCCTCAGGGCAACGTGAGCAAGCACCATCTGGAGATGTCTTCGGTGGTGGTGAATCAAGTGGATCAGGATGGGGCGCAGGAGCTGCTTCGACTTCATCTCAGTCCTCGAATTCGAATAAAGGTTTTGACGCAGATCCGTTCTCGGGTGGCGGCAAAATCGACTTGTCAGATGATGATTTGCCATTCTAATCATTGTTGACAATAAAAACTAACTTATAAAGGAGGTCTTCACATGGCACGTCGTCCAGGAGGTCGTCGTCGTCGTAAAGTATGTTTCTTTACGTCGAACAACATCACTCATATCGATTATAAAGACGTAGAATTGCTCAAACGCTTCGTTTCGGAGCGTGGTAAAATTCTTCCACGTCGTGTGACTGGTACTTCAGCGAAATACCAACGTCCACTTACTGTCGCTATCAAGCGCTCACGTCAAATGGCTTTGCTTCCATACGTTGCAGAGTAATGTTTGACGAACGGCTTATCCTTTTGGATAAGTCGTTTTTTTGTATTTCATCTCGTTTGTAAGTGTGTAAGTGAAACCGACGAATATGGTATGATAGAGCAGAAACCTTTACGATTCCATGGGTGAACATTACTCATTTTAGGAGGCATACATGCACAGTGGTGAAGCAATAACATCCGTGAAGAACCAATACGCGCGGCACATGATTCCATATGTGATTGGATTTCTTGTCTCGTTAGGATTGGCGTTCTACAGCATTGTGGCGGCAATCACCCTGTTTATGGGCACGCTGATCTTTTTCATCTATCAGCAAGTGACGATGCGACGGGAACGTAAAAATTGGGAACAGTATGTCCTCTCACTCTCTCATCAAATCGAAGAGGTCGGAAAAGAAGCGTTGACGACGATGCCGATTGGGATTTTAGTCTTCGATCAAGACCGACGCATCAGTTGGTATAACGAGCAATCACGATTGATCTTTGAACTCGATATGGCGATTGGTGTACCGCTTGATGCGCTCCATTCCGCATTCGATGAGTTGATTGAAGAGGAAGAGGATGAAGCCACGATTGAAGTGGGTGACCGCGTATATCGTGTTTTTTACAATCAAACACATCAAACGCTTTATTTGTTTGATATGACCGAAGAAGCAGAGATGGAACAAAAATATGTTCAAACGCAAACGGTCATTGGCATCTTGTATCTAGATAACTACGACGAGATGTCGACCGCGGTGGATGAGCAAGTACGAAGCGAAGTAAACCGTCGTGTGACGGTGCTTCTCAACCAATGGGCGCAACGGCATCACATCTACATGCGTCGTACGGCAGCAGACCGCTTTTTCCTCGTGATGAACGAGCGAACGTTATCTGAACTGGAGAATAATCGCTTCTCGATTTTAGACGAGGTGCGAGACGCGACGAAGGAACAAAGGATTCCGTTGACGTTATCGATTGGGGTTGGATGTGGAGAAACGACATTGACGGAGCTCGGCAACCTATCGCAGTCGAGTCTAGACCTTGGACTTGGTCGTGGTGGTGACCAGGCAGTCGTCAAACGTCATAACGGAAAAGTTCGTTTCTTTGGAGGGAAGACGAACCCGACGGAGAAACGGACGCGCGTCCGGGCACGTGTTATCTCGAACTCGATGCGTGATTTGATTCGGGAATCGAGCCGTGTTCTCGTCATGGGGCATAAAAACCCAGATATGGACTCGCTCGGGGCTTCCATCGGAATTATGAAGTTGGCTGAGTTTGTCGGACGTGAGGCGTACGTGGTGGTGCCGTCAGGTGAGACGAGCATCGGCATTCAGCGACTCGTTCAAGAGGTAGAAAACGATGACTCGTTATATAGCCAGTTCTTGACCGAATATGAAGCACAACCACTCATCGATGAACAGACGCTTCTCGTCGTCGTCGACACGCATCGTCCTTCACTTGTCATTTCAAAAGACATCCTGTATCGGGCGGAGCGTGTCGTTGTGATTGACCATCACCGACGTGGTGAAGAGTTTATCGAGGACCCGGTCCTTGTGTACATGGAACCTTATGCATCGTCGACGTGTGAGCTTGTCACAGAGCTGATTGAGTATCAGGCAGGAAGTCGCAAGCTTTCGATTCTAGAGGCGACGTCACTTCTTGCAGGAATTATGGTCGACACGAAAGGCTTTACGCTCCGTACAGGTTCACGTACGTTTGATGCGGCGTCCTACTTACGTATTCAAGGAGCTGACACGGTGCTCGTGCAACACTTTATGCGGCAAGACCTCGATGCCTATATCGAACAGTCACAGATTTTGAAAAACACCGAGATTTACGCAGATGGCATGGCGATCGCGGTCGCTTCTGACGATGAGGCCCATCACCAAGTATTGATTGCCCAGTCTGCAGACCAGTTGCTGAATATGGAAGGTGTCAAAGCCTCGTTCGTCATCGCGATTTTACCGGATGGACGAACCGGGATCAGTGCAAGGTCTCTCGGTGACGTCAACGTTCAAGTCATCATGGAAATGCTCGATGGTGGCGGACATTTGACGAATGCAGCGACACAACTCGAAATGAGTCGCGAACAAGCAAACGTCTTGTTAAAAGAAGCGATTGATCATTATATGACAGATGATACTGAAGGAGAGGAATTAGAATGAAAGTTATTTTGAAAGTAGATGTAAAAGGGCAAGGAAAAGCTGGAGAAGTGAAGAACGTGGCAGACGCTTACGCCAAAAACGTCTTGTTCAAGAAAAACTTGGCGGTTGAAGCGACACCTGGAAACCTAAAAGCGTTCGCGGCGAAAGAACGTCGTGCTGAAGAGGCTGCAGAAGAAGAGTTGAAAGAAGCGCAGCAACTGAAAGCAAAACTTGAAAAAGAGACGATCGCCGTCACGACAAAAGCCGGTGAAGGCGGTCGCGTGTTCGGATCGGTCACGAGCAAACAAATCGCGGATGCCCTCAAATCAATGGGCTACAAGATTGATAAGCGTAAAATTGAACTCGAGCACCCAATCAAGGCGCTCGGTTTCACGAAAGTGCCAGTGAAGTTGCACCATGACGTCGTTGCGACGTTGAATGTACATGTACAAGAAGCTTGAAGGTGAGGTAGAGACGGATGAGTGATGCGATTCAAGTCAATACACCACCACATAGCGTGGAAGCGGAGCAAGCCGTCTTAGGGGCGATCATCCTCGATTCGGACCGGTTGATCACGGCCTCAGAGCGGGTCGACCCGGACGACTTTTATCGCGTCAGCCACCAGCGCATCTTTGAAGCGATGTTAAAAATTAATGACCGGGGTGAGCTTGTCGACTTGGTCACGCTCAGTTCAGAGCTCCAGGCGCAAGGTATTTTAGATGAAATCGGCGGTCTCAACTATTTAGCGGAGGTCGCTGAATCCGTCCCGGCCATCGGGAACATCGGCTATTACTTGAATGTCGTCGATCAAAAAGCGGCACTTCGTCGTCTCATTCGAACGGCAACGAACATCGTTTCAGATGGTTATGAGCGTCAGGACGAGGTCGATTCTGTCCTCTCGGACGCGGAGCGGAACATTCTAAAAGTATCGCAACGGAAAGGGCAGTCCAGCTTCCACCCGATTGGTTCCGTTCTATCGGATGCCTATTCGACGATTGAAAAACTGCATCAGTCGAGCGGTGAGATTACCGGGATTGCCACAGGCTTCACGGATTTAGATAAGATGACGGCCGGTTTCCAACGAAACGATTTGATTATCGTGGCCGCTCGTCCATCTGTCGGGAAGACCGCGTTCGCCTTGAACATCTCGCAAAACGTTGCCGTTCGTACGGGCGAGAACGTCGCCATCTTCAGTTTAGAGATGGGGGCGGAACAGCTCGTCATGCGTATGTTGTGTGCAGAAGGAAATATCGATGCCCAGCGCCTCCGGACCGGACGTCTTGAAGCGGAAGACTGGGGTCGCTTATCACTTGCGATGTCATCGCTCTCACAAGCGGGCATCTACATCGACGATACGCCGGGTCTTCGCGTCAACGAGATTCGGGCGAAGTGTCGTCGCTTGAAGCAAGAGCATGGTCTCGGGATGATCATGATTGACTACTTGCAGCTCATCGTCGGGAACGGGAAACCGGGAGAGAACCGACAACAGGAAGTATCGGAAATCTCGCGTACGCTCAAAGCGATTGCGCGTGAACTTCAAGTACCTGTGATCGCCTTGTCACAGCTCTCGCGTGGGGTAGAGAGCCGTCAAGACAAGCGACCGATGATGTCGGATATCCGTGAATCGGGAGCGATTGAGCAGGATGCCGATATCGTAGCCTTCCTCTATCGTGATGACTATTACGATAAAGAGAGTGAGGACGCCAATACGATTGAAATCATCATTGCGAAACAACGTAACGGTCCGACCGGTACGGTCAAGCTCTCCTTCCGGAAAGAGTACAACAAGTTCGTCAATATGGAGACACAGGCCTTCGCACCACCGATGTAACGTCGGTGGTGTCTTTTTTTATATAGGTAAGTCGCAAAATAACGAACGAATCATTACATGTTATATAAAACGTTCGGTATTGGATTGACTTTCTCGCTTTTCAAGTGTACACTTACGGATGGTTTGAACAGAACGTTGATCAATAAGGAGGATTCATTATGTCATCAGTAGTCGTAGTGGGAACGCAGTGGGGCGATGAAGGGAAAGGGAAAATCACCGATTTCTTATCGAAACAAGCCGAAGTCGTCGCGCGTTATCAAGGGGGAGACAACGCTGGTCATACGATCGTCTTCAATGATACGAAATATAAACTTCACCTCATTCCGTCGGGTATCTTCTATTCGGATAAGACGTGTGTCATCGGGAACGGAATGGTCGTCAACCCGAAATCACTCGTGACCGAACTCGCTTACTTACATGAGCGCGGTGTGAGCACGGATAACCTTCGTATCTCGAACCGGGCGCACATCATCTTACCGTATCATCAGCTTCAGGATCGTTTAGAAGAAGATGCGAAAGGTGATGCGAAAGTCGGGACAACACTTAAAGGGATTGGTCCAGCATACATGGACAAAGCGGCGCGTATCGGGATTCGTATCGCAGATCTTCTCGACAAAGAAGTGTTCGCAGAGAAATTAAAGACTGTTCTCGAGTTGAAAAACCGCATGTTCGTGAAAATGTACGAGGTCGATCCAGTAGAATTTGATGATATTTTCGAAGAGTACTACGCGTATGGCCAACAGTTTGCGAAATACGTGTGTGATACATCTGTCGTCTTGAACGATTCACTCGACGAAGAGAAGAAAGTTCTCTTTGAAGGAGCACAAGGTGTCCTTCTCGATATCGACCACGGAACGTACCCGTTCGTCACATCGTCGAATGCGGCGTCAGGTGGCGTATCAAGTGGTGCCGGAATCGGTCCATCAAAAATCCATCACGTTGTCGGTGTCTGTAAAGCATATACGTCACGCGTCGGTGACGGTCCTTTCCCAACACAACTCGATGACGAGATCGGTCATACGATTCGTGAAGTCGGGAAAGAATACGGAACGACAACAGGTCGTCCACGTCGTGTCGGCTGGTTCGACTCGGTCGTCGTTCGTCACTCACGTCGTGTCAGCGGGATCACAGATCTTTGCCTCAACTCAATCGATGTATTGACAGGTCTTGAGACGCTCAAGATTTGTACATCGTATGAGTACGAAGGAAAGCATCTAGATGAATATCCTCCGAACTTCCGCGTCCTTGAGAAGTGTGTACCAGTATACGAAGAACTTCCTGGTTGGACGGAAGACATTACGGGCGTCCGTAACTTCGACGACCTTCCAGAAAACGCGAAACGTTACGTGCGTCGCATCGAAGAATTGACGGGTATTGAGTTATTGACCTTCTCGGTCGGACCGGCTCGTGAGCAGACGGTCATCTTGCGTGACATTTACGAAGCATAAGAAAGGAGAGCCATTGCGGCTCTCTTTTTCATTTCCACGGAAATGGACCACGCTTTCTAAGCTGTATAAAAAGAGTTACAATGTAGGCATGTACGTTTAATGATAAGAGGAGGACTCACTGAATGGATCGTACGATTTTAGTGGTAGATGACGAACAACCAATCGCAGATATATTGAAGTTTAAACTTGAAAAAGAAGGTTACCAAGTGCATGTCGCCTATGACGGCGAAGAAGCGCTCGTGAAAGTAGAAGAGATTCAACCGGATCTCATCTTACTCGACATCATGCTTCCACTCAAAGACGGCATGGAAGTATGCCGCGAGGTACGGAAGAAGTATGACATGCCGATCATCATGTTGACGGCAAAAGACTCAGAAATTGATAAAGTGCTCGGACTAGAGCTCGGTGCGGACGATTACGTCACGAAACCGTTTAGCTCACGTGAGTTGTTGGCTCGCGTCAAAGCGAACATGCGACGTCATGCGACGGCGCCTGCGCCTGAAGCAAAAGGGGCGAACGCGAACGATATCGTGATCGGCGACTTGACGATTCACCCGGATTCGTACATGGTGACGAAGCGGGAAGAGAAGATCGAGCTGACGCATCGCGAGTTCGAATTGATTCATTACCTCGCGCAAAACATCGGACAAGTGATGACGCGTGAGCATTTACTCCAAACGGTTTGGGGCTATGATTACTTCGGGGATGTTCGTACCGTGGATGTCACTGTGCGTCGCCTTCGTGAAAAAGTAGAGGACAACCCATCGACACCGACGTATATCATTACGCGTCGCGGGGTCGGGTATTATTTGAAGGCAGGAGAAGAAGATTAAACGATGAAACGGACGAACTTCTTTAAATCAATCCAGTGGAAGCTCGTCGTCATCTATGCGCTGCTCATTCTCGTTGCGATGCAAGTCATCGGCGTGTACTTTGTGCGTTCTTTGGAACGGCAATACATCAACAACTTCTCGCAGTCACTCGTCGACCGGGCGAACCTACTGAGCTATAACGTCAGTGAGGGGATCGCCGCGAACGAGAGTGACTCGACCACGGACCAGCAGTTGAACCAGTTACTGGATCAGCTGCTGTCTGACTTTACCGAGAGCACGACGCTAGCTGACGACATTCGAGAAGTCCAAATCATTGATACGAACAGTGTCGTACGGGCGACCTCGAACCAGAACAATCAAAGTCTCGTCGGACAACGGACGGCAAGTACGTTTATCCAGAAGTCATTCGCGACAGGCGGCGCCCAAGAGACGCTCGTCTATGAAGATTCGAATGACCGGATGCGCGTCGTCGCCGTTCCCGTCAAGTCAGAAGTAGACGGGACCACAATCGGCATGATCTACATCGAGGCATCGATGCAGTCTATCTATAACCAGATGGAACAAGTCATTCGAATCCTCGCAACCGGGACGGTCATTGCCTTGATCATCACATCCTTCCTCGGTATTTTGTTATCTCGAACGATTACACGACCGATTGCCGATATGCGTCGGCAAGCCGTCGAGATGCGAAAAGGGAACTTCTCGCGGAAAGTTAAAGTGTATTCGGATGATGAGGTCGGTCAACTCGCCTACGCGTTTAACGAATTGACGGACGAGTTGATGGAAGCGAATGCGACGACAGAAGCAGAGCGGCGTCGGTTGACGAGTGTCCTCGAAAACATGTCGGACGGTGTGGTTGCGACCGACCGTTCGTTACGGGTCATTTTAATGAACGATCAAGCTCGTGATATGATCGGGGTAGATGAAGAAGAGGCGATGGGCATGAACTTGCAGAGCCTCCTCGCGTTCGAAGAGGAAATTGTCATCCCTGAGGATGGGACGATGCCGGCGAAACTGATTGACCTCAGTACGGATGAGGAACTGTTCCTTGTTCGAGCTTATTTCTCACCGATTCAAAAACATAGTGGACCAATCACAGGTCTCATCGTCGTCTTGCATGACGTCACTGAACAAGAGCAAGTCGAACAAGATCGCCGTGAGTTCGTCGCAAACGTTAGTCACGAGTTGCGCACGCCGCTCACGACGATGCGTAGTTATTTGGAAGTCCTTGCGGAAGGGGCTTATCAGGATGATGAGTTGGCGCCGCGCTTCTTAGAGACGACGCAAAACGAGACAGAGCGAATGATTCGCCTCGTCAATGACTTGTTGCAACTCTCGAAGATGGACAGTAAAGAATATAAGATGCAGAAAGTGAAGTTCGACTTTGTGCAGTTCTTTAACGATATCATCGATCGTCATGAGATGACGAAAGGGGACGCGATTCAATTCCGTCGGAAGCTGATGAAACGTCGCGTGTACGTGCATGCCGACCAGGATAAGATGACCCAAGTGATCGATAACATCATCACGAACGCCATCAAGTTCTCACCAGAAGGCGGTACGATCACGTTTCGGACGATGCTTCGGGCGAAACGCCTCGTCATCGGCATCAAGGATGAAGGAGTCGGGATTCCGAAGTCGAACTTGAAGAAAATTTTCGAACGCTTCTATCGTGTCGATAAGGCGCGGGCGCGTAATATCGGTGGGACCGGACTCGGTCTATCGATTGCCAAAGAAGTCGTATCCGCTCACGGTGGAGACATCTGGGCAGAGAGTGAATTTGGCCGCGGTACGACGATTTACTTCACGATTCCGTTCGATACGATTGTGGAGGTGAATGATTGATGAAACGGTTTACGATTGCAAAGCCAGAACTGTGGAAGTCGTTCCTTTTGCTCACGTTAATCGTCACGTCGATTGTTCAAACCATCATTTTGTGGGATTATCATCCCACCTATCAGTCAGTCCAATCGGAGACGCAATTGACGACGGTGGATGAGTCGCTCCAACGCCGAGCGAATCAGGTCGTGATTCCGGTTCAAGCGGTCGTTCATGACAACAACGCCGTCTTCGCTTCGAAGAACACCCCGAAGCAGTTGATGCGGGTCATCCGGGATACGTTTGAAGCAAGTGAATTCAAACCGCTCGCCACGAAGAATGTCCCGAGCTTTTACACGGATATCAACGAAGGACTCGAATTGATTTTGCCGGAAGCCTACTATGCGGACACGCTCAGCTATATGCTTCCGGGCACGTACAGTCTGTCTGGGAAAATCCCGCAACGTGTGCTCATCTACATGGAAGACAATGCGTTTACCATCCGAACGATCATGAGTGACCAATCGATTTGGGAAGGGAAGCTGACGAAGGTCGGAAACGGTGACGTGAACAGTCTATTCCTAAAAAACTCGAGTCGGACGATGAAGCGAGTGACGTATACGGATGAGCGCGTGAACTATATCCCGGTCGTCGGACCGGAGATGAATGAGTTGTTCGCATATGACGTATCGTCGATTCAAATCGATGCGCGCCTCGACTGGATGCGGGACACATTCTTCCCAGGCGACCCGAACGTCCAAGAAGTCGACCCGGCGAGTTCAGTGGGGGCATTGACGAACGGTGTCAGCGTGGCGGAATATGACGCGAAGCTGAACGCGAGTCGCTATCGGAACTTATCGCGTAACAGCACCGAGCGGGAAACGGCACTCGGATTGGATTCGATCGTCGAATTCGTGAATTTCCACGGTGGATGGGTCGACGAGTCTTCTGAGAATCAAGGACTCTCGCTTCGTTTCGATGCCATCACACCGGCGAACAAAGGCTTTGAAACGACCGTATTCCGTTTTCATGTGAAAGGATTCCCGGTCTTTAGCCAGCGTGAGGCGTTTATCAACAATGACGCCATCGACTTATCCACATTGCGTGTGGAAAACGACGGGGCGCAAGTCCGGTCCATCACACGACATCACTTAGAGATTGACCGCTTGATCACAGTCGGCACGACGCAGCTGGCTGACGCGGACGAAGTACTCGGGACACTCATCAACTCTGGACGGTTTGAGAACGTGACTGAGATTCGAATTGGTTATGAAATTGAGTATAACGAGGATACGAGCCGATATGTGACGTTCTCGCCGAATTGGTTCGTACGTGAAGCGGGACGTTGGGTTCCGTACAACCAGTCAGAAGATTGGACAGAAAGGATGATGTATCGTGGATTGGAGTAAAGCGAAAACCATTTTAATCTTCGCCTTCCTCGCCTTGAACATCTATCTGTTGTTCCAATTGGTGACTGAGACATGGGCGACCGAAGTCGTGACGAACGACAACACGTCGATTGCACAAATTTTAGACCAACGAAACGTCGACCCGGCAAAACTGCCACGAATGGGTCGGGATATCGGCTATTTGACAGGGTCGTCTGAAGAGATGTCGGCCGCGATGATCACGAAAAATCGGGAGGCTCAACTGGCGACGACGCTCGACAATATGCAACTCGAAGTCGAGCTGAAACAGCCCGTGCCGCTCGATGCCAAAGATTTGCGAACGACGGCTTCGACGTTTGTTGCGGAATATGTTCCGTTTGGCGAAGAGTATGCCTACTGGCGATACGATGAAAAGACGAAACAAATCGCCTTCGTCCAAACGTTTGAAGACAACAAGATTTTCTCGGCACCTGAAGTCGAGGGAGATTCGGAGATGTATATCGGACCGTCCCTCATCTTGATTCAATTGAACGAGGAATATGAAGTGACGGATTATAAGCAACGTCATTTGAAAGACATCTCATCGAAACCGCAAGACGATCTCGTGTTAACGGCCAGTGAAGCCATCTCTCAACTCGCGTCACGGAAGTATTTCCAACCGAACCAGGAGATGCGGGCCATCAACACAGGGTTTTATAGCTTACCACTCGACAGCTCTGGCGGTTTGATTATCATGCCACCGCTCTGGTCGGTCGCGATCGACGATCATGTGTATTTCGTCAATGCCATCGATGGGACGGTAGAGCGCGTCGAGTTCGAAACGAAAGAATGAAAGGAGTGATGGTGTGAGTTTACAGTATAGTGTGTTAGCGAGCGGATCGACCGGGAACGCCCTCTATATCGAGACGGAACGGACGAAGCTGCTCGTCGATGCCGGATTGACCGGGAAAGCGATGCAACAACGCATCGAGGCCATCGGTCGGTCGTTTGATGGGATCGATGCACTGCTCGTCACCCATGAGCACTCCGACCATATTAAAGGTGTAGGGATATTAGCACGAAAGTATAACTTACCGATTTATGCGAATGCGAAGACGTGGGCAGCGATGGAATCACTCATCGGAAAGATTGACCCAGCTTTGAAGTTTCACATCGAGGTAGGGGACGTGAAGCAGTTCGGTGATATTGAAATCGAGACGTTCAACGTGAGTCACGATGCAGCAGACCCGATGTTTTATCAGTTTGCCCACGATGGGAAACGCTTAGCCCACATCACGGACACTGGTTACGTCTCGGACCGCATGAAAGGGGTCATCCGTGGGGCCGACGACTTCATCTTCGAGTCGAACCATGACGTCTCGATGCTCCAGATGGGGCGTTATCCGTGGAGCGTCAAACGACGAATCCTTGGCGATTATGGGCACGTCTCGAATGAGGATGCGGCGATTGCGATGAGCGAGGTCATCGGTGACCGGACGAAACGAATCTATTTGGCGCACTTAAGCAAGGACAACAACATGAAAGAGCTCGCGCAAATGAGCGTCTCGCAAACACTCGGCATGCGGGACGTCGACTTAGGTCGTATCAAATTGTGCGATACGGACCCAACAATCCCAACTTCGCTCGTTTCTTTATAAGGAAACTTGGGAAAAGACAGTTATCACACTGTCTTGAAGGGGGGACGCGTCGTGAACGAAGAGAGACACCATGAGTATGAACCTCAAGACGTCGAACCTGAAGCACACGAAGCAAAAGAAGAAAAACCGACGTATCCGTCTCGGAGTGAATGGCGTCCGAAGCAAGAAGAGCACGTACGCCACAAGCCGAGACCGAATATAAAACCGTTGTTACTCGGAGGGGTTGGCGGATTCTTAGGAGCGGCTTTGTTTTTTGTCACAGTGATGCTCTGGGATTCGCCGACCTCTCGTTTTGTGACGAACGAACTGACCCGGACCGAGCAAGCCGTGACCGTCACCGAATCTGACGTCACGACCGCTGTCCTCGGGGCGAAGACGTCCGTCGTCAGCATTACGAACATCCAGCGTGCCTTCACCTCGGACTCGCAGTGGGAGGCGGGCGCAGGCTCTGGCGTCATTTATAAAGTCGAAGGGAACACGGCGTATATCGTCACGAACTTCCACGTCATCGAAGAGGCGGACGAAATCAACATCGCTTTCTCCGACGGTCAGATTGCGTCAGCGACCATTTTAGGCGAGGACCCGCTCAACGATTTGGCGGTTGCGGAAGTCGAGTTGCCGGACAATATCGATGCGAAACCGATCGTGCTTGGCGATTCCACCGTGCTACAGGCCGGTGAGACCGTCATGGCCATCGGAAATCCGCTCGGTGTCTTCTCAAACTCGGTCACCCGTGGTATCGTCAGTGGTGTCGAACGGACGGTGCCGGTCGATACGAATAGCGACGGCTTGATGGATTACAACGCAGAAGTCATCCAGACCGACGCAGCGATCAACCCAGGAAATTCGGGCGGTGCCCTTATCAATGTTCGTGGGGAGCTCGTCGGGATCAATTCGATGAAAATCGCCGAAGCGAGCGTGGAAGGGGTCGGCTTCTCGATTCCGGTGAACGTGGCGCTACCGGTCATTGACATGTTAGAGCGTGACGGCAAAGTGACACGGGCCCAGCTCGGGGTCACGATTCAAGAAGTCATTGCCGTACCCGGTAACGTCCGGGAAGAATACGGCATCTCATTCGATCAAGAAGATGGTGTCTTCGTCGAAGAGGTGACACCAGGTAGTCCGGCTGAAGATGCGGGACTCCGCGTCGGTGATATCATCACGCAAATCGGAGATCGGGAGATTAAACGATACGTCGATTTACGCGATGCGCTCTATCGAGATGCGACGGTCGGTGATACGATTACGATTGAGTATTTACGTCGCGGGGAAACGAGAGAAACCGAGGCGACTTTAACTGAAGCAACTTAAAGAAGCGGCAACGCTTCTTTTTTAAGGAGGAAAAACTGTGGAAAAAAAAGTATGCAAGGAACATGTTGAAATCGCTTTAGACATCATTGTGGATGAAACAGGGGAGTACCCGTTGTTAGAGGAATTATCCACAAGTGAACACGTGACATGTGAGTTCTGTGAAGCCGATGCAACATATGTTGTGTCAAGCAAAAACTAATTATCAACATGTGGATTTGTGGATAACTCTGTGGATAACCCTATGGATAACTCCAAAAAAACTGTGGAAAAAGGAAGAATTGGATGAATATTTCAATTATCACGGTCGGCAAACTAAAAGAAAAATATTTAAAGCAAGGAATTGCCGAGTATACAAAAAGGCTCTCTGCCTACGCAAAAGTGCAGGAAATCGAGGTCTCAGACGAAAAAGCACCTGAGCATTTGAGTGAGGCAGATATGTTACTAGTAAAACAAAAGGAAGGCGAGCGGATTTTGGCGAAGATATCCCCAGACACGCATGTCATTGCCTTGGCGATTCAAGGGAAGCAACGAACGAGTGAAGAGTTCGCCCGTGAACTCGATCAACTCGCGACGTATGGCAAGAGTAAAATCGCCTTCGTCATCGGAGGATCGCTCGGTCTGTCGGATGATGTGATGAAACGAGCGGACGATACGATTTCGTTCTCGAAAATGACGTTCCCGCATCAACTCATGAAGCTCGTATTGTGCGAACAGATTTATCGGGCGTATCGGATCAATCGGAATGAGCCGTATCATAAGTAAGTGAGAAATTTACGCTGGTTTTCATATAATGTTCATGAGGTGCCGCTTCATCTTTAATAATTACGAATAAGCTCTCGAATCTTTGATATAGATTTGAGAGCTTATTTTATATCAATTAGCTAGTTTGTACAAAAAATACTTAAATCTGATAATAATAATCTTTAAAGGTATTAAAATTTTTAAATGATTAATTATTGATAATTAATCATATAATTGCATTAGAGAATCTAGGTTATTGGTAAGAGTCGCCTTTTTAATAGCACTGTTTATAAACATCGAATAGGAGGTAGAAAATGAGCTTTTTAGTATACATAGCAGGAACTTTAATAGCACCAAATATTGCGGGTTATATTTTATCAAGTGGGCTATCAAATAAAGAGGAAAAAAAGTTGATTAAAGAAATAGAGGATAAAGTTAGTGACTTCAATTGGAAATTTGATGGTACTGAGGTTGATAGTAAGTATTTTATAGATTTTCTAGAACAAGATCATATTAGAAATAAGATAATGCAGAGGATATTTAATGCTTACAATGTCCCAAGAGGAAATTATAAAGAATTCTCTAAAGAATTGGGAATAGAAGCTGTCGAATTTGTCAATTATAAGAGAGATAAATATGATCATGCACACATTAAAAAACCAGATGATTTTGAAGAGTACTTTTCTAATTTGTTCGATGTACTAGTTGATTTTCGTGAATCATTATTGAGTGTTACAGATAAGGCTACTCTATCAATATTTGATGAGTCAATTGGTAAATTAGAAAGTAATCTTGTAAAAACTATTGAAGAAAAATTTAGTCCAGAACCATTTCTAAGTAGTTCTAAAAACCTTGAAGTAGATGAACTAATAAAGCTCAGGCTTATGGAATTAAATCAGGAATATAAAGCAGCATTTATTCCATTGAAAAGTGGGTTAATCAATCGAAAAGAATTTTCTATGTGCAGAGAAACGATAGATTCAGGTAATTCCTTGATAATACATGGAAAGGCTGGTAGAGGAAAAAGTGGATGTACATTAGATATTATTAATTTCTGTGAAGAAAAAGCATTACCGTATTTGGCAATAAAATTAGATAAACGGATTCCAAGCATGACTGCAGAAAAATGGGGGGAAGATTTAGGATTACCTGCATCGGTTACATACTCTATTCACAATATTTCTAAAAATGAAAGAGCAGTAATCATTCTAGATCAATTGGATGCACTACGCTGGACTGTGGCACATTCTAGAGATGCATTATTGGTATGCGCCGAGATTATAAATCAGGTTAGGAAATTGAATATTGAGAGGGAAAATAAAATATCCATCGTTTTCGTATGTCGAACACATGACTTAGAAAACGATAATAATATAAAATCATTATTTAAAAAAGGTGATTCGGATGAGGATGTCATTCAATGGTCTAGGATTCAAGTTAATGAGTTAGACGAGGATTTAGTAAAAAGTACTGTTGGGAAGCGTTATGAACAGCTTACTTATAAACTAAAAAAAATGCTGAAAATTCCAAGTAATTTGTATATATGGCAACGATTAGACCCAACTAAAGTTTATGAGGAATGTTCTACTGCGAGCCATTTGGTGTCCAAATGGTGGGAGCAGTTATCATATAAATGTTTCGAGTATGGATTAGAAGAAAACAATCTAATTCATATTAAAGATAAAATGGTAAATTTTTTAGAAAGAAACGGTAGAATATTCATCCCTTTAACTATTTTAAACGAAAACAAATCATCTTTAGAATTTTTATCTTCAAATGCTTTTTTAATAATTCAAGATAATAAAGTATCGTTTGCCCATCAATCTATATTGGATTATTTTTTGGCTGAAAAAATGCTTCAGAGATATTATAACGGTGAAGATGTCATTGATATTATTGGAAGTAAAGAAAAACAAACTCCTGGAAAAAGATATCAAGTTCAGATGTTTATGCAGAATTTATATGAATTCGATAGCCAAGATTTTGTTAGTGTCGGGCAAAGGATATTTGAAGCAGAGCAAGTTCGGTATTTTTTTAAATTTGTATTCTTAGAAATATTAAGTCAGATAGAAAATCCAGATAGAAATATACAGTATTTTATCTTGAACTCCTGTGAAAATGAAATTTACAATAGTCCTCTTATAAATAACGTATTATATTCAAGACCTAAATATATTCAGTTGCTTCGGGAACACGGGATTTTAGAAAAATGGCTTAACAATCCGTCAAAAAAAGAGCTTGTTATAAAATTACTTGTTAGTATGAGCCCCAATTATGAAACTGACGATATTAATTTCATTGAAAAATATTTATTTAATTCACGGGAGGATGATAATAAGCTCTTAAAATTTTTTATGTATGATATAAATCAAGATACAGACGAGTTATTTGAATTACGAATGAAGTTTTATAATCGATTTCCTGAAATGGCTGATACTTACCTTGATTTAAAATCGATGCTTGAGAAATGTGAAATAAGATCAATTCGACTATTGGCATTATTATTGAAAAATAAAATTAAAAGTAAGGGGAAAATAATTTATAAATATGAAGAAGAATTTCTGAATGAAGACTCTGAAATTTTTATTGAAAATGGAGAAGAAGTTCTAAATTTATTAATGCCATACATTCCTGCTGAGAATGAGGAGAGTTTGCTTTATAGTGATTGGTCAGAGAGAACTTATAGCAAAGGAAGTCTTGAAAGAGCTTGTATTCAAATTATAAAAAAAGCAAATGCAACAATTATTCGCCAAGAACCAGAAAAATTCCTTGAAAGCTATGAAGAATTCTTGGGAAAAGGTAATTATTTATTTAATGAAATCATATTAGATGGATTATATAGAATGCCTGAGAGATACAGTGACTTTGTAATAACTTATTTATATAGTGATTTTGATAGCAATATTTTCGATAAGACAAGTGGCAATGGTGATGAGCTATTTATTGCCAAACAAATATTGAAAAAACATTCGAAATACTGTAGTGAGTATAATTTTAAAGAATTAGAGAAACAAATTGTTCGATATGTATCACCAAAAGCTAAAGATAGTTACATGAGTAGAATTAATTACAATAGAGAAAGAAATGGTTACACGGTTTATTGGAGCTTCTGGGGTGATTTTCAAAAAGAAATATTAGAAGTTCTTCCCAATGAACGAGTAAGTAATCAAACAAAAGACCTTATAGGTACTTTGAGTCGTAAGTTCTCTAATGGAACAACTTTATATAAAAATTTCAATGGATCTGGCGGCGGATGGGTAAGTTCACCAGTTACAGGGAAGAAATTAAGTAACAAAAATTGGAGTAAGATTGTTACCAATTCAAAAATTAATTATAAAAGGTCTTCCCGTTGGAAAAAAGTCTCAGGTGGAATTATTGATAATTCTATTGAAGGGTTTGCAAGGAGTTTCGGCGATGCCGCTTCAGAAGAACCTGAAAGAATGATTAATATAGCTCTTCTAAATAAAGATACGATTAAGGATGTATATATAGATTTCTTATTTAGTGGGGTCGCATATAGTGAAGATTTGGATAAGGTACCGAAAAAATTGTTAGAAAAAATGATGATGACTTTTTCATATGATTATACGTCATATCGTGCGAACTACATTTGCGCTATCATGCGAAACAAAAAAAACGTTAAATGGTCTCAATTGGTATTGGATACTCTTAAAGATATTGCAGTAAACCACAAAAATCCGGAGATTGATAAACCAAATGTAACTAGTAGCGATGATAAAGAAATGAACAGCTTTGATATGCTGCAAAGTAATGCGATAAATTGTGTAAGGGGTAACGCTGCTCAAGCAATAGAAAAGCTATTGTGGAACGAGAGTACTTTATTTAAACAATTTAAAGAAACTATTGAAAAGTTGACGGTTGATGAAAATCCAGCGGTAAAGTTAGCAAGTATATTTGCATTATGGCCGTCTTATAATATTGAAAAAGATTGGGCATCAGAAAAGATCCTAAATCTATATGAACAGGATCATAGATTAGCAGGCTTCTATGATACAAAAAATATGCTTTTCAGGCTATATCCGAAATATCGTGAAAGAGTATTAGAAGTGATTAGAGTATGCTACGAATCAGAAGATGAAACACTAATTGAAATGGGTTCATATTGCCTAGCAGAGATGTTTATTCTTAAAAATGAATTTGTTGAAGTAATAAATAATGTGGATAAAATGAGTGAAGATCAAGCACGTTGGATTCTCCAAATGACTACTAATTATTTTAATAGTGATGAATTTAATTCATTAGCAAAAGAAATAATTAGCAAATTTAAATCAAGCACATTAGATTTGGAAATGCCGATATCAAGGCTATTTTATGACAACCTTATTGATTTAAAGAGAGATAAAGATTTTATAATTGAAATAATGAATTCTCGCTTAAGTAGAAGAACAGTATATGCTTTTGTTCATTATCTTGAAGAAAACTCAAAATCATTAGTTGATTACAAAGATATTATAATATCAATGAGTTATTATCTATTAAAAAATACCGGTAGTATGATTGAGGATATGTGGGGAATAGAAGATGATATTTCTAAATTAATAATTGGATTATATGACGAAACTTCTGATTCTCAAATACCTTATATTATAGATATTGCCGAAGAGTGCCTCGGTATATGGGATTTAATGTTTGAAAAGCAAATTGGACCGATTAGATCTTTGAGCCAAAAACTTATGGATAGATAGTTATTACATAACGTCTATGTTCAACAGTGTGCGAGCCAGCTTACAGTTACTATTTTTTTAAAAGTAGTAACTGTAAGAACATGAAAAATAGAAAATTGAATAAACATCTAAATAAATCGAAAGTGAGGAAAATTAAATTGGGCCCCAATTCATTAGAATATCAAAAATCTATTGCTCTCGAATTTAATGCAAATAAAAACAGAATAAGACATTTAATAGGTTCGGCGCATTGGGGAGAAGATGGTAGACATAAGGAAGTAATTTTAATGAATTTCTTAAAGCGATTTCTACCTAATAATGTAGCAGTAGGAACGGGCTTTATAAAAGAAGGTGACAGTATATCTACACAAATCGATATTATTATTTATAATCCTTCAGTACCCCTGTATTTTAAGGAAAACGACTTTATAATTGTTCAACCTGGAAGTGTTTTAGGGGTTATTGAAGTAAAATCAAACCCTGATAAATACACAATTGGGGAAGCTATTCGTAAGGCTAATAAGGTAGGACCACTAATTCGAGAAAAATCGATTTTTAATGGCTTATTTATATTTGGACAAAATGGAAACAATGAAGATTATTCATCAGAAATGTTAGGTAGACCACAAAATGGAATGTTTAAAAATTCTTTACTAGAGGCCCTATCAAAAGACAATGGTGTAAACCATATTGTCTCGATGGATGGTGTATTTATAAAAAAGTGGAATGAAGATAAGCAGTTTAGTTGTTATAGAATAAGGGATTTGGCAGTAAGTTACTTTTTCTCAAACTTGCTAGATTTTATTAATGGTAGTACTGAATTATTAGGTATTACAGAATCCATGTATGAACACCTTTACCCTCTTCCTAAGGGGAAAGAGAATTTTATAAAGTGGAAGCTAAGTAAGCCAGATCCAGAAACGGTATAGCTTATATTTTATTCAAAACCTCATTTAGGTATAGTACGGGGAACCGTATCATAAATAAATATTTTTCAAAGAGTCATGTAGAACATTGTTTTATACTTGTTCTAGATGACTCTTTTTAGGAGTTGAATCATATGGGTGTTTGGGGAGTGGCGATTTTATCGAATGATCTTGCCGAAGATATTCGGTTTAGCTATAAAGATTTACTAGGGGACGGCTATTCGAATGAACAAGCGAGTGAACGGGTCATTCAAGAACATATCGATGAATTAGATGACGAGGAAATGATACTTTTTTGGCTTTCCTTTGCACTTATTCAATGGAAACTAGGACGATTACAAGATCACGTAAAACAAAATGCTGTAGAGATTATTGACAGTGGAATCGAGCTAGAAAATTGGAACGATGATTTAAAGTTAAAGAAGAAAAGAGAGGCCGTTCTTCTTAAGTTAAAACATCAATTGAATCAGCCTCAGCCACTTGCTAAAAAGATTCCTAAGCGCTTTGTAGCGAATACGACGTTTAAATCAGGAGACATTGTCAGTTTTCAAATGGACTCTTCCGAATATATCCTGTTAAAAGTGATTGATATTATTGAGCAATGGACACGTGATCGGTACCCACTTTTTGAGATATACGATTGGCAGGGAAAAGAAATTCCTTCATTAGATGAAATCAGTACATTGAGATTAAAGACAGAACCTTATGATGACGATGAGGACATGCCTCGAAAAATTGCCGTGTATCAGTCTGGCAAAAGGGATCCATTCGTCAAACGAGCTAGTCTCATTGCTGAAGGTTTTCCTATAACGAGTGATACGGAACCACCTTACACCTTATTATCTTGGAAAGGCCTGAATGCGTTTATTTGTGATATGCATCTAAATGGAAATGAAACTTGACTATGTAAAATGCATTAAGGAAATAGAGCGATAACTAAATGCGAATTTCACCATCAATCTCTTAAAAGGAATGACTTGAAGAAAGACTATCTCCAATTGAATTGCAATTAGTGGAGGGTGGTACAGGATTCATATAAAATTATCTAAGTTTGACCTCAAATTTATGTTGTTATCTGGTTATTAAAAAATTTGAGGCCATAGATGATATATGACTTACAAAAAGTTGATGGTGCACTACAGATTACACTAAGATACTCTTCGCTACTTTATCTAAAAATTTCTTTCTTCGACGATCTTTCCCGCTACTCGTAAATGAGCTGTTCACCCATTTCACATTTTTAAGTCCAATTCCTTTAAATGTTCCGCGAATAAGAGTCCCCTTAATGGGGTTCCCGGCTAAAAATCTTAAATACCACGTAGGCACTTCCGAAGTGGTAATGACAGTAGTCTTTTTTATATGAGTGAGTAATCCTTTCAATCCGGTAGATTCCTCTACATAGGCAAAATTTTTCAACATAACCTTGTCAAAAAAGCCTTTTAAAATAGCTGGTACGTCAAACCACCAAATAGGAAAAATAAAAACTAATTCATCGCTATCGCTCAGCATCTTCTGATATTGGTTCACTAGTTGATCTCGAGATTGACCTTTCGAATAAAGAGATAAATCCGATTCATTTAAAACAGGATTAAATTGATCTTTATTTAAGTCAATGATTTGGTAGTCTTTTTTCTTGAGTACTAATTGTTCGATTGTTGTATCCATGATGGATTTATTGAAACTGCCATGCCATGGATGAGCCAAAATAATCGTTGTTTTCATAAGTGATCCTCCTAGTATGATTAGAATTTGAATAAATTAAATTTGAGCATTTGATATTATTTGAACAATTGCTCAAATAATATACCTGCAATATAATGTTAGTGTAGACATTGCGTCAATACGTATTGAGGTATTCATACAAATCTCTCATTCTGTACAAATTAAGGAGTACTTATGCTAAAGCAAAAACCTATAAATACGAATTCTAAGAGGTCAATCAATCTTTTAGTGGATACTATGTTGGAATTAATGCGTCGAACGAACTTTACGAGTATTACGATATCAGAACTTACTAAAACTGCTGGATTGGCGCGAAATACATTTTATGCTCATTTTGATACGAAAGAGGATGTACTCACCTATCACATGTATGAAATATTTAGGCAGAGAATTCAACTTGCATTAACAGAAGCGGGACAGGAGCAGCTTGATTTCGATACGTTATATTTTGAGATATGGAGTGACAACCTCGAATTCTTGAATCTCTTAAAAGAAAATGATTTACTTCCGCTTTTGAACCGCTTTGAGGAACATTTCGATTTACTTTGTACGGATTTTCAAATTTATGAGCATTGCAACGTGTCCGTAAAAGCGGAAGTGTATGCGAATGCGGTATACGCAGATTCATTAGCCAGTATTGTGAAAAGGTGGATGAAGACCGGTATGAAAGAAACACCACAAGAGTTAAGTGACATTTTTAAAGAATTCATTCGATGAACATTTTTTTAGTTTGCTTGGAATCGAAGTAGGAAATGAAGTCACATATTCGGTTTCTTAAATAACTGATTAAAATAATAGGAGAGTTTTATGAATCACACTATCAGTCTTCTAACAAATCAAATCGCTCCCAATTTTTTAACAACCTTTGAACGTTTTCAGGAAACACATCGTATCTATGCCGTGGATTCAAATGGTGAGCTTTATCAAAAAGACGAGCATTACATCGATGAATGGGATGATACGAAAAAACAACAGGTCATTGAGATTCTTAACTACTACATCGACCGTGGCGGCGTTGTTGTGGCAATCCAAAAAAGTGAAACGTTACTTGGCTTTGCCGGACTGGATGGACACCCGCTCGGAACGGAAGGACAGTATTTGAATCTGGGCTTTATTCATGTGAGTCGTCCTAATCGTGGACAGGGGATTGGTAAAGTATTGTTTGAACAGGTCTGTCAGGCAGCGGTCGATCGAGGTGCGAAGAAACTCTACATCGGGGCGAACCCAGCCGTCGATACGTATCATTTCTATGAAGCGATGGGATGCATAGTAGCCGAAGAAATCGTGCCAGAAATCTATAAAGCAGAACCACTCGATTTGCAACTCGAATATGTTTTATCGTCTCCTGAGACCAGATCGTAACGATGTGGTCTTTTTCATGCAGAAAATCGCTCAACTCCAAGCTTTTTCTCCTATGAAGAATTGACCGATTTCAAAAAATTGTGATAGAATCACAAGGCAAATGATTATCATTATCAGTCGATAAGAATAGATGAAATCGAACAGTTGGAGTGAATGTGAAAGGATGAATACAATGAGCACACTTGAAGCATATAATAGAGCATTTAAAAACGGATTGGAATTAGAGGACGATGTGGTTCTCGAGGATATGAAGCTCGGAGAATCGACGGAATGGGATTCTATTGGACACATGACGCTCATCGCAGAAATCGAAGATGCGTTTGACGTCTATATCGACTCGGATGAAATGACGGAGTTCCATTCGTATCAGTCTGGCATCGCGTTGCTGCAGCGCCTCGGTGTGGATATCCAGTCATGACGCTTTTTCAAACACTCGAGCAGTACACGGATCGTGAGGCGGTCTATGCGGACCGTTCTTACACATACGGTGAGATGTTAGAAGTCGGCGACTCGATTTGTCAGGAAGTCGGAGAACGGTCGCTCGTCTTCTGTCTATGTGCCAACCGGGTCGAGTCGCTCTTCGGCTATGTCGGTTTCATTCGGGGACGCGTCGTACCCGTCTTGTTAGACGCGGATATCCCAGCCGAGCAATTACAGAAGTTGATGGAACGCTATGAACCGACACACGTATGGGCACCGGAATCGAGAGACGATTTGGCGAACGCGTTGGATGCTTACTATGGTTACGGTGGTTACGCCTTGTTTGAAACAGGAGCAACAGTTCACCATGAACTTCATGAAGAGTTGGCCCTTCTGTTGACGACTTCAGGGAGTACCGGAAGTCCGAAATTTGTCCGTCTCACGTATAACAATCTATCAGCAAACGCCACATCGATCATCGACTATCTCGATATCGATCAAACGGATAAACCAATCACGACGTTGCCGATGAACTATTCGTACGGACTCTCGATTATCAACAGTCATCTGTTGAAAGGGGCGACCATCATCCTGACAGACCGTTCGATTGTTCAAAAAGAGTTTTGGGAGTTGTGTCGTGCCGAGCAGGCGACCACGTTTGGTGGGGTACCGTTTCATTACGAGATATTAAAACGTTTGAAGTTTGAGACGTATGATTTGCCAAGTTTGAAGAAGGTGACGCAAGCGGGTGGGAAGTTGGGCCCGACGCTCGCTCATCATTTTGCGACGGTATGTGAAGAAAAAGGGATTCAATTTATTATCATGTACGGTCAAACGGAGGCGACGGCCCGAATGTCGTATTTACCCGATCGGATGCATGCGGAAAAAGCAGGGAGTATCGGTATCGCCATCCCAGGTGGAACACTCTCGTTACGAGACGAAGCCGGAAACGACATCAAAGATGCAAACGTGACGGGCGAACTGGTGTATCAAGGTGATAACGTGTCGTTCGGGTATGCGACCTCATTAGCTGACCTTGCGAAAGGTGACGACAATCACGGTGTCTTACGTACAGGTGACATGGCGTATCGCGACGAGGATGGGTATTTCTTCATCGTCGGCCGCATGAAGCGCATGATTAAACTATATGGAAGTCGAATCAGCCTGGACGAAGTCGAGACTCTCCTTCGAGAGCACGGACATGACTGTGTCTGTGCCGGGGAAGACGACCAACTATATGTGTATACGTTACAAGATGACGTCGCACGCATTCAAAAAATCATCAAAGAACAAATCAAGGTGAAAGGTGTTCGGGTGATGCAGATTGACGAGATTCCACGTAATTCGTTCGGAAAGATTCGTTATGCCGCATTGCCGAAGCGAGAACTTGTGACCACCTGATTGTCAGGAATCGGTACATCGTCAAGTTTCATAACATCAGGTGGTAAATATGACTTTTATTTCGATTGAATTTCTCTTATTTTTAACAATCATCGTTGGAACCTATTACGTGGTCCCGCATCGAGTCCGATGGGTGCTCCTCCTCTTAGCGAGCTATGTCTTTTACGCCACGTTGAGCATTCAATTCATCCCGCTCCTGTTGATCAGTACCGCCTTTACTTATGTGATTGGGATTCTGATTGAGAAGCAAGAAAAGAAAGAACAGAAGAAACGGCTCATGTGGGTCGGTGTCTCCGTTCTCGTCTTCTTCCTCGGATGGTTCAAATATTTTAATTTCGTCAATGATTCGCTCCGTTCGTTCGCCGCATGGAGCGGATTTGATTATGATGTGCCTTATAAAGAGATCGTGTTGCCGTTGGCCATCTCGTTCTATACGTTCCAAGCCATCAGTTATGTCGTGGACGTCTCGCGAGGGAAGCAAAAAGCAGAGCGTCATTACGGCTATTTCTCGGTCTATTTCGCCTTCTTCCCGCAACTCGTGGCGGGACCGATTGAGCGGGCGAAAAAACTGCTTCCCCAGCTGAAGACAGAGCAACATCTCGACTACGACAATATCAGCTATGGGATTCAGCGCATCATCTGGGGATTCTTCAAGAAGACGTTGATCGCTGACCGGTTAGCCCCAATTGTCGCAAGCGTGTTCAACAGTCCAGATCCGACCGGTTCAGAGATTGTCTTAGCGACGATGCTGTTCTCGATTCAACTGTTCGCCGACTTCTCGGCGTGTAGTGATATCGCCATCGGTTGTGCACGATTGCTCGGGATTCGGTTATCGGAGAACTTCAAACAGCCACACTTTGCCGTATCGATTGCCGACTTTTGGAACCGCTGGCACATCACACTCTCGATGTGGTTGCGGGATTATATCTTCATGCCGCTCGCGAAAGGGAAGAAAAAGCGCGAGCAGATTTATGGTGCCATCCTTGCGACTTTCTTAGTGAGTGGAATCTGGCATGGTGCCGCGTGGAACTTCGTCTTATGGGGACTTATTCACGGAATCTATCGTGTGTTCGGAGACCATACGAAACAGCAGCGCGAAAAAATGGCGTCATGGGTAGGGTTTGACCGCGTGCCGACACTGCATCGATGGTGGAAAATCGCCATCACATTCCAGCTCGTCTGCTTCTCGCGCGTCTTCTTTCAATCGCATTCGATGGCAGAGGCGTTCTCGCATGCCAAACTGTACGTGACACCCTCTTCATGGGCACCGTCAGGCATGATACAGGCAATTCAAATGTTCTCGTTGCTCGATTTAATCATCTTCCTCGTCGTCTTTATCGTGGTTCACCTGTTCCAACATATTGAACGGACGAAAGGTTCGGCTTGGGACTGGATGGCACGTCAGTCTGCCGTGACGAGTGTGGCGATCAACTTGTTCTTGATTGTCTCAGCCTTCTTGTTTGGGGTGTCGAGCCAAGGATTTGTGTACGGTGGGTTTTAAGATGCACGGAAAGGAATTAGCATGAAACGTTTAGGAATCAAAATCGTCGTTGTGTTACTCGTCATGATCGCCATCTTTATTCCCGTTAACGAGTTCGTGAAGGACTCGTGGGAATACAATAATAACCGGCCCGTTCTTGCCTTCAAGGAGGACCCTCACCCTGTCGACATCATCAATCTCGGAACGTCCCATGCGATGTACGGGTATTATTTTAAACCGACCGGATTGTCTCATCTCGACTTGGCGTTACCGAGTCAACCGATTGAATATGATTTGAAGATGCTAAAAGAATACGATGAGCACCTGAAACCAGGCGGGGTCGTGATCGTGTCCTTATCTCAAATCACATTCAGCAATTCGGACGTTGGTCGGAAGGCGAATTACTATCGCGTCTTGGACCGTAAAGACATCGAGCCGGTCAGTCTGTTTCAATATTATACGCATGAGGAGTTCCCAGCATTGAATAGTGGCAGTGTTTATGCCGCGATTTCCCGGGAAATCCGAGATTTTCGGTTTGATGCGCATAAGCCATGGGAAAATGGTGGGCTGAATTACTCAGAGCGTAAGTATGAGGAAGTGGCCGCTCAACATGAGAATGCCGTGAACCATCATGAGATTGAAGAGAACATGTCTCATTTACAAGACATCATCGATTACTGTAAACGACAAGGGTATCGTGTCGTCTTGGCGATGGAGCCGGTCCATGCGTCGTATCATACGTATTTTGATGAGGAAGTCATGGAGCGCCTCGTGTTTCAGCATGTAGAGAAGTTGGATTTAGATGTCCCGTTCCTCAATTATATGGGGGATGAACGATTCATTCATGAGCAGTCATTCTTCCATAACCCGGACCATTTGAACGGTGATGGGCGGACGTTGTTGTCTTCACTCGTTTATGAAGATTTGAAGCGGTTGGGGTATGTTCAAGAAAAGTGACATCGTATTCAATCAAAAAGAATGCCTGCGAATGTCCATAGTATCACTAGCATCGACAGGAACGAGACGAATACCGTCTGATTCGATACCCGTTGCTCCGCAAAGCGTCGAAATAATCGTTCAAGGATTGTTTGGCCAATGACGACCGCTATAAAGATGATCGCCATTTCAGCGAATAGAGAATAGTCGTTACGAAAAATAAAGATCATGGCAAAAAAGAGGATGATGGAGCTGGTCAATGTGGTGAGAAAACGTTGTTTATTCAATCAAATCTCTCCCTTCTCTTATCATTACGTGTATGCTTTAGAAAAGATTCAAATAGACGGGGAGTGATTCACATCGAAACAATCTATTTAGCGGGCGGATGCCTGTGGGGCGTTCAAGAATTTGTGAGGACATTACCTGGCGTCCTTTCAACTGAAGCAGGACGCGCGAACGGGACGACCGATACGTTAGACGGAGAGTATGACGGTTACGCGGAGTGTGTCAAAACAACGTTCAATCCGAACGTAGTGATGATCGAGGATTTGATGCATTACTTGTTCGAAATCATTGATCCATACAGTGTTAACCAACAAGGGATGGATGTCGGGGAGAAGTATCGAACTGGCATCTACAGCGAGAAGTCACGACATTTGATGGAGGCGCAAGCGTTTATTGATCGACGCTCGGATGCGGAACGAATCGCTGTTGAAGTCAAACCGCTCACGAACTATGTGCGAAGTGCGGACGAACACCAGGATCGCCTGACGCGTTGTCCGGATGATTATTGTCACATCCCGAAAGACTTGTTAATAAAATATCGGAAAGACGAAACATCGCCAACCCCTTGATTCGGAGTTGGCGATGTTTTTACGTCCGCTCGAGAATGTTCACGAGCAATTGATGAACGACGTCATGGTCGTTCGGGTCATGCAGCTGATATGGACTCCCGGGGAGCGTGTATACATCTTTCGCTCCGACGTACGTGATGTGGAGTGCCAAGGAACCATCTTCCTGACACGCCGTCGTCAATTCCAAATCGCCACTGATGACACCGACTTCTTCCGTCATGACGCCGTGGGTTGCTTTAAAGGTAGAAGTAAGTTTGTTCATGAATGACTCCTTTTCTAACTTAATAAATACAAGCATTGATGGCTGTCGTGAGTGCTGACTTCTCTGCTGATTGAAGGCTCAAGCCCCAACGGCTCTTCGTCTCAACCCACATCTTCGCATATGCACAGCGTGCCCCGGTACGAGGGGGTTGCCATGTCGACGGGTCTTGGTCTCCTTTAGAGCGGTTCGATGAAGCGGACACCGCAATCAATTGAGGACCGTTCAAGTCGTTCGCAAAGCTTTGACGTTTGGTTGTCGTCCAGCTGTTTGCGCCAGAGCGCCACGCTTCAGCGAGCGGAACGACGTGGTCGATATCAATGTCAGATGCCGACGTGAACGTCAAACCGTCATAGTAACTGTACCATGAGCCGGTCGTTACCGGACATTCGTCGACGACCGAGTCAGCGTCCCGTTTCAAGACGATGTGACGCGTGTTACAACCACTTCCTTGACTCGACCAGTGCGGGAAGAGGTCTCGACTGTATCCTGTCATCGACCCTTCATTTTTGACCGTGAGGGCATTCAGTTTCGTGAGCGCATCCGCTTTCGATGGGATATTCGGCGGGAAAGCAGATACCGGTGTGGCGTCAAATGACGCGGCCACCCAAACAAGCAATGTGACGAGTGCGACAGACATGAGTTTCTTCAACATAAAAAGCCTCCTACTATGTATTTGGAATGAACACTTGTCGAAGCAAGTGGGCAACCTTTCATCAACCAAAAAGTGAGACAAACATCACACAATAAATTCAACTTGATCATACACAGGACGATTTTGAAAAAGTGTGAAAATCTGCAAAATGATTAGAAAGACTATCGCAAATCCTTCTCTAGCATTAGCGAGCGATCTCGTGTTATTTCTTTGGAACTAGTGAGCGATCAGGACTGGTATAATGAATGACATGGATTGAGAGAAAAGAAGAGGTGGATGGAATGAACAAGAAAGAGATTGCCGCGATTCGCCGACAGTTTAAAGTGAATGCAACGAAGCTGAAGATTGCTGACTTATATACGATTTACATCCGGCAGGAAACGAATGAGATTTACTACGAAGAGTTGCGTCCGTTCCCGTTCCTTGAAGAAGAACAGCAGGAACTGTTTTTGACGAACTTCAAAAAAGTGCTCGGTGGGAAACTTGATGAAAAGTTATTCGAAGTGAAGTTCCAATATCCGGAGGAAGGTCAAGTCGACCATACGCAAGGATTGCTCTATGAAGGACTTCGTACGGAAGAGACTGACGTATGGACGGACTATATGCAGCGCATCGCCTTGAAGATGGTGAAAGACACGCCATTTGAAAAAGACATGGTCGTGACGTTCATCCGGGGGAATTATAATAAGCCGACGAACCGATATTCGGAAGAGTCTGAGATTCACGCGAATGATGAAGTGTATACGACGAAGTTCATTCTTGGCAGTATCAGCCCAACAGAACTTCCGAAAAAGTCACTTGTCTTTGACTTCGTCGAGCGTGAATTCAAAGCGAGTTTGATTGTGAATCCAATCATCAAACTCGAGGCGCCAATCGGTGGATTCTTATTCCCGTGTTTCACGGATAATGCGGCCGATGTGAACCACGTCCTCTATTCGGCATATAAAGCGCACCAACCGGATATGACGTTCATTGAGAACGTGCTGAACGGTTCGGAAATCGTTACGGCAGTGGAAGAGAAGGCGGTCTTCGAAGAAGTGGTCAAAGCGGTTATCGGAGAAGAAGTCAATTCCCGGACGCTCGCGACCGTTTATGACGAGATCAATCAAATCATTGTCGCCGAAGAAGAGAACGAACAGGAAGAAGAGAGGGTAGCGATGCTCGACTCCCGTGCGGTCGAGGTCGTCCTTCGGGCGAGCGGTGTTGAAGACGTGACGACAGAAAAAGTCGAGCAGGCGTTCAAACAAGTCGTGGATGACACGAAATATGAGATGAAAGCGACGAGCGTCGTTCCGAAATATACGTCAAAATCGATTAAAATCAATACGAAAGTCGCCAACATTTCCGTCAGTCCACAAGATTTGAAATACGTGAAGCAAGTGAACTATAAAGGAAAACCATGCTTGTTGATTGAAGTGGAAGAAGAGACGGAGATTGAAGGCTTCAAACTCATCTCTGAAGAGTCGCTAGACTGACTGGAGGAAAATCGATGCATCCGCTCGAGTTGATTGAATATCTTGTTGTTTTTGTCTTGCTTGCGATCTCGCTGTTACTCGCTTTCGTATTGCATGGAAAATGGAGAATCGGGATGATTAGTATTACATTACTGTTTATGATGACGTATGCTACGTTCTATCTTTCACGTCCTGTCCTGATCGCAGAGCGGGTGGCAGAAAACAGGAAACTTGTTGAGAAGTATCTCGCTGAGCAGTATCCGGACGAAACATACAGCATAAAAACAATACCATTTCGAACGGATGGTTTCGAACATACGAATCCGTATACCATCTACGTCACATTTACAAATGAACCAAACACAGAATACAATTATCGAGTCGATGAGAAAAAACATGTGGCTATCTCGGGATACACAGGGGATGTTCAAGATTTTCGATTCCAGCAATGAGTCCAAGACACAACTCTTGGGCTCTTTTTTTGACAATCGAGTGAGGAAGGTTGAATTTGAGATTTGATACAGGTATGATGCAGGTGAAAACGTTTTCCGAAGCCCATATTTTTTTAATGTTCATCGAAAGCGCTTTCGGTTATTGCGAGGTAATAAAAAACCCCAAAGACGAATATCATCTTTGAGGCTGAATCTGCATTATTTACGTGCTTTGCTTACTTTTAATTTCTTCCCTTTGACAGGCGTCGTCTCCATCGCTTGAAGGACAATCGAACCTTTTCCGTTGAGGATATCAACGTACGTCATCTGATCATTGATTGTAATGATGCCGATGTCGTCAGCGGATACGCCAGGGATTTTGGCAATCGTTCCGACGAAATCGACAGCGCGAAGTTTTTTCTTCTTCCCGCCACTGAAGTGGAGCTTCATGATGTCCTGGTTGATGCGAGCTGTCTTGTTATTGCGAACGACGCGTCGGCTACTTAATTTTTGCTCAAAGGCATCTTGGTTAGCTGCTACTTCCGCTTCTGTCGGAGCATCGATCATGGGAATTTCGAATTGAACGTATGATTCGATAGCTCCGATGAGACGTTCTTCCTGACGGGTCATGAGTGTGATGGCTGTTCCTTGTTTACCGGCACGTCCGGTACGACCCGTACGGTGCACGTAACTTTCCTTTTCGACAGGAACGTCATAGTTGATGACGAGTTCGACGTTGTCGACATCGATTCCACGTGCTGCGACGTCTGTCGCCACGAGGTAGCGGAAGTTACCCATCTTGAAGCCGTTCATGACGGCGAAACGGTCCTCTTGCTCGAGTCCGCCGTGGAGACGTTCAGCCGAGTAACCGGCTTTGTCGAGCTCAGCGTACACCGTATCGACATTCTCTTTCGTCCGACAGAAAATCATACAGCTGTCCGGGTTCTCGACGACCGTGATGTCTTGAAGAACAGCAAGTTTCTCATTCCGATGAACGGGAAGTAAACGGTGTTCGATTGTCGAAGCGGTCATACCTGTTGATTCGATAGCGACACGTGCCGGAGCATTCATATGCTTCTGGCAGAGACGTTCGATATCTTGTGGGAATGTTGCTGAGAAGACCATTGTGACGCGATTTTTCGGCAACTGTTGAAGGATTTTCTCGACGTCGGCGAGGAAGCCGCGATTGAGCATCTCGTCCGCTTCATCGATGATCAAGTATTCGATGCGGTCGAGTGAGAGCGTCTCGCGCTCGATGTGGTCCATGACGCGACCAGGTGTACCAACGACGATATGTGTCTTTTGTTTCAATTCTTCACGCTGTTTCGAGAACGGTTCTTTCCCGTAGACGGCAGTTGCTTTGATTCGTTTGAAACGTCCGATGTTCGTCATGTCTTCTCGAACTTGAACGGCGAGTTCGCGTGTCGGCGTCAAGACGAGCACTTGCGGTTTGTTTTCGGCCCAGTCGATGAGCTCGATGACCGGAATCCCGAAAGCAGCTGTCTTTCCGCTTCCCGTCTGTGCTTTGACGATCAAGTCTTCGCGCTCGAGCGCACGTGGGATGACCTGTTGTTGTACTTCGGTCGGTGATTCGTATTTCATAATGCCTAACGCACGAGTAATCTCGTCGCTCAGGCGATAATCCGTAAATTGCTGTTTGTTCATGGGTAACCTCATTCTTTCGTGAAAACTTCTGCTTCAGAAAATTTCAATGTCTATTTGCAATACAGTCCATTATAGACCGAAAGACGGTAGGAAAGCGAATGAGAATCCATTATCCGAAGTCAGGCAACGTCGGGTCGGGTTGAATCACATAAAAAATAAACTGGTCATGAACATCTTCTAACTGTTCGATCAGCTCTTCATTTTGTTGTTGATACGCTTCTAGCATTTGAGGGCATATGTAATGAACTGTTCCATCTTCACGAGCCAGGCTAGCGGTTTCTTCCTGATCAAATTGTAAAACTAACGGTTGTTGGCATGCTGTGCAACAACCAATCTCCATCTTGTGAAAACCGATTTTTGCTCCCTCAATGAAACAAGCATCGCAATAATGCTTGATTGGATCACCGAAATGACCGAGTTCATCTGTATGGATGACTTCATGTTCGTTCAATGATTTATTGCAGCTGACGCAGTTATACATCAATAACACTCCTTTAGTGATCTGTTCCAACAACGTATCATGCGATGAGCCGATGTACAACTTTATCCAATAACAATATTTTATCAGGTTCAGAAATGTTGAAAGAAAGGGGCTTACATAATGGAATCCGATGATAAATATCTCATCCAACACCTTCAACAAAGCCAATATCGAACGCACGCGAACCATCTCGAAACCATCATCAAACCCATACCGGATTCAGACCGCACTGGCGATCTCGACCCACGCGTGTTCGAAACGCTGACCGCAAATCATTCTTCACACGATGAACCGGATACAGCATTTGACCTCGAGGCGGCACGCGCCAGCATGGGTTGGCCGAACCGGGATCGGACAACGACTGACATCAAAACCGAATATGTAAAGATTCCAAGTAAAGACGGGGATATCACGGTCCGCTTGTATCGCCCGCATCATACTGAAGCCATCCCAGCTATCCTCTTCTTCCATGGTGGCGGGTTCTTTGGAGGAACGGTCGATACGGTCGAGAATCCTTGTAAATTGCTTTCGGAACGGGCGAACGCGGTCGTCATCTCCGTCGATTATCGTCTCGCCCCGGAGCATCCGTTCCCGGCTGGATTGAACGATTGTTACCGAGCCTTTGAATGGGTGTATGACCATGCGGGTGAGTTGAACATTCTCCAAGACCAAATCGCCGTCGCCGGAGACAGTGCCGGAGGGAATTTGGCGACCGCTTGTTGTCTGATGGAGAAAGAACGAGGGGAGGGGCGCATTTGTTATCAAGCACTCGTCTATCCCGTCGTCAATCTGGGATCGATTCCGACAGATGATTTTGAATGGACACTCGATGCGTACGATATCTCACACAATCACGACCTGATTCGAGGTGTCGTACTCGCTCTTGCAGATCCAGATTCGCTACTAAATGACCTCTATCTTCAAGGGAAGACGGATGTCACGCATCCACTCGTCTCACCACTTTTGGCAGAGGACGTCACGACTTTACCGCCAGCCTTGATTGTGACAGCCGAGTACGATTACTTACAACTTGAAGGGGAGGCATATGCCCGAAAACTTTCAGAAGCTGGTATTCCGACTCGACTGATTCAATATCGGGGTATGGATCATGCCTTTATGGACAAATTAGGAGACTACCCACAGGCAGAAGATTGTATGAATGAAATCGCAAAAGGACTTAAGGAGCTGACGAAATGAAACAGTATACATTGGATTGGAAACGTTATGAGGAATTGGCACGTCAAGCGGTCGCGGAAGGGATCGTGTTAGTCAAAAACGAACAAAAAACCCTCCCGTTACAGTCTGAAGCGAAGCTCGCCGTATTTGGTCGTAGCCAGTTCCATTACTATAAGAGCGGTACGGGCTCAGGCGGGATGGTGAACGTCGGGCACGTCACGACGCCGCTCGAGGCACTACGTGAACGTACCGACATTCACATCAATGAATCGCTTTATGCAACGTATGAAGAGTGGGTGAAAGAGAACCCGTTCGACCAGGGTGTCGGTTGGGCAGGTGAACCGTGGTCGCAACAGGAGATGGACGTATCGGATGAACTCGTCGACCAAGCTGCGCAGGAGTCAGATGTTGCCCTCATCATGATAGGTCGTACGGCAGGGGAAGACCGTGACAACACGGCTGACCCGGGCAGTTACTTATTGACGGATATCGAACACGCGATGATCGAGCGCGTGACGAAGCGCTTCAACAAGACGGTCGTCGTGTTGAACGTTGGGAACATCATCGACATGAAGTGGGCGAATGAGCCGAGTGCCATCCTCTATGCATGGCAAGGAGGGATGGAAGGAGGAAAAGGACTCGTCGACGTGCTTGTCGGAGACGTGAGTCCTTCCGGGAAACTGACGGATACGATTGCCCGATCCATCGAGGATTATCCGTCGACAAAGAACTTTGGTCACGCGGATAAAGGGATTTATCAGGAAGATATCTATGTCGGTTACCGCTACTTTGAAACGTTCGCGAAAGATGACGTCTTGTATCCGTTCGGATTTGGATTGTCTTATACGACATTCCATACTGAAGTGAAGCGTACGGCAGAAGTCGATGGCGTTTTAACGGTTGAGGTGGAAGTGACGAACACGGGTGAGTGTGACGGGAAAGAAGTCGTCCAACTCTACATCGAGAAGCCGCAAGGAAAACTCGGAAATCCGCTCCGGTCTTTAGTTGCGTTTGAGAAAACATTGCTTCTTGAACCGGGTGAGCGACAAGCTCTTTCGTTTAACGTCCGCATGACTGATTTTGCGAGCTACGACGACTCTGGCGTGACGGGTCATGAATCGAGCTTCGTTCTCGAATCAGGAACATATCGCTTATATGTCGGAACGGATGTGCGTTCGGCTACACTCGCTTTCGAAGTCGAGCAGCAGGAGCAACGCATCCTCGAGACGTTAAGCGAAAATATGGCACCTGTCCTTCCGTTCGAACGGATGAAGCCGATTCAGAGCGAAAAAGGATGGGAAGTAGGTTACGAATCAACACCGCTTCGCGCCGTTGACGTCGAGACACGTTATTTGGAAGAACGCCCTGAGACGAGAGTGTTCACGGGTGACCAAGGTATCAAATTGAGCGATGTGTATCATGGAAAGGCGTCACTTGACACATTCTTAGATCAATTGACAGATGAGAATTTGGCGACAATCGTTCGCGGACAAGGGATGAACTCACCGCGTGTCACGCCGGGGACGGCAGCGGCGTTCGGTGGTGTGTCCGATCGATTGAACGAGCTTGAGATTCCAGCTGCGTGTTGTGCCGATGGTCCATCAGGCATTCGCATGGATATCGGGACGAAGGCGTTCGCGCTTCCGAACGGCACACTCCTGGCTTCTACGTTCAACGTTGACCTCGTTGAAGACTTGTTCGAGATGACAGGGCTCGAGATGCGGAAAAACCGGGTCGACACGTTGCTCGGACCAGGGATGAACATTCATCGCAACCCGTTGAACGGTCGGAACTTTGAATACTTCTCGGAAGACCCGCATTTGACCGGGAAGATGGCGGTCGCTCAATTGAACGGGATGCATCGTGTCGGTGTGACAGGAACGCTCAAGCACTTCAGCGCCAACAACCAGGAGGCGCATCGTCACGATATCGATTCGGTCGTCTCGGAACGGGCGTTACGCGAGATTTATTTGAAAGGGTTCGAGATGGCCGTGAAAGAAGGACGCGCATCGTCAATCATGACGACATATGGTGCGGTCAACGGGATTTGGACGGCCGGATTATACGATCAAAACACGCGTATCTTACGTGACGAGTGGGGCTTTGAAGGCATCGTCATGACGGACTGGTGGGCAAAAGTGAACTTCCGTGAGGACGAGTCGGCCAACCGTCAAAACACAGCGGCGATGGTCCGCTCGCAAAATGACTTGTATATGGTCGTCGACCGTCCGGACCTCAACTCGTTCGAGGACAATACGATGGCATCGCTCGAAGAAGGAGAGGTCACACGAGGCGAATTGTTGCGGAGCGCACGCAACATTTGTTCATTCATCTTGAAATCACCGGCGATGGAGCGTCTTCTCGGAATTCATGACGGTTCGGTCGAGGTGCTCGGTTTTGAAGATGAGACGAATCAACAAGACGCTTTCGAGTTGGACTATCAGCATCTCGAAAACGGGGAACACGTCGATTTGTCAGGAATCGACACATCGACCGGAAGCACGCACGTCTTCGCCATCTCGGTCGACCAAACCGGGACGTATGACATCACGTTGACGGCCCGTTCGAACGCTGGGGAGTTGGCGCAGATGCCGGTGACGTTGTTTGCGAACAATATTCCGGGTGCGACGTTCACGTTTAACGGGACGGACGGAGAATGGGTGACGCAGACGAAGCAGGTCTTCTTCTTGAACCAGCATAATTATCTCCAGCTCTATTTCGCATTGAGCGGACTAGAAGTGAAGGACGTGTCTTTCACTCTGGCAGATGAATTCAGTATGAAGAACGGATAATGGATGCAAGGACGTCTCAATGAGGCGTCCTTTTTCGATTTACAAAAAGCATACACATCTGTATTCATTCTGAAAATGTATCTTTACAAAAGTCCGTTAGGCTACAGAAGTAGCAAACATTCGGGAGGGTTTACAGATGAAAAAGACAATGAAAAAGTTCGTTCCACTCGCAGTCGTTTCGACGCTTGCACTCGGGGGCATCGTTGGCGTTCAGCAACAAAACGAAGCAGAAGCAGCAAAGGATTCAAAGAATCATAAGGCGAAAAACGTCATTTTTATGATCGGGGACGGGATGGGCGTACCGTATATGACGGCACTTCGTTACATGAATGACAATGAAGAGACGGTAGAAATGGAACCGACTGCGTTCGATTCACATTTGGTGGGGATGCAATCGACATATCCTGAGGACGAAGAAGAAAACGTAACAGACTCGGCGGCAGCAGCGACAGCGATGAGTTCTGGTGTGAAGACATACAACAACGCGATCGCTGTGGATAACGACAAAACAGACGTGAAAACGGTACTTGAACAAGCGAAAGAGAACGGGATGTCGACAGGACTTGTCGCGACGTCGGAGATCACGCATGCGACACCGGCATCTTATGGCGCGCACGAAGAGCAACGTAAGAGTGAAAATGCCATCGCTAACGATTACTATGATGATTTGATTAATGGCGAACACAAAGTCGACGTCATGCTCGGAGGCGGAACGAAATTCTTTGAACGCTCGGACCGAAATATTGCGAAGCAGTTCCAAGAAGACGGCTACAGCTATGTCACGTCTGCAGAAGAAATGAAGCAAGACAACAACGAGCAAGTGCTTGGTCTTTTCGCGGAAGTGGGCATGGATAAAATGATTGACCGTGACGAGGAACAACCGAGTCTTGCGGACATGACGACTTCGGCTCTTGATCGCCTAAAAGGGAACGATGATGGGTTCTTCCTCATGGTAGAAGGAAGTCAAATCGACTGGGCCGGACATGATAACGATGTCGTCGGTGCGATGAGTGAGATGAAAGACTTTGAGCAAGCGTTTGAGGTCGTTCGTGATTTCGCTAAAGAGAACGGGGAAACGTTGGTCGTCGTAACAGCAGATCACTCGACAGGCGGTATTTCAATCGGAGCGGACGGAAATTACAACTGGGATCCGACACCGATTCAAGCAGCGAAACGTACACCGGACTTCATGGCAAAAGAAATCGAAGGTGGAGCGGACGTGGAAGCCGTCTTACGTGAGAACATCGATTTGGAATTGACGTCTGAAGAGATTGCTTCTGTGAAGAAAGCGGCTGAAACGAATGACGTGACAGAAATCGATAACGCCATCGAAAAAATCTTTGATCAACGTTCGGGAACGGGCTGGACGACGGACGGTCACACAGGTGACGACGTACCAGTATATGCGTTCGGACCACAACAAGAGAAATTCGTTGGCATGAGCGACAACACGGATCAGGCGAAACGGATCTTCAACTTGTTGAAGAATAAAGGGAAAATCAAATAAGTAAGAATATACGCTAAGACTACGTGGGATTTCCCGCGTAGTCTTTTTGAACGTATCATCTTTCATATGCTTCTAGAGATTTGATTGCATGTCGCAATACATCGACCTCTTCGTTTTCCCACCCTAATCGGTCTACTGCATTGATGAACTGTCGTGTTGCTTTAATAAGAGCAACTTTCAATTCTTCAATTGAAACGATATCGATTTCTGTATCCATTTGACCATCTTTCATAAATGATAATTCGAGTTCAGACAAAGATATTTTTTTGGCTGATATCGAAAGGGGACCATCCATAAATGGAAACGTATGAACAGATTTAAGTGGAGCGTGTAAAATTGCGCGACAGCTATCAATCCACCATTTTAATAGGACAGCAACGAAATCAGACCAACCGACTCCCGGGAAATAATCATATGTATCAATGACAAAGTTGATTTCACCAATAATTTGATTAGAGTATGTTAATGAATCAAGATCAATCTCAATGTAAATTTGATGACACATCATTGCTCACCTCATCAATTTTGAAAGATTACTACTAAGAACATCTTACTCGAGCGATAAGAAGTATGAAAGAATGAGCTGAACTTACAGAAAGAATCGTATGATAGACAGACAAGTAATGATTCAACCAACGAGGGGGGAAACGAATGAAACACGCAGTCATTTTTGATATGGACGGAACATTATTTCGAACAGATTTGATTTTAGAGTTGGCACTCAATGAAACGTTTGATTACTTACGACAAAATGGAGAATGGACAGGATCGACACCGATTGACGAATACCGGAACATCATGGGGGTACCATTACCTGTCGTATGGGAGACGTTGCTGTCGAAACAAACGGTAGAGATTCGGGAAGCGGCAGATGCCTATTTCTTAAGACGACTCATCAAAAACATTCAAAACGGGAATGATGCATTATATACCGGGGTACTCGAGTTGTTTGAACAATTGAATCATAGGGGTTATCCAGTCTTCATTGCGAGCAATGGCTTGGTTGCCTATTTACAAGCGATTGTAACGCACTATGAATTGAATCATTGGATTACCGAAACATACAGTATTCAGCAAATCGATACGTTGGATAAAGGGGATTTAGTGGCTGAAATCGTGAATAAGTATGAACTACAGGATGGCTTCGTAGTCGGAGACAGATTATCGGATATCATGGCTGCACGAGCGAACGGACTTACTTCAATCGGCTGTCGTTTTGACTTTGCGCAAGAAGCAGAATTAAAAGAAGCGGATTACGTCGTGAATCACTTGTCGGAAGTGCTAGACATCGTTTTAAAGGAGACGGTTTCGCTATAAGTGAATCGATTTCGAGTTTGGGTTCGTACGTAAAGTACTACAACAAATCGGAGGGATCATTATGCACACGCTCTACATGAAACAAAAAGTGTTCAGTCTACGCGGCCGCTTCACCATTAAAGATGCGGACGGACATGATCAATATTTCATCGAAGGTAGCTTTATGAAGTTTCCGAAGTCGTTTGAAATTAAAGACGTGAATGGTCAAACGGTCACAACCATAACGAAAAAGACATTCAGTTTTTTACCGAAGTTTTTTGTAGAAGTGGATGGTACGGATATGATGACCATCTCAAAAGAGTTTTCATTCTTTAAACCGAAGTATTCGATCGATGCGGCCGGAATCGATGTCCAAGGGGACTGGTGGGACATGGATTTTGACGTGACGAAAAATGGACAATCGATTGGAAGTGTTCAAAAGAAGTGGTTCTCATGGGGTGACAGTTATGAGATTCGTGTCGAAGAACCAGAGATGGAGCACCTTCTCATCTCAATCGTCGTAGCCATCGATTGTGCGAAAGCAGATCAAGCAGCGGCATCAAGTGCAGCAACATAAAGGGGAGTATCTAATGGAATTTTGGGACGTCTATAACGTGGACCGAGAAAAGACCGGTCGCACATGGCAACGGGGAAGTCGTTTGCCAGAAGGAGAGTATCACCTTGTGATTCACGTGTGTATCTTTAACGAGAAGGGCGAGATGTTGATTCAACAGCGTCAACCGTTCAAGGATGGATGGGCTAATATGTGGGATATCACAGTCGGTGGAAGTGCCACGGTAGGAGATACGAGCCAACAAGCCGCGATGCGGGAGCTCGAAGAAGAGATTGGGCTCAAGCTTGATCTATCTCAGACACGACCGCACTTGACCATCAACTTCGACGAAGGATTTGATGACATTTACCTCGTCGAAGCGGAAGTGGATTTGAATGAGCTGACGCTTCAAGAATCTGAAGTGCAGGCTGTGAAGTGGGCGGATGAGGCGACGATTCTCCAGATGATTCGACAGCATGAATTCATACCGTATCATACGCCGATGATACCGTTACTGTTTGCCATGCGAGGACAATGGGGAGGGATTGATCGTCATGCATACGTACAAGTGGATAAATGAACCGAAAAGTGTGAACGGATTTGAACCGCTCACTTTCCGCACTTTGCCAGATACGGACTTTTGGCGAAATACACATTACGGATTTAACCGCATGACGGCGCATGCACGACTAACAGACGTCAAAGCCAAACGATTTACATGTCGGGCGACAATCCAAATGGAACCGAGCCATACATATGACCAGGCCGGGATCGTCTTATATGTGAATGATGACCATTGGATCAAGACGTCTGTCGAGTACATTCCGGACGGACCGTCCCATCTTGGCGCAGTCGTCACCTCGTTTGGCTATTCGGATTGGTCGACACGTGATTTTTCAAATGAGATGATTCATCAACCATTGACGTTTGAAATCGTGTATACAGATGGAGATGTGGAAATTTTTGTTGAGTATGATGATGATACGCGTGAACAGCTTCGCATTGCCCATCTTCATGACGTATCGACGTTACGCATCGGGCCGTATGCGTGCAGTCCGGATGTGAATGCGACAGGTTTTGACGTGACATTTTCAAATTGGGAACTGCGTGAAGCATCGACATGAGTCGGTGCTTTTTTATGTCATTTTGATTTCACTTCCGAAAAGTGGTTGAAGTTGGGATGGATAAAATTTTATAATAGCGTTAACGAAAGCGCTTTCGGAAATCGCTTTCAAAAGAACGGACTGATATATTGCCATCACTTATCCTGAAGGAGGACACATGATGAAGAAATGGGTTGCACTCGCACTTGGAACAGGTCTCGTCTTGTCATTGCCACAAGAAGTACCTGCTGAAAAGAGCTCAAAAGCAGACGACGCCAAGTGGAAACTTGTCTGGTCAGATGAGTTTAGTAAGGCGGAAATCGATCATTCGAAATGGAACTTTGAAACGGGGAACTGGATTGTCGACAAAGACGGAAATCCGGTCGCTGCCGGTTGGGGAAACAACGAGAAGCAATTTTATACGGACAAGAACGAAAACGCTTTCATAAAAGATGGGAAGCTCGTCATCCGTGCAAAAAAAGAGCAAGCATCCGATCAATTCGGCACATATGATTACACGTCGGCGAAGTTGACGACGAAGGGCACGTTCAGTAAGACATACGGTCGTTACGAGATGCGAGCGAAACTTCCAACAGGAAAAGGGCTCTGGCCAGCATTTTGGATGCTACCGGAAGAGGACCGTTACGGTGGTTGGGCCGCATCTGGTGAGATCGACATCATGGAGTCATGGGGCAGTCAGCCGGACAAAGTCGCTGGCACGATTCACTACGGGGAAACATGGCCGAACAACAAGTACACGGGGAAAGACTATCACTTCGCAGAAGGTGACGGCATCGACAAATGGCATACATATGCGGTCGAGTGGGAGCCGGGTGAGATTCGTTGGTATGTAGATGGTCAACTCTACCAGACTCAAAATGACTGGTATGCGAAAGAAGCGAACAAAGCATCGAAATATAGCTACCCTGCGCCATTCGACCAAAATTTCTATTTGATTATGAACTTGGCGGTCGGTGGATGGTTTGATGGGGACGTCGATGAGACGACACCATTCCCGGCAGAGATGGAAGTCGATTACGTCCGCGTCTTTGACTTGAAGAATGGGAAGTATCGCGATGCTGTCGAGCCGACATATTCGGATGAAGAAGTCGTATTGCCAGAAGGGGCGAAGCAACCTTTAGAAGACGGGAACCTCGTCTATGATGAAGACTATACAGAACCGATTACAACGGTGACGAACGGTGCACAGGAGCTCAACCCGACGTATTGGAACTATGTGGCGCTTCCTGACTTTGGTGGTGTCGGTTCAGTCGATGTAATCGATTTGGCAGGATCACGTTTTGCCGACATTTCGATTGATCAGGCAGGAAGTCAGCCGTACTCGCATCAATTGATTCAAAACGTATCGCTCGGACAAGGCGGGCACTATAAAGTGACGTTTGACGCCAAAGCGGACGCGGCGCGTTCGATCGCCGTTAAAGTCGGTGGTGGTCCAGACCGAGGCTATGCGAAATATTCAGATGAAGGGTCCTTCGATTTGACGACAGACGTCCAAACGTACTCGATGACATTCGATATGACAGAAGAGACTGACCTTGCGGCACGTCTCGAGTTCAACGTCGGACTCAGTACGTCTGGTGTCCAAATCGGGAATGTCCGTGTCGAGCAGACACCTCGTGAGGCGTTCGATCCGAATGCGACAAAACCGATGCTTGGAGACGGGAACCATGTATATAATGGTACGTTCGACCAAGGTTCGATGGATCGTATAACGTATTGGACGTTCGACCCAGGCGTCACAAAAGGAACAGGAACAGTGGATCCGGTAGAGCGTCTCTTCCGTTTCGAAACAAATAAGAAAAAAGGAGCACCGGCCACATTGGTGCAAAAAGGCATTCAATTACAAGAAGGACATGAATACGTTCTCCGCTTCAAAGCACGGGCAGAACGTGTAGATGGTCTTCAAGTAGGGTTGAACGGAGCGAATGGAGATGCCTATCTCCCACTCCAGCGTGTCGCTCTATCTGAAGCATTCGATACGTATGAAATTCCGTTCACGATGGAAGCCGGAACGGACCTCATGAGTCAGCTTCAGTTCATTCTCGGTTCTGAAAAAGGCGTGATTGAGATTGACGACGTCGAATTGCGCGATGTCACGCCGGTTTATATCGACCCGTCTCCACTTAAAAACGGAGCATTCACAGAAGGTCTCACACACTGGGGCTCTTATGTACACTTTGACGCACAGGCTGCCGTCGAAGCGGTGAATGAGGCAGCACGTATCTCGATTGCGCAAGAAGGGAACGAGGCGTGGAGTGTCCTCATGGAGCAAGGCGGTCTTGAGTTACAACAAGATCAAACGTACGTCGTACAATTCGATGCATCTTCTACAATCGCTCGTTCATTTGAAGTGACATTAGAGAACGCCGGATACTATCGCTATTTGAGCGAAGTCGTTTCGGTCACACCGGAAACGAACACGTACACGTTCGAAGTGACGATGCCGGTGACGGATATGACAGGATTGAAGTTCTTGATGGGACGCACGGAAGGGTCACCACTCGGTGCTCATGACATCACGATTGATAACGTGAGTGTGACGTTGAAATAAGATGATACGTAAAACAGGAATTTCTCCTCGTGAGAAATTCCTGTTTTTTAACGTTTGCGACTAATCAATCGCGCTGTCCGTAAGATTGATGGCAGTAGTTTACGACGTTGTCGGAACGCGAGATAACGCCCTTCCCATGACGGTTTGAACTTTTGTTTAAACTGCCTTAATCCGCTGAACGGATAGATGTAGCTGATGTTTTCAAAAATATCGGCGGCAACGCGCTCTGGCCAATGGGAGAACGTCTGCTCACCGACGGCGGCAAGTGGTGCCACGCCGAGTCCGACGTGTTCATAACCTTGCGCACGCGCCCATTCGATGATGTGAAGGATCAACACTTCGATTGCTCCAGATGGCGCTTCATTTTTCGAACGCATCAAATCGATTGAGATGGCCTCGTTTCCTCGAAGTAACGAAATGAAGGCGACGACGACACCATCCGCATCTCGTAACAGAGCAATCGGATAACGTCTCAATGTTTCGTAGTCGAAGAATCCGAGAGAAAATCCTTTCTCATTTCGATTCCCAATCCATTCGTCTGAGATATCTTTTAACTCCTCTAATAACAGGAGGCTCGGTTCACAGACAATCTCGAACGTAATTCCTTTCTTCTTAAATTGATTGTAAAGGGAGCGCGTATTTGCACGCTTCTTGCCGGACAACGTGAAGGTCGATACGTCAATCGTCGCCTCTTCCCCAAGTTTGAAGAACGTGAAGCCGGCATCATGAAGGCGCGGCATCCAATTCGGTGTGATTTGATAAAATAAAGGAATATACCCGATCCGGTCCGCATCTTCAATGAAACGCGTTAACAGTTCAGTTGCGGCCTGTCGTTCACCTTGGATGTCTCCAAGAACAATTGCGTGGTTCCGCGCTGTCGCAAATAAGAGACACGCGTTTCCAGTCTCGTTCATATAGAAACGCTTATCTGCCATATGGGCCAAGTCAAAGCTACTCGATGTGTGCTGTGTTGATTGAAACTGTCTGATTCGATCTTCATCGTATGCTTCGCCAAGCGCCGGACGCTTCCAGCGGTCGAACAAGAGCAGGAGTGCACTTGCTACGAGCGACGTGAAGAGGAGTAGTAACACCGTCAACCAACCAGCCTGATGCGATGTGAAGAACAAGTCGTCGGTACCTGCGAAAGATTGCAACAAGAGGGCGTGAGAGCCTACATACAGCAAGACATAGAACAGGTTTCGAATGAGACGACCGGTCGTTAAAATCGAGCGGTATCGAACGTGACGTTTTCGCGTCAACCAGACGAAAGCTGCGAAACCGATGACGACGAATGTTTCGAATAAGTTCAAGCCTCGAGCGATGACCCCGATGGACGCCCAGATGAATGCCGTATTGAGTAACCAGAGCGTTCGCTTTGTCCGCACATACATGCCATATACGGACAGGAACATGAGAAGTCCGGCACTCAATAAGAAGAGCGTTCCAATCCACTCGAACCAACGATTCACTTCATAGAGTGGTGTCACGCTCGGGAGAAGTGTCTGGAACCAAATCAATAGACTGCTCATCAAGGCAATAAGACTCCCGGTCAAGCGCCCAATCTTCGCGAGTGTCCGAGAAACGATACGCCATACGACGGTCCCAATCTCATAAGAAGATCCGATGATCGGTCGATATTCGATTTGTTTGACGACCTGGTCCCCGAACGCGATGGCCGCGAGAAACAGTCCAATCAAAAAAGGAACGACGAAATAGACGAATCGGTAGATGATCAAAGATGAGAGGACAATGTCTTGATGAATCCCCAATTGTGTCATCCCGACAAGATATAGTAAATCGAACGTTCCGGCGCCCCCTGGGACGAGGGAGACGACACCGACGACCGTTGCGACGATAAATACTCCAAAGAGTTGCACGAACGAGGCCGACCCGTCGAGTAACGATAACGCGTAGATGGCGACGAGCCCTGCGGTGACCCATTCAGCAAGTGAAGTCAGCGTGTATCCGATCAAAGTGGACCAACCGACGTTTGATCGGCGTGAGGTGACGAACAAGTAAAACGGGAGCATCGCACTCACCGCGAGCAACACCGGCCAAATCCAAGGTTTCGTCCCGACGAGTGCACCTGCTGGAAAAATTCCGAGAAGCACACCGATGGAGAGGATAGAAAGACCGCTGATGAGTGTCGGTGTCATCCAACCGATGGCACGGAGTAGGCGTTTCGTATCTGTGTAAGGACGGTACAGGGAAGTACGAAGGGCAATCCCGATCACTCCACCGAATCCGAGCATCCCGTTCATCGAGTTCGTGATCCATGCCGTTTGGACGACTTTTCGCTTCGGTAATTGAATGTGTAACGAGCGGAGCAAAAAGTAATCGTAGCCGGTCATCGTCAAGACAGCGAATCCGCCAAATAGGATGAGTGTGAACTGCTCCCATCCGGTCAATTGCTTTAGCGTCGTGAAGGCGGTCGCGAGTGAGAGGTCTTTCAACTCTTGTCCGCTCTGGAATAAAATCAGTCCGATTAACGCTATAGGGACGAGCCATTTTAATTGTTTCCATGAAAAACGAGTGCGCATGAGATTTTCTCCTTATCTGTCATATGACTGACAGCGTCTTCTAACTAAATCGTACTATAGGATACGACTGAAATCTGTAAAACGTTTCAAAAGAGGGGATTGTAAGCGCAAGAAAGAGGACGAAAAGTTGATTTTATATTTGCTACAGTGAGAGTAAGAGAGGGGTGTGGACATGCTGACATTTGAAGAAAAGTGGGCGAAAGTGCTCGCTTGTGACGCAACGTATGATGGGTTATTTTATACGGCCGTGAAGACGACAGGAATCTATTGCCGACCCTCGTGCCGTTCCCGCAAACCGAAAAAAGAGAATGTTGATTTTTACATCACAAGACAAGAGGCAGAAACGAACGGCTTCCGACCGTGCAAGCGATGCCAGCCGGAAGTCGAGCATGCCCCACACCGAGCGCTCGTACAACAAGTGACCGTGTATTTGATGGAACATTATAAACAGCCGATTCGCCTCGAACAGATTGCCGAACATGTCCAATTGAGCCCGTTCCATTTGGAGCGAACATTTACCCAAGCGACAGGAGAGACGCCAAGGCAGCTATTGGAACGACTTCGCATCGACAAGGCAGCTTATTTATTACGAACGACCACGATGAGCAACCTGACAGTCTGCTATGAGGTCGGGTTTCAAACGCCATCGAATTTTTACCGTGTCTTCCGTCAAGTGAAAGGGTGCACACCGAATATGTATCGAAAAGGAGGAGGCATATGAACAATCTGCTACTAGACGTTCCACAACCGTTTGATTTTCATGAATGTCTCGTCTTTTTAAGTCGGTCCGAACAAGAAGTGCTCCATGTCACAACGGACAGGGTAGTTCAAAAGCTGATGCGAATTGGGGAACGTCTCATATTAGTGGAACTCCAAGGAGAGCAAGACCACATTCGTATCCTGTTCCCGGTCGATGACGTCTCGGATACGGAAACAGAAAACATTGAACGTGAAGTGCGTGACTGGTTAGACCTTGATCGTGACCTCACACCGTTCGAGGCGATGGGGGCAGAGGATGAATTGCTGGCTCCTTTGATTGAAGCGCATCGTGGGTTACGAATGATCGGTTTCCCAAATTTGTTCGAGGCACTCACATGGGCCATCATCGGGCAACAAATCACGTTATCCTTCGCCTATACAATCAAGCGGCGGTTCGTCGAACGATATGGTGAACAACGAGTCGTCGAGGGAAGAACGTACTGGACGTTCCCACGTGCGGAACGAGTCGCCCTGCTTGAGCCGGAAGCGTTACGAGAGCTTCAGTTTAGTCGAAGGAAAGCGGAGTATGTTATTGATATTGCACGGGAAATAACAGGTGGGACGTTATCAAAATCGGCGCTACAGTCGCAATCTTCATCTGATATTCGTCAACGCTTGCTTTCCATACGAGGTGTTGGGGCATGGACGGCGGACTATGTATTGATGAAGTGTTTTCAAGACGCATCCGCCTTTCCGGTCGCGGATGTCGGATTGCATCAAGCGATTCAACATCGGTTAGGGGCGCCTAAAAAGCCGACGATTGAAGAAGTGAAACGATACGGGGAGCGCTGGAAAGGTTGGGAAGGGTACGCGACATTCTATTTATGGAGGTCATTATATGGAGACGTATAAATTGGACATGGAGACGCCGGTTGGCGTGATCGAAATCGTTGGAACCGAGAAAGTCATCCAGTCGATCTTATTCGTCGAACGCGAAGTGGCGCAATTACCTGTACTGAATGTACCTGATGTGTTGCGACAGTGTAAGGAAGAACTCGATGCTTATTTTCGAGGGGAGAGGATGACGTTCACCTTTCCTATTGAACAAGTGGGCACGCCGTTTCAGCGGGATGTGTGGAGTACGTTACAGACAATTCCATTTGCGGAGACGGCATCATATCGTGAACTCGCCGAACGTGTGAAACGACCTGCGGCTGTCCGGGCAGTCGGGGCGACGAACGGACGCAACAAACTGAGTATTGTCGTGCCTTGTCATCGTGTCATCGGATCGAACGGTAAATTGACGGGGTATGCCGGTGGATTATGGCGAAAAGAATGGCTCTTACACCACGAGAAACAAGTCGCACATCAAACCCAGTAAAAAAACATTTCCCCCTCCAAATCTGCTACACTAAAGGAGGTCCTATCGTGACGTCGGAATCGACGAAGTTATAGGATGATTCCCGTCACTACTGGAGAAGGTTTTTGGAGGAATGTATGATTAAATTACTAGCAGATTCAACGTGTGACTTATCAGATGCAGTGCTTGAACAGTACAACATCGGGGTCGCGCCGTTGATCATTACGATGAACAATATGTCTTACCAGGACCGGGTGGATATCCAGCCGGATGATTTTTACGGAATGTTGGAAGCGCTCCCGGAATTCCCGACGACGGCGATGCCGAGTCCGGCGACATTTTTAAAGTTGATGGAAGATGCGGTCGCGGCCGGGCATGAAGAGATTCTATGTATCTGCATGTCGAGTGGCACGAGCGGCTCGTATCAGTCAGCGGTCATCGGGAAAGAGTACTTCGAAGAGGCGCATCCCGAATCAACAGTGAAAATCCATGTCGTCGATTCCCGATCGATGAGTCACGGCAGCGGCTGGCTATTGCTCAAGAGCGCGCAGATGCGTGAAGCCGGTGCGACGTTCGAAGAGCTCGTCGATTTCAACGAGACGTATAAGACGAAAGTGAAGCATTTCTTGTCCGTTGATGACTTGGACCATTTGATCAAGAGTGGGCGCATCTCGAACGCGAGTGCCATCATCGGAAAACTACTCATGGTGAAACCGATTATGAGCATGAAGAACGGGAAAGGTGCCATTGTTGCCAAAGAGCGAGGCACACGTAAAGTGTTGAAGCATTATACGGACGAGTTCGTGAAGCGCGTGAATCCGGACATCACGAATTTCGTAATCATCGGGTACACATCCGATCAACGGATTGCCGAGAACTTAAAAGCGAAGCTTGAAACCGAAACAGATTTCACAGGCGAGATTTACCTCATGCAGATGGGGGTCTCGGTCGGGACACACGTTGGTCTCGGAGCCATTTCGATGTTCTTCGTGGAGAAATAATAAAAGCCGTCTCATGTCGAGGCGGCTTATTTATGTGGCCAAAGATGCTCGATGATGGGAGTACTGTCGTTAAAATCGAGGCGGTAGACGTCTGGGTTACGCATCGTACGCCATGTTTCAAAGTCATATTTAGGATCAAGCCGTTGTAAGAGGAGCGAAAGCAGATTACCGTGAGTCACGAGTAGTATCGAGCCATGTTGAGACTGGACACGCTCGATCACTTGCATGATTCGCTGAGTCGCTTCCTCACCAGATTCAGCACCAGGCAACTTGAACGTCGGGTCGATGAACGACTGACGTAGCGGTGTCAGCCAGTCTTCGAGCGGTTCGTGAGACAAAATGCGCTCTCTCAGTAACGGTTCACGCTCGATTGGGAGTTGGTGGGCTTCGGCAAGAGGTGTGACCGAAGCGACCGCTCGGTTGTAGTCGCTTGAGAGTATCCGGTCAATCGGGATTTCACGAAAGAAATCACGGAGCAAGTGTGCTTGTTCGTGACCCGCTTCCGTGAGTGGTGCATCAGGTTCTTGACCGGAGGCCGAGCAGTGGCGAATCAGACAGAGTGTGGACATGTGGATTCTCCTTTTTGAAATGCTCAATTACCAGCAAGATAAGCGTGTCATCGAGTCATTATGACTTGTGATGTATTCAATCTCCTCGAATTCATGCAAAAAAGCATTTTCGTAGAGGGAGTTGAGCATCTCTTGGTCTTTACAGTATATCGTCACGTACTGACTGTCCGTTACAAGTAGCACAAACTCGCACGTGCTATGTAAAAAATCTTCGTACGTTATGATTTCCGAGGAAATATTGGGTTGGAACGCTTTGATATCAACAAAAATTAAATAGTGTTCATGTTGAGTGATCCGTTCATTGAGTTGTCGACCATTGATGACAGTCGACTTCGGAAACAACAAACAGTCAAGTTGTCCATCTTTCACAATATAGGATTCCTCATCAATCACTTTCCATTGATATTGATTAAGGGGGATAGGGGTCAATATATCTTGTAAAAAATGACCGTATTGATTGGGGATTGTAAAACTTAGACCGCGTCTCAACAGAACACCTCCTTCGTTCCGAAGAATCATGACAATTTCATAAAAAGTTTCAGCACAAAAAATCATACATAACCCTTATCATTCATCACAAAAGAGTTATAATCGGTATAACGATTATAAAATATATGATTGAGGAATGGGGATTCTTCGGTTGTATGACAAAAAATTCAGGGGATAAGGATGGGGTTTTCATGAGCAGTACGCAAACGAGAACAGACGTCATTTTAATTGGGGCAGGCATTATGAGCGCAACGCTCGGTTCACTCTTTAAAGAGCTTGTACCGGAGTGGAACATCAAAGTGTTCGAAAAGCTCGATGCAGCAGGGGAAGAAAGTTCAAACGAATGGAACAACGCAGGTACGGGACATGCCGCACTTTGCGAATTAAACTATACAACGGAGAACGCGGATGGGACGATTGATATTTCCAAAGCGGTCAACGTCAACGAGCAATTCCAAATCTCACGCCAGTTTTGGGCACATCTCGTCAAGCAAGGATTGATTGAAAATCCGGGTGCCTTCATTCGTTCTATTCCACATATGAGTATGGTCCAAGGGGAGAAGAATGTCGATTTCTTGAAACGCCGTTTGGAAGCGCTCACAACGAATCCGTTATTTGAAGGCATGGTCTTATCGGACGATCCGAATCAGCTAGGGGAATGGTTCCCGCTCATCATGGACGGACGGACATCGGACGAACCGATTGCCGCGACGAAAATCGATTCAGGGACGGACGTGAACTTCGGCGCGTTGACACGGATGTTGTTTGACCATCTCACATCAAACGGAGTCGAGGTCAACTACGGCCATAGCGTCGAGGACGTGAAGCGTCTCGATAACGGTCTTTGGGAAGTGAAAGTGAAAGACTTGTCTGCGAACAAGATTGAGACGCATACGGCACCGTTTCTCTTCATCGGAGGCGGTGGCGGAAGTTTACCACTCTTACAAAAGACAGGAATTCCAGAGTCGAAACAAATCGGTGGATTCCCGGTCAGCGGGCTCTTCCTCGTTTGTAAAAATCGTGAGGTCATCGAGCAACATCACGCCAAAGTTTACGGAAAGGCGAAAGTCGGGGCACCACCAATGTCGGTACCGCACCTCGACACACGCTTTATCGATGGACGGAAAGAGTTGCTGTTTGGACCGTTCGCCGGCTTCACACCGAAGTTCTTGAAAACAGGTTCGAATTTAGATTTGATTCGTTCGGTCAAACCGAACAATGTCATCACGATGCTTGCGGCAGGAGCAAAAGAGATGCCGCTCACGAAATATTTGATTGAGCAGGTACTCTTGTCTCACGATAAACGGATGGATGAACTTCGTGAATTCATCCCGAACGCCAAGAACGAAGATTGGGAAATCGTTGTGGCCGGGCAACGGGTTCAGGTCATCAAAGATACACCGCAAGGAAAAGGGACACTTCAGTTCGGAACAGAAGTCGTCAGCGCGGAAGATGGTTCCGTTGCGGCACTTCTTGGTGCTTCTCCAGGCGCATCGACAGCTGTTCATGTCATGTTGAAAGTGCTCGAGCAGTGCTTCCCGCAACAGTTACCGGAGTGGGAAGAGAAAATCAAAGAGATGGTTCCGTCATATGGCTTGAAACTTTCGGAACATCCGGACCTGTTCAAGACGATTCACGAATCGACAGCGGTCACGCTCGGTTTAGAAGAAAAGGACATGGTCCATAACTGAAGAGAATGAGGCGAGTATACAATCGTATGCTCGCTTTTTGTATAGAAAAAAGCGACCATCATTCGGTCGCTTACACCATTTTAAGAAACGTCTTCGCCTGTTGTTCGAGTGTAGCGGCTGAATCCGCTAATTTCTCGAACTCTCGGACCGTCTGTTCGAGTTGTCCAGAGCTATCTTTCACTTTGTGAGAGATGCGTCCGATGCTCGTGGACACGTCATCAATCCGTTTGACGATTCCTTCGATATTGTGATTCACTTCTGTGATCGAGAGGGACACTTTATTCGACAGATTACGCACTTCCGTGGCGACGACATCGAACCCGCGCCCATGCTCACCTGCTCGTGCCGCCTCGATGGCCGCATTGAGTGCGAGCAAATTCGTTTGGGCAGCGATTTCGCGAATCGTTTGGACGATGTCCGTGATCGTCTTTGCCTCTTGTTGGAGTGCAAGAAGGTGTTCCCTGTTTTGAATCGATTCTGCTTCAATTTGTTTCACATTTTCTAGCACATGTTCTCCGTCCTGCTTACCAACCTTAGACTGTGCGGATAAGTACTCTGATGTTTCTTGAAGGTTGTTTGCTAGATGGAGAACATCCTGTTGACGTGATGTGATATCAGCTGCAATCTTAGAGACACCAATGACACGTCTGTTCGTATCATCAAAAATAGGCATATAGGTGGCTTCTAACCAAACCGTTCGACCATCTGCAGCAAGACGTTCGATTTTGTCATGATAACTGACTCCTTGCATCAGTTTTCGCCAAAACAAGTCATACTGCGGACTGTTTGCAAACTCCGGCAAGCAAAGGTCACGATGGTGTCGTCCTATCAATTGAGTAACTTCATAGCCCATCGTTCTGGCGAAAATCTCGTTGACGTAGGCGACGCGTCTGTCTTCATTGAATCGGATGATGGCCAAATTATTCTCGATGGCTCGAATCACATGCGTGTCGGTGACATGGGTCGTACTAGAGTGCAGTTGCATCCTAACATCCTCCCTATATCGTGTGAGTTATTTGTATTAGGATACCCCATAATTGTAAAAAAAAGTATATTATTGTGACAGAACAAAAAAAGACCTCTTCCACGTGGAAGGGTCAAGGTGTGAGTGTCGCCATGCTTTCATGTAAGTATTCACCGATTTGACGTTCGATGTCGCTTTCTGAACGTTCAAGAGCGAGCGAGAGTTCTTTCACCAAAATGGTTTTGGCGTTCTCTAAAATTTTACGATCTTGTTCGTACAGCTTTTTGTTTGCCTGTAACGCCTCGATTTGACGACGGCTCAACGTATTCACGACTTGAGCGATCTCGTGACGGTTCCCTGAATGGACAACATTTAAAAATTCACGATTGCGATTGTTCGAATGCGGATTCCATTCAACGCCAGGCGAGCGGAACGACTCTAAAATCTCTAATGCTTCGTCTGCTTCGAGCAACGTCAACATCATCACATTGTCATTATCGACCGGGATGCTAATCTGCAACTTCTGTGAGTTGTTGATGGGGTGAAGCGTATAGTACGATTTCGTTTCTCCTGCGACCGTTTTGTCTGAAATGTCGTCGATTCGACATACGCCATGGGTCGAGTAGATGATTAAGTCTCCAGCTTTAAACAAGTCGATCACCTCTTCCTTATCTATAAGCATAGTCATTCAGAAGGTGAAATGTCAACTCGGTTGACGTTTGGTGCAAGGTGTGCATATAAAAATCGTGACGAGTGAACCCGACACGATTATAGTTTCCAGTCCATCCGTAGAATGGTTTTCAGTTGATTGAACGCCTCTTGTCCGATGCTTTCTTGGATGCGTTGCTCGAGTTGCGCTTTGAGCGCCTCATTCTGTTCATAACAAGTGTGACCGAGAGAGGTCAGCTCGATGCATTTGTCCTTTCGATTTTGCGGATGGTCCGTCACGAGGACAAGCGCCTTACCTTCTAGATTCTTAATCAGTTTATGAATCGCTTGCCGCGAGATATGGACGTCTCTTGTGACCTCGGCAATGGTCGTTTTGGCTTGATAAAGTGTAGCGAGAATATACCATTCAGAGTTTGAGATGTGGATGTCACTCTGCTCATTCCAGGATTGTTCACTTATGCGTCGAACTTGATCGTTTCGTTCTGTCAGTAAATCAAGTAGACGGGTTGACGTTGATGGAGTCAAATCAAGTCACTCCTCTTTCGTTTCCAGGTTTTAGACGTTCCTAACTATACAAAAGCAACTATACCCCGTCAACGTCAATCTAGAACAAAACGAGGCACAAGGCCCCGTTTTTTACTGGCAATCTTTATTTTTGAAATCGATGACCATCCGTCCCTGAATTTTCCCTTGTTCCATCTCTTCGAACACGTCTTGCACTTCGTGAAGGCAACGCTTGTGAACGAACGGGACGACGAGTCCTTCGGCTCCGAACTGGAAAGCCTCCTCTAAGTCTTTACGTGTCCCGACGAGCGAGCCGACAACTTCAATCCCATCGAGAACGAGACGTGGGATGTTCAAATCCATCGTTTCAGAAGGAAGACCAACAGCCACGACTTTCCCGCAGGCTCGAACGGCGTTGACCGCTGAATTGAAGGCGACTTTTGAGACGGCCGTGACGACTGCGGCGTGTGCTCCGCCGAACTTCTCTTGAACGATGTCTGCCGCATCTCCCTCGTTCGAAGGGTTGATTGTCAAATCGGCGCCGCTCTCTTTAGCGAGTTCGAGCTTGTCGTCGTTCAAATCGACAGCGATGACGTGTGCATTGAAGACATGTTTCGCATATTGGATAGCTAGGTTGCCGAGTCCACCACAACCGTAGATGACGACCGTCTCCCCAGGCTTCACGTCCGCGACTTTGATGGCCTTATACGTCGTGACGCCCGCGCATGTGATGCTTGAGGCTTGCGCAGGGTCCAAGCCTTCTGGCACTTTGACGGCATAATCGGCCACGACGATACTTTGCTCGGCCATGCCTCCGTCCACACTATAACCGGCATTTTGAACATTTCGGCAGAACGTCTCACGTCCCGTCGTACAATATTCGCAGCGACCACATGCATGGTACATCCAGGCGATACTGACACGGTCGCCGACTTTTAGACTTTTGACATCGTCCGCAATTTTAGACACAATCCCAATCCCTTCATGACCGAGCACGCGTCCTTGAACATCCCCGAAGTCACCGGCCGCGACGTGAAGGTCCGTGTGACACACGCCACAGTACTCGACATCGACGAGCGCTTCCCCGGATTGTAATGGACGAATTTCCTTTTCCACGACTTCAATGTTGGCTTTGCTTGCTGAATTGACAACGACTGCTTTCATGTTTGAACACACTCCTTGTGAGAAATTAGCGAATCTGCCTAAACAACATTCTGAATCACACCGTCAGAATAGCACAAAAAATGGAATGAAAGCGCTTTATTTTTGAATAGTAATTGTCTTAAACATGAACTTTTGTCACATGAAGATTTAGGGAAATAGAGATGAATGAAGCAAACGAAAGGAGTGTCAGTTACATGACGCGGACAGAGTTATTTCACACATACAAATCAAAAATTTTGCAGTTATCAGATTTAGAGGAAGAGACGTTAAAAAGCAAAGAATTCCTGTTAGACCGTGATGAAAAGAAACAACTCGACATCTATTACGCACCATTCGAATACATTAATCCAAATGCGAAAGTCGTCATCGCGGGAATCACGCCAGGCTTATATCAGATGCGTCAGTCGTTCGAGGCGATTCGCGACTTGAAGGATGCGACAGACGAAGAGGCGCTTCGAGCCGTCAAACAACGTGGCAGTTTTTCCGGTCCGATTCGAAAGAACTTGGTGACGATGCTGGATGATTTAGAGCTACATCATCACTTAGGGATTGAGTCCTCCCTCGATTTGTTCGAATCAGCAAATCATCTCGTACAAAACACGGCGGTCCTCCCTTATCCGGTCTTTTATAAGGGTAAAAACTATAACGGGTCGAGCCCGGATATGATTCGAACGGATCTGTTTCGACCGTACGTGGAAGGAACTTTCGCTGAAGAGATGGCCCATCTTCAAGATGCTCTCATCTTACCGATGGGCGTCAATGTGAGGCGAGCTGTGGAATTGTTGGTTAAGCGAGGGCTCTTGGATCAGGATCGCGTAGTGAGCGGGTTTCCGCACCCATCTGGTGGGAACGGTCATCGCCATCGCATCTTCGCCGAAAATCGAGACGCCATGAAGCGACACATCGCCGAATATTTCAAACGACATCCACTCTGAACCGCACTGCGGTTCTTTTCGTGTGAGCACATGACCTGACATCGACTCTTTACTTCGCTAAAATGATAAACGGTTGACTCACTCACGAGATGTAGAAAGGATGTCCGCCATGATCACATTGTCGTCCGTCCATAAACGTTATGGACAAGAGATGGCCGTTCGCGATGTATCGCTTCACATTCGAAAAGGAGAGATTTACGGCATCATCGGCGCAAGCGGTGCCGGGAAGTCGACGCTCCTTCGATTAATGAATGTGTTGGAGCGACCCGATCGTGGAAGTGTCACGGTCGATGGCGACCAGTTGACCGAGCTCTCCAATCGGGAACTCCGCAAGAAGCGACATCGGATCGGTATGATTTTTCAACAATTTAATCTAGTCGCGAATAAGACCGTCTTTGATAACGTCCTCGATTCACTGAAGCTTGCCAAGCGCCCGAAAGCGTCATGGGAAGCACGCGTGATGGAATGTCTCCAGTTTGTCGGACTTGAAACGTATCGCGATAAATATCCTTCCCAGTTGAGTGGAGGGCAGAAGCAACGGGTCGCCATCGCTCGTGCACTCGCAAGCGAACCGAGCGTGCTCCTATGCGATGAACCGACCTCTTCCCTTGACCCGAACACGACGGCAGAAGTGCTACGTGTCCTCCAGTCAGTCAATGAACAACTAGGCGTCACCATCGTCCTCGTCACGCATGAGATGGATGTCATTCGTCAAATCTGTCATCGCGTCACCGTCATGGCAGAAGGAGCCGTTCATGAGACGATTGAACAAGAGCCGACGGGTGTGGTCGCCATCGATCAGAATCCGAGTTGGTTCGTCGAACAGCTACGGAAGGAGGGCGAACCGAATGCCTGACATCTTGTTGCGCTATCAATCTGAGATTTGGCAGTCCATCGCCGAGACGTTCATCATGGTCGGGGTATCGATTCTCGCTGCGATTCTAGTTGGACTTCCGTTAGGTACGTGGCTTTATCTTTCGCGTAAAGGACAGCTGTTAGAGAACCAAGTCGTCTTCTCTGTGCTCAACTTAGTCGTGAACATCGTCCGGTCATTCCCGTTCTTGTTACTCGTCGTGTTTTTGATTCCATTTACACGACTCATCATCGGGACAGCCATCGGAACAGCGGCAGCGACGGTGCCACTTTCCATCATTGCCATCGCGCATTATGCGCGCCTCGTCGAACAATCGTTGATTGATGTTCCGCGCGGGGTTGTCGAAGCGGCGCTTTCGATGGGGGCGTCGGTGAAAGATATCATCTTTAAGTTTCTTTACGTCGAAGCCAGATCCGGTCTCGTGCTCGGATTGACGACATCCATCATCAGCTTTATCTCGTACTCGACGATCATGGGGGTCGTCGGGGGCGGTGGCATCGGTGACTTTGCCATCCGTTATGGGTATCAACAGTTCCAGACAGAACTCATGCTCTATATGATTCTCATCATGCTCGTCTTCGTACAGCTGATCCAGTTCACGGGCACGACCGTGGCACGAATTATCGACAAACGCTAAACAGAAAGTAGGAAATGAATATGAAAAAATTGATGGCACTTCTTGCCTCGCTCACACTCGTCCTCGCGGCATGTGGGAACGACACAGAAACACAAACAGAACAATCGAACGAACCACAGACGTTGAAAGTCGCGTCACTCATCCCACCGATGACAGATATGCTTGAAATTGCGAAAGAACAGCTCGCAGAAGAGAACATCGAACTCGAAATCGTCGTCCTCGGAGACAACGTCCAACCGAACTCGGCACTTGCGGCGAAAGAAGTCGATGCGAACTTCTTCCAACACGTCCCGTACATGGAAGAGTTCAACCGCAGCAATGATGCAAATCTCGTTCCAATCGAACCAATCTATTTCGCAAACTACGGCGTATACGCGAAAAACTATGACAACATGGAAGACATTCCGGAAGGCGCGACCATCGCCATCGCCAACGACGTATCGAACATCGACCGTTCTCTCTCACTTCTTGCACAACATGATGTAATTGAACTCGGAGAGAAAGAAGGCACGTACTATACACAAGCCGATATCACCTCGAATCCGAAAAACTTCAAGTTTGAAGAAGTCGACTTGTTGATGCTCGCTCGTGCATACGATGATGTCGATGCAGTCTTGATGACACCGGCCTACGCGGCACCGCTCGGTTTGACACCAAAGAGTGACGCACTTCTGACAGAAGGTGTCGAGAACGACTTCGCGATCACCCTCGTCGCACGTGAAGACAACCAGGATGACGAAGCAATCCAAAAACTCGGTGAGGCGCTCACGAGTGATGAAGTTCGTGCATTCTTAGAAGAAAACTATGCAGAAACGGCGATTCCGGCGTTTGAATAAAAAAGATTGAGCCTCGTCGGCTCAATCTTTTTTAGTACTCTTCGTATTCTCTTGGATCTTGGTCATCGATGCGACCATCCGGCTTCGTCAACGCATTGAGCGTCTCCATCTCTTCGTCGGTCAATTCAAAGTTGAAGACATCGAGGTTCTCTTTCTGATGCAACTCGCTAGATGAACGGGCGAGCGGAATCACACCGAGCTGGATATGCCAGCGCAAGATAACTTGAGAGACACTCTTGCCTTTTTGTTTGGCGAGTTCGGTGATCTTCTCGTCATGGATGACCGTACGGGCGCGACTGAGCGGGCTCCATGCCTCTGTGATGATGCCGCGTTCCTTATCGGCTTGCCGCTGCTCGACTTGCGAGAAGTACGGGTGTAACTCGATTTGGTTGATGACCGGTGTTTCTCCCGTTTCTTCAATCAAGCGGTCAAGATGTTCCGGCATGAAGTTCGATACCCCGATGGAGCGGATCCATCCGTTTTTCTTCGCCTGAATCAAGGCACGCCACGCCTCGACGTACTTGTCTTGTTTCGGATTTGGCCAATGCAAGAGGAACAAATCCCAATAGTCGAGGTTCGCCCGAAATAGGGACTCCCGAATCATCTCGAGTGCTTGGTCGTAGTCATAATATTGCGCGCGCAATTTTGATGTTAAGAAAAGTTGTTCGCGCGGGATGCCGGATTGGCGAACCGCCTCACCGACTGTACCTTCATTATCATAACGAATCGCCGAATCGATGAGTCGATATCCGTTTCGGATGGCGCACGTAATGGCGTCGACCCCTGCTTCACCTTTCAAACAAACTGTTCCGAGTCCAATGGCCGGAATCTCATAACCGTCATGTAGCTTGATTGTTGGAATACCCATCAAATGCCTCCCCATTCAAAATCCGTTCTCTTCTCCGGTATTCCACTTTCCTCGGAAATGAAACGTTTGAATGTGAGGTCAACGACGGAACGCTTTGATCAAACCTTCAGCCAAATCGAGGATACACACGACGATGATCGTGAACAAAATACTCCATACACCCCAGCGACTGATTGTTTCGATGTCGATATTCGTTTGTTCAGCAATCAAAGAGAGCGCTTCGGTCGAAATTAGATCAGGTTGCAGTAAAATGAGTGCCGTGACGACAATCCATACGATATTGAAGAGGGCGTTCCACAAGGCGAGCGGCTTCGTCCAGTGTCGAACGATCCATTTGTAAATGGCGATCGCGATGCCAAAAACGGCCAAGGCAATGACAAATGGGAAGAATTGATTCAAGACGGACGAATTGAGTAGTGGATAGGATTCGCCATCCGTGACGACGCGAATCAACTGTTCGGCGTTGACGTACAATACGACCATCAAAACGGTGACGACAACATCAAACAAGATTGAACCAAGAGAGATTGAGGTCGAACGAGGTTTTACTTTCTTGAGTTGTTCAGGTTTCCAACTCGAGAAGGGGACTTCGCCCTCAGGTACAGCCCGTTCGATGATGAAGAACGTGAGAGTAATCCAGAATAGCGTTTGAACGACAACATTGAAGATGGCAGCCCCGGTTTGAAGGAATGCTTGAATCAAGAATTGACTCCAAGACGTGTCGTCGATGGGATTGGTCAAATAACCGATGATGGAAAGAATGGTGACAACCGTGACGGCAATCGGTAAGACGATTTTGATGATGTTCACGTACTGTGTGAAGAAAGCTGGTCCGATGAGATGAAGGGGACGATTCGCATAACGAGCAGCGAGAACATGAGGGTCGCCGAGTTCGCGCAACGCTTCAAATAAGGCAGCTTCAGACGGGTCATTTCCAGTCATGTCATCGATGGTCGATTCCAATTCAAGGGCGACATCTTGCCGCATCGATTCAGGGATTCGAGAAGTGACTTCATCGATATACACATCACGAAGATTCATGATCATTTCCTCCTTCAATGAGACGGGTCAATGTTTTCGACATGTTCATCCATTCCACGTACAACTCATTCAAAATATCCATTCCGTCTGGGCTGAGCACATAGTACTTACGAGGTCGACTCTCCGTCGTGTCCCAGGAACTCGTGACGAGTCCTTGTTTTTCAAGTCGACGCAGGAGCGGGTAGAGCGTACTTTGGTCAATGTTGATGTCGGCATCAAGTAATGCTTGGACGAGCGAGTAACCATACTGTGGCGTTTTCAACTGACTGAGCACCGCAATCGTCAACGTACCACGACGCAATTCCGTCACCAACGAGGCTTTGACATCGGACATTTTTTCGCCTCCTTCATTCGCTTATCTTTATACTGTATATCATACACTATAAGTCATCATACATCAATGTAGTTAATTATCTAAAAAACAAATTGAGTCTTTTCCTGATTTTGGGATAATGAAGGGGAGGTGATGTTCATGAAGTGGTGGTGGATAGTTGGCGGTATCGTAATTGTCATGTTGATGGAAGTGAACGTTCGGATATATGGTTGAGCCGCAACGTTCGGTGTGCCGATTGGGTGGATGATCACGCTATTGGTCATGACCCAGTTTCGAAAGCCGACATCAACTCGATGGGTTGTTGCGTTTGGGGTGATTAGCGTCAGTATCGGAATCGTGTTATCTGTACCGACTTATTCGGTAGCGGAAGCGGAAGAGACGTTGGACAAAACGTACAGTGATGTGACGTACATGGAAAGCGTACCAACGAGCGGGGGAGAATGGAATCCATTTACCCCTCGAAGGGGCTACCGATTTGAGACGGGGAGCGGAAAAGCGGTCTTATTCATCCCGGACTCCGGGAAAACATTTGAACTGTAAAAAAGACTCGCTCTCATGATAGAGGGCGAGTCTTTGTATTAGTTGCGAATCATGTAGTCGAAGGCGCCGAGTGCGGCTGTCGCACCAGAACCCATCGAGATGATGATTTGTTTGTAGGCGCTGTTCGTGCAGTCTCCCGCTGCGAACACACCTGGGACGTTCGTCGCGCCATGACGGTCGACAACGATCTCCCCGAAGTTGTTGCGTTCGACCGAGTCGAGCCAGTCTGTGTTCGGGACGAGGCCGATTTGGACGAAGACACCTTCGAGTTCGACATGGTATGACTCGTTCGTCTCACGAGACACATACGAGATTCCGTTCACTTTGTCCGTACCTGTGATTTCTGTCGTCTGAGCGTTCGTGATGACAGTCACGTTCGGGAGGCTGTGGAGACGGTCTTGAAGCACTTGGTCGGCCTTGAGTTCAGAAGCGAACTCGAGGACCGTCACGTGTTTGACGATACCAGCGAGATCGATAGCCGCTTCAATCCCAGAGTTACCGCCACCGATGACCGCGACACGCTTCCCTTCGAAGAGAGGGCCGTCACAGTGCGGGCAGTAAGCGACTCCTTTGTTTTTGAACTCCGCCTCACCTGGGACGTTTACGTTACGCCAGCGTGCACCAGTTGAGAGGATGACGCTCTTACTCTTCAAGACAGCACCGTTCTCGAGTTCGATTTCGACGAGGTCATTTTTCTCCAGACGCTTCGCGCGTTGGAGGTTCATGACATCAATCCCGTACTCTTTGACGTGCTCTTCAAGACTTGCGACAAGCTTTGGACCTTCTGTATAAGCGGTACCGATGAAGTTCTCGATGCCCATCGTGTCCATCACTTGGCCACCGAAGCGCTCCGCGATGATTCCGGTACGGATTCCTTTACGAGCCGCGTATACGGCCGCACTTGCACCAGCTGGACCGCCGCCGACAACGAGGACGTCGTACGGGTCTTTGTCCGAGAACGCAGACGCGTCAGGACCTGTACCGAGTTTCGCTAAGATCTCTTCGAGTGACATCCGACCGTTACCGAACGATTCTCCGTTCAAGAAGACCGTCGGGACAGCCATGATCTCTTTCGCTTCCACTTCATCCTTGAACGCGGCTCCGTCGATCATCGTGTGGGTGATGTTCGGGTTGAGGACGCTCATGACGTTTAGCGCTTGCACGACGTCAGGGCAGTTGTGGCAGCTGAGGCTGATGTATGACTCGAAGTGATACGTGCCTTCGATGTTTTGGATCTGTTTGATCGTGTCCGCATCAACTTTCGGTGCGCGCCCGCTCACTTGGAGGAGGGCGAGGACGAGTGATGTGAACTCATGTCCGAGTGGAATCCCCGCGAAGACGATTCCTGTCTCTTCAGACGGACGATTCACGCTGAAGCTCGGTGTACGCTCGAGTGTCGCGCGTTCAACCGAGATACGTGATGACATGCTGGCGAGTTCGTTGACGAGCTCGAGCATCTCGTTTGAGACTTTGTCTTCCCCAGCGCTCACACGGAGGACGACATCGCCCTCCATGAGCTGGAGATATTGGTCGAGCTGTTGTTTAATCGCTGCTTCTAACATGCAATCGCTCCTTACAATTTACCGACGAGGTCAAGGCTTGGGCGGAGTGTTTCAGAACCCTCTTCCCATTTCGCTGGGCAGACTTCGCCTGGGTTGTTGCGTACGTATTGTGCTGCTTTGACTTTGTTGACGAGCGTGCTCGCGTCACGGCCGATGCCGCCAGCGTTGATTTCGACAGTTTGGATGACGCCGTCTGGGTCGATGATGAACGTACCACGGTCTGCGAGGCCGTCTTCTTCGTTCAAGACGTCGAAGTTGCGTGAGATGACGTGTGATGGGTCACCAATCATGATGTACTCGATTTTTCCGATTTTCTCAGATGTTTCGTGCCAAGCTTTATGTGTGAAGTGTGTGTCTGTTGAGACAGAGTAAACTTCTACACCGAGGTTTTTAAGTGTAGCGTACTCGTTTTGAAGGTCTTCGAGTTCAGTTGGGCAGACGAATGTGAAGTCAGCTGGATAGAAGCAGACCACGCTCCATTTGCCTTTGAGGTCGTTCTCTGTAACTTCGAGGAATTCACCTGTTTGGAATGCTTGTGCTTTGAATGGTAGTACTTCTTTGCCGATTAATGACATGGGTTATGTCCTCCTTGTTTTTTACTCTAGCGTTTCTATCTCGACTAGAATAATTATAATGTAATACTAACTTCATATAACGAGCTGGAATTGTCAAGGCGTTTGCATGCTTTGAAAGTATAAGGCATATCAATAGATTGTCTGTATTTGGCTTAATGAAAGTAAAGAAAACGATTACATTCCAATTGGTATTTTTCTCTCGATTTTCTTATTTTGAAAAATGAACATCATGAGTATAGTTACTAATATTTTGGAAAGGGTTATACATTTTCTCGGCATGATTTGTGTGATTATCAATTACATCAATAAAATAACCTTAATCACAAGTAGCGATTAAGGTTGAAGAATTTTCTGTATAATCTTTTCTCGATACAAGGCACGATCTTTACTTTTCCGAAGTCGAGCATGACAGTTAGGGCAAGTAGCTATTACTTGTTCAGGGAGAGCCAATCCTTCATCGGATTCTTTATATAATGAGTAAAGTTCTAAATATGGCCCTTGTTCAGTATCAAATGGTGCGGCTTGACCACATGCTTCACAGTGATTATTTGCTCTCGCAAGTACGTAATAGTATAAGGCAGCTGTCTGTTCCCTCACTTGACGCTTTCGAATCGACATACTTAATCCAGTCGCACGCTTTGGGTCACGATTAGCAATTTGTTCGAGTTCCTCAATTGACTTGTATCTCATAGTTGTTGCATATTCGTGAGATTCTTCCTGTACGACATGGAGCGGTTCAAAAGCAAAAACGATGACTTCTCGCTGATTCTGATGCTTGTCGATTCCAAATTGAATATCATAACCAATCAAAACAAGTTGATCTACGAAGCGATAATTTCCTTTTCCAAGAGATTCAAATAAGTAAACGTCCTCACCATTTTCGATGTGGTGGAGAAGCGCTTTATTTCCGAAAGAAAAAGTTTGATTTCCTTCTTGACCTTCGCCGCTATAATAGAACAAGCCATCTTCTTCGCTCCAGCCATTCTTATAACCAAATTCTTGATCCATCCCACTATCGAAAATAAAAATAAGTTTATGCTTGTTAGGTGTACTGATTCCTCGTTGACGGCTTCCACCATATTGATCATGGATGAAGGAACGTCTATACACTTTATTTTTTTCGAACAGCATAAAGCACCTCATTTCCAGGTTTTTCTTTTAAATAGAGTGTAGCATGCTTTTTTGCTAAAAACGAAAAAGACAGAGGTCGCCCTCTGTCTTAACCGTCACTCCGCCATCAACGCACACACCGCATTCGAATACGCTACCGGATCTTCAATCGGTAACCCTTCAATGAGAAGGGCTTGTTGATATAAGAGGTCTGTATATTGTTTCGCTTTCGCTTCATCTTCTTTATACACACGTTGGAGTGTCTGGAAGATGACATGCTCAGCATTCACTTCGAGCACTTTCTCCGCTTTCATACCGCCGCCATTTGGCATCGCGTTCAAAATCTTCTCCATCTCAATCGAGACGTCACCTGCGACCGTCAAGCAGACTGGATGTGACTTGAGGCGTGTCGAGGCACGCACTTCTTTGACGCGGTCTCCTAGCTCTTCTTTCATGAAAGCAAACAGGTCTTCGTTGTCTTCGTTGAGCGACTTCGCTTCCGCGTCATCGAGACCGAGGTCGCCGCTCGCAATCGACTTGAACTCTTTGTCTTCATACGACTGAAGCATCTTGATTGCGAACTCGTCGATTTCTTCTGTGAAGTAAAGGATTTCATATCCTTCCTCTTTCAAGCGCTCTGCTTGTGGTAAGAGATCGATGCGATGAATCGATTCACCTGTCGCATAGTAGATATACTTCTGATCTTCTTTCATCCGCTCAACGTACTCTTTGAGCGAGACGAGCTTCTTCTCATGAGAAGAATGGAAGAGAATCAAGTCTTTCAATTCGTCTTTGGCTGCACCGAACTGGTCATACACACCGAACTTCAATTGACGACCGAACGACTCATAGAACTTCTCGTAGTCCTCGCGCTCGTTTTGGAGCATCTTCTCGAGCATCCCTTTGATTTTGGACTTCACGTTCTTCGCAATCACGCGAAGCTGGCGGTCTTGCTGCAACATTTCACGGGAAATGTTGAGTGAGAGGTCTTCAGAGTCGACCATCCCTTTGACGAAACCGAAATAGTCCGGCAAGAGGTCTGGTGACTTCTCCATGATCAACACACCGTTCGAGTAGAGCTCGAGCCCTTTCTCAAATTCTTTCGTGTAATAGTCGAACGGAACCGTTGACGGGATGTAGAGGATTGATTGATAACGAATCGTCCCGTCGACGTTCAAGTGAAGATGCTTGAGCGGCTCATCAAAACCGTAGCGCTTCTCGTGATAGAATGCTTTGTAATCTTCGTCTGTCAACTCGCTCTTACGCTTCCGCCAAATCGGCACCATGCTGTTGACGGTCTCTTCTTCCTTGTAGTCCTCATACTCTTCTGAGTCCTCTTTTTGACGATGTTTCGTCACATCGAGTTTGATTGGGTAACGGATGAAGTCCGAATGTTTCTTGATGAGCGAACGAATTTCATACTCTTCAAGGAATGACGAGTACGTGTCATCTTCTGTGTCTGCTTTCAAGTGGAGCGTGATTTCTGTACCGATATCCGCTTTGTCTGTTGGTTCGATTGAATAGCCGTCTGTACCTTCTGACTCCCATACGTATCCTTGATCACTGTCAATCGAGCGAGTCCGTACCGTCACACGGTCAGCGACCATGAACGCGGAATAGAATCCGACCCCGAATTGACCAATGAGGCTATGGTCTTCTTCCATCTTCGTTGCCTGTTTCATGGCGAGTGAACCGCTCTTTGCAATAATTCCGAGGTTCGTTTCAAGTTCTTCTTCTGTCATCCCAATGCCCGTGTCGCGAATCGTAATCGTCCGTGCCTCTTTATCGAGTTCGATTTTGACGAAGTAATCGTCTTTGTTGAACTCGATGCTCTCGTCGGAGAGGGCACGATAATACATCTTATCGATCGCGTCACTTGCGTTCGAGATGAGCTCGCGCAAGAAGATGTCCTTATGTGTATAAATTGAGTGGACCATCAACTCTAAAATTCGTTTCGATTCTGTTTGAAACTGTTTCTTTGTCATGATCGTTCTCCCTTTTTTGTCTGTATTTTGGCACTCTCTTATAAAGAGTGCTAACACTATTGATTATCCTAAAAATTAGGAAGATGTCAACCGAATTTGAAGAAAAGATTGACGAGGACGTAGGTTTCGCATATAGTTGAGTACATGCGATGAGCTGGTCTATGTAAGACGGCGGACATTCCCTTGAGGAGCACGTTGTGGAGCGTGGTCCGTCGCGGTAGACTTTCGAGAGCACCTCTAGTGAGAGGTGCTCATTTTTTGTATACGGGGGTAGAATGATGAACTTACATACGATTCACCACGTCGCAATCATTGCGTCGGATTACGATAAGGCAAAGCAGTTTTATGTCGAGGCACTCGGATTCGAAGTGATTCGAGAACACCACCGCCCGGAGAAACAGGATCACAAAATCGACTTACGCCTTGGTACATATGAGCTCGAGCTGTTCATCAAACCGGACAGTCCCGAGCGTCCAAATTTCCCAGAGGCTCGCGGTCTTCGGCACCTGGCGTTTAAAGTCGACGACATCGAGTCCGTCGTCGCCGAATTGAATGAACATGGAATTCCGACAGAACCGATTCGTCGTGATGATTTTACAGGAGAAAAGATGACATTCTTCTTCGACCCCGATGGACTACCGTTAGAACTACACGAATAAACCCCTTCACGAAGAAGGGGTTTTCTTATGCCCGAATGGATGCGAGCAACATCTCTTTTAATACGTTGATTTGCACAGCCGGTTCGATATCGTCCTCTAAATAACTGATATGCGACTTCAACATGATGTTGTTGCCGAACGTCCCGAATGCATTGATGATCGTAACAATTGTCACTTTCACATCGATATTTGGTCGGAACGAGCCATCACGCTTTCCGTCTTCGATCAACGGTTCAAGCGTCTGCATGATTCGTCGTTGTACGTCAATGTATGTCTCGATGCCAGGAAGGGGTGTGGCGACGAACGATGCATAGCTCTCGAACGCCTCACGAAAACGGGCGTGGTCCGTCCGCTCCAACTGCATCTCGAAAAAGTGGTTCAAGATGACCTCTAGCCGTTCATAGGCGGTGCCTTCCTCATCCACAAATTGTTCAAATCGCTCGAGTGTCGGCTGTAGATTCTTGACCGCCGCTGCGACAATCAATTGGTCTTTCTTCGGAAAATAGCGAAACAGTGTCGCTATCCCAATCCCTGCCGCATCCGCAATATCCTGCATTTGAACTTTCTCAAAGCCATTCTCTAAAAATAAGCGTTCGGCCTCACGGATAATCAGTTGAATCCGTTCTTCTTTGTTTTGTTGTCGTTTACTCAATTCCATCACCTCATTGTCTGTCCTTAGTATATCGTCTTCGAGCAGTTTCGTTGAGATTAATGTCACATCCAATTACAATTATGATAGTTAGACTATCATAATTTAATGAATGGAGCTGGGACAATGCGTTTACAGGGGAAAGTAGCGGTCATCACAGGGGCAGGAAGCGGTATGGGAGAGTCGACGGCACGTCTATTCGCCAAAGAAGGGGCGACGGTCGTCGCAACAGATATCAATGAGCAAGGGGTACAAAGCGTAGTCGAGTCGATTCGTGCACAAGGTGGGGAAGCCATCGCGGTGAAGCATGACGTGACCTCACGTTCAAGTTGGGAAGACGTGTTTGCAGAAGTGGAAGCGACGTGTGGAAAATTGGATATCCTCATCAATAATGCCGGAATCGCACTCGCGAAACCGTTCTTGGAACAGACAGAAGAGGACTGGGCGCGCACGTATCGCATCAACATCGATGGGGTCATGTTAGGGACGCAGTATGCGATTCCTCTCATGACAGAGAATGGCGGAGGATCAATCGTCAACATCTCCTCTATCTCAGCACTTACAGGTATGGCAGGTGCCGGGGCATACACGGCCTCAAAAGGTGCTGTCCGCTCTCTCACAAAAGCAGCGGCCGTCGATTACGGGAAGCAAAATATTCGGGTCAACTCGGTGCATCCGGGGTATATCGTGACACCGATGAGTGCGCCGCATATGGAACATCCGGACTATAAGCAGCACTTCTTGAATCAAATCGCTTTGCCGAATCTCGGACAAGCGGATGAGGTGGCGGCAGCCGTCCTCTTCCTCGCGTCAGACGAAGCGAATCATATTAGCGGGATCGAACTTCCAGTAGACGGTGGCGTGACGGCGAAATAATCGAGAGAGCATCCTGATGTGATGACACCTCGTGTTATATTAAGAAAAAGAGGTGAAGTCATGATTCAGTTTGAGATGGAACGAGTATGGATGGATGAAACGGAGCTGTTTTATCAAGTTCAGCTTCAACTTCGGTCTTCTGCCTGCACCAGTAATCAGTTGATTTATTTAGATGATGCGAGTCTTGAGGATCTTCATCAAAAGATCGATCAATTCAATCAAGCGTGGGGCAAAGAACCAATCACATGGAGACTGCTCGATGAAGAAGAGGATTCGGATGATTTGCAAGTCAATCTAACCTTCACGTTGATTGACCGCATCGGGACCATCCAAGTCGATATTTTCATTCATGATGAATGGCAGTTTGACTCATTTGACCACATTCATATGAAATGTAGAATGAGGACGACAATGGGCCAGCTCGATGACTTGAGCGCTCAACTCAAACGTTTCATTCGCCGTGAGACCGATCATGTCGCATCACTACGACCAGAATGAAAAACAAGCCTAGACGCGCGTCTAGGCTTGTTTTAATACCATTCTTTCGGTTCGTAATTCAATTCGCGGAACAACTGCTCACGCTCTTTTTTCGAAAGGTCGCGCCATTGTCCAGGCGGGAGTTTCCCGAGCGTGATGTTCATGACACGCACGCGTTGGAGGCGGAATACTTCGTAGCCGAGCGCCTCACACATCCGACGGATCTGACGGTTGAGTCCTTGCGTGAGGGTGATGTTGAAGTCGAATTTCGAGAGCGGACGGACTTTACACGGTAGTGTCTTCTGTCCGAGGATTTTGACGCCGGCTTCCATCTGTTCGACGAATTCGGGTGTGATTGGCTTATCGACTGAGACGATGTATTCTTTCTCGTGCTCGCCTTCTGCGCGAAGGATTTCGTTGACGATATCGCCATCGTTCGTCATGAGGATGAGACCTTCTGAGTCCTTATCGAGACGACCAATGTTGAAGATGCGGAGCGGGTGGTTGACCATGTCGACCAAGTTTCCTTTTACTTTCTTCTCTGTCGTACTCGTGATCCCGACCGGTTTATGGACGGCGATATACACGTTGTTTCGTGCGACACGTGCGACCGAACCGTTGACGAGGACTTCATCCCCCGGTTTTACTTGGTCGCCGATTTTTGCTTTTTTCCCGTTGATGGTGACGCGTCCCTCTTCGACGAGACGGTCGGCTTGGCGGCGGGACGCCTTGCCTGATTCACTGATAAATTTATTGATGCGCATGTGTACACGTCCTTTGTTTGGCTTCGTCCTCTCACTATAACGCATTTTATAAACTCTCGAAAGCGGGAAACGAACGGGAGAGGAGGGATGACATGGAGGCACTACGACTGTTACAAGACGCGATTCGATTTCAAGCAGTGTTATGTGAGACATCGTTTGGTCAAGAACTGATTCCAGAGGCATCACCTGTCCTTTGGTACGGTCGTCCTCATGCGAATCAATGGCTGACTATTGGGACGAACCCGTCACGCGGCGAGTTTTTACATCGAGACGGGACACCGAGAACGGGGAAAGCCCAAAAGTTCTATTGGCGGAACGCGCTCTCGTTTGAAGATTACCTCGGAAATGAAGAGGCGCTGCAAGAAACGATAGAACGAGCATCGTCCTATTTCGAATCGGGTCGCGCGACGACGAGCTGGTTCGGGAAACCGGGTGGCGCCAAACTTGAGGCGCTGTTGAACGGGATGGGGCGAACGTTTTATGACAATCCGGCCTCTGTCATCCACGTCGATTTTTTTAAACTTGCGACGTATGAACAAATGGGGAAGATGAAGGCCGGACGCGGCTGGATGGAGCATCCGACCTCGATCGAGTTATTAGAGCGCACAATTACATATATCAAACCGACACGGTTGATTGTGCTCGGGCGAGAGAATTGTCGTGCTTTCACAGGTTTCTCGACGACGGGGAGACTGGTAGCTTATCCTGCCATCACCTATGAAATCGGACGCCATGAATCGGGCATCCCGATGATTGGACTTCATATGAAACCGTCTGAAGTGTTCGTCGGGCTCGGGAACGGCCGTGATTCAAACGGGCTGCATTACGGGTCATATGCCAAGCGCGAGCATCTGTTACGAATCGGACAAGCGCTTGAAACGATTATGGACGAGTGGCTGGCGGATGGACGCGCGTGATACTTCCCCAGAAATTGAATTCGTTGAAATCGATGTAGCGCACGTCTTTTGAACGGTTGTCGAGCACGGCCAACAAGATGACGTCCGGAAAACCCCGTTTTTCAAACTGTAAATAACCGATTCCCGTGACGGAATGATTTTTATAAAAGCCGTTCGCCATATTCAACACAAACGGGCGACCCGCTTTCAGCTCACGCTCGAACGTCGACCATTTCCATAGATAGCGGGAACTGCCTCGACCGTCATACCCGTATCGCTTCCATAGCTTCGTGATGATGGTGGCGATTTGAGTCGGGGGTGTCCCTTTCTCATCTTTGAAATGATGCCTGAAGGCGATCTCGCGCACATCTTCTTGAATCTGTGTCACATCATCTGGGATATTCGTATACCCATGGTCTCGATAGAAACGAAAGATCGCGGTGATGGATGTCAACGTACAGTTGTTCTTTCCGTTCTCGAACTGGCATTGGAGCAAGACGGGCACGCTTTCAATCTGTACGGAGCGCTTTAATGTCCAGCGTCCGTGATAACGGTCGTTCACGTAAAGCTCCGGGTCGATGATTCCGGCATATCCGTTGTTTGCGACCTCGAGTTGTCCTGCAAAGTGGCGATTCATTCGAAAACCTCCCAATCATTTACTTAAAACGAAAAATAAATGTATAAAAAGATTTATATATTTACTAAAATTGTATTTATAAAAAAGATAAAAGGGGATTATTCGATGCAATTTGTGTTAGGTGTTTCATTTCTAATTATTGTTGTTATTCTAATAAAAAACTCAGCAGTTACTTTAAAAAGCTTACATTCTGCCTCATTAGTAATGAAAACAGGTGTATTTACACTAATGGCGGGATTGATTATCCAGTTTTCCGGAAGTATAATTGGCTTCGCCGAATTGCTAATTTTAAAACAAATTATAGGGCTACTTTTTTTAATTACTTTTTTATGTGTTGTTATTGGAATACTCTCATTCTTAAAAAACACGAATTTTTCATTAAATCGAAAAGTTGGATTTTTTAGTTTAACTGTCGGGTTCTTATCCACATTGTTTATAAATTATGTGCCAGTAATAACCACATTAATTCCTGTAGAATTTGATTATAGAATAATAGGAATTACTTTTTATGTGCTGTTTGTTTCGACTTTGTTAATTGAATTATATAAATTTATCTTTCGGAATTCATTATCTGAGAGTTAAAAGTAAAAAACGATTTGCCTTGAAGAATAGGCAAATCGTTTTGTTTTGTTTAAAAGACAAGATGCGCGATTCCGACGATGATCGGAAGCGTGATGAAGGTGCGTAACAAGAAGATCAAGACGAGGTCGAGGAATGAGATCGGTAGTTTTGAACCGAGCAACAAGCCCCCGACTTCAGACATGTAGATAAGCTGAGTGACAGACAGTGTGGCGATGACGAAACGTGTCAATTCGCTCTCGATGCCGCTTCCGAGGACGGCCGGCAAGAACATATCTGCGAAACCGACGACCATCGTCTGAGCGGCCTCTGATGCCTCAGGCACTTGCAGGAGCATCAGGATTGGTTCGAACGGCTTCCCGATAATGGTAAAGAAGGGCGTATATTCTGCGATGACGACCGCGATTGTCCCGACCGCCATGACGACAGGGAGAACACCGATCCACATATCGAGGACGTTTTTGAAGCCGTCTTTGAGTGTCTCTAGGAAACTTTTACTCGAACGTGACTTTTGTAGCGCTTGTATCAACGCCCACTTCCCGAGTGAAACGTCTGACGGCACCTCTTCTTCCGGTTTAAGTTCTGTCTTCTCATAAGCCGTATCTGCTTTTTTAGATAGTGGATAAATCCGCGGCATGATGAGCGCTGCGACCAAGCCGGATAAGACGATTGCCCCGTAGTACGGTAGGAAGTATTGATCGAGTTCGACATATTGTAAGACGACGATGGTGAACGTGATCGAGACGACGGAGAAGGTCGTCGCAATGATCGATGCTTCCCGTTTCGTGTAATAACCTTCCTCATACTGTTTGGTCGTCAGTAGAATCCCAATCGTCGCATCTCCGACCCATGAAGCGAGCGAGTCGAGTGAGGCGCGCCCTGGCAAGCGGAAGAGTGGGCGCATGATTTTCATTAAGAACGTCCCGACGAACTCGAGAAGCCCAAAGTTTAAGAGGAGCGGTAACAACATACCTGCAAAAAAGAATGTCGCAAACAAGATTGGAATCAAATCAAATAGGAGCAAACCTCCTGTGAATTCTGACGTAATCATCTCTGGTCCGAGTGTGAGTAGCGTCATGACACCGGCGATAAAACCGATGATGCGCATGATAAACCAAAACGGTGTCACGCTAAAGAGTGCGTTGATGGACGGTCGTTCCACCATAAAAGCAGGACGTGCCGTAAACAACAATAAAGATCCAGCAATCGAAATCCCCATCATGATGACAGCGAGTGTCGGGACGAACTCCCCAATCCACTCAATCAATAGATTGGATAAGAAAGCGACCGGAATCGTAAAGCCTTCTTCTGATGAGATTGGTACGATGAAAAACATGATGCCGATGAGCGATGGAATCAAGAACTTAAAAAAGTCTCGACTCGAAAAAGAAGGTTTCTTTCCGTCTTGTGTTGATGAACCATTCATGATGCATTCCCCATTTCCCCGAAGTGTTTGTACTGTCTATGTATCCCCATTACACATCCAGCCCTAATTAAAACGTATTTCTTTATTAGTATAAAAAATATGACCAGGTGCTATCAACCGAATGCGTAAATTTTCTGAAAAATATAAAGCAGACACTAGGCAAAACATTCGTATTCCCTTTAAGCATTTAGTATGATGACGGCGAGTCCAACAAATTCAAGATATTTAGAAACTTCATTATAGAGATAGGAGAATGCATCATGAGATTGAGTGTGTTAGATCAGGCGCCGGTCACGTCGGGTCATACAGGCGAGCATGCGCTGAACAGCGCGGTCGAGCTCGCACAAGTCGCAGAGGAGTTAGGATATTACCGGATGTGGATGGCGGAGCACCATGGCGGCATGTCGTTCGCGAGCTCGGCTCCGGAAGTCATCACGGCCTATCTGGCAGCTAAGACGAACAAGATTCGTCTCGGGTCCGGCGGCATCATGATGATGCACTATTCACCATTGAAGATGGCGGAAGTGTTCAAGACGCTCAGCGCCTTGGCACCAGGACGTATCGACTTCGGTGTCGGACGCGCACCAGGCGGGGACGCGAACGCCATCTATGCGATGTCACAAGGGCAGAAGCCGATGATGGACGGTCTATACGAAAAGCTCGATACGACGCTTCAATTAATCAAAGATGAAGCACCGGAAGAGCGATGGTATAAAAATACGCCGGCAGCACCGACGGGCGTCACGCTTCCGGAAGCGTGGTTACTTGGGTCGAGCGGGAACAGTGCCGTACAAGCCGGGCGAATGGGGCTAGGCTATTCCTTCGCACAGTTTTTCAACGGTCAATTGAGAGCCGAGACACTCGATACGTATCGCCACCACTTCACTCCGTCTGACTTTATGGAGAAGCCGGACATCAGCGTCACGTATTTGGTCACGACGGCAGAGACGGAGGAAGAGGCCGAATATTTGGCTCGGCCATCTGATTTGTCTCGACTCTTCTTGATGCGCGGACAGTTGAGACAATTATTGAGCCCGGAAGCGGCCCATGAGTATCCGCTCACGGAAGTCGACAAGATTCATATCGCCAACAACCGAGCTATTCACCTCGTGGGGACGCCAAAACAAATCGCGGAACAGTTGCGAGATGAATCGGAACGCTATGGTTTCGATGAAGCGATGATTTGTAGCATCCAGCATAAACAAGAGGATCGCTTGAACGTCTATCGCCTGTTAGCGAACGAGTTGCTTTGATTCGACGAACACCTTCTCAGATTGAGGAGGTGTTTTTGTATGAATGAAAAACGTTTTCCCATTTTTTCAAAGGTTTTCTCCCTAGTCGGAGCGAAACCAACTACACTATAAGAAAAAGGAACAGGTGGAGGTATACGATGCAACGGATGAAAGGCGACCCATATTATCTATTCGAGCTGTTCACACGCTTGTATCGAATGGTATTTCTAATGGAAGTGACGGATGAAGGCTATCGTTATGTTCATGTGAGCGATCAGGGGAAAGTTGCTTCCTCACTTCCGGATGATGTGGAAGGTCAGTATTTACACGAGATGTATCGCTCAGAAGTGGCGAATGAATTGATTGGACATTACGATGCGGTCGTCGAGACAGGGGAACCCGTCTATTTCATGTCAAAAATGAATGTCGAATCCAATACGGCCCGATTCGCCTCCTCTATGCTTGTGCCGATCGAAGATGATTCGGGTGTCGTGCGCTATGTCCTCAGTTTGACGACAGATTTGTCAGAAGAGGCAGAAATCAAGCTGTTACGAAGTATCGAACATATGGACTATTTAACGGGGATGCCGAATTTGATGAAAGTCAAATTGGATCTTGATCAACTGTTTGAGCGCCAGAGCGCGGAAGAAACAAGTGTGATGCGCCTACATATCAATCGTTTCAAGATGATGATGTCGCTCCAAGGGGTGGAGCGCTCGAATGAATTGATAAAAGATATCACGCGTCAATTGGCGAATACGCTCCCGAAAGGTTCAATCATCGGTCGAGTCGATGGGGAAGACTTTATCGCGGTCTTGCCCCATGTCCCGATGAAGACGGCCTATATGTATGCTGAACATTTACTTGATGTCATCGCGAGTCATTCTTACAAAGTGGCCGATGCAGAATTTCCGTTATCAAGTTGTATCGGCATCAGTTCGGGAACTGCTGACGCCGATCGCGTTATCATGAACGCCTCAACGGCTTTACTCGAGGCACGTCAGAACGGTAACCAAACGATTCATCTATATGAACATGATGAGTATGTTCAACGTTATATTGATGAAATCATGATTGAAACGGAATTAGTGAAAGCTCTCAAACAAGATGAACTATATATGGTGTATCAACCGAAAGTGTCGATGGATGGGTCGATTCATTTCGAGGCGCTCATTCGTTGGAATAGTCCGGTACTTGGGTTCGTCTCTCCTGAAACGTTCATTCGTGTGGCGGAACAGTCATTGCTTATTGAAGACGTGACGCAGTTCGTCATGAATCGAGTCTGTCAGGACGTATCTACACATGCAGAGCAATTCGAAGGTCGTCGTGTCGCCGTGAATGTGTCACCGAATTTGTTTCATGAGCATCACATGAATGAATTGGTAACCATCATTTCGTCATATGACCTGAAGCCGGAGCAGTTTGAGTTCGAAGTGACGGAGCATACACTCATGCATGAACCGGTCGCTGCCATCAAAACGGTTGAATCGTTGAAGCAGCAAGGATTCCGATTGGTGATTGATGATTTTGGGGTGAGTTATTCTTCTTTAAATTACTTGAAGCTATTTGAAATCGATGGCATCAAGATTGACCGATCATTCGTTGCACAACTCGATCAAGAGAATGGGATGAAAGAATACGAAATCGTCAAACTGATTGTGTCACTCGCTAAAAAGTTAGAACTCGAAGTGACAGCAGAGGGCGTTGAAACGGAAGAACAGTATCGTATTTTACGTCAGCTCGGCTGTGATGAAATTCAAGGTTATTTCTTTAGTCGCCCGATGGCGCTCGAAAACCTAGATGAGGCACTCGAAATCTTGTATTCTCACCAGGCGGTCTTATCGAAAATTGAACAGCCGTCGCAGTTACTTCATCCTTCACTCGATGAACGCGAGATGAAGCGATTAAAGGCCATCTTACGATTGGAGATTTTGAACACGCCGCAAGAAGAACGGTTTGATCGGATCTCTCGCTTGGTCGCACAAACGTTGCAGATGCCAATCGCCTTCATCTCCATCATGACGACAGACCAACAATGGTTCAAGTCGTGTGTCGGGATCGAACTCGAATCTTCTCATCTTAAGCGGGAGTGGACGCTATGTACGCGAGTCGTCACGTCGGAACGTCCGATTGTGATTGAAGATGTGGCAGCTGAAGCATTGGAGAGTGATAGTCCGTGGCTGGATCAAGTCGGATTCTATGCCGGCGTGCCGCTCCGGACGAAACAAGGTCACGTCATCGGTACGCTTTGTGTGGTAGATGCTCAGGCGAGAACGTTCACTGAAGAGAATTTACATGCGCTCGAGTCGTTCACACACTGGGTCATGGCAGAGATTGAACATACAGAAATGTCACGGCGACAAATCAAACGCCAACAAGTCGTAGAGGCATTGTATGAAGCGACGGCACTTCGTATGCCGTTTCAAGACCAGTTGGCACGAGTTCAAGAAATCTTATTGGAATGGGTCGGTTACTCGCATGCGGTGATCTTCTCAAGTGAATCCTCACATCGTCTCTTGGTCGAGAACGGGGTGTCTCGTCTGATGTGGGAGGAAGAAGAACTGCGCACCCTCCATCAACTGACGACGGTCGGTTCACAAACTCTTCAAGAAGGAGAACTGATTGTAGATGGAATTGAGTTCACAACAATTGTCAGCTTCCCTTTGACACATAAACACCAAGTGTTCGGGTGGATTGTCTTATTGGCGGAGCAAGGCAATTTAAACGATCAACTCGACGAAGAAACCCTGCAAGAGTTGGCAGACACCATTCGGTTGCTTGCAAGATGGTTAGAGAACGGAATTCGGAAAGAGCGGAAACAACGCGAAATGATTCGAATTGCGACACAGGATCAACTAACAAAACTCTGTAATCGATATACACTCATGACCGATCTATATAGACAGATTCAGCGTTCACAAACAGTCACATTGTTGTTGATCGATATAGACGACTTCAAACGGATTAATGATCAATATGGTTACCTGATCGGAGATGAGTTATTGATTGAAATCGCACAACGATTGAGCGGATTCGTGGAAACGTTCGGAGGTCAAGTATATCGATTTTCAGCTGATGAATTCGTTGTCGTTCAAGAGGATGTACCTGTTGGCGTAAAGGAGATGAACAACGTTATTTCCCAGGGAATAAACGCGTCAAATGGTGAAACCATACGTCTTACAGTAAGTATCGGGGTCGCCACAATCCAATCTAACTCAACGATTGATTCGATTCTTCAGCAAGCGGATGCGGCTATGTATATTGCGAAGAACAATGGTGGCAACCAATGGTTTCAATACGATGGATATTCAGATGATGAGGGGTTTTAAGTATGGGGAAATTGTGGTTGATTGAGGGGTTGCCGGGAAGTGGAAAGTCCACACTTGCTGAAAAGATATGTGCGTTGAAAGAAGGTGTCTTCTATTCGGAAGTGGACGCTGCTCACCCCGTCGATCTGCATGAAATCTACTGGGTAACGGAACCACCTTCACATGGTACGATTCTTGATGAAATTGAAGGCGGATGGCTCGTTCGTTACGATGAAGGAGAAGAGCGCGTAGGAACGGATGTCTATGAGTTGCCCTTTGCACTCCACACACGAATCATGTGCGAACGATGGCGACGTTATGTAACGAAATTCGAGCAGGAAGAACGTGACGTCATCTTTGAATGTGCGTTGCTTCAAAATCCGTTTACGATTGGGATGGTCGCCCAAGACGTTTCGTTAGAGGCGATTGAAACATACGTTCAAGAGGTTTCATCGATTCTTAAACCAATCGAACCGACCATCGTCTATTTAGAGTTAAACGACGTCGCTCGCATATTTCCAGTCGTCTATGACGAGCGACCGGTTGAATGGCAACAGGGGTTTGTCGAGTATTACACGACAGGGTCCTATGCATCGAAACGTAACCTTGTCGGTGTATCGGGGACGATTGAGGTGTTGGCGGACAGACAGCGACTTGAGCTTACATTGCTTGATTGGATCCCGCTTCGTTACGTCCGAATCCAAAATGATGAGCGCTCTTCGTTTGAAGAACTAACCAAATTGATAGAAGAGGAGTCGAGCCGTTCATGCAAACCTTGATCAAACATTCGGAACGTTTTTGGTATATGACGCCGGTTGCGCATACGGACCGTCCGATTCTTGGTGCCGTTATTGGTGACACCCATACGTTACTCATTGACGCGGGCAACTCCGTGGCGCACGCATCATTCTTTTTGCAGCAGTTAAACGAGCGTGGCCTCCGTGCGCCTTCGATGGTCGCATTGACACATTGGCACTGGGATCACATCTTCGGGCTACCTGCCTTAGAAGGAGTGGTCTCAATCGCAAGCGAGGCGACAAAGCACGAGATGGAGAAGCTCGTCCCTTACGCTTGGGATGATGCATCATTGAATCAACGAGTTGCTGAAGGAATTGAAATCGAGTTTTGTGCCCAGGCGATCCGCGAAGAGTATGGTGATTCGCGAGACATTCAAATCGTTCTGCCGACACTGACGTTTCAGGAATCGTTGACGCTCGATCTAGGTGGAGTCCATGTCATATTGAGGCATGTCGGTGGCGACCATGCGAAAGATTCGGTCGTTATCTATGTCGTGGAAGAACGCGTCTTATTTTTAGGAGACGCATTGTATGCAAATTTGTATGCTCCGACATGGCGAATGACACCAGAGGAGACACTTCGATTGTTACATGTACTAGAGACATTTGATGCACAACAGATCGTCTGGTCACACGGTGAGATGATAAGTCGTGAAGCGTTCGCAGCAGATTGCCTTACTTTGAAAAGAATCGCCACGATTTCAAGCAATTTCCCGGGAAATATTGAAAAAATCACCCAATCATACGCTGCACTTGTCAATCGCGAATTGAACGAAGAAGAGCAGGAATTGATTACGTTTTTTGTGAATGGGACGGTGGAGAATTAATGCATACAATTGTACGAATCCATGAAGAAGACGAGTCATTTCAACAGTTTTTGACTAGGAAGCTACGTGATTATAATAATGTTCACTCTGCGCATCATCGCGAGATTCGCGAGGCGATTGTACCGGCCATTCAATTGAAAATCGAGCAAGAAGGACGGATCATTGCTGGCTTGTACGGGAGTGTGTATTGGGGATGGTTCGATTTAGACCGTTTATGGGTAGATTCGAACGTTCAGGGACAGCGGCTCGGGAGTCGGTTGCTTGAAGAAGGGGAGACGATTGCGAAGTCGCTCGGTGCGACGCGTGTGAAGTTGACGACGTTCTCGTTTCAGGCGAAATCATTCTATGAGCGCTTTGGCTATACGGTCGCCGGTGTGCTACCGGACTACCCACCTGGATCTGACTATTACATGATGATGAAGGAACTATAAAAGGCGACACGAGGTCGCCTTTTTTTAGTATACTTTATCCCCATTGAAGATTGAGTTTTTCACCATGACATAGTCTACCGTGCGCAATGCTTCGAGACTGTCGCCACCCGCGTAAGAAATCGCCGACTGGAGATCTTGCTCCATCTCGGTCAATGTATCTTGTAATGCCCCTTTGTGTTCGACAAACATCTTTTTCCCCTCGACGTTTTTTCGCTCACCTTTTTGGAACTCGGAAGCAGAGCCGAAATACTCTTTTAGTTGCTTGCCGTCTTGCTCGAATGTTTCCCCTGGAGATTCGTCATGGCCAGCGAACAATGAACCGATCATGACCATCGAAGCGCCAAAACGAATCGACTTGGCAATGTCCCCATGTGTACGGATTCCCCCATCCGCGATGATCGGCTTCGTCGCTGCCTTGGCACACCAGCGGAGCGCCGCCAATTGCCAGCCGCCCGTGCCGAATCCCGTTTTGATTTTCGTGATGCATACTTTCCCTGGTCCGATTCCGACTTTCGTCGCATCCGCTCCGGCATGTTCCAATTCACGAACGGCCTCTGGCGTCCCGACGTTCCCTGCGATGACAAATGAACCAGGAAGATGGTGCTTGATATGTTGAATCATTCGGATGACCGCGTTCGAGTGTCCATGTGCGATATCGATCGTAATAAATTCTGGTGTATGACCAGTCGACTGAAGCATCTCGATAAATGCATACTCCTCTTCTTTCACCCCGACGCTGATGGAGGCATAGAGACCTTTCTCGTGCATGTCCTGGATAAACGCGAGACGCGTCTCAGGATTGAAGCGATGCATAATGTAAAAGTAACCATTCTCGGCCAACATGAGCGCCACTTTCTCATCAATAATCGTTTGCATGTTAGCCGGGACGACCGGTAAACGGAACGTGAAGCCCCCGAGCTCGACGGTCGGGTCACATTCTGAACGACTATCGACAATACATTTTGCAGGAATTAATTGAATATCTTCATAATCAAACACTTTATCCATAAGTTGCACCCCTATTCACGAACATTAACATCTTGAACTATAAAAAAACTTCGCCCATTCGGTAATATAACGTGAACGACTCTCAAAGTCAAAGGAAAACTTCGTAAAAATGGTCTAAAAATGAATGTATTTAGATTATTAAGTATTAAATGTTCGTATTTAGGTGTTATACATATGTTTCACGTGAAAAAAGGACCTTGATTCACAGGTCCTTTGCGAGTATATATTGGTTTCGACCGTCTGCTTTCGCCTCATATAAAGCGAGGTCGGCGCGTTTCAACAGCTGTTTAGTCGACAATCCTTTTGTGTAACGAGCGCCACCGACGCTCGAAGTTGTGATGAATGTATGCTGGTCGATTTCCCAAGGTCGTTGTAATGCTTGGATAATCTTTTCGGCGACACGATGGAGAGAAGAAGGATCGGTGAATCGGATGAGGACGGCGAATTCATCGCCCCCGAGTCTTGCCACCATATCTTGTTTTCGGAGTACCGACGTCAATCGGCGCGCCAATTGCCGCAAAAGCTCATCCCCGACATCATGGCCGAACGTGTCGTTGATTTGTTTGAAACGGTCGACATCGAGCGCGAGAACGCCTAATTGCTCTTTCTCATATCTCGTCTCTTCGATGGCTTCTTCAAGATAGGCGAGGAAGTAGCGTCGGTTCGGCAAATCAGTCAGCGTGTCGTGATATGCCAAGTGCTTTAAGCGCTTCTCAAGCGCTTTTCGTTGCATGATTTCTCGGCTGACCGTCAAGTAGTGCAGAAGATGCCCTGATTCGTCATAGATAGCTTGAATTTTTGTCTCGAGCCAGATCCAGCGTTGGTCCGCGTGAAAGTGTCGGAATTCAAGAGTCAGCGAGACGTCTTGCTCTTTCAAGTCCTTCAATTGTGAACGGACGATTTGAATGTCATCTGGATGAATATAGTCGAGCGTATTCTTCCCTTCATAGTAATCGGCCGCAAAGCCGAGAACCGTACGATGAGAAGGGGAGGCGTAACGAACCGTCCCATCCCGTTCTAATATGCAAACGAGATCACTCATGTTTTCCGTGATCAGTCTGTATTGTAACTCACTTTGTCTCAAGGCCTGTTCCATTTCTCGTTTTTCCGTGACATCGCGCAAAATCGTCAATATGGCCAGCTGTCCTTCATAGTCGATGAGGAGACTGCTGATGTCCATATGAAGCCGGTCCCCGCTCGGCGTCACAACGACCATCTCGGTATCTTGAACAGGTCCACCTAGTTCAAGGGTAGCGAGACGTGTCCGAGTGGATTGGTGATATTCTTCTGCAATGAAAGAAAAGATGGATTCACTCTCGAGATAAGTCTCTCCAATCGTTTCGAGCGCCATTGCGTTCGCATATAAAATCTTCCCATCTTGATGAACGATGATGCCTTCCGGAATCGTCTCGATCAGTTGGCGATAGCGACGTTCACTTTCGATTGTGGCCCGTTCAGCGTTCTTCTCAGGCGTTAAATCGATGATGATGGCAAACAATCCGGTGATGTTGCCACCGACTTCGATCGGGATGTTCAACACAGACAAATCAAGCCGCTCCCCAGACTCATGAGTGGCGTAAACCGAATACTTGTGCGGAATGCCGGATAACGTGAACTGCAACCCTTTCCGTACACGAGAACGTTCGTCCTCGGGAAGCCAGTAAAGGAACGGTTGATGGAGCATCTCCTGCTCGGCATATCCAGTGATGCTCATGACGGCCGGATTGACCGATTTGATATTCAGATGATGATCAAGTACAAAAATGCCATGGGGCGAGTAACGTCTTAATGACTCATGATGATCTTTCAAAATGGACAATTCCAGTTCGCGACGCTTTCGTTCCGTCACTTCGCGGACGACCGAGACGATATGTGTACATTGTCCCTCGTCATTAAAAATAGGAGTCACTTCTGACTCGAAGTAATGAAGGGGAAGCGTCAATACATCATTTGCTTCTACCGTATCGGTGTAGAATGAGTCAGCAAGACGATAGTCTTCATAGACGACACTTTTTTTCGTTCGAATCGCTTCATCGTAATATGTTGTGATGAGCGCGGCCGTTTCAGCGGGGACGAGTTCGTCAATCTGTTTTCCGACATCTGCGTCCGACCAGTTGATCGCGCGTTTTGCGGGTTCATTCACAAAGACGTATCGATAAGCTGAACCATCGACTTCCATAAAGAACACATAGTCTGAAATTTTATCGAACGTCCGTAATAAAATCGATGCGTTGTATTGAAGTGTTTGGTCAGCCTTCATCTCGTCTCCCTCATTTCGTTCTATTTTTTACACGTCATTTTTATCTTAACGTATCCTTCAATAAAATGTGTGAACTTTCAAAAAAAGACAGGATGTAAGAACATCCTGTCAGGCAGCTTCTTTCAGTTGTTTTTGTTCGCTTCGACCGTTCATGAGGTAATACAAGAAAATGGTAAAGAGAACGACACCGGAAAGCATCAAGTATAGCGTCGAAAATCCAGTCAACGGAATGAGTAGACCGATGAAATACGGACCAAACCCGAGACCTGCATCAAGTGCGATGAAGAACGTCGAAGTAGCCATACCCATCCGGTGGGGTGGGGAAGCCTTGACGGCAATCGCTTGTGTACCCGACTGGATATTTCCAAATCCGAGCCCGATTAGAGCACCTGCGAGTAACAGCATCCAGCCGCTATTCGCTTGACTGAGCACGAGAAGCCCAACGGCGAAAATCGCGATTGCTGGATACATCACGACATTTGCCCCGCGCGCGTCCATCAATTTCCCGGTAATCGGACGAGACAACAGGACGGCGACGGAGTAGACGAGGAAGAAGATACTCGCCGCTTCAATCAAGTCAAGTTCACTCGCGTAAAAGTTGATATAGGACAAGACGCTCGAGTAGCTGAGCGCGGCCATCCCGATGATGAGTGCGATCGGTAACGCCTTCGGTTCAACGAATGATTTCAATGAGAAACCACGAACGACTTCCGGTGCGTCTACTTCTGGTACGTTCACGAAGAACGTACTCGCCAAACTGATCAGTCCGATCACGAAACAAAGTCCGAAAATGACGGTGAAACTCGTATATTGGCTGAGGAGCAACCCGACGAATGGCCCGATGGCTGTCGCCAAGGTAGAGCTCATACTGTAGTAGCCAATCCCTTCGCCTTTTCGTGTCGCAGGAATGACCTGTGCCACGATTGTTCCGGTTGCGGTACTTGATAATCCCATCCCGAGACCGTGTACGAAACGAGTAAGCAACAAGAACCCGACGCCCCAATGGACGAAGTACAACAAGATGGTGGCGGTGAAAAAGACGAGCCCAATATAAAGCGTCTTTTTCCGGCCGATCGAATCGATGAGTCGACCGATGAACAATCGTCCGGTCAACGTCCCGATGATAAAGATACCGGTGACGAGCCCTGCTTGACTCGTCGTCGCCCCGTACGACTCGACGGCATGTACCCCGATGGTGACCATCAATAAGAAAAAGATGAGCGTCAGGAAGAAGTTGATGAGCGAGATAATCAAAAAGTCTCTCGTCCACAGTTTTTGGATAGGTTGTTGCATCGAACACGACGCCTCCTTTTCTTCAAATTCGAATAGTTAATAAACATAACTAAAAGAGTATACCAAATCAAAACAAGATTGTCTGAGATGGTGCATTCCATGAGTTCATGGAGCAAATAAAAACTCGACTCGTGAATCGAGTCGAGTGGTATCGTTAAGCGCGGTCCCAGAAGCGGGCGGTCGCGATTCCGTCGATGAACGTATCGAATCCATCGAGGTTATGCGCATCAAACGTGAAGACGCCAGGCTGGTCTGTCTTCACGCGACATGTTGCGAGTGCTTCTTTATGATGCACGTGCAGGGCGAGCGGTTTATAGTGCTTATACGTATTCTCGATGAACTCGAGGACATCATCTTCGACCGAGGTTGCGGCACTCACCAAGAAGGCGGCGTCGAAGAGGCTCGAGTCGACCGTGTCGTACGTCTCTTTTACTTTCAAGTCACCGAGCATATAGGCTTTCTTACCGACGAGACTATAATTGACGTTGTGGTCGGCGAGTTGCTTCACCCATTGCTTCACTTGATGCGCATCCACGTCACCGGCGAGGAGAAGGGCGACGCTCTTCGTGTCTGGTTTTTTGATCGTGTTCGCCATCGAGAGGGCAGGGGACGTCTTGTCTGACTGGACTTCGTTATTTTCTTCAGGTACTTGCACGCCTAAATTGTCAGCGACGACCTCGGCGAGATGGCGATCGATCCGATTTAATAAATCGACGGCGTTCTCTTTCACCATATCCGACTCACATTTCCCGAGCTCGAAGCTGCAGGCGTCTTGAATGTGCTGCTTTTCGACATCGGTCATGCTGTTATAGAAGAGTTTCGCCTGTGAATAGAAGTCTAGGAAGCTGTCGCTGCGTCCCCGAATCTTATGTCCATCGACTTTCTCTTGATAATGCTCAAATCCGCCTTGGTCAGCTGGTACGGGTTCAGGCTGATTGTTATTGAGCGCATTTTTATGATAACTCGTCTGTCCTTTGTGGACGGCCATTTGATGCATGCCGTCACGCTGATTGTTGTGGAACGGACAAACGGGCTTGTTGATCGGAATCTGGTGGAAGTTTGGTCCACCGAGACGCGAGAGTTGCGTATCTGTATAAGAGAATAAGCGCCCTTGTAAGAGCGGGTCGTTCGAGAAATCGATTCCTGGAACGAGGTGTCCCGGATGGAAGGCGACTTGCTCGGTTTCAGCGAAGAAGTTATCGACGTTTCGGTTAAGTGTCATCTTCCCGACAAGTTTCACAGGGATTTCTTCCTCAGGCCACAGTTTAGTCGGGTCTAAAATGTCGAAGTCATAGTTGAACTCATCTTCTTCAGGGATGAGTTGGAGTCCGAGCTCCCATTCCGGATAATCGCCTTTGTTGATGGCTTCATACAAATCGACACGGTGGAAGTCCGCATTTTTCCCGACTGCTTTTTGAGCTTCGTCCCATACTTGTGAATGGACGCCGAGCTTCGGTTTCCAATGGAATTTGACGAAATGTGCCTTTCCTTCTGCATTCACGAGACGGAACGTATGGACCCCGAAACCTTCCATCATGCGTAGACTACGTGGAATTCCCCGGTCACTCATCGCCCACATGACCATATGAGCGGTCTCGTGGTTTTGTCCGACGAAGTCCCAGAACGTATCGTGCGCGCTTCCCCCTTGCGGCACTTCCGTATGCGGTTCAGGTTTTACGGCATGAACAAGGTCTGGGAATTTGATGGCATCCTGAATAAAGAAGACAGGGATATTGTTTCCGACTAGGTCGTAGTTCCCTTCGTCTGTATAAAACTTCGTCGCAAAACCGCGTACGTCACGGACTGTATCCGCAGACCCACGCGAGCCTTGGACGGTCGAGAAACGGACAAATACCGGTGTTGTCTTCGAAGGATCGTTCAAGAAATCAGCTTTTGTGATTTCGGCGAGCGGTTCATATACGTGAAACTCTCCGTGTGCCCCAACGCCGCGAGCGTGGACAATCCGTTCTGGAATCCGCTCATGGTCAAAGTGGGTCATCTTCTCCCGGAAATGAAAATCTTCAATCAAGGTCGGACCGCGACGCCCTGCCTTCAGTGAGAATTCATCTTCCGCCATCTTCAATCCTTGGTTCGTCGTCAAGCCTGCTTGTTGTTCGTTATCAATCGTATGTTGTTTTAACTGCTCTTCTTTCTTGTTCCCCATGTGATTGCCTCCCTTAAGTATGACTGACCGTTGTAAGTCACGTTTTGACCTACTGTATCGGTGTTCCCTAACCCAAATAAAAAAATCCCTCTTTTTTCAAAAAAGAGAGATTTCACACAAATGGGTAACTCACTTATAGCGCGGCCCATACGTGTTGCTTCAAAACGATTTGTTGCACGATTTTCGGGTCAAGATCATATTCACTGGAGACGATTCGCGTCACTTTTGATTTCACGTCCGGGTCGTCTGGATCCTGTTTCGTATATTGTTCCTGCCACAACGCCCAGATTTGAATCTCTTTTCCAGTCAGTTTCGTCGACCACTCTTTCTCACGAAGCTGCCAGCCGAACATCATCTCGTCTGTTTGACCAGGTTCGACCCAGTCGGCAAGCGCATAGTCGCCTTCAGGAGCGAATACGGCCTCACCGAGTGGGGGTTCTGTCCCGATATAGGCGGCGTCATCATAAAATCGTAACAAGGCGGCCTGGAATTGGTCGGACTGTTGGACGTTCTCGATGACGTCATGGCTAATGGATTGAAGTTCATCCGTATTTGGTTCACCATGCACCACAACATCATATTCATATCGAGTCACATCATCTTCTACAACGGGTGAACGCTTTTCGATCGTGTATATTTCCTCGGAAATAGAGACTTGTTCAGACTTTAATTGCGTGGTGGGTGTCGACTCGTTTGGCCAAAACCAGATGGCGCAGCCAAGAGGGACGACAAACACGATCAGTCGGCGAAACGTGTACACCCACCTTGCTTTTCTTTTTTTCTTCAATCCAAAAACACTCCTTCAATATGTAACAACCCCCAAGAATAGGGGTTACGTTCGATCTAGCCGAACGAGATCAGCGTCTGGATGATGCTGACCACGAACGAGGGCGCTCAGGATGCGAGAGCCGAGCATGCTGTACACCGTCCCATTTCCCCCATATCCGAGCAAGTAAAACAAATTCGGTCGATTCGGGTGCTCTCCGATGAACGGGAGTTGGTCTACCGATTCTCCAAACAAGGCGACCCAGGCATAATCGACTTCGAGGTCATACATCGGGAAGAGTTCTGCAATTTTCTCCTTCACCCGTTCAGCCCGGTCGTTCATGAGTGCCTCATCGTGAGGCGTCTCTGCCTTGTCTTCGTCGAGACCACCAGCGATAATCCGACCGTCCGGAGTCGTACGTAAATATAGGTATGGTCGTTTCGTCTCCCAAATGAGTGCGCGTCCTTCCCATTCGCTGAACTCTGCAATCGGATTCGTTGCGATGGCGTATGAACGGTTCAAATCGATTCGATGAGAATCAAGTAGGGGAGCAGGACCGTAACCTGTCGCAAAAATGACTTTGTTCGCTTTGAATGTACCGTTTGAAGTGAGGACAATCCATCCTTCGCCGTCTGAAACGACTTCATCTACTGATGTTTCTTCAAAAATCGGGACGTTTTGTTTCGATAAGTGACGAATGATTTGACGGCTGAGCGTGAGCGGATTGACTTCGGCATCACCTTTTGTGATCAAGGCCGCCGGTTTGTCGAATGGGAAACGTTCACGCAATGCATCGCGATCAAGCCATTCCACTTCAAAACCATGCTTCGAAAGCATCTCATACTCAAGTTTCAATTTGGAAACATCGGCCTCTTCACTCGCAAAACAAAGGCTATCCCGGCGAATATAAATATCGGATGCCCCGACATCTTCCGCTACCTGATCAAGTGATTCGACGGCATCGAGACAAAGACGATAGAAGCGTACCGCCGCGTCTTCTCCGATTTTTTCGGCGAGTTCATGTAACATAATGTCATTTGAATATTGAATAAGACCGGTGTTGGCCGACGTGCTGCCTGTTCCGACTTTTCGTCCGTCGAGCACCGCAAAATCCACACCATCCTGTTGCAACGTGTAAGCTGTCAGCGTTCCCGACATTCCGGCTCCGATGACGAGCACGTCATACTGCTCTTTTTTCTCAGGTTGTTGCAACACTACTTCATCTGATTCGGTCGTTGGCCAATATAAATCTCCGTTATACAATTCCATCAGTTTCATCCTCCATGATTCAGCATCTTCCTTTTTATCCCCGCTTCAAGGGAGCTGAAACCAAAAAAAACGCAGACGATGTGTCTGCGTTTCAACATGTTATTTCTTGATGATGATGGATGATGGGGAAGCACCTTTCGCATACGTGATGCGCTGGACATTTTTCGCCCCGCGGATCTCGGCAAGGTTTTTTCCGTCAACGATCACTTCTTTCACTGTTGCGCCTTTGAAGTCGATGATGGCACCGGCTTCTTTCGGTTTCACTTGAACGACGACGTTTTTCAACGTATCACCCGTCAATTCCGTGTAAGCGCCACGGACAAAGATTCCGTTTTTAAAGTTTGTTCCTTTTCCAATCGTCACACCGATAAAGTCCTCTTGAAGGACGAGACGAGCGGCTGGATGATTTTCTACCGTGTAACGCGTCAATTCCACTTCAGGTTCTGGAGTGAAGTCGATTTGTGCGAGAACCGGATCATGGTCACTCGCGCGACCTGACATCTCGGTGAAGTCCGCATTGACGTGAATCATGTCAATCTTCGTAGAAGCGGCCAAGCGGTTCGACACGAGGATGTGGTCGAGTACTTGTGAGTTTCCTTGATAGACATATGAGTAGCGGTCAACAGCAGGGACTTTCTCAACCATGTTCGTCATCAAGTCACCTTTAAAGATTTGAAGTGCATCCGAGAATTCGAAATCGTTAAAGTCTCCGAGTGCCACAACGTTCGCTTCAGGGTTTTTCGTCTTCACATCCGCCACGAAGTCGTGGACGACTTGTGCGATTTTCTTACGTTGTACTTCACTTCCGAGTACGACCGGCTGTTGTGAACCGAAGAATCCAGTATCGCCGCCTTTTGAGTTCCAATGGTTCGCGATGACGATCACGTTCTCGCCTTGGAAGTCGAATTGAGCTGCCAACGGTTTACGTGAGCGGTCGAACGCTTCGTTCGTCGGGTCGATGCGTCCCGGGTTGTGCGTCAACTTCCCGTCAACATATCCGACTGCCGTCGTCGCGTCACCAGCAGGCATTCCATCCGTCAACGATACACGCGCAGGGTCATACAAGAAACCGACGCGGATGTTGGCATCCGGTGCGCCACCGTCTTGGTTGTTCTCAGGGTCGATGTTGACGTACTTGTACGTTTTCCCGCCGACAGCGACGATGTTGTCGATCAAGCGTTGATAGCTTTGGTCAGCGGCAGAACCCGCACCTTTGTCTTGTCCATCGTTGTCCTGTACTTCTGTTACGCCGATGATGTCAGGGCTGTTCAATTCATTGACGAATGCTTTTGCCAATTTGAGCGCCTTCTCATCTGATGTTTCTTTAATGTTGTTCGAGAAGTTTTCTAAGTTGTAAGACGCAATCGTCAATTGATCTTCTTCCGCTTCGATGAACGTCTTCTCACGCTGCGCATCCCCTTTGACGAAGGCAGCTTTCATGTCTTCGAGCGACGCTTGAATCTTGTAGTTTCCGAATGAGTAACCGACGATACCGACGATTGGCCCGTTGAAACGGTCGCCTGTCGCCACATCGAAGTCACGCGCTTCTGCGTTCGGTTCGAGACGGAATTGAATGCGTTCCGGGTTTGCGTCGTTCTTTTTCAATAAGACACCACCATTGTAAGTCTCCGTTGGCGTATCTTCGAGCACGGTCACGAGGTCACCGTACTCTTGTGGTCCGACCGATTTCAAGTTGTTCGTTTGAACGCGCATGCCTTCGAGGCTTTCCCAGAAGTCAATCGCGTCCTTCTCCGGGTTGAAGACGGCGAGGTTATCACTATCGATAAACTCTGTCGGTAGGTTTGAAGCATCGATTGTAATCGGAGTCGGGAGTGTCACACCGCTCGCGACGACTTCGACTTTTCCGTTACGTGTATCGATTTGCGTCATCTTCATGTCCGTCTGTTGGCGATCGCTATATCCTTCAATCGCGTATTCGCTCACTTTCCCGTTCACCTTGACGAGGTCACCGACTTGAATACCAACGATTGAACGTCCACCGTAAAGGACGATCCCTTCAGATGTGCGTGCATCGTTGTCGGCTTCAGCATCCGGTGTCTGGATGAAGTAATACGTCGTCCCGCTCGAGACGAACGTAGACGTGACGATTCCTTCGACGCCCTCAACCGTCTGTCCGTTCATCGGAGCCGTATGGTTTGCTCCTTGGATGTCGTGAATGCGAATCTTATCTGTGATCTTATATGAGAACGTCGAGACCGCACTGAACGTGTCGCCTGTTTTCACGACCGTCTTCAGCGTCGTCGAGTTTTCGATTCGAATCGAACCTTCGTAACGATTCCCGTTCTCTTTCGGATCAGATCCATCGAGTGTATAGAAAATTTCGGCGTCTGCCGTCGTCGTTGAGAGCGTGACGTCTTGCGGTCCGACAAACGTGCCGGCACCTGGTTTTGCGACGGCCGGGCGAAGGACCGACGTATCGATGACCGTGTCCGATGGGTCACGCGGGATGATTTGATAAGCATCGTCAAACTGTTGAACGATTCCTGTGATAGATGAATAGTTCACGTCCGTCTGCAAATCGAGGATGCCCCGCTCGTCACGGACGATGAACTCTTTCGTTCCGTCCGTTGCCGTCAAGTTTTGACCGCTCCCTGTGAGCGTGACATTGTTGACGGTTACGAGTTCTGATTCGACGTCTTCATTGATTTGTTCTCCCGTTACTACTTGTGCAGTAGGAAGCGTCGCTGCTTGTTTCGAGACGACGACCGCGCTGTTCAATTGAAGGAGTTCACGATACGAACCGACGACGCCTGTGACGACGACTTCATCTCCAACGTTGACCGCAAGGGACGTCGGACGGATGGAAAGACCACCTGTCGCATCTTGAATCGAGATCGTGTTCGCGAGTTTTCCAGTGACGACTCCTTTTACAGTGACCGTCTCATTTTCTGCTTTTGTCCGTGCGTCTGCGATTGAAATCGGTGTGACCGGTGCAGGTGGTTCTGTCGTACCGCCATCGCCGTACTCGACGCCTTGGAACGTATGCACCCCGAGGTTATCGAATGAGTCTTGTGGTGTCGATGTCCATTCGACAGCAGGATCGAAAGCATCGCTTCCGTCACTGTCGCCACGCGTGACCGTATCTTTTCGGATGAGTGACTGGTCGGCAGTCGCGACGGTCGTTCCCCATTTCGTACCTGGGTCGACACCGAGTTGACCGAAGACGTCGAGAACAGTGTCTCCTTTTTTCAAGACAATCGTGTCATCTCCGTTGAAATTCGTCACAGCGCTCGTCGTATTCGATTTCGCTTTCAATGCGTCCGACGCACTACCGTTCACGATGACATATGTAGCTCCTGGTGCGAGTGTTCCCGTCAAATTCAATGTGTTTCCAGCAGTCGTGCCACCGTTTGAATAGAGTTCAATCTTGTAGGCAGAAAGGTCGATTGTCGCGTTCGTTCCGTTAAACAACTCGATGGCTTTATTGTTGCTTGACCCTTCTACATACTCTGATATGAAGAGGTCTGAAGCATTCAACGTCTCAGCATGTACATTTGCCGCGATCGGCGTCATGCTACTGACGATGAGTCCTGCCGATAAAGCGAGGCCAGTGACTGCCTTAAATGATTGTGTTGGTTTCCCCATGTGTAAGTCTCCCTTGGATGTAATTGTGTGATTCGATTTCCCCATTGTGCACCATCATAAATTGAGTATAAATACCCCTCCTTTTTATCAAAAAACAACATGATAACGCTTACATTACTTTCCTTTTAACGAATCACTTGAAAAATTATTCGTGTATTGTCAAAAATGACAAACACATTTCCCAAGTTTTTAACTACATGTTAAACATAACCAAGCAGACGTCAGAACTCAATCCACTAAATACGAAGTTATGATTACAGTTTGATGACAAGGTAAACGAAACATGAAGAACTTGACGGTTGGGTCGATAACTTTTACACTCTTCTAATACGAATTAATTGTATCGGTTAAGTGGGTATTAAAAGGAGGCAGTAATGAGAGTAATCAACTATCCAGTCATTCCTGGAGCAGGCGCATTTTATTATGAAGGAAACGAAATTGGTATTTTGCTTTGTCACGGATTCAATGGAACGCCTCAGAGTGTGCAAGACGTCGGAATCGAACTGATGAAACAAGGCTTTACGGTGTATGCTCCGCGTTTAAAAGGACACGGGACAGACCCGGAAGATTTTCGATGTTCGACTCATCGATGTTGGTATAAGAGTGTGGTTGAAGGTATCGACCGATTACGTGAATCGTGTCGGACGGTCATCGTCGTCGGTCAATCAATGGGCGGGACGCTAGCGCTCAAAGCTGCGCTTGAAGAAAAGGCAGATGCCATCGTCACAATCAATGCAGCCTTGTCCGTACCTGGGTATGCGTGTCATGCGTCAGATACCGAGTGTCGATTCATCGATGAAGACGCGCCCGACATTCTAGCAGAGGATGTATACGAGATTGTCTACGACCGCGTGCCAACAAAGGCGATTCGGGAATTGCTTTCATTGATTGACGAGGTACGCCCGCACGTCGGGTCGGTTGATGTGCCGACATATGTCATCCATTCGGCAGTCGACAACGTCGTGCCACCGACCGATTCGATTTGGTTGTTCGATCAATTGCAAGGTACAAAAGAATATGCGGTGCTCCCGAACTCGTATCACGTCGCGACGATGGACCATGATTGGAAACACTTATCGAAGCTCATCGCTACTTTTTGTGAACAAGTTGGGGCGCTTCATTCAAATGCAGTGTAAACTGCATTTTTTTGTGAGCTGATTCTTTGCAAACGCTTGCACTAGTGCTATGGTAGATGTGAATCATACCTTATTGTAGGAGGCACGTGCCGTATGGAGACGTTGTTCAGCCAAACAAAACAAACAGAAGTGAGCCGCGCATGGTGGAAAGAGGCGATTGCCTATCAAATCTATCCACGAAGTTTCAAAGATTCGAATGGGGATGGAATCGGAGATTTACGTGGGATTATCGAAAAGCTCGATTACTTAGAAGACCTTGGCATTGACGTGATTTGGATTTGTCCGATGTATAAGTCGCCAAACGATGACAACGGATATGATATTAGTGACTATCAAGATATTATGGAAGAGTTCGGGACGATGGAGGATTTCGATGCGCTATTAGAGGCCGTACATGCACGTGGCATGAAACTGTTGCTCGACCTCGTCGTCAATCATACATCGGATGAGCATCCGTGGTTCCTTGAATCGAAAAGCTCTAAAGATAATCCAAAACGGGATTGGTACATTTGGCGAGATGGAAAAGACGGTGCGCCACCGAGCAACTGGGCAAGTATCTTTGGCGGCTCTGCTTGGGAATACGATAAAAAGACCGATCAATATTACTTACACGTCTTCTCGAAGAAGCAACCGGATCTGAACTGGGAGAACCGTGAAGTTCGGACGGCTATCTATGACATGATTAACTGGTGGCTCGATAAAGGGGTGGACGGATTCCGTGTCGATGCGATCAGTCACATTAAAAAGATGCCAACGGGAACGATGCTCCCATCGCCTGACGGCAAGCCGGTCGTCACGGCGTTCTCGATGTACTCGAACATCGACGGCATCCATGACTATCTTCAAGAGATGAAACGGGAAACGTTCTCGAAATACGATATTATGACAGTCGGTGAAACGAACGGGATTGAGCCGGAAGCAGCAGATCTTTGGATGGGTCCAGAAAACGGCGCAATGAATATGGCGTTTCATTTTGATCATGTCGACATTATGCGGCGGTCACGTCTGGCCCCACTCGATGTCGTCGAGTTGAAACGAATCTTCGATAAGTGGCAACAAGGTTTACGTGAGACGGGTTGGAACGCGCTATATATTGAAAACCATGACATGGTGCGGGCGGTCTCGCTCGTTGGGGATGAGCATCATTATTGGCGGGAGAGTGCGACCGCGCTCGCGATGATGTACTTCTTTATGCACGGGACACCGTTTATTTACCAGGGACAAGAGATTGGGATGAAGAACGTACCGCTTCCATCCATCCATGATTACGATGACGTCGCGACGAAGAATGAATACTTCGAACGGATTGCGAACGGGATGAGTGAAGTCGACTCGATGCAGCAAGTATGGGGCATATCCCGTGATAACGTGCGAACGCCGATTCAATGGGATGCGTCACCGCATGCCGGCTTCTCGACGACAACCCCATGGATGCCGATTCACGAAGAGTATGAGACACTCAACGTCGAGGCACAGCAAAACGATCAGCACTCGATTCTCTCGTTCTACAAGGAAATGATTCGTCTTCGCCGGGCCGAAGATACGTTTACGTACGGTCGTTATCGTGATGTCTTGCCAGAGCATAAGCAGGCTTTCGTCTATGAACGTACATTTGAGAACAATCGATTCTTCGTGGTCGTCAACTTGACCGCGAACCCGGCAGAAGTAACCATCCCGGAGATTGCGGGTGCGACGCTTGTCATGACGAATGAAATCGATCCGGAGACGATTGATACCGAGACATTCATGCTACGACCATTTGCAGCGCGATTATATCGTTTATGATAGAGGGGTACCTTCCTAGGGAGGTACCTCTTTTGAATGAGGGGTGAGGTGAGGATGCATACGATTGAATTTTCGAATGGGAATGATTCTGTATACGTCGTGATCGAAAGTGCCACTCGTGAACGATTAACCTTAAAAATTGAGGAAAGCTGGATTGTAACATCCGTGACAGCGTACCTCAGTTTTGCGGAAGCGTTCTCGGAAGCTTTTCATGCTCTTCAAGGAACAGCGACACTTCGCGATATAGACGGAAACGAGGTTATTGATGTCATCTTCTCACATCGGGGAGTCCGTATTGTGCTCCATGATCCGCTTCCGGAGAAGACGCTGCAAACCGATCAAAGTTATATGACGGAACCGATGCGACAAATCGGGATCTGGAATAGGCTGTGACAAATAAGGGAAAAGAGCATATGATAGAGATTGACTAAATGGAAAGGGGTGTCGGGTATGGATGGAACGAAACGTGCTGACATTCGCCCAGGGCTCCATGTCCAAATCGTTTTGAAACAAGATCAACGAAGCGGGAAGCTGACGAAAGGCGTCGTTCAAGATATATTGACGAACTCGCCACGTCATCCGCACGGAATCAAAGTGCGTTTGAGCGATGGACAGGTCGGTCGTGTGAAAGTGATCGAAGCTGGAGGTGAGTAAGATGAGTGAGAAAAAACTATCTTTTCAAGAAGCGATGAAACAAAAGCTGGCAGAAAAGAAACAGAACCAGACAAAGGTTCCGACGGGTTTACATGGTACAAAACAAAAACCGTTGACGAGCCAATTGACGAAAAAACCAAATAACCAGAAGAAACGTACTGGTATTTAAGACGACAGCTACTCGAAAAGAGTGGCTGTTTTTTTGAATATGCGTTTCATTATCAATGAATATAAATATGATTTAATATTTCTAAACATTTTTATGTAAGCGCTTTAAGTGCTTATAAATAAGGAATCTTGCTTAAAACATGTGAAAAAATAGTGAAATCACCTATAAAAAAATTATTGATAATTGTCAGAATCTTTGTATAATTCAGAACTAAGACATCATAAAAAATTCTCAACTTCAGATTCACACAACAGGGAGGAACTTATTCATGGAAGCGATTCAAGGTTTGTTACAGGGAAGCGTCGACTTTTTGAACAACATTTTATGGTCGTACGTATTGATCGCCGTGCTCGTCGGGGCTGGGATCTACTTCACGGTCAGAACACGATTTATGCAGTTCCGTTACTTAAAAGAAATGTTCCGGACGATTACAGATAAATCGGACGTGACGCCAGCAAAAGATGGAAAGAGTATCACACCAATGAAATCATTCTTCATCGGTGCTGCGACTCGTATCGGTACAGGTAACCTTGCAGGGGTTACGGTAGCCGTCACACTCGGTGGACCGGGAGCGGTCTTCTGGATGTGGATTGTTGCCCTTCTCGGTGGAGCAACAGCCATGATTGAAAGTACATTGGCTCAAGTATACAAAGTGAAAGACGATGTTGCGTACCGTGGTGGTCCGGCTTACTACATCGAAAAAGGATTGAACAACCGTGCACTCGGAATCGTATTCGCGGTTCTCATCGCCGTCACATTTGGTCTCATCTTCAACTCAGTTCAATCGAACACAATCGCTGCAGCATTCGATAACGCGTTCGGCGTCGATGCAGTCATCGGTGGAGCAGTCTTAGTCGTCCTTACTGGTCTCGTCATCTTTGGTGGTGTACAACGTGTCGCGAACTTCTCGGCAATCGTCGTACCTGTCATGGCTGTCTTGTACCTTGCAATCGCACTCTACGTTGTTGTTGTAAACTTCGCTGAACTTCCAGCTGTGTTCGCGATGATCTTCCAAAGCGCATTCGGTTTAGACGAAGCGGTCGGTGGTTCAATCGGTGCTGCAATCTCAATGGGTGTCCGTCGTGGACTCTTCTCGAACGAAGCTGGTATGGGTTCTGCACCAAACGCAGCAGCTGCTGCTGAAGTATCGCACCCAGCGAAACAAGGTTTCCTTCAAGCTCTCGGTGTATTCTTGGATACATTGATCGTTTGTACGGCAACTGCAGCAATCATCCTTCTCTCAGACAGCTATGCTTCAGGGAACGGTGAAGGGATCGTCCTTCTTCAAAACGCTTTGACTGAACAAATCGGGGCGCTTGCTCCAGCATTCATTGCTATCAGCGTCTTCTTGTTCGCGTTCAGCTCAATCGCAGGAAGCTACTACTACGGTGAAACGAACATCGAATTCATCAAGAAGAGCAAAGGTGCAGTCCTCGGATTCCGTCTCGCAACAATGGCATTCGTCTTCATCGGAGCGGTCGCAAGCCTCGGATTCGTATGGAGCCTCGCTGACCTCTTCATGGCAGGGATGACATTGATCAACATCGCGGCCATCACATTGCTCGGTGGCGTTGCCTTCAAAGTTCTTAAAGACTACGAAGAGCAACGTGCTCAAGGTCTCAACCCACGCTTCTCTGCTCGTAAACTCGGCATCGAGAACACAGAGTGCTGGGACGTGGAAGAAGACGAAGTGGCACAAGGTTCTGTTCAGGCAGCCGCTGCTGATTCTTCAAAATCTTAATTCGTAAAATGCAACAAACAGGGACCCTGCTAATCGGGGTCCCTGTCTTTTTATGCGCGTTGACGCATCGGTTTGACGGCTTGATCCGTCTCCGATTTATTCAAATATAAGTAACTTCCGGCAATGAACAACGCACCACCGACAATATTACCGAGTGTAGCGAAGAACAGATTGTAAAGGGCACCACTGAAGTTAATAAAGTCCGACGGTACATAGTGAAGCGCAAGCGCGAAAACGCCCATGTTCGCAATCGAGTGCTCGAACCCGGCAGCAAAGAATACGACGACTGGAATCATCGTCAGCATGATCTTCGCAACATCGTTGTTCGTTTTGAGCGGCATGAAGATGGCCAAACAGACGAGCACATTACACAAGATGCCTTTCAGGAAAATCGCGAGGGCATCTCCACCGATTTTTTTCGCGGCGACGACAGCTAGTAGGTGGTCACCCGTCACTTCTCCCATGCTATGGGCACCGATGACGAGAAGCGACAGGATGACGGCACCGATCAAGTTACCGAACCAACTGAGTCCCCATATTTTTGCTAAGTCTAACCAGGCGACACGACCCCGTTTCGCCCCGGTGTAGAGATACATCGTGTTACTCGTAAACAGTTCTCCCCCCATCCAGACGATGAAGACGAGCGCGACCGAGAAGCTCGCGCCGGCGATGAGCATCGTGCCGGGCACATCGATGAACATGTTTCCGACCGTGAACGAGAAGACGACCCCGATCCCAATCAAAAACCCAGCGATGATCGAACGTAACATGTATTGCGAAAATGATTGCTGAAGCAATGACGTTTTTTTAAATGCGGCTTCTTCCATATAGTCGATGACTTGCTTTTCCATGAGAAGACCTCCTTTAGACATTTTCAGTCTAGGAGGTTGGTCAAAAGTTTGCAATTGTTTTCACAAACTTTCAAGAAGTTCTCACGAAACCGTTCACATCGTTGCCACGAGTTCGACTTTGATGCGGTCCGGGTCTTCAAAAAACAGTGCTGTATAGTTCGGACCACCTGCGTGAGGAAAGCGGTCAGCATACAACTCACGAAAACCGTGTGACGCGAGCTGTTGTCGGATTTCTTCTAATTGTGTGAGCGATGAGGCATGAAACGCCAAGTGATTGAGTCCGGTCTTTTTTCGATGGTAGGGCGGAGTGAGGTGGTCTTCCTCTGTCTGAACGAACACGAGATATGTATCGCCGTAACGATAGCTTCGACCTTCTGGCCACGACTGATAGAGCGTGTACGCTAGCTGGTCACAGAGGAGCCATTCCCAAGCACGTATACTGTCATTTAGGTTGGATACGTATAGTTCAACATGGTGTAGCATGAGAATCATCCTTTCGATGGACGTTTGAAGTTGCCCCATTCGGTATAATTGAACTATACAACGAATAGGGGAGGAAGCATATGGATCGGACAGGGCTCGTCTCGAATATTTTGATTGCCGGGAAAACTGGCGTCGGAAAGAGTGCGTTCATCAATTATATATATGGACATGACGTCGCCGAATCGCGTGCCGGAAGTCCGGTCACTGCAGAAGGGCTTCATGAATATGAGTATTACGATTTAGAGCGGGGGATCTTGTTTCGTTTCTTTGATACGTGGGGGCTCGAGGCAGACCGTTCCGAAGAGTGGCATCAAGCCATCCTATCCATCGTTCATCAGCGCGAAGGGGCGCTCGATATCGCAGAATGGTTTCACACCATTTACTACTTGTTATCCGTGCAGTCAGGACGTGTCGAGGCATACGAGCTTGAGGCGATTTTAAAGCCGTTATATGAACGGGGGAGCAACGTCACCCTCATTCTGACCAACTTCAATGAAGAAGACCCGATGAGTGTGCAGAAGGCAGAAGCGATGGAACGGGTATTGTTACGTGAACTGCCAATCGATGAAGGGGACATCATTCGTGTCAACAGTGTCGAGAAGAAGTTACTGACCGGGAAACGTGTTCCGGTAAGAGGCTACGAAGACGTATGGAAACGGAATCGGACGAACCTTTGGAAAGACATCGAACGAAAACTTCCCATCAATCTGACGAATCATCTTTTAGAAGAGTTGGAAGATTGGAGGATTCGAAGTATCGATTCGGCAGAAAAAATCCGTATGCTCACCCCACAGGCGATGATCAGTTGGAAAGCCCGTCACATTGAAAAGGATCTAGAGAAAACACTCGAGCAGGCGGCCGTGACGACAGAAGATGCGATGGCAGAAGGGGTACGTCACTATATCCAACTCATGCAACGGTACCCATTAGTCGGTGAACAAGCAGACCATCTATTTAGAACGAGACGAGTCGAACTCGGATTTGACTATTCGTTCGGAAAAACGGTCCGAAAGATGGTTCTCGGCATGATTCCTGGGGTGCATTTCATTTATTGGGCATTCAAGCGCCGAACAGCAGAACGAGGCATCAAAAAGGCCATCGATCAACAATACACATCTGTGAAACAAACGATTGAAGAAGAGATTCGACGTGGCTTTGAGCGCGAGATGCGTCAACTTGGACAGACGCTCAACTCATAAAGGGGGAAACGAGAATGGAATCGACAAAGCGGTTTGATTTTAAAGACTATGATTTGAAAGCAGAACTTGAGCGACTTCGTGGAAATGTAAAAAAACCAAACATCCTCATCGCAGGGGCGACGGGCGCGGGGAAAAGTTCGGTCGTGAACCATGTGTTCGGTCGGGATTTGACAAAGGTGGCGGCAGGGGAGCCCGTCACTCGGGGAATCCATCAATATAAGAGTGACGATATCGCGGTCACGTTGTTTGATAGCGAAGGGTACGAGATCGGGAGTGCACGCCAACAACATTACGAGGAAGAAGTCATCGGGTTTGTGGAGAACGCAAAGCAACAAGAAGCATCCGAACGAATCCATCTCGTTTGGTACACAATCAACGCCGCGACAAAACGTGTCACGCCACTCGACAAGGCGCTCATTCGTCGTCTTCGTGAATCGACTGCTGTCGCTGTCTTATTTACACAAATCGATCAGGTCGATTTAGATGAACTGACAGCATTGCGAAATGAACTGGATGGGGTCATATCGGAGGAATCCGTGTTTCAGGTCAGTATCGCCTCGGAAATACTGAACGATGAAACGTTACGACAGGTTGTCGATTGGGAACGATTGATTGTATGGTCGGTTGAACAGCTAGACGCTTCTTTGCAGGAAGGACTCCTGATGGAGATTCAAGCAGAGAGTGAGACGATGCTCAAGTTGAAACGGAAGAAGGCCAATCGAATCATTTCAGGGTATGTGGCGAGCGCAGGAACGGCCGCTGCAGTCCCGCTTCCGTTTGCAGATGCCGTGGCCTTGACACCGATTCAAGTGACGATGAGCGTCCATCTGTTTCGCTATTGGGGCGTGAAGGCGAGTGATGATTTACTGAAGACGCTCATTGGAAGCACGATTATCCCACAAATCGGACGTACGTTATCGAAAACGATTCTATTGAATGTCATGAAGTTCTTCCCGGGAGCGAATGCGGCAGCCGGTGTCATCAATGCGACAGTTGCCTCAGGGATCACGTGGGCGATCGGACTCGCCATCAACGAAATTGCCTATCGAAATGCGATGGACTCCTCAAAAACAATCGAGCAGTTGTTGAATCAAGAGTTCGGTTCGTTGTTTGAACAGTTCTTGAAACAAAATCCGAAGTCGAATCAACCATCCTGACGACTCCCTTTTGTTAGACTACAAGTAATCGTAGAGAGGGGGAGAAAGATGAAAAAACGAATCTATATTACGCGACGCTTGCCGGAAGAAGCGGTCGCGCCGCTTCGTGAACACTATGACGTGCGTATGTGGGAACATGAAGGGCAGAGTGTTCCTCGTGAGGTGCTTCTAGAAGAAGTCTCATCTGCGCATGCGCTCTGGACGATGCTTAGTGACACGATTGACCATGAAGTGCTTGAGCGTGCACCGCATTTAGAGGTCGTTTCCAACTTGGCTGTCGGCTATAACAACATCGACTTGAAGGCAGCGAAAGAGAAGGGTGTCATCGTGACCAATACACCGGACGTCTTGACGGAAACGACAGCGGACTTGACGTTTGGACTCATGATGATGACGGCGCGACGTCTCGGTGAAGCCGAGCGTGATTTACGTGCCGGTGAGTGGAAGTCGTGGCTTCCGATGGGGTATGTCGGCATGGATCTCTATCAAGCAAAGCTCGGCATCATCGGGATGGGACGAATCGGTGAAGCGGTCGCACGACGAGCGCGAGGGTTTGACATGGACGTCCTATATCATAATCGGACGCGTCGTCACGAGTCGGAGTCGATGTATGGCTTCACCTATGCGGAGCTCGATGAACTGTTGACGCAATCTGATTTCGTCGTCGTTCTCGCGCCGCTCACGGACGAGACGCGTGGAATGCTTGGGGCCGAGGAGTTTGCCAAGATGAAAGAAACGGCGATCTTCATCAACGTGGCTCGTGGAGAAATCATCGATGAACAGGCGTTGTATGAGGCGCTCAAATCGAAAAAGATTTGGGGTGCTGGGCTCGACGTGTTCACGAAAGAACCGGTCGACCTAGATCATCCGCTATTGACGCTTCCGAACGTGACGACACTACCGCATATCGGGAGTGCCTCAATTCGGACACGTCTGGCGATGATGGCGTTGAATCGAGACGCCATCGTGAACGTGCTTGAAGGAAAAGAACCGAAGAATCGTTTGACATAACAAAGAGCCTGACGCGCGCGTCAGGCTCTTCTTACAATTAAAAGCGTCGGATGTTATCTGGGTCTTCGACGTCATTTCGATACGCACGATCATCGAGACCACGTAGTTTTTCTTCTCGGTCAGGTTTCTTCGTTTCTTCATCTAGTTTATCTTGCTCCGGATCTACCGGATGACTTGAATCGACGGTCTGGGCCTCGTGATATGGTTTCGAGTCGATTTCCAAACCATCGTCCGTGTGATTCCCGAGATGGGTAGATGATGCGTCTTGATACGGTTTCGCGTCGACCGTCACCCCATCTTGATGGCGACGCTCAAAGTCTTCATCGACATAGACAAGAATCTTACCGGCTTCAACGTCGTCATAGTGACGTTTTACTTCCTCTTCGCTGAGTCCCATGTTTCGTAAGCCGGCATGAACATCTTCATGACCACTCAAGAAGGCGCGAACTTTATCGAACCAACTTGCATGGTGTGCAGCTTCTGTATGAACATCCGTGTCCCGTCTCAAAATCGATACGTTGTCTTCATGTTTTGTGACGACATAAATGTGTGAGTCTTCGTACCCTTTTGCCCGCAACTCTTCGATTTTTCCAAGCGCCGCGTCTTGTGTATCGTGCATACTGATGAATCGTTTCTCGTTCATAGTAGTTCCTCCTTATAGTCGTCGATGGTCTTCTAAGCCAGAATGTCCACGAACGATCGGGTCATCCTTTGTCCCTTTTGGTTCCTCGTCATGATCATTGAACGGCTTTGCATCAAACGCGATCCCATCTGCCTTCTCACCTTTGTCATGATCGAGTTCACTATCTTTTTTGTACATGTTCGGGTAGCGATCATAAGAATGACGATCGACATAGAGTAAGATTTGACCTTCGTCGATGGCATCATAGTATTGCTCTGCCTCGGCGTCGCTGAGCCCCATGTTGCGAAGTTCATCGCGGATACGGTCACTTCCATGTAGGAATGCTTTCACGCGATCGAGCAAATTTACGTCTCGAACTCCAGCCTCGGCGTTTACATCCGTATGGTCACGCAATGCGGAGATTTCCCCATCTCGCTTGGCAACGACATGCATATTCTTTTCGGCTTCCCCTGCAGCCCTCAACTCGTCTACTTTATGCATGACTTCCTGTTCCGTTTGAAACAGACCAATCATTTTACGTTCTGACATCGAATACCCCCTTAAATTTGGCCAACCTTCAATTAGCGTCACAATAGGAGTAATTTCCGTTCTATCCACAATTGAAACAAAAAACGCCATCTCCTAATAGGAATGGCGCAGATTAATAATAAAGCATGAGCGTGTCGTCCCCGAGTGAACAACGTGTACTCTTCCAGACGAACTCAATCAACGTCCAAATGGCCATAAAACCACTGATTGCTAACAAAATGAGCGCATACAGTGGGGTCAATTGAATGATGAACGACCAACCAAGTGTCATGAGGAGCGGTTGAATCAAAAAGATGGACGTGACATAGACGACCACGATGAGTAAAGCGAAGGCGATCCGTCGTCCGAGCGTATGAATATGGTGCCGAAAACGGGTCAATATACCAAAGATCGCACCGGTCACGAGGACAGGTAACAGGAAGGCTAGATAGTCGATTGGATATGTCGAAATCGGTGCAGTGAACAACCGTCCGCTGAATACATCATCGATGACGAGCAGTAAGTTGGCGTAAGAGAATGCCAAAATCATACCGAGTAACCAGCCGAAACGGTTCCAAATCGTACGTGATGATTTGAGCGCTTCTATTTTCGTATAAGCGAGGAATGCAAGATCACGTACTTCAATCTCTTTCAATGAGAGTTTGGCTTCGTCCAGTTGATTGACCGCCCAATCGAAATCTCGATTCGCTTGAGCTTTTTCATGAGGTTTTAATTCATCCGAGGCATCGATCAAGACGTGGTAGCGACGGCGATATTCTTCATTTGTTTCTGGTTGTTCGATGAGGAAACGAGCGTACTCATGCGGATCTTGGTTTAAGAGACTATCTAACGACTGTCCACTTTTCTCCGCATGGCGGATATAGCCGGCGAGTGCCAGCAAGAGGCGATCCGCTTCCGCCTCATCTCCAATCAGTTCAATCAAGCGCTTGCGCACTTCGTTGAAAAACTGTTGGACGTTCGGGTCATGAATCATATTCGGTTCCAGGGAGATTCCTCTCCTTTCTTGGTTTGTCATGGTCATGCAGGTGGTTCGTCATTATGAGAAAGTTTAAGCGACTCGAAATCACCTTGTTCGATGCTTCGAATCAAAATCTCGCTTCCTCCCATATTTGTCGAAAGGGGGATGGAATACACGTCACAAAGACGCATCAATGCGCTCACGTCTGGTTCGTGAGGTTGGGCAGTCAATGGATCCCGGAAGAAGATGATCATATCCATCTCACCGCGTGCGACGGCAGCTCCAATTTCTTGGTCCCCTCCAAGAGGTCCTGAACGGAAACAATGCACCGGTAACCCGGTCGCTTCCGCAATCCGCTTACCGGTTGTACCTGTTGCGAACAATTGATGCTTTTCTAGAATATGTGCATACGTTTTAATGAGAACAATCAAATCGTCTTTCTTTTTGTCGTGAGCCACTAAAGCGATGTTCATTCGAATTCCTCCTAAAATGACTTCTCATGTTATTCGTATCATATCTCGCGGGATTTGACACGATTTCTCTCTTACTTACGTACCCATTTCCATTGAATCGTAATAGTGATGTGAAAGAGTTGTCATATGCATGATGTTTGATGATTTTGAAATATAGGTATTTAAGAAGTAGCACTGTTAAGGAAAAGCAATCATTTCATAAAAAAAGGAGGAAGATTCAATGAACAATACAACGTATAACTTCAATTCGTTCATGTCATGGCTACCAGAACTTTTACTAGCAATTGTTATTCTCGTAGTCGGTTATATCTTGGCGAAAGTATTGGAAAACGTGACACGAAAAGCATTGAAGAAAGCACGACTCGATGAGCGGGCCGGTATTAAAAAAGAGGGGGAAAAAGGAGATAAGTGGACACCTGAACGCATTATTGCAAAAGTGGTGTTCTTTGGAGTCTTACTTCTCGCATTCCTGATTATCTTTGAATTTATGAACGTTCCTGCAATCACAGAGCCATTCAGTCAGATTTATGAAGGATTTTCTGGGTTGATTATCGGTGTGATTAAAGCAGGTTTAATTTTACTCGTTGCGTGGGTCATCGCTACCCTTTTGAAAAAAGGGATTCAAATGGCGGGACATCGCTTGAACTTAAGCAAGTTGATGGAAAAGACGGGACAAGAATCGACAAGTGTCAACCAAACGAAATGGGTCGATACGGTCGCGAATATCGTCTTCTACCTCGTCCTCTTATTGGCGTTACCGGCTGTACTTGACGCACTTGGACTTCGTGGGGTCAGCGGACCATTCGAAGACTTATTAAACAGTTTCCTTGGATTTATTCCGAAGCTTGTGGCGGCAGCGCTCATCTTCGCAATCGGTTATGTCGTCGCGAAGATTGTACGTGATATTTTGACGAAGTTCCTTGAAGCGGCAGGATTAGATCGATTGGCAGAGCGATTCCACCTTTCTGATTATGTGAAGGGATCGAGTCTTGCGAAAGCAATCGGTACAATTGTCTTCATCTTCATCATGATTCCGGTCACGATTTCGGCACTTGAAGCGCTTGATATTCGAGGCATCTCGGAACCAGCGATTGCGATGCTTAATGATGTCCTTGTCATGATTCCAGACATCCTTGTCGCAATCGTCCTCGTCCTCGTTGGTGTGTTCGTGGCAAGATGGTTGAAAGGTGTCGTTGTATCGCTCCTTGAAAACCTTGGCGTCAATTCATTGGCTCATAAAATGGGCTTCGGGGAACGAGCATCTTCGATGTCGATCGCCCAAGTGGTCGGTGTCGTTGTACAAGTGATTGTCATCTTACTCTTCGTATCTGAAGCACTTCAGGTGGCGAATCTCGAGTTCATGGCGTCTCTCGCCACTGCGATCTTCGCTTACTTGCCAATGGTGATTGCGGCACTCATCATCTTGGCAGTTGGCTTCTGGTTAGCTAATATGGCAGAACGTTTGGTCGGAAGTGTACTTGTCGATGGCGCAGGACAACCGAGCGCGCTTCGCTACGTAGCGAAATATGCGATTCTCGGACTCGTCTTCTTCATGGCCATCAGTCAACTCGGCATCGCGCCGATGATTGTCAATACGGCCTTCCTCCTCATTCTTGGAGCCGTTGCTCTCGCCTTCGGTCTTGCATTCGGTCTTGGCGGTCGCGAGACGGCAGCGCGCTACTTGAAAAAAGCGGAGCACCGTATTGATGAGACGGAAGTTTCAAAAGAAGGACTCGAGAAAGAAAAGGAACAGATGAGTCGTGAAGCGGAAGCTGCGAAACAGCAAGCTAAACAAGGTGTTGAGCAGTCGAAGCAGGAAGCGGAACAATCGAAGAACGAAGTGAAACGAGACGTTCATGATTCAACAGGCGATCACGTAGACGGACCGGAACCAAATCCGTTCCACGACAATATCACTCCGGATCAAGACAATCGTTCACTAGACGACAACGATGGCCCGTTACGCCCTTAAATGATTCTTTTACGGATCTCCCATGTGGAGGTCCGTTTTTTGTGTTCAACTTAGAAAGGAATCTGGTCGATAGATAAAGAAAAGAGTGACAGAGGTGAGAGGGATGTTTGAACGATTTCAACGTACACTCGTTGTGAACTATGTGATTGGCTCAGGATTAGCGGTTTTTGGTGTGGGGGGCGTCTTCATTTTTCAGACGCTTGATTTGTCAGTTCGTGAAATCGGACTGCTTCTGACCATTATGCTCGGTTCAGGAATAATCATGATTACGTCAGAACTTCTTTTGTATCGTAAACATATTCGACCAATCCGACGATTTTTTAAAGCTGAGTCTCCAACGAGCCAAGAATTGACGTCAGCGTTCGAACAAGCGAGCCGATTCCCAACTTTAACGGTACAGCGAATTTTAGGTCCTCATTTATTTGGACTATCCATTCCGTCAATCGCTTTGACGACCATATGTATTTACAATGACTGGATTGATTTACCGTATCGTTTGATTGGTCTCGCTGCCATCGGTGCCGTCATGATTGCCGTGTTGCACGCATTGATTGAGTACTTTTTGACGGTACGGTCGGTGGAACCGTTACTCGTGTATATGAAAGAAAGGCACTTCGAACTGTATCATCAGCCTATCCATGCAACATATCGTTCATTCAGTGTCCGAACTAAATTATTGATCAGCATGCTCATTACGGGTGTCTTTCCTATCATGCTGTTCATGTTGGCCTCGAGCGTTCAATTGTCGACCTCGACTCGGACGGATACATATTGGAATTGGGCGTTCGTGATTCTTGTCATTATCGTTGGGATTGCAGTGTTATGTAGTTTCTTACTCTATGACAATATCAAACGTCCGATTGGGCTTTTGACGTCAGGAATCGAACAGATGGAATCAGGGAGACTTCAGAAAATCGAAAATCCCTATTTAGATGAATTCGCTCAATTGATTGGGGGCTTCAACCAAATGGTCGAGACGGTGAACGCTCGTGAACAAGAGAATGCGCAACTGCTGGACAGCCTCTTCATCTTATTCGCGGCAACGCTCGATGCACGTGACCCTTATACGGCCGGTCATTCAGAACGTGTGGCGATGTACTCGGTAGAACTTGCCCGTGCGCTTCATTTGCCAAAGGAACAAATCGATTTACTCAATAAGTCTGCACTCCTTCACGACATCGGAAAAATCGGGATTCGTGATGATGTCTTGCTGAAGGAAGGGAAGTTGACAGACGAAGAGTTTTCAAAAATTCAGGAACATCCGACGATTGGCATTCATATATTGAGTCAAATTCATTTACCGGCATCCCTTCAACCGATTTTGGCCGGGGTTCGGTCGCATCATGAACGAATCGACGGCAAAGGGTATCCGGACCGCTTAAGTGAGGTCGATATTCCATTGTTCGGAAGAATCATGGCGATTGCCGATGCTTATGACGCCATGACGTCTGATCGGCCTTATCGCTCTGGGATGCCGATGGAAAAGGCACTCTCTATTTTAGAGAGCGGTCGTGGCACGCAATGGGACGCCGAATTTGTAGACGTATTCGTAAGGCTTCGTCGACAAGCGATATCTGCATAAAAAAGGAGCGGCACCTCGTGTGCGGCTCCTTTTAGGATAGGGTTTGGAATGCGTACACACCGAATACGGCTCCGATGACGACAATGACGAGATTGACCCGGAGTAGTGCGAGCGTCGTAGCAACCACTCCTCCGAACAAGGCGGACGTCGTAGTGGTCGTTGAAGACAAGACTCCTGGAAAAATTAAACTAGCCAATACAGCATACGGTATGAAAGAAAGAAATCGTTTCATATATGCCGGTAACGCCAATTCCTTTAACCAGAGTAGCGGGACGAGGCGAGGAAGATACGTGACAAGCGCCAATCCTAGGACGAGCAAAAATAAGGACATCATGAGACCTTTTCCCCCTTAAATAGAAAAGCACCGATTCCGGCTGCGACAACAGTTGCGATGATGATCCGAATTCCATCTGAAATCGGAAAGAACGGCGTGATGATCCAGTGAAGCACCGCTTGCATGACGATGGCGAAACTCGCAACGACGAAGACAGGCCGAGTCGTCAAGGACGGGACGAGTAACCCGATGAACATCGCATATAGCGCAATGCCCATGCTCGCTTGTAACGTGCTTGGAAGACCGAAAGCGAGGAAGACACCAATCCATGTACCGATGTTCCAGGCGAGAAAGGCAATCGTATTCAACCCGAGAACGAACAGACCAGAACGTGCCTCTTTTCGGGTGGAAGCGATACTGAACGTTTCATCGGTGACACCGAACGCGATGGCAGCCAATAGTTTTCTAGATGTACTTTCAATCCGTTGGGATAGCGAGGCGGACATTAAAAAATGACGAGAGTTTAGAATGAACGTCGTCAGAATGATTTCCCAATACATCGAACCGGTCATCAGCAATTGTACGGTGATGAACTGACTCGCCCCTGCAAAGATAAAAAACGACATGGATAACGTGATCACGTTTGGCAGATCAAACGATTTTGCCAAAAGGCCGAAGGCGATGGCAATCGGAATATATCCAATGGCAACGGGAATACCTGCTCGAAGTCCCGCACGAAATGTTGACTGTTGTGAAGATGGGGATGTGGATTGAACTGAAGTCGCCATGACAGCCCTCCTTGATGGATCAAGATGATTTCTATGTCATTCGGGATGAATGGACGGTTTCCTGCTCAAATGATGAAAAAGAGGGTATACATGTATCGTTAAGGAGGGTGGTCACATGAGTCGTGCTGAAGAATTTTTGGCGTCCTATCATCGAATCGAGGACTACTTGAGTCGAGAGATGGGAGACGGACAGCATTTCAGTTTTAGCAACATGGTGAATCGGTTAGCGAAACAAAATCCAATCATCGATCGATATAAAGAAGATTTACATCAGATGAGTCAATTGCGAAATGCGATCGTCCATGAGCGGCGTGAACCCGATTTTATTATCGCGGAGCCTCACGAGTCGCTCGTCGAATTGATTTTAGAGGTGGAACGGGAACTGCTTCATCCACGTCTCGTCATCCCATTGTTTGCGAAATCAGTGGTGACGTTTCAGTCCGAAGATTTTTTGACGGAGGTGCTCCGAGAGATTCGCGATAAAAATTACTCACAATTTCCCGTATATCACGACAACGGCTCTTGGTGTGGTCTTCTGACGAAAAAAGGAGTGACCAGTTGGTTGGCCGAGACAATCGACGGAACCAACTTGTCACTCAAAGGAGTTCGCGTGAAGCATGTACTCCATCATGACCCGCATATGCATCGGTATCGATTTATTCGAAAAGATGCGACGGTGATCGAGGCACAACACTGCTTCACGCAAATGAAAGAGGGCGCACGATACGACGCCCTCCTGATCACGGAGACTGGTAGTCCAGATGAAACACTACTCGGAATCATCCGTCCTCAAGATCTATTAAACGCGCTCCGTTGAGGCGAGGTGTTCAATCGCGACCTCATATTGGGTAACGGTGTTACCGAGGACAATCGGTTTTACTTCCGACGTCCCGTCATCTCGTTTCTTATGGGCGTGCTTGTAGGCATTGCTGTCGCGCCAATTTTCAAAGCTTGCCGCATCACGCCATGTGGTCATGATGACCACATGGTCCATTGCTGCATCGGACGTATCCGTCAACACTTGCATCCGAACAAAGCCATCCATCGCTTCGATTCCTTTTGTCGTCTCGAAACGCGCTTTGACCGCATCGACTTTTCCTTTTTCAACGTCTAGTTTATTCATGACAATCCACATCCGGCATGTCCCCCTATACGAATAAGATGATTCCATTATACCGTGAATAGGGAAATGCCTGAAAAAGGATGCTCACTCAACGTTTGCTCCACCATTCTTCAAACGCCCAGTTCTTCTGCTTCATCGTCGTCGCTTCGGTTATCCCGACATAGCGCAAATGCCATGGTTCATAATTATAACCAGTGATGTTTTCTTTTCCTTTCGGATAACGGACGATAAAGCCGTAACGATGGGCGTTTTGAATCATCCACTTTCCTTCGGGCGATTGGTCAAAGGAGGCGTATAACCCTAGACGCATACGTTGACTCGTCATATCCACCGCTAGACCGGTTTGATGTTCACTGTGTCCGGGACGGGCGACATATTTTGAAGCGTATGCGACCCCGCGTGTATTGACCCAGTAGGTATATAGAGATTTTTGAGTCGAATAGGAGCGATAGGCGCTGAGTGCGTATAACGTATGACCTTGCTTTCGACCTGCATAATACAGTTTCGCTAGCGCGTAAGCGGCTTCCGCTGTCATCAATGTCCGTTCGCTTCCTTTTTGATAAACAGTTGGGACGGTTAAGGTCACAAGTTGTGAGGAACGATAAGTGGACGGGAGCCCATTTGTTTTATTGACGAGTCGTAATCGGTCGGCCGTTGGCATTTTCGGGATACCAGCTTTCAGGTTTGCGGTCGGAGTGAAGTACTTTGTACTCCCGATATAGACATTGGACCAGCTTCGGTTATACGTGGTGTAGCGAACGGGGATATTTGTTCGCAACGTCTTCAACACAGGAGAAGATTGCATCGCTCGACCATATAGATAGGTTGTTTTGATGGTATAACCTGGTTGTGGGGACGATGATGCCGCTGTCACCGGCGAAGCTTGCAACAGGAGCAGACAAATGATCAAGATACGCAGGGACTTCATGGCAAAACGCCTCCTCGTGAGTTAGATGATGTTCCTTTTCCCGTTTTCTTGACGGAGTGAGCATCTTTTATCCATCCTTGGGTCGGATGAGGATACAGCTTGGGTCCGATGAAGCGAGGAGTCAAATCGGATACAATAAACATAACGAATGAGATCGTAGAAAGGAGTGAGCGAATGGAAGTCTTATTTGGATTACCACTGTTGTTGCTCGTCCTGTTCTTTGCCTTTTTGTACTTTAATATTAAAGGGCTATCGAATATGTGGAAGGACTACAATCGAACGAAATCGATGATTCCGCTCGGATTCTTCATCGTCGGGATTATCGGAATTTTTACAGGAGTGTGGACGTGGCTTGTCATTTTGATTTACTATGTCGTCCGCCCGAAAGACTAAACACTGTATGCAGACGCATACGGTGTTTTTGCTATACTAAGGACGAGGTGTTGAGATGGAGAAGTTAATAAAAGCATGGTTTATCGTGACGTTGATCGCGTTTGTAATCTTTAAGCTTGGTGAAGTGATGACAACCCCGTATTCGGAAACGCCGAATGAAGGGAATGTATACTGGATCGTGCTCTTGATTGGGTGGCCGTTTTTGTTATTATTCATTTGGATTACAGTCCGTATGACACGTCGAGTCACAGCATCAGTGCGACCGATTGGGAGAGTCGTATTAGGTTTGGGTAGTCTCATCATGGCCGGGATTGCCTGGGTGACCAATCAATCGCAAGCGACGTCTCTTCGGGAAGGGATTCGTTTATCTACGAATGAGTCTTTCGCAGAAGGATGGAACCAGTTCACGAATATCATCTATATGAACCAGCTGACTTTCTTTTTCCTGACAGTCAGTTGCATGGGAGTGGGGATTGTCCTTTCGTTCATCCCGACCAAAAAACAGCGAGAAGAAGCCGTGTAAGCTTCCTCTCGCTATTTTTATAACCGTTCTTGATAAAGACGGGCATATCGATCGGCTGCGATGATGGCGTCTGCAACTTCTTCTGGCGTGACATCAAAACCGCTATGAATCGTTTCGCCTTCTGCCGTGGCGGCTTTTCCGACTTTTAAGATATCTTCTCGAGATGCATCTTTCAATTTGATATCTTCGAGTGTGACCGGCAAGTCGAGTGCCATATAAAAGGCAACGTACTGCTCGAATTCTTCTTGAGGACGTCCTTCGAGTGCGAGTTGCACAAGTGTCCCGAATGCAACTTTTTCACCGTGCGTCAAATGGTGGATGTCCCCTTCTAACGCAGTGAATCCATTGTGAATGGCATGGGCTGCAGCCAAGCCACCACTTTCAAAGCCGAGACCGCTCAATAGGGTGTTGGCTTCAACGATGGCTTCGAGCGCAGGTGTAACGACTTTTGCCTTGACGGCTTCATACGCTTGAATACCATACGTGAACAATACTTCTTCACAACGTTCGGCGATTGCTTCCGCCGCAAGCGTCGGGACACCACCGGCCATCGTCTTTCCTCCGAATGAAAGGACACTTCGCACTTCGACCCAGGTCGCCAAAGCGTCGGCAATGCCTGATGCAAGGAAGCGTGGCGGTGCCTGTGCAATCAACTCGGTGTCCACCAGAACGAGATCTGGATTCTTTTTATAAAAACGGTAACTTTCGAAATTACCTTCATCTGTGTAAATAACTGACAGGGCGCTCGTCGGTGCATCTGTCGAGGCGATCGTCGGTACAATGACGATGCGCGCATCCAATTCATCTGCGACCGCTTTTGCTGTATCAAGCGTCTTACCGCCACCGAGACCAATCACGAACGCTGTGCCACTTTCTTTGGCATCTGTGGCGATTCGAGTGATCTCATGCTTTGATGCTTCTCCGACAAAATCTGCTTTCGTCGCTTCAATATTGCTCGCCTGCAGTGAATGTGTCACACGCGAACCGACCAATTCCCAGACGACGTCATCCGCAATGAGTAAAGCGTTTGAACCGAAGTGAGCGACATACTCTCCGATGCGATCAATCGTTTGTTTCCCTTGCACATACTTAGCCGGACTGATGAAAATACGTTCTGACATAGTAAACTTCATCCTTTCCTATCGGGTTTAGTGTAAGTGCTTACAACGACATCATACTACAGTTTGTGAAGGAATACCGTGAAGATTACATGAAGATTGGCAACTGACCGAGCACAAGCAACAAGATGATGATGGCGACAACAATGAGAAACCCCCAGTCATTCATTCGTTTCGTCATACGAGATATCCCCTTCATAGGTCTAAGTGTCGATTCATCTACAGTATAAAAGGGTGTTGAAATAAAGGCAGGACGAATAAATCACCAGGTTAAAAATAGACATACCTTATGACGTCGAGACAGCTCATCAGGTTTAACGGATGATGAATCGGGAACAATAGTGTCGTATGTTCATTATTGAAGGAGGAATTGAGTATGTCGAAACATGTACTGATTGTCACGACGTCAGCGAATCAATTATCAAATGGCCACGCAACGGGACTTTGGCTTGAAGAGTTTGCCGTTCCTTACTTGTTGTTTGAAAAAGAAGGATACAAAGTGACGGTCGCGAGTATCGAAGGTGGAGACGTGCCAATCGATGCGAATAGTTTAGAAGATGGCTTGTCAGAAGACATTCTAAATACACGCGAGTTGCTCAAAGACACAGCGCGACTTGATCAAGTCGCAGACGAGTCATATGATGCAATTTATTTGCCAGGTGGCCATGGGACAGTCGTCGATTTCCCAGGAAATGAAACGCTACAACGCGTTATTCGTAACGTCTATGAGAGTGGAAATATTGTCGGTGCGGTGTGCCACGGACCGATTGGATTGGTCAACGTGAAACTGAGCAACGATGAGCCACTCGTCAAAGATAAACAAGTGACAGGGTTCACCGATGCAGAAGAAAAAGAAATGCAACTCGATTCAGCTGTACCGTTCTTACTTGAGACGGGACTACGCAATCAAGGTGGACAGTTCAAAGGAGCTGACAATTGGGCGGTGAATGTGGCAGTCGACGAGCGACTCGTCACAGGTCAAAACCCTCAGTCTTCTGAAGCGGTCGGAAAAGAACTTGTCAAATTGCTAGGATAAACACATGAAGCAACTTCGGTCATTCGAAGTTGCTTTTTATTTTTGGACATATGTCCTATTCAAGCGGTCATTCTTTTTGTACAGTCAGACGAAGAGAGAGGGGAATGACATGGGAATTCTATTTGCCATACTATCTGGCACGTTTATTGCTTTACAAGGAATCTTTAACGCCAAACTAGGAGATGCGGTAGGGGCATGGATGTCCGTCACAATCGTCCATTTTGTCGGACTTTTGTTGGCGCTCATTATTTACTTTTTCAAACGAGATGCAGACATGACGGCCTTCAAACGTGTGCCTTGGTATTATAGTCTAGGTGGACTATTCGGTGTATTCGTCGTCTTCGGCGAACTGACAGCGATTCAACAACTTGGTGTAACATGGGCAATCTGCGTGTTGCTTGTGGCACAATTGATAGGAGCCTTTATCATCGATTTGAATGGCTGGTTTGGTGTCAAACGGAAGCCGATGAATACGGGACAGGTCATGGGACTCGTCTTAATGGTCGTCGGGATCGGAATTTATACATTCGCGTAAGGAGTTCAATTCTCATGATGAATATGATGGATGCACTGACACGACTGCAGTGGAATCACCTTTTTTCTAACGAAACGCTTGAAGCTTCTTCTTTAGTCACTTATGAATCTGGTACAATGCTTTGTTCGAACAATCAACACATTGAATCCTTGTTCGTCGTTCTCGAAGGACGTGTCAAAATCTATACACTCAGTGAAGAAGGGAAGTTGCGCTTGCTTCGTTTGAAAGCTGCACCGACGCTCATTGGAGACATCGAATATGCGAGTGGTCGTAACGTATTGCATACTGTCGAGGCAGTTGGATTGGTAACCTGCTTACGGATTCCGTTCGAGGTACTTCGTCGTCATAATCGTACGGTCGAATTCACGGAACATCTATTGCGTGGGGTGTCCGAAAAGCTGTTCATCGAGGCGAACGCCTCATCCAACCATCTCATGTCGACACTTGAAGAACGATTGGCGGGCTATTTGATTTCTCTTAGTGAATCGGGTAATGAGCTGTTTCAAGCTGAAATGAGTCAACTGAAGCGTAAAGAAGTCGCCGAATGGCTTGGGACGAGTTATCGTCATTTGAATCGGACGTTGCAGGCGTTCGTCGATGAAGGATTGGTCACGCGAACGAGAAAAGAAGTTGTCATATTAAATAGTGAGCGATTGAAAGAACGTGCGAACGGCATGTTTTATGAGTAAGGAGAGATTATATGATTTTTGGAATCATCTGTTCAGCAGTGGCTGGAGCATTCATTAGTGTCCAGGCGGCAGTCAATGCAAAAATGAATACAAATTTAGGAGCCTGGGCGACGACGGTATTAGTTTTTATCGTCGGTTTGGTCGGTTCGATCATCCCGTTACTGTTATTCGGAGGCAATCTTGCCGGATTCCGTGATGTGTCACCGATCTATTGGCTTGGTGGGTTACTTGGGGTCGGTGTCGTGTATTGTGTCATGCGGAGCATCCAGCTACTTGGACCGACTTTGTCCGTGTCACTCATCCTCGTTTCACAACTCATTTGGGCATTACTCGTCGATTTGTATGGCGCTTTCGGGATGCCTCAAATTACATTATCAGCTGGACAAGTCGTTGGGCTTACGGTCCTGCTCGTTGGGGTTATTCTCTTTAAACAGTCTCAGACGGCGGCTATCGCCAAACAAGCTGTCAACGAAGCCACTTCATAAGGAGTGGCTATTTTTTCGAGCAAAACGGGTACAGGTTGGTAACGATTTTTTGATAAAATGAAGCAGTATGGTTTTAAAAATAGCTGAGGTGATGAAAAAAGTGGATTCTTCCATAGTGATTGATTTGTTGATTGTTTTGTTTTTGATTGTGTTGAACGGGATTTTTGCGATGACAGAAATTGCGCTCATCTCATCGAAGCCTGCAAAACTTGAGGTTGAAGCAAATCGAGGGAAACGAAGTGCCAAGATTGCGCTTCATTATTCGAAAGACCCGACAGATTTGTTGTCGACCGTTCAAGTCGGAATCACATTGATTGGGATTATTAACGGGGCATACGGGGGCGCACGCTTCTCGGCACCGCTCGCATCGGCATTTGAACAAGCCGGAATGAGTACGCAGTATGCCGGAACCGTTGCTTATGTGGCCGTCGTTACGATTATTACGTATCTGTCGCTCATCATTGGTGAATTGGTCCCGAAACGGATTGCGCTCGTCTCGCCTGAAAAAGTCACGATGGCAATCATTCCGTCGCTCGATCTATTCAGCAAGTTGATGCGCCCATTCATTTGGATTTTATCGAAATCAACGCTCTTCTTATTCAAGCTCCTTGGATTAAAGGCAGAACAAACGAGTGGAGAGACTGAGCTTGAGATTAAACAGCTTCTCTTTGAGGGGGCTCAGCAAGGTCAGTTCGCCCATGAAGAAGTGCAACAAGTCGAACGCGTCTTTGCGTTCCACGATCAATTGATTTATGAGCTCATGCAACCTCGGACGACGCTTGAATGGGTCGACTTAGAGGATGACATGGATGACATGAAAAAATCTATTTACGAGAGTAAGCATAACAAGTTACCAGTCGGTCGCGACTCACTCGACGACTTTGTCGGATATATCGATGTGCGTGACATTTTGACGTTACCGACATTGCGTGAACCGTCACAAATTTTAAAACGTATCAAGCAACCACTGATCGTGCCAAAGCAACGTGAAGCGAGCCAAGTGCTTCAGATGATGCAGAAAAATGGTGTCGAGATCGCATTCGTCTTAGATGAATACGGCGGATTCCTTGGGATGGTCACATTGTTCGACATTTTAGAAGAAATCGTCGGAGAAGTGATGATTGAAGAAGATACACCGGAAGTGGTTCGTCGTGAGGACGGATCGTATTTAGCGGACGGGTTACTCGGGATTGAGGATTTGAAGCGAACGTTCGAGATTCGGGATGACCGATTCGATGAAGGGCGCAATTCGTATCATACGCTCGCCGGACTTGTCATTTACGCATTAGGTGATTTTCCGAAGCGGGGTGACGTGGTCGAAGCGTACGGTCTTCGTTTCGAAGTCGTCGATATGGACGGCAAACGAGTTGACCAAGTGCTCGTTTCTGAATTAACAGAACCAGTCAAAGAAGAGGATTGATGCGAATCGCATCAATCCTCTTTTTCATGTGTCATCCATGTTCGTTGTAAAGCGCCTAGCAAAATGTGAGCCGTGTGGAGCATCGCTCGTTCATCCACATCGAAACGAGGATGGTGGTGAGGGAAAATCGCTGAAAGTTCAGGGTTTCCAGCGCCTGTGAAAAAGAAGCTGCCCGGTACTTGTTCTAAATAGTAAGCGAAGTCTTCTCCGACCATGAGTGGTGCCATCTCGATGACACCGTCTTCGCCGACGGTCTCTTTCGCGCTTTGGCGGACGAATTCTGTTTCTCTCACATGGTTGACGACGGCTGGATAACCTTTTATATAGTCAAGCGCATACTCGGCATCGCTCGCAGCGCAGACAGAACGAATCATACGTTCCATATCCGTGATGATTTTATCTTGCGTCCCTGAAGTGAACGTACGCACGGTTCCAGACAACTTGGCCTCTTCGGCAATCACATTGAACGCTTGACCGGAATGGAGAGTCCCAATGGTCAAAACGGCTGGTTCGAGCGGGTCGATGCGTCGACTGACCACTTGTTGGAGGTGGTTCGCCACATTCACGGCGACCATGAGGGCATCGACCGTATGTTGCGGAATCGCACCATGACCACCTTTTCCTGTGATGGTCAATTCAAAGCGATCGGCTGCCGCCATGGCGGGACCTGTTTTGACGCCGACTGTTCCGAATGGGAGGGGTGTCCAGATGTGCGCACCATAAATATAATCCACATTGTCGAGACAGCCATCCTCAATCATCGGTTTAGCGCCACCGGGAGCCAATTCTTCGGCGAACTGGTGAATCAGCACGACGTCTCCCGGAAGGTCCATCTCGGTCAATACTTTCGCGAGGACGAGAAGCGTCGCTGTATGGGCATCGTGTCCACAAGCATGCATGACCCCGTTTACTTTTGAACGATACGGAACGTCTTTCACATCTTGGATGGGAAGCGCGTCAAAGTCGGCCCGTAACGCGATGGTCGGACCATCACCGCCTTTGATTCGACCGACGACCCCATTACCGCCAACGTGTTCACGTACTTCAATCCCAAGTTCGCGGAGATAAGAGGCGATCATCTTCGGCGTTTCGACTTCTTGAAAAGATAGCTCTGGATATTGGTGAAAATGGCGTCGTAAAGACACCATCTCTTCGAACAACTCGGTCAAACGTACTTCGGCATTCGTGACAACCATTGCGTACACTCCTTTGTGATCAACGCATTAAGAATTGCAACCATTTGCTAATTTTTATGAAAGTTAAGCTTATCTTATACGAGTAAAGGGAATTAATACAGGAGAAAATGAAGAAATGAGGTGCCAACATGGGGTGGATTATTGCGATTGTAGCGGTTGTCGTGCTCGTACTCATTTATTTTTCGATGTACAACGGGCTCGTCAAATATCGAAACTGGGTAGATGAGGCATGGGCTCAAATCGATGTACAGTTGAAGCGGCGCTATGACTTGATTCCAAACTTGGTCGAGACGGTGAAAGGGTATGCGAAACACGAGCAGGAGACGCTTGCGAAGGTCGTCGAACTGAGAAATCAGCTTGGTGAGAAGTCGAATCGTCAAGATCAGATGGCGGTGAACGACCAACTGAGCGGGGCGCTGAAAAATCTATTCGCGCTTCGTGAAGCGTATCCGGATTTGAAGGCGAACGAGAACTTCAAGATGTTGCAGGAAGAATTGACGCAGACGGAAAACAAGGTCGCATACTCGCGTCAGCTCTATAACAACACGGTCATGAAGTACAACACAAAAATCGAATCGGTACCGACGAACATCATTGCCTCTGTGCACCATTTTGAAAAGCGCGATATGCTCGAGGCGCGTGCCGAAGAGCGCGAGAACGTTCGCGTCTCGTTTTGATGAATCGAGGTGGCAGCTATGCTCCTCTATGAACAGATTCGAAAGAATAAAGTGAAGACGGTCTTCATCGTCACAGGGTTTGTGTTGTTCGTCCTTCTCGTCGGAGCGGCCATTTCCTATGTGAACTATGGAGACGCAGTCCCAGGTTTGATTTTCACACCAATCTTCTCCTTGTTTTATGTCGGAATCGTCATCATGTCGAGCACGAATATCGTCATGAAGATGAATCGGGCGCGAGAGGTGACATCGGTGGAAGAACACCGATTTTTATGGCATACGGTCGAAAACATGGCGATGGTCGCGCGAGTGCCAATGCCCCGTATCTTTATCATCAACGATCCGTCACCGAACGCATTTGCAACCGGACTGAAACCAGAAAAGGCGGCCGTCGCCGTCACGACGGGGCTACTAGAGCGATTGTCTCGTGAAGAAGTGGAAGGTGTGATTGCGCATGAGGTCGCACACATTAAAAACTATGACGTGCGTCTCTCGACGGTCACACTCGCACTCGTCTCGGTCATCGCCATTATGAGTGATATCGGTTCACGGATGTTATTTTTTCGAAGCATCAGTGGGGGACGACGTGACCAAAATCAGAATCCCATCTTCCTCATCATCGGACTTGTTTTATTGGTGTTGGCTCCGCTCATCGCGATGCTGATCAATATGGCGATTTCACGTAATCGCGAGTTTCTAGCAGATGCGAGTGGAGCGGAACTGACCCGTAACCCGGATGCCCTCGCCTCAGCGCTTGAGAAGATTGCCAACGTCGAGACACCGGTCGAGCAAGCGTCGAGTGCCTCGGCCCCACTTTACTTCTCCGATCCACTTAAGAAGAAAGTGAGTGGTCTGTTCTCGACGCACCCTGATCCAGTCGAGCGGATTTCCCGACTTCGTCAAATGTAATCAGAGCCTGTCCGGTTGCGGCAGGCTCTTTGTGTTACACTGAACTGGGAAAATAAGGGGGTGAATGAGTTGGGTAAAAAGAAGTACATAGGGTTCGTCCTTGGATTTTGTGTCGTCATTTTCTTATCAGGTTTTGTATTGAATAATCCGATTTGGCAATTGATGCATGTCATTATGTGGCTTACCCAATACATCTTGCCATGGATTTTTCTCTATTACTTCATTCAATTCTATAAACACTATGCACAAAAACAAGAAAAGCCACCTGAATGAGGTGGCTTTCGACGTTTATCCGGCGCGGTGGCTACGGATTTTTTCAATCTCATCGAGGACGAACTGAACGTTTGTACCGACGATGACTTGGATATGATTCGGGCTGACGACTTTAACGCCAGGGATGCCGGCTTTCTTGATTTGATCTTGGTTGACAGTATCCATGTCTTTGACATCGACGCGTAGGCGTGTGATGCAAGACTCGATTCCTGTGACGTTGCTGTCACCGCCGAGACCGTCATAAATCATGTTCGCCATCGCTGAGAACTCGTTACCTGAAGCAGATGCGACCGGCGCCACTTTCGTTTCGCCATCTGTCGTTTCACTTGCGACTGCATCCACAACTTCATCTGGTTCACGACCTGGTGTCGCCAAATTGAGCTTCACAATCATGAAGCGGAAGATTGCGTAGTAGATGACTGCAAATACGAGACCTTGAACGAGTAACATGTATGGTTGGTTCGCAAGCGGCAAGCGTGAGCTCAACACGAAGTCAACCAATCCTGCACTGAATCCGAACCCGGCTGTCCACTGGAACGTTGCCGCGATAAAGAGCGAGATTCCTGTAAGGACTGCGTGTACAAGGTAAAGAACTGGTGCGAGGAACATGAACGAGAACTCAAGTGGTTCAGTTACCCCTGTAAAGAATGAAGCGAATGCAGCTGCAAGAAGAAGCGAAGCCGCTTGTTTCTTACGTTTTGTCTTCGCTGTGTGGTACATCGCAAGTGCTGCGGCCGGGAGACCGAACATCATGATTGGGAAGTAACCCGCTTGGTACATTCCCGTTACACCTTTCTCACCTTCACCAGACCAGAAATTCCCGATGTCGTTAATGCCTGCAACGTCGAACCAGAAGACCGAGTTGAGGGCGTGGTGAAGCCCGGTTGGGATCAAGAGACGGTTGAAGAATCCGTAAAGTCCGGCACCGAATGCGCCAAGTTTAGAAATCGATTCCCCGAATCCAACGAGGCCTGTGTAAACGACCGGCCAGATGAAGTAGAGCGCGACCGATACAAGAATCATCGAGAATGCCGTCATGATTGGAACGAGACGCTTTCCACTAAAGAACGCGAGGGCATCCGGTAATTTGACGTGACTAAAGCGGTTGTACATCGAAGCAGCGACGAGACCAGAAAGAATCCCGACGAACGCGTTGGCAATCTTCCCGAATGCCGGGTTGACGGCTTCGACATCCACACCTTGGAACAACGCGACCGTGCCAGCAGAGAGAAGTGTTGTGACGGTCAAGAAGGCGACGAGTCCGCTGAGTGCTGCAGAACCATCGCGGTTTTTAGCCATTCCGAGAGCGACCCCAACTGCGAAAAGAATTGGAATGTTATCGATAATCGCCGCACCCGCTTTGATTAAGAATGCAGCTGCAATGTTTTCGGATCCCCAGCCGACTGGGTCAATCCAATAACCAATCCCCATGAGAATCGCGGCAGCCGGAAGTACGGCAACCGGTAACATGAGGGAACGTCCGAGACGTTGGAAAAAGTTCATCATTTTTGATTTCCTCCTTTTTGGTGGTGTTGATCTTGTAGGCGTTGAATGTGGAGCGTAATATAGCCAAGTTCTGACTCGGGCAAGACGATGCCATATGTCTCTTCCATTTCTGTTGCGACATCAGATGCGCACGCATAAGCAGACGTGAATTTCGTCTGAATCATGCGGAGCATGTCTTCATCAATCGTGTGATGATCGTAATGGTTGACCCGATCCATGACGAACCGTAAATGTGTTAATAATCGTTGATAGGATAAGTCATCTTCTTCAATGGATACATCGAGTCGTCGTGAAATCGATTGAATCATGTCGCGGACAATCGTTGTCTGTTTGACCGTCTTGCGTAAATCACCTCCTTTCACTTTCATCGTATGGATATGAAGCGCGATGAACGCGGCTTCGTCTTTCGGCATTTGGACGTTCAATTTTTCTGCGATATGTTCAATCGCCCATAGTCCAATCTCGTACTCATTCCGATAAAGGATTTTAATCTCATTCAACAGTTTGTTCCGCAGTGAGATGCCTTCCATCTCCCGCTCAATGGCAAATGAGATATGGTCGGTCAGGACGATGTGGATATGTTCATTAAATGATGTCTCAAGCCGTTTTTCTGCGTACGAAATAATGTCCTCGGAAACGGTAAAGTGTTCAACGGGAATCCGACTCAACAACTGCTGGAACTTATCGTTTTCCGGCATGATGAACAATTTTTCGATTTTATGGGGATTGACGATGTCGTTCTTCGTCTTTTTAAAGGCGACGCCAGGACCAATCGCAATTTTTTCTTCCCCATCGTCCGAAACGATGACCGCATTGTTGTTCAAAATCTTTTTGATCTTAATCATGTGTCCTCCTTGTTCTGGAGTCACGCTTCCACTCGGGCGACAATCGTCTTACCCGGGACGGCTTCCTTCGTGAATGTGAAGGCGTAATGATGGGCAAGCGCGCCACCATTCGTCACGACCATTGGCGTGACCGTGTCTTTACCAGCTTGATAAATTTGGGACAAGTCGGCTGTCATTAACAGCTGTCCTGTTTTCACGTGGTCACCTACATCTACACGGAGATCGAACGGTCGACCTTCGAGTTCGACGGTGTCGAGTCCGACGTGAATCAAAATCTCAGCACCGTCCTCGGTCCGAATACCGATGGCGTGCTTGGTCGGAGCGATTTGTACAATTTCTCCGTCAGCTGGTGAGACGACTGCTCCGTCTGTCGGTGTGATGGCAATGCCATCCCCCATCATCTTTTCACTGAAGACCGGGTCCGCTACTTGATCGAGTGGAATAACGTCTCCTTCCATTGGCGAGTGCAGTGTCGGTTTGTGTCGATTCATTAACTTATTCCATAACATATCTTCTACATCCTTTCTTAACGCAAAACGAGGAAAAACAAAACAGGCATGGAGTATAGACGGGTGGCATGCACCGTACGTCTTACCCCATGCCTGATCGAATCAGTCACATGTGATCGCTATTCGTTTCTTCACGTTCAACATAACATGTGTGGATTTGAGACACAAGTCTTTTTTTGAAAGCGTTCTCTAAAATTTTACAAGGTGATGAATCTGTTGTATAGTAAGGGCGAATCTATTGAAGAAAGGTGTTGCATGTTGATGAGTGAGGTTGTATCTGCCTAACGAACTGAAAATTGTCGGATGATACGTCTTTTTGTCATGCCGTCATGTTCCGTTACAGATACCGCCCATCAAAAACTGCCAGACACCGGTCTGTCTTTTTGCGTTGGTCGTCATCGACCGACGCTTTTTTGTTTGCGCGGTATCTCGATTCTACAATTTGAGGAGAGACACACATGAACGAACAAACATTTGAAAAATTACAATACAACGAATTGATGACAAAAGTAGAGCGCTTCTGCATCAGCGGATTCGGAAGACGACTACTCAGGCAGCAACGTCCGACGAGCCATATTGCGACGGTGAAGAAGCGCCTGCAAGAAACGTCTGAAGCACGAGCGATTTTAGATGCGACGTCACATGTCCCATTCATCGGAGTGTCTGATATGGAGACGATCATCGGGAAACTACAACGCGGGATCCAACTCGAAGCAAACGAGCTCGAAGCGGTCGCCGAGTTTTTACGTGGCGCTCGCAAGCTGAAGCGATTCATGCTCGAACATGAATTTTTCGCACCACTCTTGTCCGCATATGCTGCCGGAATGGGAGAATGGCGAACGCTCGAAGAACACATCACGCAAGCGATTCGAGCCGGTCAGGTCGTCGATGAGGCGTCAAAAGAGTTGAAGCGGATTCGAAAACAAGTCGATATTCTCGAAGGACGGATTGAGGAACGGTTGGCCAAGTTTTTGAAGAGCGCCGCCAATCGTGAGATGATTCAAGACGGATTCGTCACGAAAAAACAGGACCGCTTCACCATCCCGATCAAAGCTTCATATAAGCATAAAGTGGCGGGTACGATTGTGGACACATCGAATCGCGGCACGACGGTCTTTATTGAACCGGAAGCCATTTCGAAGTTGAACGCTGAACTCGTCGTCAAACGGACGGAAGAAGCGGTAGAAGTGTATCAAGTACTAGCGACGTTGACGGGAGCCGTGGCAGAAGTTCTTCCTGACATCGAGGCGACGCTCGATGTCATTGCCCAGTACGATATGGTCTTCGCCAAAGGGAAGTACAGTCAGTCGATTGATGGCGTGACACCGCATGTGAATGCGACCGGTCGCATCCAATTGAAGCGAGTACGCCATCCGCTCTTAGAAAGCGCTGTGCCACTCGATTTTGCCATCGGTTCAGACTATCGCGGCTTGATTATCACGGGACCGAACGCCGGCGGGAAGACGGTCGTATTGAAAACGATTGGACTCCTCAGTCTCATGACGATGACGGGTCTGCATATACCGGCCCATCCCGATACGGTCATCTCGACATTCGATGAGGTGTTCGTCGATATCGGAGACAATCAGGATTTGGAGTCGGCGCTCAGTACGTTCTCGGCGCATATGCACAATGTGGCGAAAATCATGCAAACCGCTGGAAAACGGTCACTCTTGTTATTCGACGAAATCGGAAGTGGGACGGAACCGAATGAAGGGGCCGCTCTTGCGATTGCCATTTTAGAAGCGGCATATAAACGGGGCGCGATTGTCGTGGCATCGACGCATTATGGAGAAATCAAATCGTATTCTGAAGCGCATCCGGATTTCATGAACGCAGCGATGCAGTTTGACCCGGAAACGCTCGAACCGAAATACCGACTTCTCATGGGGCAGTCAGGCGACAGCAACGCCTTATTTATCGCTCGCAAGATGAAGTTACCGGAAGCGATTCTCAAACAGGCATCTCGTTACATGAACGAGAAAACGTATGACACAACGAAAGTCGATGAATCTAAAATAACGCGAGAAGTGGAAGTGGTACCACTTGAAGAAGCAGAGCGTTTTGAAAAAGGTGACCGTGTTCGTCTACTCGAGACGAATCAAGTCGGTCTTGTTTATTCGTTTGATGCATCGCGTCGGCATGTACGAGTGTTCGTGGATGCAGAGTATATAGAGTTGCCGAGTCGTCGTGTCCGATTAGAAGCACGGGCAACGGAACTTTATCCAGCTGACTATGATTTGGATACGTTGTTTACGACGTATCAAGAACGAAAGGAAGCCCACGACTTTGCACGAGGATCGAAAAAAGCGTTACGACGAGTGGAGAAAGAGATTCGAGAAAGAAAGAAACAAGAGCAATCTAATCGTAAATAAAACGTACTACCATCCGTCATTCAAAAGGCAGCCACTTGCGGTGGCTGCCTTTTGACTTATAAGCTGTTGCTTTGATTTTCTACGTTGCTGTCGCTCTCTGTTGAAGCATCGTCATCTGAAGAGGATGAATCGCCGTGATGTGGACCGTGACCATGCCCATGGCGACCCCCTTCACGTCCGCCACGCATGCCGCGAGCATCTTCTAAATCATCGTAACTCGTCACATCGGCAAAACGTTCTTCGTGGTCCGCAAGGATTTGATCGGCTTCTTCTTGCGTCAAGTTTCCTTCTTCCACAGCGGTTGCGAGTTTTTCTTCATGCGACGTCATGATGGCATCGATGAACGCTTCGATTGAGATCCCTTTTTCTTCTGCAAGCTCAGGAAGTGATTGCCCGTTTTCGCGAGCAGCATCCACTTCTTCTTCTGTTAAACCGAGCGCTTCGATGAGAGCAGCATGCCCCGCTTCTCGTTCACCGAACATACCAGGACCCCGTTCACCACGTTCGCATTGTGTGGATGCTGTCGTTGTCGATTCATCTGTCGTCGTGTCATTCGTCGCGGCATATACGCCAGTGCCCGAGACGGCTAAAAGCCCCGCTAAGGCGATTGCTAGTTTTGTTGATTTCATGTGTATCTCCTCCTTTGTTACTTCAAGTGTAGAACTGAAGGCGTTAGAAGTTGTGAGGGAGTTGCAAGATTTCTGCAAATTGTCTTTGGGAAACGGTGGGACGTTCGATGTGTGCGATATAATGGATGTGGAGGCGATAGGAGATGAACGTACTCGTTGTGGAAGATGAACAAAAACTGGCGGACGGCATGTCCCGTTTTTTAACCTATGCCGGGTTTGAGGTGACCGTGGCGATGACCTTGAGTGAGGCGAAACAACAGTTGCATCAACGATTTGATGCGGTCTTATTGGACGTTCGCTTACCGGATGGGGAAGGGTGGACTTTGATACCGACATTGAAAGCGCAACAGCCCGCACCTGCCATCATCTTGACGACGGCGCGAGGCGAGGCAGATGATCGCGTATTCGGATTGGAGCTCGGGGCAGACGACTACTTGGTCAAACCGATTGTCTTGAAAGAGCTAGAGATTCGTCTGAAACGTCTCGTCAAACAGACCGATGTGATTCAATTCGGAGCGCTCACTATCGACATCAAATCGAGAATGGTACAGGAGAACGGTCATCCGCTTCGACTGACAAATAAGGAGTATGAACTACTTTTGTATCTATGGAAGCACGTCGGAGAGGCGTTGGACCGGAATCGCCTGCTCGACGACGTATGGGACTACGCGTTCGTCGGAGATACGCGTACGGTCGACACTCATATTAAACAATTACGTGATAAATCACCCACACTGAAAGAACAGTTGAAGACCGTTCACCGGGTCGGTTATCGCTTAGAGAGACTGTCATGAATCGGTTAATGAAGAAATTACTGTGGACGGCTGTTCTACCACTTGCTGTGATGGCACTCTTAACTTTCGGACTCACGTCATTATTGATCGGACGTTTCGCAGAAGACGAAACATATGCACAATTGGAGCGCGAGGCGGCGATTGTGTATGAGGCCGTTCAAGAGGGACGTGGGATTCCAGGTCAACTAGACGTGCTCCTATTTCAGGACGGACAACGGGTCGAGCTCGAACGTGGTGGACGGATGCATCGCATGATGCCGATCAGCCTTGACCCGAATGACTTAGCGGTTCAGGACGAAGTGAGTGTGAACGGCACCCGCTTCTTGACGTATTTACAAGAAGAAGGGGATATTCAAATCGTGACGTACAGCCCCGTACCGTTCTCGAATCCACAGTTTCAGCAAATCTATCTTATCCTAGCAGGTGGGTTTATCCTGGCACTGTTGGTTGCCATCGGCGTCACATTTTGGATGAGTCGTCGGCTCACGCAGCCGCTCGTGGAGTTGAAGCAAGCGACCGCATCGATCATGGAGGGACGACACGACATCACTCTACCGAATGTGACGAATGACGAGATTGGGGATTTGACCGTCACGGTCGGTCGTATGAATGAATCGCTTCAAGAAAAAGAGGTGCTTCAAAAATCATTTATATCCGGGGTGACGCATGATGTGCGTACACCACTCGCCATCGTTCGGAACGAGGCGGAGATGCTGGAGCTAGGTGTTGTGGAGACATCGGATATTTCGATGACCGGAAAAAGTATTACCGAGGAAGTGGACCGGATTGACCGACTCGTCAACCAGATGCTCGAATATTCAAAGTTGTCGTCCGGTACGATTCCGCTTGAAATAGAGTCGCTTCAACTAGATGACTTGATTCGTCGACTGACTTCACGCATGTCCGAGTGGTTCCGACAAAAAGACGTGACGCTCGATTTACAATTGGAGTCTGTAATGATTCAAGCTGACCGACTAGCGATGGAACGGGTTCTCTCGAACTTCTTGAGAAATGCGTATGAAGCGAGTCCTCCTCGGGGATGCATCACCATCAGACTGACGCCAAATCGATTAGAAGTGACAGATGAAGGGAAGGGAATTGACCCTACCATCCAGCATTCCATTTGGGATATGTATGTGAAAGGAGACCGCTCGAACGGACATGGCCTAGGTCTCGCCATCACGAAATTACTTCTTGAAGCACAAGGGCTTTCTTACGGGGTTAATTCAGAGAAGGGGGCGACATTTTGGATCGAATGGACATGACTTTGTTTTTGCGTGGGGTACGGTTAGAGAGGAAACGAATCCGTTCGACAGGCTATCCGTATACGTTACCGATTTTTCAGACACTCGATGAACTATCGTTTCATCATCCTGTCACGTTTCTTGTCGGAGAGAATGGGAGTGGGAAGTCGACATTGATTGAGGGGATGGCCGTGGCGGCCGGATTCAATCCAGAAGGCGGAGCACCTTCCTTCCAATTTGAAACAGAGTCGACGCATAGTTCCTTGTTTGAAGCGCTTCGTCCGATTCGAGGCCCGTATCGTCCGAAAGATGGCTTTTTCTTACGTGCCGAGACGGCATATCAGCTATCAAGTTATGTGGACGAGATGGCGAAATCAGGGCGAGATCCTGAACGATTTTATGAATCATACGGCGGACGTTCTCTTCATGAACAGTCACACGGTGAAGCGTTTCTCTCCCTCATGCTACATCGTTTTCGTGGAGACGGTCTCTACATTTTGGATGAGCCAGAGGCCGCATTGTCACCGATGCGTCAACTGACGATGCTCGCGCGCATGCATGAACTCGTACAAGCGGGAAGTCAATTCATCATTGCGAGTCACTCCCCTATCTTGATGTCGTATCCAGGTGCGATGATTTTGCAAGTGGAGACGGGGCTTACTCCGACAGCGTTTGATGATCTGGAACATGTAAAGGTCATGCGCGACTATTTGGATGCGCCAGAGCGGATGCAGCGGGTCTTGTTCGATGAATAAAACGGTCACGATGTAAGCGTTTTAATTTTATGTTGACGTCAAGATGTCTAGGGAGTATGCTTATATCGAAAAGAAGAAAATCCACTTTGGGATTGTTACTGGTGATGCAGGCAAAACCTAAATTGATGCCATGACTCCATATTGGACTCTGGTGTGAATTTAGGTTTTTTTCTTTTCAGTTCAGTTGAATGAGAGCGAGGTGAGGAGACCATGCATATTTCAAAAGTGTTCAACAACAATGTCGTAGCCATCGATGCGAACGGTCAAGAGCAGGTTGTGATGGGGCGCGGGATTGCGTTTCAAAAGCGACCAGGCGATCCAATTGACCAGACACGAATCGAAAAAATCTTTACGCTCGAGAGTAAAGAAAGCTATGAGCGTTTCGTTCACTTTTTAAATGAAATGCCGACAGATGAGATGGAAACGGTGAAGCAGATTGTCAGGTTGGCTGAACAACGATTGGATCAACCCATCCATGATTCGTTATATGTGACGCTAGCAGACCACCTTCATTTTGCACTCAGTCGGTATCAGGATGGAATCCAAATTCGAAATCCTCTCGTTTGGGAAGTGAAACGATTTTATGCTCCGGAGTTCGCTATCGGAAAAGAAGCGGTTAAACTGATCAATGAGCGGCACAAGGTCAAACTTGATGAAGACGAGGCAGTTGCGATTGCCTTACATCTCGTCAATGCGACGATGTCTGGTGTCAAAGGTGAAAACCTGCATCTTGTCACCGAGATGACGCGAGCTACGCAAGCGATTCTGACGATCATTACGTACCATTTTCAAATCGAATTGGACGAAGAGTCATACGCGTATGCACGCTTTTTGACACATTTAAAATATTTTGTGCAGCGCCTTGCATCTGGAGAGAAGGTCAAGTCAACGGGTGACGAAACCTTGTTCCTGATGGTGAAGCAGCGATACCCGGAAGCGTTTGAGTGTGTCGAAAAAATCGCCGGGTTGATCGCGACGAAATATCATTACGACGTATCAATGGACGAACGGCTGTATATGATGATTCATATCGAAAACTTAATGAAAGAACGCCGACCCTAAGGATGGTTACTGATGATGCAGGCCAAACCTAAATGACTACACAATTTGTTGTGTGGTGATTTAGGTTTTTCTTTTTACCTAAAATGATAAGGAGTGAACAAGATGGACCAATACAAACAACTGGCAGAAACGATTGTGCAACATGTCGGTGGTAAAGAAAACGTCAAAAGCGTCTTTCACTGTGCAACGCGGTTGCGCTTCAAACTAAAAGATGAATCAAAAGCGAGTGCGGCGACATTAAAACAACAAGATGGTATCATCACCGTCGTTCAAAGCGGCGGACAGTTTCAAGTCGTCATCGGAAACAATGTACCTTACGTCTACAAAGAGGTGGTTGACGTTGGTGGTTTCCAGACATCTTCAACCGAGGATGAAGAAAAATCAGGTGTATTCAACCGATTGATCGATGTGATTGCCGGAATCTTTACGCCGATCCTCGGACCGATGGCAGGTAGTGGTCTGTTGAAAGGATTACTTGCGATTCTCGTCGCGCTCGGATTATTAACGCAAGAGATGGGGACGTATGTCGTCTTAAATGCCGCGGCAGACGCACTATTTTACTTCCTACCAGTGATTTTAGGACATTCGGCTGCGAAGAAATTTGGTGGGAACCCGTATATTGGGATGATTATCGGGGGAGCGCTCGTTTATCCTTCGATTGTCGCTATTCAAGGAGCCGGTGAGTCGTTAACGTTCCTCAATGTACCAGTCGTCTTGATGAGTTATGCGTCTTCGGTCATCCCGATTATCTTGGCGACATATGTGTCTTCAAAAGTAGAAACATTCTTCAACCGTCATACACATGAGGCCGTCCGAAACTTCACGACGCCGATGATGGCATTGTTACTCGTTGTTCCGCTAACGTTTTTAGCAATCGGACCGGTCGCAACGTATGCGAGTCAAGGATTGGCGAACGGATACTCATTCTTATATGACTTGAGTCCTACAATCGCCATCGCATTCATCGGTGCGTTCTGGCAAGTGCTCGTCATGTTCGGGCTTCACTGGGGTCTTGTGCCAATCATCATCAACAACTTATCAGTCGTCGGTATGGATACGATCGTTGTCGGTGTATTGATGGCGACATTTGGTCAAGTAGGTGCGGTTCTCGCGATTACCTTAAAAGCCAAAAACCCGAAAGTGAAAGGGTTAGGAACATCTTCCACAATCGCAGGTGTGTTTGGAATTACGGAGCCGGCTATCTATGGCTTGACGCTTCCGCGTAAAAAACCATTTGTGTTTGGAGTAGTTGGTGGAGCGGCTGGTGGTGTAGTAGGAGGTTTGTTCGGTACAGCAGCTTATGCGATGGGAGGACTCGGAATTTTTAGCATTCCGGTCATGATTCCTCCAACGGGTGTCGATTTAGCATTTTACGGAGCATTTATCGGAATGGCGGTAGCAACGGTGGTCGCTCTCGTGTTGACAATGGTCTTCCACAAAGAAGAAGCGACGGTCGAGTCGCAAGAACAAGAGGTCGCCCAGTCTGTATCTGAGCAGGTAGGCTTTCCGGTCTCAGCTCCATTGAAAGGAGAAGTCGTGTCGCTTGAAACGGTTCGAGATGAAGTATTCTCAAGTGGGGCGATGGGGAAAGGGATTGCCATCATGCCTTCAGAAGGTACCGTGTATGCTCCGTTTGACGGCGAAATCGTCACGGTTTACCCATCAAAACATGCAATCGGTCTTCGATCTGATACAGGTGTAGAAGTATTGATTCACATTGGTTTAGACACGGTTAAATTAAACGGGAAGTACTTTGAAACACTTGTGACGGATGGACAGAAAGTGAAAGAAGGAGATTCGCTCGTCCGGTTTGATATGGATGCCATCGCTCGTGAAGGATATGACACGATCACACCAATCATTGTGACGAATACCGATCATTATTTAGACGTATTACCAACTTACACAGGAGCGGTAGAAGCGAATCATGGCGTATTGCGCGTCATTGTATAACAAAGGAGGAGACAATATGAAACAAGTATCGAGTGAATTTTTATGGGGCGGGGCCACTGCGGCCAATCAACTAGAGGGCGGTTATCAGGAAGGTGGTAAAGGACTTTCGATCGCTGACGTGATGCCTGGTGGGAAGCACCGAATGAAGATCATTCATGACCCAACGTTTGATTTTGAATTACATGATGAATATTCGTATCCGAACCATGAAGGGATCGACTTCTATCATCGCTACAAAGAAGATATCGCCCTCTTTAAAGAAATGGGATTCAAGACATTCCGTATGTCGATTGCCTGGTCACGAATTTTCCCGAATGGAGATGAAGTTGAACCGAACGAGGAAGGTCTTCAATTCTACGATCGCGTCATCGATGAGTTGGTCGCACAAGGCATTGAACCACTCGTCACGATTTCTCACTATGAGATGCCGTTGCATCTTGCAAAACATTATGGAGGTTGGCGTGATCGCCGCCTCGTGGAATATTTTGAACGATATAGTCGCGTCTTATTCGAACGTTATCGAGGTAAGGTCAAATATTGGTTGACGTTTAACGAAATCAACGGAGCGCAATTTATGCCAATGCTCAGTCTAGGAATCGCGGTTCGAGAAGAGGAAAATACATTACAACTCACGTATCAGGGACTTCATCACCAACTGGTCGCAAGTGCACTCGCAACGAAAGCGGCACGCGAGATTGACCCAACGATGCAAATTGGATGTATGCTCATTGCAGCTCCAGTCTATCCATACAGCTCAAACCCGGACGATGTGTGGTTTGCACACGATGCTGAGCGGATGATGAACTTCTTCTGCGGGGATGTCCATGTACGTGGGAAATATCCAAGTTTTGCGAAGCGCTTCTTCCGGGAGAACGGCATTGAACTCGAAATGGAAGATGGTGATCTTGAAATTCTAAAAGAAAATACAGTTGATTTCTTTTCGCTCAGTTACTATATGTCGCGTACTGAAAAGGCAGAAAAAGACCAAGATGAAGCGGAAGGAAATATCATGAGCGGGGTCAAGAATCCATATTTACAGGCGAGCGATTGGGGATGGGAGATTGACCCGACCGGACTTCGCGTCATCTTAAACAAGTTATATGAGCGTTATGAGCTCCCGTTGTTCATCGTCGAGAACGGATTAGGTGCATATGATCAAATCGAGTCGGATGGAACAATTCATGATCACTATCGGATTGATTACTTACGCGACCATTTAAAAGGGATGATGGATGCAATCGAAGACGGGGTTGAAGTGATGGGGTACACGAGTTGGGGCTGTATCGACTTGGTGAGTGCCTCGACAGGTGAGTATAGCAAACGGTACGGTTTCATTTACGTAGACCGACATGACGACGGTACCGGGACGTTAGAACGAAAACGAAAAGAATCGTTCTTCTGGTACCAAGATGTGATTCGTTCACAAGGCGCGAGCTTATATGAAGAAGAATCAGTCAAATGAGAAAAGCGGCCTCGGCCGCTTTTTTCATGCTTTCGTAATCTTTCGCAATAAGATGATCGCGAGGCTAACGCCCCCGGCAACCAACATGTATAAGACAATCTCCATCCACGTGCTCATTCGTCGTCTCCGTCAGCAAACACAGCAAGCTCACCTTGCGGCATCGCGACCAACAGATAGGCGTCTCCGCCGAGCGGTCGCGCGTCACCTGCTTGCCAACATTCAAATTGTTCTTGAAATCCATTGATGAATAGGAGAGAACCTGATTCAAATTCGAGTTCGAGATGGGGATGTTCGTGACCGAGTCGTACGTGATGGATGCGCTCACGACGAAGCCGCATGAGTTGTTCGAGTTGTTCACCTTCGTCGAACGTACTTTGCGTCGCATGGACATGCCATGGTCCCTCAATGGAAATCCAAGATTCCAATCCTTGGCGACTGAAATAGAGGAGATGATGGTTCGGACCCGATCCGAAGTCGATTCCGACAAATGATGAGGCGGTAAAGAGGTGATGCAAAATAGATGTCGCTTGTTCGTGCTCTGTGTTAGACACACCGTCACCTCACTTTAAAGAGTTGGTATCATTATCATTTCACGTTACCACGCTAAAGTAAACGAATCTAACTCAATCTAGAAAAGAAATCGCAAATGATTCGTAAAGTATAATGTTGATTTATTTTTCATTTCTGTATACGGAAAAACGGACATTCACGATGAACGTCCGTTTTTCAAATTTCATTATGCTTCGACAAAGGCAGCGCCAATCACGCCCGCATCTCCTGACAATTGAGTGAGGCATAGACACGTTTTTCCACTAGCATGTGGATACATTTTATTCGAGACTGCTTGTTGTAATTCGTTCCAAAATAATGAGGCCGACATCATGACGCCGCCCCCTAATACAATCACATCAGGATCGACGGTATGAATGATATTAGCTAGTCCGCTGGCCAGTTCCTCGACGAAGTGATGGCGGTACTCATCATCTAATAATAGCGAAGGGACGTTTGTATACCCCTTTTCGCTTGCGCGATTCATGAGCGCCGTACCACTAGCGAGTGATTCGAGAGAGCCTCGATTCAGTACAGGGTGAGCTGGTCCGTTCGAACGGATAATCATATTTCCGATTTCACCGGCACTGCCGTTCGCCCCTCGAATGACTTGATGTTTATAGACATATCCGCCACCAATCCCTGTGCTGACTGTTACATAAAAAACAGAATCGAATCCTTTCCCTGCCCCAAATTTGGCTTCTGCGAGAGCTGCCGCATTCGCATCGTTTTCAAGGGTGACAGAATAGCCGAGACTCTGTGTTAAAGGCTCAACGATTTTTTGATTGTGCCAATTCGGAAGATTTGGAGGAGTTAAAAACATTCCCTGTTTCAAATCGAGTGGACCGGGTGCCACAAGCCCGACATGCTGTATATCGAATTCAACATTGAATTGATGAATCGCAGTCTCGATAGATTGTAATGCTTCTTCAAAAGGAAGGTGAGGCTGCGTGTTAAACGTAAGTTGTTTTAGTACTTCACCTTTGAGTGAAACAGCCGCAATCCGAGTGTTCGTCCCTCCTAAATCGATCCCGATTCGGACGACTTGCTTCTCATCGGAAGGAACACCAGTCACTAAACAAGTCGCTTCTCCCTCAATCAAGAACGACTCATTGGCCGGGAGAAGGAGTGTACCTCCCGTAGGTACTTCCATCTCATCAATGATTAATGTTCCTTGCACGACAGATAGTAACCGAAACGTGTCGGTCGAAATCTTTTCTTTCGCTGTAACGTGCCATTTTTCCACGAAGAAGAATGGATTCTTCGTCAAACGTGTTCGAAAGTGATCGAGTTGACGGATTGGTTCGCTATAGCCAAGGTGAGGGACGAAAGAAGCGAGGACTCCCTTCTCTACATGAAGCTCACGAGGACGACCGGTCGTCACATCTACTCGCTCGTAATCGTATAGACGATAGGTTGTGTCCGAACTTTGTTGAATTTCCAGTACGCATACCCCTTTTGTCAACGCATGCACCGTTCCAGCTGGGACATAGAAAAAATCACCGGCATGAATCGGTTTTCGTATCAAGCCGTTTTCCAAATCGCCTGTTTCAAGCGCTTTGTTGAAATTTTCCAAGGTGGTATAGGAGTGACCGTAAATGAGTGTCGCATCTGCCGGAGCATCGAGAATGTACCAACATTCATTTTTTCCATATGGTTCATTTTCGAGTCGGTTTGCCAACAAATCATTCGGATGAACTTGAATAGACAAATCATCGTTTGCATCAATCCATTTAATTAATAGCGGAAACACATCCGAGCTAATTTGAAACAACTCTGGATGTTGTTGATAGAGTTCATGCAAAGAAAGACCAATGTAAGGTCCAGAAGCAACGGCTGAACTGCCTTTTTCTAATGCAGAAGCCGTCCAGGCTTCACCAATCGAAGGGTCATTGAATTCGAAACCAAATCGCTTCAGACGCTCCCCTCCCCAAAGTCGGTGTTGATAGTGTGGTTGTAAAAGAATAGCGCTCATATTCCATCCTCCTATTATTTAATATACACTTATGAATTTAAAAACTAAACAAAGTTTAAATCAAGTATAGACATGAAATAAATCATGTGTATAATAAAATATGTAAACGATTTCAAATAAGGAGTGAGGACACATGAAGAAAATCTTATTAGCGTGTAGTTCAGGGATGTCGACGAGTTTACTCGTGACGAAGATGAAGGATCACGCCACATCAATTGGGGATGAGGCGAAGATTTGGGCAGTTGGTCAAGATCAGGTTGTAACCGAGATGGACGAGGCAGATGTGATTTTGATTGGTCCACAAATGCGATTCCTATTGGATAAATTGAAAGCACAAACATCAACGCCGATTGAAGTAATCGATATGATGGCGTACGGCACGGCGAACGGAAAAGCTGCATACGAGCAAGCCATGAAATTAATGGGGTGAACAACGTGGAACAGGTAGATGAGTTAACTTTGGAACAAATGGCGTTCATGATGATTTTGCACAGTGGCAATGCGAGAAGTACGATTCAGGAAGCGATTCAACTGTATAAAACGAGTTCTTATGAAACGTTCGAAGAAAAGATTGGCGAGGCACGCGAACAATTAAAAGAAGCACATCAAACACACTTTTCACAAATTCAGAGAGAAGCGAATGGAGAAAAAACAGACGTATCGTTATTGCTTCTTCATGCAGAGGACCATTTGATGTCTACGCAAACGATGCTTGATTTGACAGCGGGTTTGGTCGAAATGGTCGAACAAAAGATTGTAAATCCTAATCAAGAAGGGTGAATCATATGTCACAGGACAATAAAATGTTCAACATGATCAGTAAACTGCTCATGCCGATGGCGACCTATTTAAACAACAGTCGCTACTTACAAGTATTGCGAGATGCATTCATGCTCGCTTTCCCAATTACCATGTTTGGGTCAATCATCGTCGTCATTGCAAACCTGCCGTTCCTCGACCGTTTCATGTCCGAAAGTACACTCAGTGTATTTAAAACATCACTCGGAAACGCACCATCTGCAACGATGGGGATTATGTCTATCTTTGTCGTCTTCGGTATCGGGTATTATCTATCGAAAAGTTATCAAGTCGAGGCTGTGTTCGGGGGAGCGATTTCGCTCGTGTCATTCCTTCTCTTAACGCCGTTCTTGATTGAAGTGGACGGCATGTCAGAGGCAGTCGGAAATGTCCTTCCATTGGATCGTCTTGGAGCAAAAGGGATGTTCCTTGCGATGATTACAGGATTCCTGTCCGGTGAGATTTATCGATTTGTCGTTCAAAAGAACTGGACGATTAAGATGCCGGATGGAGTACCGCCAGCTGTTGCGAAATCATTCTCAGCACTTGTTCCTGCATTGTTAACCCTGACTGTATTTTTAACATTCAACATCATCGTAACGAACTTATTCAATACGAATCTTCATGACGTCATTTTCAACGTCGTTCAGCAACCGCTTGTGACATTAGGAAATGGTCTCATTCCAACGTTGATTGCAATCTTCTTCGTTCAGCTATTTTGGTTCTTCGGACTCCACGGTCAGGTCATCGTCAACTCGGTGATGGACCCGATTTGGAACACATTATCTGTGGAAAACTTGACGGCTTATACCTCGACTGGAGATGTTCCGAACATTATCAGTAAACAGTTCATTGAAATTTACACGGTAGGGCTTGGTGGTTCCGGAACTACACTGGCTGTCGTCGTGGCCATCTTGTTGTTCTTGAAATCGAAACAGTTGAAACAAATCGGGAAACTATCCCTCGGACCTGGACTATTCAATGTAAACGAGCCGGTCATCTTCGGACTTCCGATCGTCATGAACCCGCTCATCATGATTCCTTGGATTGTCGCACCGCTCGTGACGGTGACGGTCACATACTTCGCGATGTCAACAGGCTTAGTCCCACCACCAACTGGTGTTGCGGTTCCATGGACTGTCCCGATGTTCTTGAGTGGTGTCATGGCGACGAACTCGCTTGCAGGAGGTCTTCTTCAAATCGTGAACTTCTTCATTATTTTGGCGATTTGGTTCCCGTTCTTGAAATTTATCGACCGAATGAATTTGAAAAAAGAATTAGAAGAATCAACAGATAAACAAGAAGCAGTGTAAACATATAGAGAAAATACAAATAAGGGAGAGATAAATAATGACGAACCCGACACAAACACGTATGAGAGAGCAAAAGACCTATCAATTTCCGACAGACTTTTGGTGGGGAACGGCTTCTTCAGCTACACAGATGGAAGGTGCTGCTTTTGAAGGTGGAAAAGGATTGAACATCTGGGATTACTGGTACATGCAAGAGCCGAACCGCTTCTTCAATGGCGTGAGTGCAACAGAGGCCTCAAACTTCTATCATTTGTATGAAGCAGATATCGCATTGATGAAAGAACTCGGGCATAACACGTTCCGTTTCTCCATTTCATGGTCACGTCTTTTTCCACAAGGTGTCGGGGAAGTAAATGAAGAGGCAATCACATTTTATAACAATGTCATCAATTGCTTAATCGATCATGGTATCGAACCGTTCATCAATCTGTATCACTTTGATATGCCGATGGCGCTTCAAGAACAAGGTGGTTGGGAGTCACGGGAAGTCGTGAAGGCATATGTCACCTTTGCGAAGACATGCTTTGAGTTGTTTGGTGACCGCGTCGAGAAGTGGTTCACGCATAATGAACCGATTGTACCGGTAGAGGGTGGATATTTATATGATTTTCATTATCCAAACGTTGTTGATTTCAAGCGAGCTGTCCAAGTAGCGTACCACTCGAACTTATCGAGTGCGATGGCAATCGAAGCGTATCGTGACATGGGACAATCAGGGCAAATCGGAATCATCTTAAATCTGACACCCTCATATCCGAGAAGTCAGCACCCAGCTGATTTGAGCGCAGCGCGCATTGCTGATGCGATGTTCAATCGCTCGTTCCTCGATCCATCTGTTTTAGGTACGTTCCCTCAAGAATTAGTAGATGTGCTGAAGTCGGAAGATGCGATGCCACAGATGAAAGCAGGTGATCTTGAACTCATTCGCGAACATACAGTCGACCTGCTTGGCATCAACTATTACCAGCCGCGTCGCGTGAAAGCAAAAGCATCGCTTCCGAATCCGGACGCACCATTCTTACCGGAAAACTTATTTGATTTCTATGAGATGCCTGGACGTAAAATGAATCCGTATCGTGGATGGGAAATTTACGAAAAAGGAATCTATGATATTTTAATCAATCTAAAAGAAAACTATGGTAATATTCCGTGCTTCATTTCAGAGAATGGAATGGGTGTCGAGGGTGAAGAGCGTTATCGTGACGAAAACGGAAGTGTCCAAGACGATTATCGGATTGATTTCATTCGTGAACATCTGAAATGGATGCACCAAGCGATTGAAGAGGGTTCGAACGTGAAAGGCTATCATCTTTGGACCTTCATGGACAATTGGTCATGGAGCAATGCTTATAAAAATCGCTATGGATTTGTAGGCATTGATTTAGATACGCAACAGCGTACTGTAAAAAAATCAGGACACTGGTTTAAACAATTGATTGAAGCGAAAGGTTTCACAGAATAATGAAGCGAGCTGACAAAGGCTACTCTTTGTCAGCTTTTTTTGATATATTGTACATATATGTCTATACATGAGGTGCTATATGTCTACTAAGAAAAAACCGAAATATGAAACCATTGCTGATGAAATTCGTAAAAGAATTATTGAACACGTTTATCCGCTAGAACATGCACTACCCGACGAAATCCATTTGGCCCAAGAGTTTGGGGTGAGCCGAATGACGATGAAACGTGCGCTTGAGATTCTCGTCATGGAAGGTCTGATCTATCGTAAACGTGGTAAAGGAACATTCATTTTACAGTCAAGCTTCCAAAAAGATCGCATCAACGTGATTAGCAAAGAAACGAGAGGGCTGACTCAAGTAATCGGAGATCGCTCGTTACGAAGTGAAGTCCTCAATTTCGAGGTGAAGTTTCCGAGTCAAGAAGTCGCCGATCATCTCATGATTGAGCTGACAGAACCAGTCTATGAAATACGTCGTGTGCGTTACGTAGACGAGGAGCCGTATGTCATCGAATTGACGTACATGGTTGCTAACCTCATTACAGGAATCACACGTGAAATTTTAGAAAAGTCCGTGTACGCGTATATTCAAGAAGATTTAGGCTATACGATTACAAGCTCGCACAAAGTGATTCGAGCAGATAAACCGGATGAGTACGATCAAGCTTACTTGAAGAATGATATCACTGAACCGATTATCGAAGTCGAGCAAGTTGTCTATTTGAGTAACGGGAAACCGTTCGAGTATTCGTTTGCCCGTCACCGATACGATAAATTTGTGTTTTCATCGGTCAATATTGTGAAGTGAAAGTCGCCGCGATGGCGACTTTTTCGTAAGGAGGACCCATCGTGGATGTGAGAATTGAACAAGCAGGATATGAGGTAAACGAGCCCGTCATTCAAGGCATTTCGTTTGATGTGCGGTCGGGCGAGATTTTAGGGATAATCGGGTCGAACGGTGCAGGAAAAACGACTACAATCGCCTGTCTGACAGGAACGATTCCATGGATGAAAGGAACCGTCGAGATGGAACGCTATGCGTACATCCCGGAGCAACCGGTTTACTACGATTATTTGACACTATCGGAACATATTGCGCTCGTTCAAGAATTGACGGGTGTCGAGTCGACAGAAAAGACGGAGGAGTTGCTGCAGCTTTTCCGACTTGATCATGTGACAGACCGGTATCTCTCCTCTTTTTCAAAAGGGATGAAACAAAAAGCGATGATTTTATTGGCGCTCATTCAAGAAGCGCATGTATTGATTGTCGATGAACCGTTTATCGGATTAGATGCAACGACCACCATCCAATTACTTCGATTGTTAGAAGCGGAGCGCACGAGGGGAGCCGCTGTTTTACTAGTCACACACGTTCTTGATACGGCCGAGCGGTTGTGTGACCGGTTCGTATGGATTGATGACGGGGAACTCTTGGCGAGTGGGACGAAAGCAGAGATTCGTGAAGCACTCGATACAGAGGGGATGACCTTATTTGACATGATGGAAGATGTGGCGCTCCGATGATTGCGAAACGATTGTTTTGGATGCGTGTCTCCCGTTATATGAAACAACAGTGGAAGACGGTCCGATTGATTGTCGACTGGACGATTTTCTTATACGGCGTCATTCCTCTTCTCATATGGGCAGGCTATTCCTACTGGCTCGTATGGGAAGGGAATATCGATTGGTTGCGTGATGTGCCTTACCTGTTATGGGCAATCCTGTTCGGATGGGTGATGTGGCAGGACCGCATGTTTGTATGGATAGAGCGCGCCGACCTCATCCTCGTAGCTGATCGTCATCTCATTCGACAGTTGAAATGGTACTCCGTCGTATATCAGATGACTCAACACCTGATTCAATACGGATTCTATCTTCTATTGATCGCACCGATTCTACATGTAGAGGGAAGAACCACTGTCGAGATCCTCGCATTCGGAGCCGCGCTTTTCTTACTCTCCTGGTGCCATGCATGGATTCAGTATCAACTTCGCCTCCGACACGTCCATCTCATGAAACGATTATTGATCGTGTTGATTGCTTTTGTAGGCGTGTATGCGCTATTGATTGAGTCGGTGTTACTCGGTGTGTTGATCGGAAGCATGATGGTCACATTTGCGTTATACGTAGGGGAAGGATGGGTGTCGAAACATCCGAATATCGGTCGCGAGATTGAAATCGGGGAACGTGAGCGTGCCTCATTCGACCGAGTCCTGCTGACAACCTCAGGTGCCATCGAGAAGACGAGTGAGCGGACACGTCCACTATATCGACCGAAACCGAATCGCTTTGGCACCGTCAGACGGACGATGGCAATCCTAATCTATTTCAGGACGCCGAGCCACCGAAATTTGTGGTTTCGACTCATTCCACTTGGCGTGACAAGCTTCATTTTACTTCCAAGCTGGTTTAAAGTGTTGGTTCCGATTTATGTCATGTATGTCGCCTATCAGGAACAGACGTCATTTACGAAAGAGATGGAGCGGCATCCATTCTTCCAATCTATTCAAGAAAGAGGTTCATCATGAACGAACAGCAATATGAACAACTCCTACAGATCGAGACGGCCAAACTACAGCAAGGATTTCCATCTTCGGCGGAATATCATCGTTATGAACCGACTCCTTACGAGGCACTCGATTTGCTTCGGGACGCGTATCCGTTAGAGTCCACAGATACGATTGTTGATTTCGGTTCGGGCAAAGGACGTCTGCCGTTTTATTTAGCGTATGCGTTTCGCGTGCGGGCAATCGGTGTCGAGATGGACGGTGGATTTCACGAGGAGGCACTCCAGAATTGGGTGCGCTATACGAAGAAACATCGTAATCGGGGAAGTGTTCAATTGGAACAAGGACTCGCGGAGGAATTCACGATTCCATCGGATGCGAATCGATTCTACTTCTTTAATCCGTTCTCCGTGAACGTCTTCCGCCAAGTGATTGCCAACATCATCGAATCTGTTGAAATAGATCCTCGCCCGGTCGATGTGATTTTATATTATCCGGCGGATGAGTACCTCCATTATTTAAACGACGAGACACCTTTTCAGTACGTACAAACGGTGCGATTGCCGCTGAAGAATCTTCATGAGCGATTTTTGATTTATCGGTTTGATATGATGGAGTCATCTTGGTAATGGAGGAGTGAGCACGATGAAAAAGAAAGACATTTTAGAAGCGTATCGTTGGCGTCAAGCGACGAAAGCATTCGATGCGGATCGTAAAATCAAAGAAGAGGACATGGAGTTCATTTTAGAGACGGGACGTCTTTCGCCGAGTTCATTCGGATTCGAGCCATGGCAATTCGTCGTGGTGCGTCGGGAAGATTTGCTCCAAAAAATTAAAGATCACGCATGGGGAGCGCAAGGTCAGGCTTTGACTGCGAGCCACTTCGTGTTGATTCTCGCAAGAACACCGAAAGCGATGCGTTACGATGCGGACTATATTCGTCATATCGTGACGGGTGTACAGGGCCGGACGGAAGAAGAATACGCGCAACGCGTGAAACGGGTACAGGAGTTCCAGGAGAACGACTATCGTCTCTTGGATGATGAACGTGTCTTCCAGGAATGGATCAAGCGTCAGACATACATTCCACTCGGGAATATGATGACGGCCGCTGCACAAATCGAAATTGATTCATGCCCGATTGAAGGGTTCAATCAAGAGGAAATCGATGAGTTGCTCATCTCAGAAGGTGTGATGGAACGAGGCGAATGGTCACTTTCGGTCATGGTCGCATTTGGGTATCGGGCGCGTGATTTCGCACCGAAAACACGTCGTGACTTCAACGAAGTCGTCAAATATATCGGATGAAAAAAAGGTTCAATCGCTGAGGCGATTGAACCTTTTGAATTATTTCCAGTCTGTGATGCGGTCGACTGGGAAGCGTACTGATGGGTACCCTTCTTCTGCTGCTTTCCCGATTGAGAGAAGCATGACTGGAAGGTAACGTTCTTTGTCGAGACCGAACGCTTCAGCGATGTTCGCTTTGTCGTATCCGCCGATTGGGTTTGTGTCATATCCGTGCGCACGTGCGACGAGCATGAGTTGCATCGCAACAAGACCTGAATCGAGCATGATGCTGTCTTTGACCATTTCTTTCGGTGCGTCTTTGAAGATGCCTTTGATCATGTCGACTTGACGGTCGCGGACCTCAGCCGGCATCATACCGCGCTCTACTGCTGTATCAAAAATCTCTTCTGTGTAATCTGCCATTTGATAGTCAGCGAAGAGTGCGATGACAGCTGAAGATGTTTCCACTTGGCGTTTGTTGAAGCTTGCGAGTGGAAGGAGCGTTTCTTTTCCTTCTGCGCTATCGATGACGACGAAGCGCCATGGCTGTAAGTTAAGTGATGAAGGAGCTGTTGTCGCTTCTTCAAGGATTTGGGTCATTTCTTCTTTTGAGATTTTGACGTTCTCATCGTACACACGAATCGAGCGGCGTCCTTTGACAATCTCCATAAAGTCTTTTTGTGTAGCAATGTTCATATTGTTGTCTTCCTTTCATGGTCAATTGTATCTTGTAACATCGTTAGGGATGCTAATAACTGTTGTTGATCCTCTACCTTCATGTTGACAAAAAGTCGGTCCGTTAAGCACTCTTTTTGCTCAGTCCAATGTGCAATTTGCTCACGACCATCGTCTGTCAACTCGACATAGATGACACGGTTGTCTTGTTCACAGCGTCTCCGCGTAATCAGTCCTTGTGTCTCCAATTGTTTCAGATGTCGGGTGATGGCGGCATGGTCGACATCGACGCGCTGTTGCAATTCACGTTGTCGCAATGGACCGACGTGATACAGGTTGCTTAAAATGTCGTAGCGACTCAAGCTGAGCCCGTCCATTTCAGAGTCGAATAATTGCCCCAATTCTTTTTGTACGGTGATGATGTGATAGAGAATTTGATCACGGAGCGAGCAAGAATCTCGCATGCACATCGCCTCCTCGAATCGTTGATGACTCAATCATTGATGGGTCACACAATGTATAGTAAACCCATTCTGATGAGATTTCAAATAAAAAGTTTTAAAAAATGGGTTGTCAAACTGTTATATAATAGTCTATATTGTAATCAACTGATATATAACAATGATTAAAGGAGGATGTGAACGCTTGGAACACTATGAACGACTAAATACGTATCATGTTCATGAGAAACTGGTTGAATTTATGAATGAAAACGTACTTGAACCCCAAGAAATCAACGTTTTTTGGGAAGGCGTCGAATCGCTTCTAGAGCGTTTCATTCCAGTAAATCAGACACTTCTGGAGCAGCGCATGACATATGAGCGATTGTTACAGGAGTGGTACAGTCGCCAAGAAGAAGTCGATCCAATCGAATATGAGACATTTTTAACGTCAATCGGCTATATCGAACCGATTGTCGAAGATTTTAACATCGATGTTTCGGGTGTCGATCGTGAAATCGCGCATCAAGCGGGGCCGCAACTCGTCGTACCGTTAGACAATGCCAGATATGCACTTAACGCCGCCAATGCCAGATGGGGAAGTCTCTACGACGCCCTTTATGGAACAGATATGATTGAAGAGGCGGACGGTATGGAAAAGGGACGGGGATATAATCCCGTTCGCGGTAATGAAGTTATTCGGTTGGCGAAACAGTTTCTAGATGACACGTTCCCGCTACCGTCAGGGTCGCACAAGGAAGTGACACGATACGTCGTTCGTGACGATGTCGCCTATGCGGTAATCGGGGATGACGAGCATTCGTTCGCAGATGATTCTTTCATCGGTTACACCGGGGAACCGGACGAGTTGAAGACGTTGATGCTCAGACACCATGCCTTGCACGTTGAACTGCAATTTGATCGCGAACATCCGGTCGGAAAAGTCGATCCTGCTGGACTGATGGACATCGAGCTCGAATCAGCCCTATCCGCAATCGTGGATTGTGAAGACTCGGTCGCAGCCGTTTGTGCGGAAGACAAAGTTCATCTGTATCGTAATTGGCTAGGCTTGATGGATGGGACGCTTGAAGCCTCGTTCCAAAAGAACGGGAAGCGACTCTCTCGACGTTTAAACGAAGATAAGCGTTTGATTGGAAAAGGTGGAGTGGAAGTTGTGCTCCCAGGACGCGCACTCTTATTCATTCGAAATGTCGGACACTTGATGACGACGGACTTGATCCTTGATGCAGAAGGTCGTGAGGTACCAGAGGGGATCGTTGATGCCATCTTCACTTCATTGATCGCGAGTCGCCATCTACATCGCCGCCTCAACTCTCGGGAAGGATCGATCTATATCGTCAAACCGAAAATGCACGGGTCTGAAGAAGTAGCATTCACCAATGACTTGTTTGACGCTGTAGAAGATCTATTGAACCTTCCGCGCCATACGTTAAAAGTCGGCGTGATGGATGAAGAGAGACGAACGTCACTCAACTTGAAAAATTGTATCGCTCAAGTGAAAGAGCGGGTCGTCTTCATCAATACGGGCTTCCTCGACCGGACGGGGGACGAGATTCATTCCTCGATGACACTTGGACCAATGCGTCGAAAAGGAGAGATGAAGACGTCTCCTTGGCTCGCTGCATACGAACGATTGAATGTGTCAACCGGTCTCGAGAGCGGGTTCCATTATCAAGCACAAATCGGGAAAGGGATGTGGGCGATGCCTGATCAGATGCGGGACATGATGCGTGAAAAAATTGCGCACGTACGGTCCGGGGCGACAACGGCGTGGGTGCCTTCCCCGACGGCAGCGACGCTCCATGCGATGCACTATCATCAACTCGACGCTTTTGCTGTGCAGCGACAATTGATGCAGCAACCTGCTTTGGAAAATGAACGACAACAGCTCCTCGACATTCCGCTCGCGACACGCATCTATTCGCAAGACGAGATCAAAGAAGAGCTCGAGAACAATTTACAAGGATTGCTCGGATACGTCGTTCGTTGGGTCGAACAAGGTGTAGGTTGTTCGAAAGTGCCGGATATTCACCATATCGGACTGATGGAAGACCGGGCGACACTCCGGATTTCGAGCCAACACGTGGCCAACTGGTTGTATCATGGCATCTGTTCAGCAGATCAAGTCGAAGTCACACTCTATCGAATGGCACAGGTCGTCGATGAACAAAACGAGGCAGATCCAAATTATCGACCGATGACACCGAACGTCGATCAATCGATCGCTTATCAAGCTGCCCATGAACTCGTGTTTCATGGGTTGAAACAACCGAACGGATACACAGAACCGATCTTACATCGCCGTCGCCGTGAATTTATGAAACGACAAACTATGGAGTTAAACCTTAAAGGAGGAACCTCATCATGACTACGAAAAAAATGGAAAGCGAACAGTTGATTGAACGTTGGGTCGTCCGCCGCATCGTATCTGGAGAATCGACAGCATCACTTGCGAATACAGCATTCGTATACGGGAACGACTTGATGCGTCTCGTCTTGGACCGGGCAGATGGATCACTTCAAATCATGAAGGAACCGATTGAGGAAGTCGTCGTCTTCCGCAAACCGGAAGATCGGGACGAAGAGAACGTCTGTCGTTGCTGCGGGATGGAGCATTCGACGTTCAAAGCAGCGTTGGAGTGCTGTGCTTACCTTGACTAACCCATTTATTTTGCACTATCTGTTATATAACAAATTGAATTTATTAAAATTAATATAATACAGGAGGGATTATTGATGAAACAACGCGAACAATTGATGGATAGCTGGAAGTCGGAACGATTTGAAGGGGTAGAACGTCCATACTCCGTAGAAGATGTTATGAAATTACGAGGATCGATTGTGATTGAACAGACGCTCGCGACAAAGGGAGCGGAACGCTTATGGCAATTGATGCACGAGCGTGACTACGTGCATGCACTTGGCGCGTTGACAGGCAATCAGGCCATTCAGCAAGTAAAGGCAGGACTTGAAGCGATTTACTTGAGCGGCTGGCAAGTAGCGGCGGATGCGAACCTATCGGGTCATATGTACCCAGACCAAAGTCTATATCCGGCCAACTCGGTTCCGAGTGTCGTCAAACGAATCAATCAGGCACTCCAACGTGCCGATCAAATTCAAACGGCGGAAGGAAAGGGCGACACACATTGGTTCGCACCGATTGTCGCGGATATGGAAGCCGGGTTCGGTGGGGTGCTTAACGTATTCGAATTGACGAAGGCGATGATCGAAGCAGGGGCTGCCGGCGTTCACCTCGAAGACCAGCTCTCGTCTGAGAAGAAATGTGGTCACCTCGGTGGGAAGGTGTTACTCCCAACTCAGACGGCTGTGAAAAACTTGATCTCGGCTCGACTCGCGGCAGACGTCATGGGTGTCCCGACCATCATTGTAGCGCGGACAGATGCGCACGCGGCGAACTTGATCACGAGCGACATCGATCCAATCGATCATCCGTTCATCATTGGGGAGCGTACACCGGAAGGCTTCTATCGTACGGAAGCCGGCATCGAGCAAGCGATCGCTCGTGGACTCGCCTATGCACCATATGCAGACCTCGTCTGGTGCGAGACGTCTGAACCGGACTTGGCGGAGGCACGTCAATTTGCCGAAGCGATTCATGCGAAGTATCCAGGAAAACTCCTTGCGTACAACTGTTCACCGTCGTTCAACTGGAAGAAGAAGCTATCCGACGAAGAGATTGCGACGTTCCAACAAGAAATCGGTGCGATGGGATACAAGTTCCAGTTTGTCACACTCGCTGGATTCCACGCGCTCAACTTCGGGATGTTCGAGCTCGCACGCGGGTACAAAGACCGTGGCATGGCAGCGTACTCGGAGTTACAACAAGCAGAATTTGCGGCTGAAGTACATGGTTATACGGCGACACGTCATCAGCGTGAAGTCGGGACGGGGTACTTCGATGAAGTTTCACTCGTCATCTCAGGTGGGCAATCATCAACGACTGCATTAGCTGGATCGACAGAAGCAGAGCAATTCACAAATTAATCACACTCTGGAGACGCCAATTTGTTGGCGTCTCTTTGTTTATGTGAAAATGTGTGGAGTAAGTCCTGAAATATATGAAAAAAAGATGAATTAAAGTTCATTTTGACTTCTCTATATCGACGAATAGTTGTCACAAATAGTAAGAATAAAACGTTTCCATCCCTTGTATACTCAATCTGTTCACAAGTTGGACACAAAAAATAAGGGGGAAGCGTTATGCAAGGGGAACGATTGAACAAACGCAACGCTTGGTATCAAGCGATTTGGCGTTGGCACTTTTATGCAGGTCTTATATTTGCACCGATTTTCATTATCTTGGCTGTGACAGGAAGCATTTATTTATTTGAACCACAAGTAACGAAGATGCAATACAAAGACATGATGACGGCATCTTTCACGGAAGAACAGCCGATAGAAATCCAAAAAGAATCATTCATGACAGAATATCCGGATGCGATGATTACATCGATTCGATTGCCGGATGAAGGTGAATCGACTCGAATCGGTTGGATGAACAATGACGAGATGATGTATACATATATTCATCCAGAAACTGCCGAAGTTTTAGGGACACGAACTGCTGAAAGTAGTATGGATTTGTTAGTTGTGATTCATGGCACACTATTAGGCGGACAAATCGGGAACTGGATTGTCGAGCTCGCAGCGTCATGGGCGATTATTCTACTCATCACGGGAACGTTCTTATTCTGGCCACGTGGGAAAAATCCGGTTCGGATGCTCATGCCGAAGCTCGGGAAAGGTCGGCAATGGTGGAAACAAATGCACGGTAGCGTCGCTTTATGGTCATCGCTAGGCCTCGTCATCATCATCAGTTCAGGTCTTGCCTGGTCATCCGTGTCAGGGGCTATGTTGCAGTGGGTCTCCTCGTCGACAAATACGGGAGCACCGATGTATGCCTATGCGTTTGGCGCTAAACCGGAATCAACTGTGACCACAAAAGATGTGGCAGAAGACGTACCTTGGGCAACACAAGCAGATCTTGTACCGGCATCTTCACCAAGTACACTGTTGCCAATTGACTTGAATCAGGTCGTGAACAATACGTCGATCAATCGACCGTACACAATCTCGCTTCCGGAAGGCGAAACAGGCGTCTATACCGTCACATCAGCAGCAGGACACCCGTTCAAAGAAGCAACGGTGAACTTAGATCAATATAGCAGTGAGACACTTAGTTCTGTAACGTATGCGGATTATGGGATTCTTGGAAAACTAATTACGGTCGGAATCGCCTTCCACGAAGGTCGTTTGTTTGGATTACTGAATCAATTGGTCGGGGTTGCACTTTGTCTAAGTCTCATTTTTGTGGTCATCAGTTCGTTTGTGATGTGGCGCAAACGAAAAGTCGGGTCCATCGAACAGATGAAGCGGTTCGAAGACGAACGGATCAAACGAATCGTTGGTATCTCGATCTTACTGCTCGGTGTGACATTACCGCTTGCGGGAATCAGTATCCTTATCGTTCTCGTATTTGATTGGTTGGTCGGACGCCGGAAGTTGAAAGCGGAGGTGGCAGCATGAGACGATTCAAAACAGTCCTTCCTGTCATCCTAGCGACGATTTGGTTAGGCGCGTGTCAGCTTCAACCGATTGAACGCACCATTGATCCGATTGGGATTCAATTGATTGTACCTGAACGCGTGGAAGTCGGATTGACGACACTTGCGATGAAAGTAGCGAATGACGAACGCGTGACAGAAAGCCATATTCAAGTCACACCTTATGCCACCGAGGACACACGGACATACGAAGTGACGGAAAGGGATGGCTACCTCGTAACGAGCGTGAAGCTCGATCAAGGAATTTATCGAGTGAACGGCATGGTGCATGAAGGGCAGAAAGTGTATACCCCAACTGCATGGATGATTGTCGGCGATGTACCACAAGACCAAATCGACCAGATTGAACAATCGACAGTTCAGTCACATGATCACGATGGTGGACATCATCACTAAAAATAACCGCTGCACGCGCAGCGGTTATTTTTGTTTGAAGCGTGACCCGATTTCTCCGATGAGAATAGCGATTCCCATAAAACCTGCACCAAGTATGGCCATCTGATTCTGATTGGCCACCCCGACCTCGTTTTCGAATTGATAAATGTCACGAGTGAAGAATTGGATCGGTTCACCGGATGTGAGTGCTTGTTCATAACCGAGCCAAATCAAAATCGAGAATGTGGCAATGGAGACACCAAGTCCGATGAGTGCAGCGATACTAACGCGGATTGCGATTCGAGTCATAGTGATTCCTCTTTTCCTGTTTGCATACGATACGTCACAAGTAGAGGAAAAGATTCACGGTTCACTCATTTCGGAATGGTCAACACTTGCCCGACACTGATGAGATTGATGTTCGTGATGTTGTTAGCCGCTGCAATTTTCGCGACGGTCGTATTGTACATCGTCGCAATCTTATAGAGTGTGTCGCCCGATTTTACGGTATACTTCACGGTCGTTGTAGGTGGTGGAGTGACGGTTGTTCCAGGAATGATGAGCACCTGTCCGACACTGATGAGGTTGATGTTTGTGATCTTGTTGGCGGCTGCAATTTTCGCGACGGTCGTATTGTACATCGTCGCAATCTTGTAGAGCGTGTCGCCCGACTTTACGGTGTATTTCACGGTCGTTGTAGGTGGAGGTGTGACGGTTGTTCCAGGAATGATGAGCACTTGTCCGACATAGATTAAGCTATAGTTTGTGATATTGTTAGCTGCCGCTAGAGCGGATACCGTGACGCCATACGTCCGTGCGATGCTGTACAACGTGTCATCGGACTTCACAGTATACGTTTTGTTCGTTGACGTGTTTTGATAGGCGAGTAATTGCGAGACCGTGACGAATTGGTACCCTTTTGCTTTCAGTTGCGAAATCATCGTTGGCAATGCGAGTGGTGTACCCGGTGCACCCGCACCAGTATGCATTAAGACGATTGAACCCGGTTTAATATTGGTTTGTACTTTCGTATTGATTTGGCTCGCGGTCAATCCTTTCCAGTCAATCGTATCGATATTCCATTGAATCGTGTAACCATATCCGGCAGCACCGACGCCGTTCAACACAGTACTATTGACGGCTCCGAACGGTGCTCTGAAAATCGGTTTTGTCGTTTTTCCGGTCAATGATTTAATCAAGGCTTCCGTGCGGTCGAGTTCGGATTTCATTTGAGTGGCAGTTAGTTTCGTGAAGTCAGGATGTGTATACGAGTGATTACCGAGTTGATGTCCTTTTGCGGCGATATTTTTAATGTATTGGGGATGGTTGTTTGCACCCGATCCTGTCAAAAAGAAAGTGGCTTTGACGTTGTTTTTTGCCAAAATGTCTAAAATCTTGTTCGTGTTCGCTCCGTCTGCCCCATCATCGAACGTTAACGCAACGACTTTGTTTGTCGTGTTCACGCTCGTGATAAATTTTGAAGCGGCAGCACTGACGGAAATCGATTGTGTGATCACCATTGCCAATAAGATGAACAATGCCATCGCCCCACGAATGACCCTACGTTTCATCTGAATTCGCCTCCATTCATGATGTCATCCTCTTGATGTTAAGACTTTCCAAATGTACGCCTATATATATATATTTTATATACCCCTTTTTAGAAATGATGGACTAATATTCGGAAATGGATAAAACAAATTTTGATTCAACTATATGTGTGAAATTTGTGAGAACGTATCGTGGGATATCTCACAGAATGCTCACACTCTTTTTGGAAAGAGATGGTATCATGAACAATGTGTGAATGATGTAAGCGATTTATAAGGAGGATTTATGATGAAAAAGATGATGACACGGTTTGGGGTCGTGTTTGGACTCATCGGCCTATTCGCACTCGGTGCGTGCGGCACGGAGAAAGAAGCGGAAAGCGCAACTATTCCACAATCGATGGAGCCGGTAGAGGCAGAGTTGACGGTGGCTGCGACGGCAGATCAAGGAGAAGTGGTACCATTATCTGTTCGCGTCACCCAAGATGGTCAGCCCGTAGACGATGCGGATGAGATCAAGTTCGAAGTGTGGAAGAACGGTGCGAAAGAAGAGAGTGACATGATTAAGGCGTCACTCACGAAAGACGGTGTCTATGAAGCAGAGACGACGTTTGCGGAAGAAGCGGTCTATACGGTCCAAGTTCACGTGACAGCGCGTTCGATGCATACGATGCCGACGACGAATGTGACGGTTGGACATCCAGAAACAGCAGCTGAAGCTGAGGAAGATAGTGATCATCATCACCATGCAGGAGCGGACATTACGCTCGATTCGAAAGAGGCGACAGCAGGTGAGGAACAACCGTTCATGGTACACGTCATGATTGAAGACGAGATGTTAGCGGGGGCAGACGTACAACTCGAAATCTTCCAAGACGGGGCAGAGAAGCATGAGTGGGTGAAGTTAGAGGAAGCAGATGCTGGGATGTACAAAGGGATACATACCTTTACTGAATCTGGTGCATACAACGTTCAAGTCCACGTCACGAAAGGCCATGACATTCATGAGCATGTGATGGAGACGGTAGACGTCAAATAAAAATGATCGGCTCACGCGAGCCGATCATTTTTATTATGCATTTTGATAGAGAGATTCAACTTGTTGTTGGAGCGCTTCGTTCTCCAAGTACTCATCATAAGTTGCTTCTTTATCCACGATGCCATTCGGTGTCACTTCGATGATGCGTGTCGCAATCGTCGATATGAGCTGATGGTCATGTGAGCTGAAGAGGAGTACGCCTTTGAATGACTCGAGACCGTTGTTGAGTGCTGTGATCGATTCGAGGTCCAAGTGGTTCGTCGGATCGTCGAGGACGAGCACGTTCGAGTTTGAGAGCATCATCTTCGAGAGCATGCAGCGTACTTTTTCTCCCCCTGAGAGGACAGACGCCTTCTTCATGACTTCTTCGCCTGAGAAGAGCATGCGGCCAAGGAATCCGCGAAGGAACGTATCTGACTCATCGGCTGGTGAGAATTGACGCAACCAGTCGAGGATGCTCTTTTCCGAGCCCTCGAAGTATTCCGAGTTGTCTTTCGGGAAGTACGACTGAGTCGTCGTCACGCCCCATTTGACCGAACCTGTATCTGGTTCCATCTCACCCATGAGAATTTTGAAGAGTGTCGTGATCGCAACGTCAGAACGACCAACGAATGCGACTTTGTCCGTCTTGTTAAGTGAGAACGTGACGTTGTCGAGCACTTTTACGCCATCAATCGTTTTCGAAACGTTGTCGACATAGAGAACATCGTTCCCGATTTCGCGTTCCATCGTGAATCCGACGAATGGATAACGACGTGATGACGGACGAATGTCGTCGAGTGTGATCTTATCGAGCAACTTCTTACGTGACGTCGCTTGACGCGCTTTCGATGCGTTCGAGCTGAAACGTGCGATGAAGTTTTGAAGCTCTTTGATCTTCTCTTCTTTCTTCTTGTTCTGATCTGCCGCCATACGTGTAGCAAGTTGGCTTGACTCATACCAGAAGTCGTAGTTCCCGACATACAATTGGATTTTTCCAAAGTCGAGGTCTGCCATGTGTGTACAGACTTTGTTCAAGAAGTGACGGTCGTGGGAAACGACGATGACTGTGTTTTCAAAGTTGATTAAGAACTCTTCTAACCATTGAATTGCTTTGAGGTCAAGTCCGTTGGTCGGCTCGTCTAAAAGCAAGATGTCTGGCTTACCGAAGAGTGCTTGGGCAAGAAGGACTTTGACTTTCTCGCCACCTGTGAGTTCGCTCATTTGTTTCTGGTGAAGCGCTTCTGTGATCCCAAGACCTTGAAGAACCATCGACGCTTCTGACTCTGCTTCCCAACCGTTCAACTCAGCGAACTCACCTTCGAGTTCAGCTGCGCGCATTCCATCTTCGTCTGAGAAATCTTCTTTCATATAGATGGCGTCTTTTTCTTTCATGACGCTATAAAGACGCTCGTGACCCATGATGACGGTCTCGAGAACAGCACTGTCCTCATACGCGTAGTGGTCCTGTTTGAGGACCGCGAGACGCTCACCCGGTGTGATGCTGACATCACCCGTCGTCGTATCTTGCTCACCTGATAAAATCTTTAAGAATGTCGATTTACCGGCACCGTTCGCACCGATCAATCCGTAACAGTTGCCTGGTGTGAACTTGATGTTCACGTCTTCGAACAACTTGCGACCGCCAAATTGTAGGCTGACGTTATTTACTGTAATCATGTATGGTATCCCTCGTTTTTCTGATTAGTTTACGACGTGTATTGTATCACGTTTTTAAAAATCGCGCAGTGTCACGTCATGATTCACAAACGTTAAAGAAAAACTTGTGCATTAGGATAAAGGATTCTACACCGTAAGATGGAAATATTATGTAGAACAGAAATGCACGTGAATCAAATGGGGGGTACTATGAAACAAATTAGACTCTGGCTGATCATCATATTCATTGCGGTCAGTTCAAGTATCGTGAATTCGCTATTGAAGAATGAACTTCAAACGTTTGAGGTAGGGAAGTTTGAGTTTGGGAAATATGATGATTTTGACGAGGCATTGGCTAAAGGTCTAACTTATGACATGAATAAATTGATTTATATAACACGACACGATGGGGTGACCATCGTCATGTACACGACGATTCCGGATCCTACAGAATTTCAAGATGTCATGGAGTTTCAAGATGATATTGATTTTCAAAATGAGATGGAGGCATTAGTCGTCCAGTTCTTTGAGGGGAATGATGAAGAAGGATGGGAAGTTTTAGGATCGACAGGATGGACCCACTATGAAAATGACAACCTCACCGTGTACGACACCTTTTTAAGAGACTATGACGATGAAGGCAACGTCGAATATGCTTTCGATGTGACATTTGGAGAAGTGAACAATCCAAAAATCGATACAGTTGAAACGAAATCCCATCACGACACTATGTTCACCGAGGCAACGATGATTCGAAAGGGTCTGGGTCGATATTATTTTCAAATCGGGCAAGGAGCGATTGTACGAGGGATTTCTGTGGACGGTGAGATCATCGATCAACAAGGTAGCTGAACACTTCGATGCACAGAAAAAGCCATCATCATGATGGCTTCAGTCGACTCGTACAACAGTCGTATTCAATTCGAACGCCACATTTCCTGCGAGCGCGCGTGAAATCATACATTGATCTTTCGCTTTTTTCGCAATGCGCTCGACTAGCGTAATCTCTCGGTCGGTCATCTCTGCAGGTACTTGAATCGTTGTCGCATAGCGAATCGTCTCGTAGGTGAAGATGCCGTTCGTCACATCGACGATTCCTTCTGCGTCAATCGTGATGCCACGGTGAGTCAGGTCGCTTCGCCCGAGTACGGCTGCGAGTGTGATGATATAACACGTGGCCGCTGCCCCGAGTAACATTTCATCCGGATTCGTGCCGACTCCGGGACCGTCCATTTCGGGTGGAATCGAAATCTGTGTCTTTAATCGCTCAGCCTCGAGGGTACCGACGTCATTTCGTCCGCCATCCCAGCCGAGGTTCATGCTAAATGTATGTTTCATCAAAAATCGCCTCCAATGTCTCTAGTGTAAAAGAGAACGATTGGAGGCGCATGTGTTATGCTTGTGCACGCTTCGCGAATGTGCGAAGTGTTTCGATAATGACCGTTGTTGCTTTTTCCATGTTGTTCACAGAGATATATTCGAACTTCCCGTGATAGTTCTCGCCACCCGTGAAGATGTTCGGTGTCGGAAGACCCATGTAAGAAAGTTGCGATCCGTCTGTCCCACCACGAATCGGTTCAATCTTCGGTTCGATGCCAAGGTCGCGCATGACGTCAGCAACGGTATCGACGATGTGTTTCACCGGTTCGATTTTCTCGGCCATGTTGTAATACTGGTCTTCCATTTTGAGTTCAATCCGCTCTTCCCCGTATTTTTGCTTCCATTCGAGAACAAGTTTCTCCATCAACGCTTTACGCGCTTCGAACTTCTGTTTGTCGTGATCGCGGATGATGTATTGAAGTGTCGTCTTTTCCACATCCCCATTAAAGCCGTTCAAATGGAAGAATCCTTCGTAGTTGCTCGTACGTTCCGGTGCCTCATCAGCCGGTAAACGGTTTTGGAACGCCATCGCGAGCTTCATCGAGTTGACCATCTTGTTCTTGGCGCTACCCGGGTGAACGTTCGTGCCGTGGAAGGTGACGGTCGCACCGGCTGCGTTGAAACTTTCATACTGTAACTCTCCGAGCGGGCCACCATCCATCGTGTAAGCAAAGTCCGCGTTAAAACGGGCGACATCGAATTTATGTGGTCCACGTCCGATTTCTTCATCCGGTGTGAAAGCAATGCGGACCGGTCCGTGCGGAATCTCAGGGTGAGCCAATAAGTATTCGACGGCTGTGACGATTTCGGCGATTCCTGCTTTATCATCCGCACCAAGGAGTGTCGTTCCATCCGTTGTCATGAGCGTATGTCCGACATACCCGTCAAGTTCTGGGAAGTCTTTTGGTGATAAGACGATATTTAAGGATTCGTTCAAGACGATGTCGCCGCCTTCATAATGCTCAACGAGTTGAGGGGAAACGTTCGTACCCGTGAAATCGGTTGCCGTATCCACATGAGCGAGGAAGCCGATTGTCGGGACGTCATGATCGACGTTACTCGGAAGTGTGGCGAAGAGATAGCCGTATTCATCCGTCTCGACGTCTGTCAGCCCGAGTTCTTTCAGTTCTTTCTCCAAATGACGAATCAAATCCCATTGTTTGGCCGTCGACGGTGTTGTCGTACTCGTGAAGTCAGACTGTGTATCAATCTTCGCGTATGTCATTAAGCGTTCAATTAGTTTCTCTTGCATGGATTGCCCTCCTCTAAAAAGTTTCATCTTCATTAGTTTATCACGCGCGCTCGAAGTCGAAACAAAAAAGTCACGCCCATCGATGAAATGAGCGCGACCTGTTCAAAAGAGAAACGGGTATAGAATGGGCAAGATGAATGAGGTGAAAATGGCCGTCAATCCCATCGCGGCTCCACCTGTGGCACCAGACAACGGATGTTCCGTCGCTGCCTGAGCGGTTCCAATCCCGTGACTGATGGTGCCGAGCGTAAGTCCACGCGTGAAAGGGTCGTCTATACGAATCCATGTTAAGAGTACCGGACCGAGCATCGCACCTAAAATACCGCAGGCGACGGCAATCGAAGCGGCAAGCGTTGCATCCCCTTCTAGTTGTCGAGCCAATTCAAGGGCAATCGGGGACGTGGCCGATTTGACCGATAGCGCAATCAATACGTTTTCGGTGAATGAAAACAATTTGCCGAAAAGGACAGCCACAAAAATTGTGGACAGTGACCCAAGTACGATGGCACTCAGGGCTCGTTTTGCCCGGGCGAGTAACACGGGTAAGTTGCGATAGAGCGGTAACCCGAGCGCGACTGTCGCCGGACCGAGTAAGATGGTGATGAGATCGGTAGCCGGTTTATACGTATCATAGGACTGTCCTGTCACGAGTAACAGGAGAATCAGAACCGCTGTACTTAAGAAGACGACATTGGTGAACGGGGATGCCCATTTTTTAGAGAGTTGACGACTGAGCGAATACACGAGAATCGTCAATCCAATCCAAACGTATGTCATGACGCCTCACCTTCTTTCCCGGAAACAAACGCTGTCACGACCATACCGACCGCCATGCTGATGAGTAACGTCACGAGAAGAGGGATGCCGGCGGCTTTTAACAACGTACCGTACGCCATGAGACCGACAGCAATCGGGATGAAGAAGAATGCGAGGTGCTTCGTCAAAAATCCAGCGCTGTCTTCAATCCATTCCACGCGGATGACTTTTGTTACTAAGAGGACGAGCAACAGCACCATGCCGATGACGCTGCCTGGTACTTTCCACGAGAACGTCTCAACCACCCAGTTGCCGAGCGTGCTCAATCCAAACAAGAGTGAGAGCCCAATCATCCATTTCAATAATTTCATCTATAAGACTTCCTTTCGCATCATTCAAAACGTATGCATCTTCTCAAATTCATCCTCATCGGTCAAGAAAAGGGTATAACAAAAAAGATAATGGGTACATACGTTCGGCATGCTATACTACATCTATCATAAACAAGCGGGGTGTCGAGATGGAACTAAAAACGATTGAGCAATTTATTGAAGAGCATGGATTACAAAACGGGGAAGACATTTTACGTGCGTTCACGAAGCGGGTCAATTTGACGCTTGTACCACGAACCACACGAGAAGAAGTTCAAATCGGCCATTCAAAATTCGGTGGGCATCCTGATTTGCCACATGCTGACTTGCACCCTGGGGAGAATATGACGTTTTTAGCTCAGTTCCGTTTAAGTGATTTAGCTGAGTTTGAATCCGTGGATGCACTCCCGAAAGATGGCTTGTTGTCTTTCTTCTATGACTTGGAAGAACAACCTTGGGGAGATGAGGACGAGCGTCATCTTTGGCGTGTCGTGTATACGGAAGAAACACAGCTTGAACGAGTGCGAGTTGGAGAAGCATTGAATGAGCGTGCCGTTTCTTTCAAAGAGAGCTATGCGGAGAATGGGTATGATTTGTACGATTTGCTCGGTGACGACCTGTACGAAACGCTTGTCGAACAATTCGAACAAGAAGAACTCCACGCAATTGGTGGACATCCGAATGAAGTGCAGAATGACGTGTTTGAAGAAGTAGAAGAAACATATGGGGAACGATTCGATCATCCTTTCCTGCTCTTTCAAATGGATTCTACTGAAGAATTAGATGTCATATTTGGGGATGTTGGCATTCTTTATTTTCTTATTTCAGAAGATGCCCTCCGCGCCAAACGATTTGAAGAAACCGAAATCATCATGCAGTGTTATTGAACGAAAAAAGAGAGTCGACTTGTCAAAGTCAACTCTCTTTTGTTTACGCTTGTTTTTTCTTACGGAATCGTGCGAAGAACTCATAGACGATCGGTACGATGAGCAACGTGAGAAGCGTCGAACTTGTAAGTCCGCCGATCACGGTGACTCCGAGACCTTTCGAGATGAGTGCCCCGCCCTCGAGACCGAGTGCGAGCGGTGCGAGTGCACCGATTGTCGCGAGTGCGGTCATCAAGATTGGGCGAAGGCGTGTGCCTGCTGCCTCAAGTAACGCTTCACGTGTTGATAAACCAGCTTCTTCTTTATGAATGACGCGGTCAATCAAGACGATGGCGTTCGTGACGACAATCCCGATTAACATGAGTGCCCCGATCAAGGCAGAAACCGAAATCGTTTCACCAGTGATGAGGAGGGCGACAAGTCCCCCGATAATCGCATACGGGAGTGAGAACAACACGACGAATGGTGTGAGTGCCCCTCCGAATGTGATCACGAGAACCAAGTATACGATAGCGATTGCAGCGAGCATCGCAAGACCGAGCTGTGTGAACGATTCTTGAATCTGTTCCGTTACACCGCCGACATCATACGATACGCCAGACGGGAGCTCGATTTCTGATACGCGTTCTTCGATCGCAGCCGACGCTTCCGTCGCTTTATCCGTGCTGAGTTCGACACTTACTTGTGCGAGCAGCTTTCCGTCGCGCTCGACGAGTGTGTCCGGCGTTGTGCCTTCTTCGATTTCAATGAAGTCTGAAATCGGGCGTGGTCCGAACGGTGTCGTGATTTCTTGTGCTTGCAGGTCATCGACACTATCATACGTCACTTGCTCGTTCGGGATGACGACGTCTAACTGTTTGTCATCCACCGTCACGCTCGCGAGTGGGCTTTCTGGTGCCTGGAATTGGCTGATGACTTGTGCGATTTGACCTGCAGATACACCAGCTTCCGCTGCGGCTTGTTGGTCGACGTTGAACGTATATTGTACATACGATTCACGTAAGTCTGACGTTGCCTGACGGACGTAATCCGTTTCTTCTTCAATCGTTTCGATGAAAGTCGGCACGATGGCTTCTAAATCTTCAAGCGAGTTGGCATAGACGTTATATGTCACACCGCTCGTTGCGCCGCCACCTGAGAAGTCTTGTTCTTTCCACTCCCCGTTTGAAGCGAGTTCGTTCAACTTCTCGATATCAGCCAACTTCACATCTGCGAAATCTTCTGTATCCGGGTCATACTGGACGATGAAGATTCCTTGTTTATTGTTTCCTGGGTTCAGCGGGTTCTCTCCACCGACCGTGAACTGAACGTCCGTTGCGTTAGGTTGTTCTACCATGAAGTATTCTTCTGCCACTTCTGCCGCGGCAATCGAATCTTCAAGCGTTTGACCGGGTTCTGGGTCGAACGTGACGTACAAGGTCTTTTCTGAATCCTGATTTAAGAAGTTGACCCCAATCGCAGGGACAAGGGCGAAACTACCGATCAATAGGGCCGTTGCGAGTCCGAAGACGACGAGTTTGTGGTTCAGTGACCAGTTCAAGACGCCGCGATACCATTCCGCGAGCTTGCCTGGACCTTCTTCTGGCTTCAACTTGTCGCGGTTCTTAAAGAACGAGTCGGCCATCATTGGTACGACCGTGATCGCGACGAGTAACGAAGCAAGAAGGGCGAAGACGACCGTTAATGCAAATGGCAAGAACAACTCACCGACAAATCCTGTGACGAATCCGAGCGGCAAGAATACTGCAATCGTGACGATTGTCGACGAGGCGATCGGGATAAATACTTCTTTTGTCGCAGCGATGATCAATTCTTTACCGCGAAGTGGTTCGTTCGACCGTGTGAGTCGACGGTAAATATTCTCGATGACGACAATGGAGTCATCGACGACACGACCGATGGCGACGGTCATCGCACCGAGTGTCATGATGTTTAACGTGATTCCTAATTGTTTCAACACGATGAGTGCCATGAGAAGCGATAACGGAATCGAGATGACGGCGATAATCGTCGAGCGGAAGTTACGCAAGAACACTAAGATGATGAGGATAGCGAATAATCCACCGAGCAATGCTTTGGATAACATCGTCTCGACCGACTCTTCAATCGGTTGTCCTTGGTCGAGCGTGATCGATACATTCGCTGTGTCATATTCTGCCTCGAAGTCGCTCAACACTTCTTTGACAGCATTGACGACATCGACTGTGTTTGCATCTTGTGTTTTCGTGACTTGCAAACCGATTGAACGTTCACCGTTCGAACGAGAAATCGATTCTTCGATTCCCTTATCTTCAATCGTGGCCAGTTCACTCAACGCGACTGTCGGAACCGTCGTCGGTGTGTTTGGCGGTAATGCCGATGGCGTTTCCGATGGGACCTCTGTCGGCACGTCTGGTGTTTGACCAGGTGGCAATTCAGTCGGGGCAGACGGTGTCGTCGGCGTGGATTGTGCTGGTGAGTACGGAATTTGAAGGTCGCGGAACGCCTCGAGCGTCTCAGACTTCCCGTCGATGACGACAGCCTGTTCCGTATCGCCTAACTCATATAACCCAAGAGCAATCCGGGCATCGTTCGCTTGAATCAATTGTTTGACCGTGTCTTCTGTCAAATTGTATTCAGCGAGTGCGTCTTGATCGAATTGAAGTTCGACACGGCGAATTTCCTGTCCGGCAATTTGGACGGTTTGTGAGCCTTCCACTCCTTCAAGGGCAGGTTGCACTTCTTCCTCGACGAGCTTCGTCAATTCAGCCAAGTCAAGACTTTCATCCGAAATGGCAGCCCCGATGACCGGGAAAGCGTCGAAGCTGAGACGCGACACTTGGGGTTCTTGTGCCGATTCAGGTAGTTCGACGTTGCTTAACGCGTCTTTGACTTGCTGTTCCGCTTCTTCCATGTCCGTACTGAAGTCGTAGTCGATTTGGATGTTCGAAGCGTTTTGGAACGATGAAGAACGAACTTGTTCCACACCATTTAGACTTTGCAGGCGTTCTTCAAGAACGGTACTGACTTCTTCAAGCACTTGCTCAGGGGATGCACCTGGATAAATGGTTGTGACCGAGACGGTCGGTGTCGTGATGTCCGGTAACGTCTCGAGCTTCATCGTCAGACCGGCGAAAAGACCGGCGGCCGTCAAGATGATTGTCATCAACCAAACCGCAAACTTGTTGTTGACGGAGAAGGACGTGATTTTCTGCATGGGTTTTTAATCTCCTCTATATGTTGTTTTTTATGATTGGCTGTCGATGGCGTGTGCCCGTTCAATCAAGCGGGTAATGATTGCTTGTTTGAGTTCGGCAGGGGGAACACCGACCCCAAAATGTTCTGACATCATCATGCCTTCGAGTGCATAACGAATGATCATCGTTTCAACCGGGTCGGCTGTTTTTTGGAACTGTTCGAAAAACGTATCTAAATCATGCTTCCATCGATTCGCATACTCTTGGTCGACGGCAAACAGCGTGAGAAATGCGATCATTTTCTCGACGTCGATATGAATGGCAGCACGTTCGGGATGTAAATTCGTTTCATCGAACAGACGAACGAATGCTTCGACTGGACCGTGACCTTCCTGTTGCAGTGAGGCATACAACTCGTTTTGCTCTTGCTGTAACCGTTCGACGATTGCTGTCATCAATGCCTCTTTTGAAGCGTAATGATAGAGAAGTCCACCTTTTGAAACACCTGCTGTTTTGGCGACCTCATCTAACGTGAGTTGATGCACCCCTTGGTTCATGATGATGTCCGTTGCCGCATCCAATAGCTTTTGTTTCGTGATATTCGATCGGTTTGTCATATCTCCACTCCTTTCTGTACCGACCGGACGGTTTGTTTGATTTCACTATATCGTTCGCATTCTTTTGAAGTCAAGAAATGATGACCTCAAAACTGTCACAAATTAAGCATTCTTACTGATAGCGATTGCAGAAAACCCTTGACGTGAGAATGATTATCAGTGATGATAGGTACTGAGAGTAATTATCATTACCAGAGAGAAATCATTGAACGTGGGGGAATGACAGATGAACAAAAAATATGCAGCTTTAGGAATTTCAGCAGCGTTAACGACATCGCTCCTTGCCGCTTGCGCAAGCACAGATGAGACAACTTCAAATGAAGGCTCGGACGATTCGAACGTCGTCAATGTTTACTCGAGTCGCCACTACGATGTCGATCAACAATTATATAAACAGTTTGAAGAAGAGACGGGCATCAAGGTAAACGTCGTGGAAGGTAAGAGTGACGAACTTCTCGAGCGTTTAAACACTGAAGGAGAGAGCACAGAGGCTGACCTCTTCATTACGGCAGATGCCGGAAACTTGTACCAAGCGAAAGAAGCGGGACATCTCCAAGCGGTCGATAGCGATGAGCTTGAGTCAAACATTCCTGCAAAATATCGTGACACGGACAACGAATGGTTCGGTTTGACGAAACGTGCACGTGTCATCGTTTACTCGAAAGATCGCGTGAAACCAGAAGAATTGTCGACGTATGAAGCATTGACAGAAGAACAATGGAACGGCAAAGTACTCGTGCGTCCGTCTGAAAACATGTACAACATCTCACTTCTCGCATCATTCATCGAAGTGAACGGTGTCGATGAAGCGAAAGAGTGGGCGAAAGGCTTAGTGAATAACATGGCACGCGACCCACAAGGGAACGATCGTGACCAAGCGAAAGCGGTCGTCGCCGGTGAAGGAGACGTGGCCATCATGAACACGTACTATATGGGTCTCATGTTGAATTCTGAAGACGAAGAAGAGAAGAAAGTCGCTGAGCAACTCGGTGTCTTCTTCCCAAACCAAGATACAACAGGTACACACGTAAACATTTCTGGTATCGCGATGACGAAAGCGTCGAAAAACACAGAAAACGCTCAAAAATTGATGGAGTTCATGTCAGAACCGTCAGCTCAAGAGAAATTTGCGAGTGTGAACTACGAATACCCAGTCAACGAGTCGGTTGAGCCAAATGAGCTTCTTCAATCATGGGGCGAGTTCAAAGAGCAAGACATCAACCTCTCTGCACTTGGAGAAAACCAACAAGAAGCAATCCGCATCTTTAACGAAGTAGGTTGGAAGTAAGATGACTTCGGCTTGAACGAGAGTTCAGGCCGGAGGTTTTTGCGTTTCATACACCCTAAGCGCTACACGGGACGCGTAGAAACTGATATGATGGGACAGGAATTGATTGTTTACAGAACGGGAGCGGTACGACATGAACTGGCACGCGGTAAAACGACAACTGAATGGATGGGCGATCCTAAGCTTTCTCGCGATTTTATTGATCGTCTTGCCGGGAATCGTCGTGCTCGTGGAATTATTTGCGCCAGTCAATGACAACTGGCAGCATATTCAAGAGTATTTGTTGCCCCGTTATGTACGGAATACGTTGTTCATCATGGTGGCCACTGGTCTCTTGACGACGGTGATTGGAACGAGCCTTGCTTGGTTCGTGACCGTCTATGATTTTCCGTTCCGTCGCTTCTTTAAATGGGCACTCATCTTGCCACTGGCAATCCCGCCTTATATCGGGGCGTATACGTATCACGGCATTTTAAATTACACGGGAGTGATCCAAACGACGCTACGGAATCAGTTCGGGATCACTGTCGATCAATCGTACTTCAATATCATGTCGATTCAAGGGACGGTGTTTATTTTCACCTTGTTCCTCTATCCATACATTTATACGATCACACGAGCGTTCCTGCATAACCAATCGTCCTCGATGATTGAGAACGCACGGATCCTCGGTCGTGGGTCATGGGATATTTTCTTCACCGTCGTCATTCCGATTTCCCGAGTCGCCATCATTGGCGGTGTCAGTCTCGTCTTGATGGAAGTACTCAACGACTATGGCGTCGTGAAATATTTCGGGATCCAGACGTTCAGTACCGCTATTTTTAGCACATGGTTCGGGATGAAGGATACGTCGTCGGCGCTGAAGCTGGCAGGTACCCTCATGATTCTCGTCATCGCCATCTTGACGATGGAGCGACTCGTGCGAGGACGGAAGCAATTCAGTTACGCTTCGACGAAAGTGAAACCGCTCAAACCGAGACCGCTTCAAGGCTGGCATCGCTACGCGGTATTCGCTTATGTCTCGATCGTCTTTGCCATCGCATTCGTCATTCCGTTCACGCAGTTGACGGCCTGGACGTTCCTGACGTTCGATACGGTCTTCACGGAAGAATTTTGGCAACTTGTTTGGAATACGGTGCGTGTCGCCTTTATCGCAACAGTGATCATCCTGTTGTTCGCACTCATCATCGCGAACTACACGCGGCTCTTCCCGTCGAACATGACACGCGTCATTTCAAAAGTGACGACGCTTGGATATTCGATTCCAGGGGCAGCGATCGCCATTGCGGTCATCACGCTCTTCTTATGGCTCGATGGCAAAGTGCTCGACATGGCTAAGGCGCTCGACTTGAGTCAGACGTTCGTGTTTCGGACGACGCTCATCATGCTCATCTTCGCCTATGTCATCCGTTTCCTCGCCATCGGCTACAACTCGATTGAGAGTGGGTTCGAGAAGGTCGGGAAATCGTTCACGGAAGCATCCCGCATGCTCGGATGGAACACGGTCCAAACGTTCTTCCGCGTGGATATCCCGATGATTAAAGGTGCTATCATGAGCGCATTTATCCTCGTCTTTATTGATATTATGAAAGAGTTGCCGTTGACGCTCTTTTTACAACCATTTAACTTTTCGACGCTTGCGACACAGGCGTTCAAATACGTGAGTGATGAGAAGATTCATGAAGCGGCACTCGCTTCCATCGTCATCGTCCTCATGAGTGGACTGTTGATATTCGTTTCCCACAAGGTGCTTGATAAGGAGGCCGACTAATGTTCGTTCAAATCAACGATTTACATTTTAGCTATAAAGGTGCACATGAAGAGACCATCAAAGGGTTCTCGATTTCGATCACAAAAGGCGAAATCGTCTCGCTTCTTGGGGACAGCGGTTCTGGGAAAAGTACGATTCTCCGATTGATCGCAGGGCTCGAGATGCCGAACCAGGGCGTCGTCGTTGTGAACGACTGCGTCTGTTGCGACGATTGTCAGTTCATGCCACCAGAAGATCGTGGCGTTGGGATGGTCTTCCAAGACTATGCACTCTTCCCACACATGACCGTTGAAAAGAACATTCGGTTCGGTCTTCATAAACTAAGCCGGAAAGAACGGAATGCGCGTGTCGAAGAGATGCTCGCGCTCGTCAACTTGACGGAGTTCCGCCACCGCTACCCGTACGAACTCAGTGGGGGACAACAACAGCGTGTCGCGCTCGCGCGTGCACTCGCACCGAAGCCGGCACTGTTGATTCTAGACGAACCGTTCAGTAACTTGGACACGTCACTTCAACATCGGATTCGTGACGATTTGCGCCGTCTCTTGAAGCAGACAGGTACGACGACGATCTTCGTGACACACGACGAGGAAGATGCAGAGGCACTCGCTGACCGCATCGTCTACCTCGGAGAAGGCAAAATTAAAAAGCAAGTCATGACGGAGAACAACAAGACGTTCAACCCGCAGATTCCTTGCTTTGTATAATAAAGAAGACCCCTTATTCACACATTAAAAGTGAGTAAGGGGTCTTTTGTCATTTGGTCATCTCGGAAGGTTTCGACTCATTTCCAAGTTGGTCGATCGCAGTCACGTAATAAGAAACACCTGTCTCATTTGCGACTTCGATACTCTTTCTCGCATGGGATGGGACGCTTTCGATATGAGTCGCTTTTCCGTCGACGACTTCATAGATGCGATATCCGATTACGCTCTCTTGACGCACGGCGTGCCAGGTTAACAAGTTTCCTTGTCGCGCGACTGCCGTTGGAATCTCGAGATCGATAGTTTCGTTCAGTTCGGTATCCACTAGCTCTGTATACACGACGAATCGTTCATCGTAGCCCCCGTCCCCGAACGTACCCGAACAGGTGATCAAATTTAAATTGCGATTTGATGTGGCACCGAAAATCTCTTCGATTGGCGCGGTTTTCGTATTATAGCGTTCTGTTTTTGTGACGCGGAAACGAAGTGTGTTTCCAACTTCGTCTCGAATCAGAACGTCATCGCCTTCTTTAAGTTGATCGAGTTGATAAAAGACGGCCGGACCGGTCTTGCTGTCGACGTGACCGGCGATCACGGCGTTTCCTTTACTTCCTGGTGTGACACCGGGTTCGAACCACCCGACCTGATTTTCATCTTCTGGTACACCCATCTGTCCGTTTTCCAGTACCCCGACTTGCTCGATAGCGGTATCGACATCGATTTTCGGAATTTGGATTTGAACGGGGGTGACGGCCTTAGCGTTTTCTTCTTCCTCTGCTAATCGTAACTTCTTCACCTCTTCCTGTAGAAGTGAGAATTCAGCCGTTAAATCCGGGCTCTCCTCTATTTGTTTTTCTTCTACAGGTGGTGACGACGATTCTTGGGCGCTCGTCCACGTCCAGAAGCTAAAACAAAAGAGAGAGAGCGCCAGAAACAAATGGCGCTTGTTCATGGGGCTCCCTCCTTATTGATTATTGTTCAGACACTTTACGTTTGCGAAGCGTTACGAAGGCGAGTAAGATTCCGCCAAGTACAGCTAATCCAGCGTAGAGCGTGTTCATTGATTGTTCTTGTGCACCACCGAGACCTGTTTCAGGCATCTCTTCAGGCATCATTGTTTCTTCAAACTTGTCAGGCATTTGTGTCACGATCGCGTTACCGAGTGTTTCACCAACACCGAACATGAACGCATATCCTTCACGGAATGACATCCAAGCCGCTTCTGCATCGCCTGCGACGTATTGATCGAATGTGTCGAGTACGAGTGTCTCATGCTGTTTGATGGCTTCTTCACCAGCAGCTTGTGGCAAGTTACCTTCTGTTGCTGCATCGAGGAATGTGCTGAAGTCGACAGCGAATGTGTCGAGGCGCATACGTGCTTCTTCAATCTTCGCTTCGTCACCTTCAAGTGTAGCAGCTACGATATCACCTTGTGCTGTGATGTGATCTGAGTTCCAAACTTTTTCGAACTGTGCAGCACCTTCGTCACCGTATACAGATGCGATTGCCGCTTTGAAGTCGAGTGTATTCTGGTCTTCTGCCCATGTGACGTAGTCATAGTCCTCTGCTTGGTCATATCCTTTTTGCATACCGATTGCAGCGAGGGCGAAGTGCTCACCTGCAAGACTGTTCAATGTTGAGCGGAGTTCAACAGCTGGTGTATCTGCTCCAGTCGTGAATTTGTCAGGCATTTGTGTGACGATTGCACCTGAGAGGGCTTTACTGATGTTGAACATGTGCTTGTAACCTTCACGGAACGTCATGTAAGCTTCTTCGTAATCTCCTTCGACATAGTTATCGAATACAGAGAGGACTTGGTCTTCATGAAGTTCAAGTGCATCTGCTGCCGCTTCTTTCGGTAAGTTCCCTTCCGTCGCTGCATCGAGGAATGTTGAGAATTCTTCTACGAACTCATCGACTTCAGCTTCAGCTTCCATGCGTAGTTCTTGGTTGTCTGATTTTGCAGCTTCTACGAAATCAGCTGAGTAGTCGTTATGACCACGGAAGATTTCTTCGAACTTCATGCCGCCTTCTTCCCCATAAATTGATGAGATGGCTGGTGTCATGTCGAGCGCGTTTTGATCGAGTGCTTTCATCGAAACTTCAGCATCTGCTGCCTCGTCGTATCCTTTCATCATCGATGTGACGGCTAATACGTAGTGCTCAGATAAGAGTTGATCGAGTGTGGCGCGAAGGTCACCTGCTGGTGTACTTGCTGTCGGTGTGTGATCCGCTGCCTGTGCGTTGACCGGTACGAGTAGTCCTAAGGCTAGTGCAGGTGCTACGATTTTGTTTAACGTCTTCTTCTTCATGTGTAATCGCTCCTTTTCGTAAGTGAGTGTTGTTGTCGTTATTTACACCCATCTAACGGAGCGGTTCAAAAAATGGATCACTCTTTTTTTATTTTTTTTCGTTTTTTTGTTGAAGAGTGCGATAAACCCCTGGTGCTACGCCATATTTCCGTTTAAAAATTCTGTGGAAATATGGATAACTTCGAAATCCAGACAGTTCCGCAATCGTTTCTAACGAATGTTTTGTATAGCGCATTTGCTCTTCGGCAAGCTGTAAGCGAATCGATTGTGCATATTCGATGATTGTCATCCCGGTCTCTTCTTTAAAGAGATGAACGGTCCGTGAAACGCTGAGTCCGACCTCTATAGCAACGTCTGCCACTTTAAAGTCATTGGTGACGTGCGATTCGATAAAGCGCATCATGCGAGAGACGACTGGCGGTCGCGCCTGGGAATGCACATCTTGAATCGAACGATCAAGCATGAGTAAAAGCGCTTTGACGAGAGTTTCAATTAGTACGGCACTTTGTTCAGATGGTGGACGGCGCACTTCCTCTGTAATGTGTTGCCATAGCGAAAGTAGGCGGGAATCGATGGTGATGGCATACTTTCGCTCCCGTGGCGTCGCATGCCACCATGTATCGATCGAATGTCCGGTACAGAAGATATGATAGTCTCCGCTCGCAGGTGTATCGACATGCATTTCATAGAAGTCACCCGGGCGGACAATCAATACGTCACCAGGTCGTGTGATCATCATTTCCTCATTGACGACGATCCGAGCCGTCCCCTCTGTCTGTAAGCGAATCAGATACGTATCGAGTAAGTTAGCGAATGGAAAAGTGTAGGTCGTTGTATGATACGAATAGCCACAAAAGCCGATTTCCATAATAGTCTCCTCATTTTATAGCAAAATTGTACATATCCTAATCATATCATGGATGGTCATGAATCCTTGAAGACAGTACGATGAAAGCGTTGAAACGGAAATGAACTTCAAGGAGGACGTAACATGAAACAATGGTGGAAAGAAGCAGTCGTGTATCAAATTTATCCACGTAGCTTCAACGATTCGAATGGTGATGGGATTGGTGACATCCAAGGAATCACGGAGAAGATGTCTTATTTGGCAGAGCTCGGGATCGACGTCATCTGGCTCTCGCCGGTATACGATTCACCGAACGACGACAATGGATACGACATTCGTGATTATCGTGCCATTATGGAGGAGTTCGGTACGATGGACGACTTTGATGCGATGCTTGAAGAAGCACACCGTCACGGGATTAAAATCATGATGGACCTGGTCGTCAATCACTCTTCCGATGAACACCAGTGGTTCATGGAGTCACGCTCTTCAAAAGAGAGTCCATATCGCGACTATTATATTTGGAAAAAAGGGAAAGATGGTCAACCTCCGACGAACTGGGGGGCTTTCTTCGGCGGCAGCGCTTGGCAGTATGATGAGGCGAGTGATGAGTACTACCTTCACTTATTCAGTAAGAAACAACCGGATCTGAACTGGGAAAGCGAAACGCTTCGTCGTGAAGTGTACGATCTCATGACGTATTGGCTCGATAAAGGGGTCGACGGGTTCCGGATGGACGTGATCAATATGATCTCAAAAAATCCAAGCTATCCGGATGGTCAAACGCAAGGAACAGGGTACGGTGACGGCACGCCATTCTTCTTTAACGGACCACGTATCCATGAATTCATGCAAGAGATGAATCAAGAAGTCTTATCGAAATACGACACGATCACGGTCGGTGAGATGCCAGGAGTCAGTGTGGAAGAAGCGAAATTGTATACAGGGGAAGACCGTAACGAACTGAACATGGTCTTTCATTTTGAGCATGTAGATGTCGGGAACGGTAGCTTCGGGAAATGGAATCCGACGGACTGGAAATTGACCGAGTTAAAGACAATCTTCTCGCGTTGGCAAGAAGGACTGGAAGAGGAAGGGTGGAACAGCCTGTACTGGAGTAACCACGACCAGCCACGAGCCATCTCGCGCTTCGGAAACGATTCACCTGAGTATCGTGTCCGTTCCGGGAAGATGCTTGCGACACTTCTTCATCTATTGAAAGGGACACCTTACATTTATCAAGGGGAAGAGTTCGGGATGACAAACGTCGCGTTTGATTCGATTGATCAGTACCGAGATATCGAAACGTTAAACGCCTACCGTGACTACACATCAAAAGGGTTGTTGACGCACGATGAGATTTTCCGTGGAATTCATGAGCGAGGACGTGACAATTCACGAACGCCGGTACAGTGGTCGGACGAAGCACATGGTGGCTTCACGACAGGAACACCATGGATTGGGGTCAACCCGAACTATGTCGACATCAATGCGGAAGCGGCACGGAAAGACCCGAATTCGCTCTTCCATTACTACCGTCAATTGATTGCGCTCCGTAAAGCCAATCCGCTCGTTGTCTATGGAAAGTATGAGCTGTTGTTACCGGAAGATGAGGCAATCTATGCGTTCACACGTTCGTTCGAAGGAGAGACATGGCTCGTGCTCTGTAACTTCTCAGGTGACACACAACAACGTGACTTACCATATGACGTAAAAGAACGCGTCATCGGAAACATGGAACCGATTGAACCGTTCACCCTTCGTCCTTACGAAGCACAAGTGTATAAACTGTGACGAAAAGCTCGCCAGACGGCGAGCTTTTTTGAATGGTCGCGTATCTTCTCTCGATGATTCGGGAATAGTGTAAGTAACGTCTGACATGAAAAGAGGGAACGACATGGGTACTTTAATCGCGTACTCTTCCAGATATGGGACGAGTGAAAAAGTGGCGTCTTTACTCGCTGAACGGTTATCGGGAGACGTTCATGTCCAAAATATCGTAGAAGAGCCGAACGTCATGTGGGAGACCGTGGATCACGTCATCGTCGGCAGTTCGATTCGGATGGGTACCATCCAGGACGAGATGAAGGAATGGTTGTCGCTTCATGAGGCACACTTGCTCGAGCATCCCCTTGCTCTATATTTGTGTGCCGGGACACCGACAGAATCGGAACGGATTCGCGAGCTAGAAGAAGCTTATTGTGACACGCTACGAGAACATGCCTATTTCGTCGAAGTTGTCGGGAGCGGGTATGACTTTGAACGAATGGGCTTTTTAGACAAAGCGATCGTCCGCATGATGGCCAAACAGAAAGAAAGCTCGCTTGAACTCGATGAGGACAAATTGGATCGGCTTGTCGAGGCGGCTCAAACGTCTGAACGTACTCGGTCCGAGAATCCGTAAGCGAGCATGTCTTTCGCATCGATTGGACTTTTCGTGGAGATGAGTACATCTCCGCTTTTTTTCTGTCCTTCGATTTGATGAAGTGCGATTTTCTCCAGCTGACGTCCTATTCTTAACGCGATTGGCGCAGATTCAAGGCATCGTAAGTTTTCGATGGTCACTTCATCGGTCCGATTATCCCCTCCGAACAGTTCGAGATCAGCTCTCGAGGTTGTAAATCCACGTACGGAGATGCGATGTAATTGAACGCGCCGAGACTTGTATTGAATCGCCAGTGCCGGATGTTTTTCGTAATCGTAAGTCGGGTCACCGATCGCGGTCAATCCATGGATCAAGACGTCTTGATAGGCCGATACGACCAGGCTTCGTGGCGAGGATTTCGCATATAGCGAGCTTCGGACCGGTTCGACGGATACTAAGTTCGTACCAGACAGAAAGCGTGCTGTCGCCGAATCGGGATCGTCTGCTAAATGATGACCAATGTGACGGAAGTTAAATGAGCGATTGTCATGAAGTGAAAGGTGTCCAAAAATATGAACGTCATGAGCCGCTGACGAGGTTCCATGTGCCTTTACTTCGATTCCGCCAAAACATCCTTCACTTTTATTGTTCACGAGTGTGACGTGCCGCGATCCATCGTCAATCTCAATGCCATTCGAGTTTGAAAATCCAACAGCATGCGTTCGACCATGAGGGTGATGACAATAACAGTTGGTGATATAAATGGCATCGCTATGGTGTGTCGTGATTCCGTCATCCCCATAGTTCGTCGCCTCAAGGTAATCAAGATGAATATACCGACTGCCGTTTGCGGCACGGAGGCCGTCCCCTAAGTAATGATAGTGTGGAGACGTGATGTCGAACGCATGAAGACCGGCATTTTTAGCCGTCACATGATGCACCCAGCCATACGTCACATGGGCAAACGTCAAGGCACTCGATGACGTGTCACCGCTCGTCGTTCGTTTCGCATCGCCTAATCGTGCAACGTTCCAATCGAGCGTCAGGTGACATACCTCGATATGATGGTTTCCCGCAAATGGGGTGGCGTTTCGTAACAATCTTCGATGCTTTGGGGCACAATCGGATAGTTTTAGAATGGTGACGTCCTGTCCGGCACCTTCTAACACGCAGTTCGAAGGAAGGCGAATGCCCCGAACGATATACACACCTGCCGGGACAAAGACACGGCGATTGGAGCGGAGGGCGAGACGAAAAGCGAGCGTGCAATCCGTTTGTCCGTCCCCGACAGCGCCATAATCTGTCACATCAACACGTTGTTTTGTGACCTGAAGCAGATTCAAATATTCCGCATCGAGGCGTCGCATCCAAACAGGACGAACCATTCCGTCCATTTGTTCGAGCGGGAGTGACGTTTGAACAGGCGTAATACGTTCTGTCATTGGAATTCGGCAAGGGATGGATTGTTGCTGCTCTGAGTAAGATGTCTCGCGAGTGACACGATGCCATTCGAGTGTTCGCTGGATGAGGTCTTCTTCCGACCAATCAGAATATGAGGTAATCATCGATGCGATTGATTGTGGGTCCTTTGCATTTTTCATAATAAATCCTCCTAGCATCATCTTCTCTAGCATGTACCCGTTTCACCTCGTTTTTTAGCAATCAGAAGTATTTACTAGACAGAAGCATCTAGTCGTGTTATATTCAATATGTGCTTAATTAAGAATAGCTGGAATCATAATTCACAAGTGCTTGGGATTATTTTTCGTTAGATAATCCAGAGGCTTGTATTTTTTTTGGTCAAGTTTTTTCTAGTAAGGCACTACTATAACGCATAGCGTTTATTTCAGGAGGGTTCATTCATGAACACAGGTAAAGTAAAATGGTTTAACTCAGAAAAAGGTTACGGCTTCATCGAAATGGAAGGCGGAGACGACGTATTCGTACACTTCTCAGCAATCCAAGGCGACGGCTTCAAAACACTTGAAGAAGGCCAAGAAGTAACTTTCGAAATCACAGACGGAGCTCGTGGACCACAAGCTTCTAACGTTGAAAAAATCTAATCTTCCTTTCTAAGGAATATGATACCTGCTCGCATCGGCGAGCAGGTTTTTTTGTGTTTAATCGTGTAGTTTGAGGGAACAGTATACGAGCGACAAATCATGAAGGAGGAATTTGGAATGAGTGCAAAAGAAACAGCTTTAAAAATCCTAGATTCAAGTGATGTAGGGACGATGGCGACCGTGTATAAAGTGAAGCCACATAGTCGTTACATGACATTTTTCCATGATGATTTTACACTCTACACAGCAACCTCGAACGATACAGATAAGGTGGAGGAATTAGAGAAGAATCCATATACGCATATTTTGATTGGTTATGACGGAGATGGAGTGGGGGACACCTACTTAGAAATCTTAGGGAAAGCGACTGTGTCAGACGATGAATCGATGAAAGAAAAAGTGTGGAACGACAAACTCGAGGGCTGGTTTGATGGTCCGGACGATCCGAAATTGGTCATTCTCAAAATCGAACCAGAATCGATGCGTGTGATGAATAAAAAAGGGCAGCCACCTCAAGAAGTAACGTTGTAAACTTCTCAAAGACGCCTCGAGTAGGCGTCTTTTTGCTGGATGTGAATAGAGTGTGACGTACATATGGACGAATCATGAACAAAGCAAAATACATATGTGAAATAGTGAACATAGGTGGTATATTGTGAATGTAATCACATTATTCATTTATTCAACTTCTTGAAAAGGAGGAATCATCATGTTCACGAAATTTTGGCAAAATCATAACATCGCTACGGCAATCTTGACGGTGTTACGTGTCTGGCTCGGTTATCATTGGTTAACAGCAGGTTGGGGTAAAATCACAGGTGGTTTTGGAACGGAAGGATTCTTAAACAACGCGGTGACACTCGCGACTGGAGAACATCCAGCCGTCGCAGGATGGTGGGCTGCATTCTTAGAAAACGTTGCGATTCCGAACGCTGGATTATTCGATGTCCTTATTCCTTATGGTGAATTTTTGGTCGGGTTGGGGTTATTGCTCGGAGCACTCACACGTAGCGCGGCGTTCTTCGGTCTTGTCATGAACATGGCTTTCTTGCTCTCTGGAACGGTCAGTACGAACCCAACGATGTTGATCGTATCCGTATTGATTTTGGTTGCTGGACATAACGCAGGGAAAATCGGAGTCGATGGTTTGTTCCTTCGCAACTTCGTCGAAACGAAAGTATTGCATCGTTCACCAAATCGTCAAATAGCTTCGTAACTTTTATGCACTCTCCTGTGACAAACCTCTCATGTTTCGGCTACGATAGATATAGCCTACAGAGATAAAGGAGAACGCATATGACTACGACTCATTTTAAATGGCTTGGCTACACAGAAGGTGTGTCCTTCTTGTTGTTACTGTTTATCGCGATGCCATTGAAGTATATGGCGGGTATTCCACTCGCGGTCAGCATCGTCGGCGCTGCACATGGTTTCTTGTTTGTGGCTTATGTGCTCGCAGCCGTCTACATGGCGTGGCGCTTCCGTTGGGGCTTCAAAGTTCTGACGCTTGCCGTCATGGCATCGGTCATCCCATTCGGACCATTTTTATTAGAAAAACGGGTACTCGCGTCAACAGAGAAGACATCGAACTGATTCGTTCGATGTCTTTTTTTGTTAGGATACTCGTTCAATTGACTGAGCTGCTGACCGTTCCGCTTGGATGTCATGGCGAATCCGATATGTGAGTGTGCAGGTACATAGGAGTAGGCCAATCATACATGCAGTGTATAGATGTGCGACTGGTACAAGATCACTCAATACCCCGAATAGAATAAAACCGATTGGCGTGATACCCATCGCAAGTGACTCGAGTACCCCAATCACGCGACCTAAATAATTCGGATCCGTATTCGTTTGTAAAAGCAATTGAATCGGAACGTTGACACGTACGATAAAGAAACCACTCAATAAGGCGAACATTGCGAAAAAGAAAATCGAAGTGAGGACGTTGAAGTTCAAATATAATGGAATGGCAGGGCCGACAAATAGAACACTGAGTATGGTCAGTGCAGATCGCATGGTCGACAGACGATGTTTGATTTTGAATAGTGGCAAGGCGTGAAGTAAAGAAGCGATTAAGAATCCAATGGCAACCATGCTTTCAAGTAGTCCAAACTGAAACGGAGACACGCCGACCTCTTGTAAAGCGGCTATCGGGAACAACACTTCTGTCGCGACGAAAAAGAAGTTCAAGAAGGCAGCTAGAACGGCGACTGTCCATAAAACTCGTTGCTGCTTCAAATAAGAGAGACCGGACCGTACATCTTCCCAGGTGGATTGTTCGGTTGGAGCAATCTCTTTCTGATGAAATGTGAGTCGAGAAGCAAGCAAGGCGGCAATCATGAAGAATAGGGCTGAGCTGAATAAAAAAGCTGGAATCGGTATGAGTTTAAACAGTGCTCCGGCAAGAAGCGGAGTGCCGATACTTGAGATGGAGATGATGCTCTGAATGAGGGAGTTGGCACGTTGAAGCTCTTCCTCTTCGAATAGAAGTGGGATCGAACTCGATAGCGTGACCGATAAGAAGGTAGAGACGATGGATAGGAAGAATGTGATGACATAAAAGGCAGGTGCTTCGAACGTCCAAAGCAAACTTGCAATCCCTGCGAGTAAAAACAGTCCTCCATTCAAAGACTCCATCTTGATGATGACTCGTTTTCGGTCAAGTTTGTCCGCATAAGCGCCGGCAAATGGTGACAAAAGAACGCGTGGCAATGTGCCTGCCAGTAAGACAAATGCGAATTGTAATCCAGATCCAGTCGTCGTCAACACCGTTAATCCTGCTACGAACGTAAATAAGTTGGATGCGAACAGTGACATGAATTTACCGAGTAATAAAATCGATAAATTGGAAGATAAGAATTTCATAGAGAACACTCCTTTGCAAATTAGTTAAATGTGATTTAACATTATCATAAAGGCAATCGAGTGAAATGTAAACATAAAGTTCAATATAATTTAACTTATAGAGGTGGCATATGATTGGTGAACGAATTAAAACGTTACGAAAACAGAAGAAAATGACCCAAACGCAGTTGGCGGAAGGGATCGTCACGAAATCGATGCTCAGTATGATTGAAAATGGGAAAGCGGAGGCATCGATGCGTAGCTTACGAGAACTCGCAAGTCGGTTAGATGTCTCGATGCAGCAGTTATTGACTGACCCGAAAGAAGCTGAATTACAGACGATGGTCGAGCAGTTAGAATATGAAGAAATGACACTCGTTTCGCGGCCAGATCAAGAAATACGACAGATGCTTTCCCCATACTTAAAAGAAGAAATGAACTCCGTGTGGCAAGGTAAAGCATACATGTTGTATGGGGATACGTACTTTCAAGAAGGAGAAAATGAGAAGGTATTGAACTACTACGATCGTGCCATTGAAATTTTTGAGAAGCTAGGTGAATCTGATGAATTGGCAATGGGACGAATTAGCCAGGCTTATTATTTATTGATGTGGAACCGATTTGAAGAATCGCTTGAACGGATTGACGCGATCGAACTTCTTGATGCGAAATACATGAAAACGAAAACGAGAACTGAGTACGTCATGTTGATTGTATTTAAAAACCTTCTTTGTGACGAGGATTTGGAAGATTCGATTCGACAGCTTGAAGACGTGCTCGAGTATATGAAACGAACAAGAATCTACTACCGTGCGGACGACGTGTATCGCACCATTTCGATTTGTGCGCTCTATTTGAACGATGAAAAGCATGTTCGTGAGTCTTTACAAAAGGCGAAGCAATACATTCAATTCACGGAAGACCGCTTGGCAGAAATCAAAGTGGCACTTTCCGAAGCGCTCTATGCGATGGAATATCGACATATTGATCTGTTAGGGGAAAACGTCAAGTTGATGGAATCACTCACGACAGAGGTTGAGCCGTTCATTGCGGCGATTTCGATGGCGAAAGGTGTGTACTACGCTTTTCGAGGGGAATCGGAAAAAGGAAGAGAGTGTTTATTGGCACTATGGGAAAACAGAGACGAGTGGAAAGCACATAGTTTAGTCGATATCGCGATTTACTACGAAGGGTTATTAAGGGGAACATTGAACGGATGCGGAGACGACTGGGTATCGGTCATCGAAGAACAAGTAGCGAAATTCCCGCAAGGACTGTTTCGCAAACGTTTAGAATTATTACTACAACAAATCAAGGGCTGACGCATCAGCCCTTGAACGTTTGAATCAATGTCCCTTGACCATGCTCGACTTGGACGGAAGCGTGGGCCCCATTGACGAGCGTCATCTGCGGCGGAACGTGTCCGAAATCGATATCGAAAAAGATAGGAACCTCTAACATGTGGTGGAGCTCCTCATACACCATCTCAGTAGTATAGTCTTGATGCACAGATGGGGCATCACTTCGTCCAAACAGAATACCAGACGTCTGATCGAACCAACCGGCCCACTTCATTTGAAGGAGGGTCCTTTTTAATGCGGGGACGTTCATCTCGGCATTCTCAAAATACCAAAGAATCGGTTCATCATTCAGGTAATCGTGTTGGAATGTCCTGACGTCGCCATACGGTGTCCCGATTGTATGTAAGAGCACATCGAGACATCCACCAAGCAATCGACCTGTCGCGTGTTGACCCCCAATCGCTTTCCATTCCGTTGTTTCACTCAAATGAAACAGGTGTGGCGTCGGATTTTCATGCTGCCATTCCTTTTGAAACTTCTCAGACGAGCGTTGGATGACCGTCTCGTCGACCCGCGTCGACAATACATCTAACCAGCGTGAACTCGTCTCATCCCAAATATCCGCACGTAAATCGACCAGGTTTGGACCATGGGCCGAGGCGATTCCGGTTTTTAATGTATAGACGAAGAGCAACAAACTCGTATCTGAATAACCGAGCATCCATTTTGCGGGTAAGGATTGCCACTCGATTTGGTCGAGGATCTCCATTAAAAGTTCTCCGCCCCAAGGCGGAATGATCAAGTCGACAGTGTCGTTTTGAAGGAGATTGGTCAATTCATTTACTCGTACGCGAGCCGGGGAGGACTTCCCGAATTGTTGTTTCCACGCATTTGGAGTAAATTGCAACGTGAACCCTCGATCAGAAAACTTATGTTCCGCTTGATGCAATAAATGGTGTAGTTCTGTTGGTATACCGGATGAGGGAGCGGTGACCCCGATTTGATGACCGGTGAACTGTGGATAACGAATCATGACGACCTCCTGTGGATAAGTGATAAATGAAATCGGTTAAAACGGTTATCCACATGTGGACAACTAGTTGGAGCGCATCCGTTCCGCGTGACGCATTCCCCATTCGTTCATCGCTTCGAGAATCGGGATCAGTGTTTTCCCATACTCGCTTAAGCGATAATCGACACGGGGAGGGACTTCTGGATAGACGGTCCGGATGACGATATCTTGTTCTTCTAAATCACGGAGTTGTGCGGTCAGTATCTTTTGACTGATTTTTGGTAACGCTCGTTTCAACTCACTGAAGCGTAACGTATCCCCATTGATCAGGACGAGGAGGATGGAGTGCTTCCATTTTCCTGTAATCAGTTCGAGTGCCGTATCGACTTCGCAGCTTGTTATCTTGGTCACATCGTTCTTCCTTTCCATTAGTATCGTTGAAGTAACTATACCACCTTTTTGTGCCTACTTCTGCAATGTGAGCCGAGCGGGTATAGTGAAGGTGAGGTGATTGTATATGAAAATCGAAAATATTGAACTAGGACCGGTGACGCTACGCGTCCGTGACATCGAACAGATGAAACAATTTTATGTAGACGTGATTGGGATGAGTGTCCTTGAAGAAACCGAAGAGCTTGCCACGCTCGGAACGAAAGAGCGTTCGCTCGTCATCTTGCACCATGTTCCGCAGGCGAAGACGAATCCGCGAGCGGCAGGGTTGTTTCATTTAGCGATTCTATTACCGGATCGTGTAGCGTTAGGAAGCATCTTGGCGCATCTTATCGAACAACGCATTGAAGTCGGGCAAGGCGATCATTTAGTGAGTGAAGCGTTCTATTTGAGTGACCCAGAAGGGAACGGGATCGAGCTATATGCCGATCGTCCGAAGGAACAATGGAGCTATGAAGCGAACGGGCATGTGAAGATGGCGACTGAACCAGTCGATTATGAATCGATGCTTCAAGCTGCAGTGAATCGACCATTCACTGGTTTACCGGTCGGAACGACGATGGGACATGTGCATTTTAAAGTCCGGTCGATCGAAGCAGCAAAACGCTTCTACCATGACCGACTCGGGTTTTCCATTACAACGGATTCTTATCCGGGGGCACTGTTCTTAGCGGCAGACGGGTATCATCATCACATCGGCACGAACGTGTGGGCACGTCCGAGTGAAGCTCTAGGAGTCGAAGCAGGACTCGAAGCGTGGACACTTCTTGTCAACGAAGAGACAAACCAGGCGTTAGGTGGAACATCGTCTGAATGGACGTTGACGGATGAAGATGGAATTACCGTGCATATAAAAAGAACGGGCGCATGAGCGGCCGTTCTTTTTAACGTGCGGATGTTTTCTTCTGACCTGCGTTGAAGGAGAGACGAAGTCCGCGTTTTTGATACGCTTGCTCGACTCGCTTCGGGTTGAGGCTGAGCTCGAGATGAGCCAACTTCAAATGGTCAAGTGCCGGCACCGTGACATCAAGACGAACGAGCTCCATGTTGCGCTCTGCTTTTTTGCGTGTTCGTCTCAAGTTACGGGGCACCTCCTCTGACGTCAGTGCCGCGATCGTTTCATTTACTTGTTGTCGTTTATCACCTTTGATACTCAAGGCAGAATACAGCTTATCGAGCGAACCGAATCGTTTGATCAGTTGGACCGATTGGTTTTCGTCAAGTCCCGCAACAGGCGGAATTCCGTCTGAACGGTCTCCCGTCAACGCTTTAACGGCTGACAGCTGTTTCGGTTTCAATCCTTCGTATAACGCCGCAATCTCTTCTGGTCGAATTTCTAAATGACGTTTGAGCGGTAACGGACGGTTATCACGAATATCACAGCGAGCTTGCATTTGCTGAAGCTCCTGTGTTTGCAACCAAACGGTGATTCGTGGACTGACAAGCTGTAACAAGTCTTTGTCTTTTGTCATGATGACCACAGGTGCACTGCAACTGAATTTACGTGCGATGTGGGCGATTAAATCTTCCCCTTCATAGCCTTCTACTTGGAATTGTGGAATTCCACTATCCTCAAGCAGTTGGCGCATGAGTTCCATCTGTGCTTTCAATTCAGGCGGTGTTTGACGTCTGCGGCGTTTATAGCCCGGGTAGAGTTCTCGACGCCATAATGTTTCACGTGAGACGTCCCAGACGACGACAAAGTGAGTCGGACGATGTCTACGTAGAATCGTCCGGATGAGGCCGGTCATTCCGATGACGGCACTCCGATCGTTTTTGGATACCTCGCGTCCTTTTTTCGTTCGGCTCGCGGCGGCACCATAATAAGCACTGGCCAGCATGGAGTTACCGTCAATCAAAAATAGTTTGCGTTCCATGCGTAACCTTCTTTCTATTTCTTTCTGTTTAAACCGAACATCTCGCCATGTTTCGGTGATGTTGTGTCATTGAGTGCGTGACACTCAAATAAGCAACATATGTGCAGTATATCACGGCAAGAGGCGAAAATATAGCGACAGTTCGGTTCACACATGAAAAACCCTTCTCCAAATCAAGGAGAAGGGTTTGACAGAAACCTTATTCTGAGAGAGGCTCTTCCTCTTCATGTGAAGCTAAAATCAGGTCGACGAAGACGATTCGATGGTTATCGACTTCACTGACAATCAATTCATGGTCGCCAGGTAAGAGGAAGCGTTCGCCCGTCCGAGCATTCGCTTTTTGCGATAAGACAAATCCGCCGACCGTATCGACATCATCTTCGATTTCGATCCCAAACCGTTCCTCAAGTTCTTGTGTTAACACAAGTCCGGAGAGACGGTAGTGTTTCGGAGCAATTTCAGTAATTTCTGCTTGTTCATCTCGGTCGAACTCGTCGCGAATCTCACCAACGATTTCTTCTAGGATGTCTTCAATCGTTAAGAGGCCGGCAGTACCCCCGTACTCATCGATGACTAAGCACATCATCGTCTGCGCGTTTTGCATCTTTACCATCGCTTCTTGAAGCGGCGTGAACTCGGTGACGAGTGGCAATTGATGAATGAACGACTCGAACGGTGCGTCATTTTTTGAAAGTTGAGCAGTGAAGAGTTGTTTTGCATTCACAAATCCGAGCACGTCGTCACGGTCGCCATCTCGTGTGACCGGATAACGCGTATACTGGTGCTCTTCGACAACTGAAATGATCTCTTCAATCGTATCTTCTTCATCGATTGTGACCATGTTCATACGTGGAACCATGGCATCCTTGGCGATTCGTTCGTCAAACGAGAAGATGTTTTGTACATATGCCAACTCGTTTTCGTTGATTTCACCACTACGGAAACTTTCCGTCATGATGATTTTCAGCTCTTCTTCTGAGTGTGCCGTCTCCTGAGCCGTCGTCTGCACCCCAAATAAGCGGAGGGTGAGACGTGCCATACTGTTCAAGGCACGAATGAACGGGTAGAAGATTTTCGTGAACACGTAGAGTGGGCGTGCGACAAGGAGCGTCAACTTTTCGGCTTCATGGACCGCAAGTGTTTTCGGCACAAGTTCTCCAATGACGACGTGCAGGAACGCAATGAGTAAGAATGCGATCAGGAACGACAAGAATGTCACGAGAGATGGCGATAAGTTTAGCTGGTCGACCAACGTGTGGATATATGTTTCGATTTGGTCGGCACCAATCCACCCGAGCCCGAGTGCAGAAAGTGTAATCCCGAACTGAGATGCAGAAAGGGAGTCATCGATATTCTCGATGACTTTTTTTGCGCTGACCGCTTTCTTGTTTCCTTCAAGCACGAGCTGGTCGAGTCGAGCGCCACGCACTTTCACAATTGAAAATTCGGCTGCCACGAAAAAGGCAGTCAAAAAGATTAAGAGCGCAACGATGAGTAAGCTGAGTAACATGGGACTGTCCAACAATTCCCCCAAAAATCGGGGAGTCACCTCCATTGAGTATAAGATCAAACGTCTTTCAGGCAGTTCCTGAAAACGAATAGTTTGTTTCAGTATAGTTGATTTGTTTCAAATATTCAAAATGCAGCCAATCATGTTTGATGAAGAGGGGAATGTGGGAACTAAAAACGAGAAGATGAAGGAGGAGTTCACATGGCAAACTATCCAGAATTAAAAGGAAAAGTCGCGGTCATCACGGGAAGCTCGAAAGGTCTCGGTCGAGCAATCGGTGAGCGTTATGCGAAAGAAGGGATGAACGTCGTCCTGAACTATCGTAGTAGTGAAAAAGAGATGGAAGAAGTCATCCGTGGCATCGAGGCAGGTGGTGGGAAAGCCGTCGCCGTAAAAGGGGACGTCTCGGAAGAAGGACTCGCGGAGAAGATGATCGAAAAAGCCATTGCTGAGTTCGGGAAAATGGATATTTTCGTGAATAACGCGGGCGTTCAAGTCGAGGCGAAAACACATGAGATGGAATTCGACAATTGGAAGAAGATTATCGACGTCAACTTGAACGGAACGTTCCTTGGTGTCCGTGCTGCCTTGAAGTACTTCGTTGAGAACAAAATCGAAGGCAATATCATCAACATGTCTTCTGTTCACGAAGTCATTCCACGTCCTGGTTATACACATTACGCAGCAAGTAAGGGCGGCGTAAAAATGTTCACGAAATCAGTCGCTCTCGAATATGCACCGAATCACATTCGTGTGAATGCGATCGCACCAGGGGCAATCGATACGCCAATCAACGAAGAGACGATGAGCGACCCAGAAGAGAAGAAAGGGTTAGAGGCACTCATCCCATCTCACGTCATCGGGAAACCGGAACAAATCGCCGCCGTTGCCGCTTGGCTCGCGTCGGATGAATCGTCATATGTCACAGGGACAACAATCTTTGCGGATGGTGGACTATCACTTTATCCATCATTTGGTCCAGAAAATAAAGTACAGTAAACAAGAGGGTGCGCAAACGCACCCTCTTGTTGTTTAACTACTCATTTGATTCGATACATCCTTTTTTGGAAGACTGACAGTAAAAATAGAGCCTTTACCGATGCTCGACGTAGCATGAATTGTGCCCCCATGACCTTCTGCAATCTCTTTACAAATCGCGAGACCCAGACCGGTGCCTCCGATTTTGCGGCTGGCGGAATTGTCGACGCGATAAAACTTGTCAAACAACTTCGACAGCGCGGTTTGAGGGATCCCGATTCCATGGTCTTCAATCGAAATATCAATCCAATCAGGTCGCTCACATGCGACACGGACATGGATGTCTCCACCATGAGGAGAATACTTCACAGCATTATGGAGTAGATTCATGAAGAGTTGATTAAGTCGCGTTCGGTCTCCATATACGTAAAGATCTTCCTGACAATCAAACGAAATATGATGATGTTGACTTGCTCCTTGATGCACCGCGATAGCCTGTTTCAGGATGTCGGACAGGCGCTCGAATTCGTTATGATACGTCTGTTGTCCTGATTCCATCCGTTGGACATCGAGCAAGTTGGAAATCAAATCTTCGAGACGCAATGTCTCTTGATGAATCATCCCTAAATATTTTTCGGAACGTTCGGCTGAAAGTTTTCGGAAACGGAGAAGCTCGGTGAATCCGATGATACTCGTGAGTGGGGTACGAAGTTCATGGGAGACAGTCGAAACGAGTTCAGTTTTCAAACGGTCGACCTCAGTCTCATGCGTGACATCACGGAAGACGAGCATCGTCCCGTGGCGTGTACCTCTCAAGTAAATCTTCTCCGCATACATTTGAATAAAGCGTTCTTCCTGATTCATCGAAAACGTGACGCTCTCTTCTTTACACTGTCCATCAAACGACCGCTCCATGAACGCGAAAAAGTCATCCTTTTGGTCGACCTGCAGTCCAAGTTCTTCGAGGCTGGCGTCTAAACGGTATAAGTCGACTTCGTTTCGCTTTGTGATGGGTTGGTTAAACAAGACGAAGAGTGCTTGGTTGGCCACTTTTTCGCTGGTTGCGTGCTCGACATAGATGACGGCATCGCGGATGGAGTGAAGGAGACGCGCTGTCTTCTCACGCTCTTCCTCAATTCGATGACGTTGTGTCGTAAGTGACGAAGCCATCTGACGAAATGAGGTTGTCAGTTGACCGACTTCGTTTTTAGATTGAACGGTGACCGGCGTGACCGGCTGCTTCTCTCCGGCAAGACGCTTACTGTTCTCAATCAACTCCTGAAGTTGACCCGTTAAGCGTCTGACGTAAGGTCGAGCGACGATGAAGAGAATGAATAGGACTCCGAGTAAGGAAAGGAGCCAGAGAGCTTGTGCCCATTTCGTATGTGTCGCAAGTTGAGCACGGAGCGCATCCTCTTCTGCGTTCAGTGAGTTCCGATATTCCGTGAAGACGCTCTCCATATCGACGATGCTCGCGCTCATATCTGCGGCACTTTTCGAGTTGATTTTAAATTTACGGTCTGCCGGCGGCTCTTTTTGAGGGTTTACTTTCCCGAGCGTCGGCATTTTTAAAAAGGGTTCGGTTACGCTTCCGTTCCGCTTTCCTTCTACATAACGTTCAAGGCTCGGCATGACGCGTTCTTGATAAGCAACAAACAGCGTACGGGCATCGCTCGCATACGTTTTTTCCTTATCGGTTACGGCGTTCTGTTCGAACCAAGTCGTCTGTTCGTCAATTAAAACTTGTTTATCTTGTACGCGCTCTAGCATCGCATCGTCTCCGAGGAGTACGTAGCCGCGCATTTCATATTGCATCGACTGCCATGTCTCAAACAATTCGGTCGCATTCGTGCGCCGTTCACTGATGTTTTCGAGCGATGACGTCGTCTGTTCGATTTGGTTTTCCGTATACACGTATACGGCAAGCGACGTGAGGAGGATCAGTCCGATGAATAAGTAGAAGACAAATAAAAACTGTCTTCCGATCCGTTGGTCAATCCATGACTTCATAAAGACCGTTCCTTCCTAGAATGATGAACATTCCGACTGTGACAAATATCCTACGAGTGTCGTTCTTTTATTGTACAGATTCACCTCCTCATAAGCTAGATATTGAGAAATCAGGGGAATGGCAGCTATTATATATTGAATAGTAGTAAATGATGTGCTATTGTTCTATGTATAGTAGGGGGTGGGATCATGAATCCTCAATTCAAGAAGGGCGTACTCAACCTATGTGTACTGGCGCTTGTAGCGGAACAAGACCGCTACGGCTATGAACTCGTCCAAGCGATTTCGGCCAAAGTAGCGATTTCAGAAGGTGCCGTCTATCCGTTGTTACGTCGATTGACGACAGAGGGCTATTTCACAACGTATTTAATGGAGTCCGGGGAAGGGCCTCCAAGGAAGTATTATCAGATCACGGAACAAGGGCGAACACATTTGGCTGAGTTACGAACGGAATGGGATGTATTCACGAACGGCGTCAATGACTTAATCCGAGGGGGAGACGACAGATGAATGAAGAACAGTATTTGTCAGAGCTTGAGCAATTATTGATGAACGTGAAGGTGAAAGATCGCCTCGATATTTTACGAGATGTGTCTGAGTACTTCACGAGCGGTCGATTAGAAGGAAGAAGTGATGAAGAGATGGCGCGCGAGTTAGGGGAACCGAGCGTGCTCGCATCGGAACTACTTGCCTCTGTCGATTTTGAAGTAGCGGAGTCGACACGACCGCCTGCAGTTGTCAAAAGTTCGACCGTCGCTTTCCAAAGCGTCCTCATTCAAGTTCAACATGCGCAGGTGTTCGTGACACCATCACAAGATGGGTATGCGTACGCGACACTTGAAACAGAGACCGACCATGGGGTAGTCATGGATATCGTCGGGGACACGTTAGAAATCCGGATTGAATCCGAACGTCGTTTCGGTCTGTCTGATTTGTTTTCGTGGTTTGGGTCAAAAGCACCGGTCCTTCGGGTCGAGCTACCTCATCATGCCTATCATCAAATTCAATTGAAGAATCGTCACGGTTCGAGTGATGTACAAAATCTTCAAGCGGAACGTTTACTCGTAGAGAGCGAGAATGGGCGAATCATCGCACATCACATTCAAGCACGTCATGGCGAACTTCGCACATCGAACGGGAAAGTGCTCGCATCAGACTGTCATGGTCACGATTGGGAGCTTCATTCCTCAAACGGTCGTGTTGAAGCGAAGCACTCTCAGCTAGAGCGCATCAACATCCATTCCTCGAACGGTCGAATCGATGTTGATCACGTCACAGGAGCCATTGATGCCAAGACTTCGAACGGCCGGATTGACTGCCTCGTTCAATCGATTCAAGCACCGATTCGTTTGAAGACCAACAACGGAAAGATTGACTTGCACGTCGATGAACGTCCGGAAGATGTGACGATTCGGGCGAAGTCACGGAATGGAAAAGTCAATGTGTTCGGAGAACGGTCGAAAGAGTGCGTGTTCGGTGAAGGATCTATTGAAGTGAAATTAACAAGCTCAAATGGGAGCGTCACGGTATCAGGATAAACGTAGCCCCTCCATCGATCGATGGAGGGGCTATACTTATAAATCATGTACCAACACATAGGCGACTCGAACAGGACCATGAACACCGACAATCAGATTCATTTCGATGTCGGCTGAGTTCGACGGACCGGAGATGAAATTGACACCGTTCGGGGAATGGAGACCATCTCGATCGAGTGCGGCAAGCTGTTGTGCCGTTTGCGTCATACGTGGAACAAGGACAGATTTCGGGATAATCGCAATATGGTCTTGCGGTAACAGACTGATTGTCCGTGATTTTCCAGGCTTCGCATATTGGACGATTGTTGCACTTTCCGCAAACGCTGCATCTGCTATCGTGATGCCGATGTCGGCACGTGCGGCGAGCTCTCGGCTCGTGTCCGGCTTTGTCGAATCCCACCATGCGAACGTCTCACTCGTGGAGGGAGCCCAAGCGGAAATTCGGTCATCGTTTTCCGCGAGGAGCCGTGTTCCTTCGTAACGTTCAATCAAGAGACGGAGCGTATCATCGAGATTCGCAGATTCACATTCCACCAAATCGGTATGGATTCGTGTCGCGACCATGCGAAACGTCTCGAGTAGCTCTTCTTCGCTCGCATCTTTTAACACGTCGTCTTGTGGGCGATGTTTGTACTCGCGTTTCGGTGGGGTGAGGTCGACCTCACGCCCGAGCTGTTTGGCGATGCGTTGTAAAAAGTCTTCACGGTTTGTGATTGTACCAGGATTCATCAGGCGTTCCCCCGTTTCTTGAACCAATCTCGGACAGTTTGTTTATTCGGTTGAGGCAAGTCTTTCGAGTCCGTCCAAGCCGGCAGTCCTTTTTCGATCTGACCGGATGTGGCGAACGGTGATGTCGCAAACGGTGCGACATGTTCCGCTGCTTCGAATAAGAACGGACTTGATGCTGTGACGGCAAATCCCTTCATCGCAATCCGTTCCACGAAAGGTGATTGTTTCTTTTCCTCTACGATGACGCGGCGGTGCTCAATCAACAGCTCGTGTAACGGAATCTTCACGGGGCATGCCTCTGTACAGGCACCACAAAGACTCGACGCATAAGGAAGTTCTTTATAGTTCTCGTAACCATCTAGCAGTGGGGCTAAGACGGCACCAATCGGACCAGGATAGATTGAACCGTACGCATGACCGCCGATGTGACGATAGACAGGGCAGACGTTGATACAGGCCGCACAACGTATGCATTGCAGGACCGATTGGAACTGTGTACCGAGAATGCCAGAACGCTTATTGTCGACGATGACAAGGTGGAATTCTTCAGGACCATCGACTTCACCGACCGCACGCGTCCCTGCGAATGTCGTGATGTATGACGTGAGGCGTTGGCCGACCGCGCTTCGACAAAGCATATTGACGAGTACTTCGAACTCTTCATAAGAAGGGACAACCCGTTCCATCCCCATGACAGAAATGACCGTGTCAGGAAGTGACGTCACCATGCGCCCGTTCCCTTCATTGGTCACAAGCCCGACGGCTCCACTCTCCGCAATGGCAAAATTACAGCCGGTGATGCCGACTTCTGCCTTTAAAAAGTCTTTTCGTAGTTCTTGTCGTGCATAGCGCCCGAGTTCGGTCGGATCGTTTGAACCGGCATAGCCGTGAGCGGTGAACGTCTCATGGACAGCGTTGCGGTCTTTGTGAAGGGCAGGGGCGACGATATGAGACGGTGGGTCTTCGTCGAGTTGCAAAATCCATTCCCCAAGGTCGGACTCGACGACGGTACATCCTTCTTCCTGGAGCGCCTCGTTTAATCCAATCTCTTCTGTGACCATCGATTTTGATTTCACGACATGTTTGGCTTGTTTCGAACGAACGACTTCCCGAATGTAACGGTTCGCTTCTTCTGGCGTCTCTGCGAAGAAGACGCTCCCACCTCGTTTTGAGACATTCTCGCTCAATTGATACAAGTAATAGTCGAGATGCTCGAGCACGTGTTGACGAATCTCTTCCGAGTGGTCGCGGAACGCTTCCCAGTCTCCGAGTTCACGCGCAGCATCCAACCGTCCATCCCGCAGCCGGTTTTGAGCTGAACTGACGGCTTGCCGCATGAACGCATCCTCAATCCCGTCCTTCCGACGGTCCTGAAACTTCTCATCTAACCGAATCCCCATGCTCATGCTTGCTTCACTCCTTCGTTCAAGACTTCGGCAATATGCATCACTTTAATCGGATGTCCTTGTTTATGAAGGCGTCCGCCGATGTTCATCAGACACGATGCATCCGCCCCGATCAAAATGTCTGCACCGGACTGTAAAATCGATTCGACTTTCTCATCCACCATCTGCACCGAAACGTCCGGCATCTTGACAGAGAACGTCCCTCCGAACCCGCAACAGTTATGTACGTTCGCGAGGGGGACCATCGTCAAGCCATCGACGTTTCCTAGCAACTTTCCAGGCGCCGCTTCAATTCCGAGAAGGCGGGTCATATGACAAGACGCATGATAGGTCGCTTTGGCGGAGAATTTGGCGCCGACATCAGTGACTTCGAGCACATCGACGATGAACTGCGTCAGCTCAAACGTTTTGGCGGCATGTGCCTCTGCCCGAGGACCCCATACCGGATCACCTTGGAACAAATGCGGATAGTCGCGCATCATCATGACACATGATCCCGATGGTCCGACGATATATTCCGCATCTGCTTGTTCGAACGTTTCAATCATATGCTTGGCAATCTTTTTCGTTTCCTCATGATAGCCGCTGTTATAAGCAGGTTGCCCACAACACGTCTGTTCAAAAGGGAAGGTCACCTCACACCCTAAATGTTCGAGCAGTTCGACTGTCGCTTGTCCGACGGATGGAAACAACGTATCAGATAAACAAGTGACGAATAAAGCTACATTCGGCATAGCCATTCCTTCTTTCTTCTCATGATAGCGATTTCACCGTCATTATTTCATAATACGTAGAAAAGTGACAGAAAAATGGGGAGAAAAACTGATTTATTTGTAAAATCCTGTCTAATTGATAATGTATCTCACTGAACAGATATTCATCTCTTTTCTGATATAAAACAGGAAGGAAGAACGTATAACAGAAAAAGACCCTCGTCATATGACGAAGATCTTGTGTCTAAATTATAGGAAGAACATTTCCAAGATGAAGAGTGCGCCGAACAAATAGATGAGCGGGTGAACCGTCTCTTTGTTCATCGCTTTGAAGATCGGGTACAAGATGAACCCGAATGCGATCCCGCGTTCGATACTTCCTGAAAGCGGCATGATCAAAATCGTCATGAAGGCCGGGAAGTATTCGCTAAAGTCGCTCCAGTCGATATAACGTACGTTCGTCAACATGAGCGCCCCGACGATGATGAGTGCAGGAGCTGTGATCGCCGCAACGCCAGAGATGGCACCGATGAGCGGGCTGAAGAAGAGCGTCAATCCGAACAAACCAGCGACGACGGCCGTTGTGAGACCCGTACGTCCACCTTGTGCGACACCGGCTGCAGACTCGATGTATGCCGTCGAAGGACTCGTCCCGACGAGTGAACCACCCATTGTGGCAAGTGAGTCGGCAAAGAGTGCACGGTGACCATTTTCAATCGTTCCGTCTTCTTTTAAGAGACCGGCTTGTTTCCCGACACCGACAAGTGTACCTGTCGTATCGAACAATGTGACGAGGAAGAACGAGAGGACGGCACCGAATAATCCATATTGAATGACATCACTAAATGCTGTTACCGGGTTGACCATGAGCCCTTCTGGAAGTGTCGGCATTGCCGTGACACCGTTGATTTGTAAGATGTCCATGAAGTAAGCCGCGATTCCGGTGAGTACCATCCCGATGAGTAAAGAACCGGGTACGTTTCGTGAGAAGAGAAGTGCCGAGACGATTAAACCACCGAGTACGAGTAACACTTCTGGTGAGGATACGTCACCGAGACGCACCAAGTTTGCCTCATCTGCGACAATCAATCCCGATAACTTCAATCCGAGCGAAGCGATGAAAAGACCGATTCCGGTCGTGATCGCATGTTTCAGCGAAGTCGGGATCGCTTGAATCAGTTTCGTCCGAATCGGAGAAAGCGACAAGATTAAAAAGAAGACGGACGAGACGAAGACGACGCCGAGTGCGGCGGATGGTGCGATTTGTTCTTGGGCGACGAGCGTGTAAGCGAAGAAGGCGTTGAGCCCCATCCCGGGTGCCACAGCAATCGGCAAGTTCGCATAAAATGCCATTAAGCCTGTCCCGATGAGGATGGCAATGATTGTCGCCGTGAAAGCTTGAGCAAATGGAATCCCAGCATCAGATAGAATGGCCGGGTTGACGACAGAGATGTACGCCATCGTCACGAACGTTGTGATTCCGGCTGTCACTTCTTGTTTAACATTCGTACCATGTTGTTTCAGTTGAAAAATATTCATCGATAAAACTCCTTATTTCGGTCTATTTCCGAACATTAATTGAGAAAAATGTTTAAATTAACGTTATCAACTTGATGACTATACAAAAATGTTTGATTCCAGTCAATTGTTTTGAGTAAAAAACATGAAAAATGAAATTTACGAATAAATAAACTTTTTTCAAAAAAGACCTTGCTCTGAAACGCGTTTCAGAAGATACGGTATAGACAAAGGGAGGGGAACCGATATGAAACCGACAACATGGAAGACATGGTGCAGTGGAATCGTATACGAACTCGTCATCAATCAGTTGTATACGCCGTTTGGAAAAATGTTGTGTACCCGTTTCCAGGAAGAGTTTCTTCATTTGCCGTTAGAGGAGCGCTTCCGTCTCGTTCAAGCGATTCGAAGTCAAGTCGTCGAAAGAGGTGACAGTCAGCAAGCAGAGTGGGTACACTATATGCAAAGACTGACAAGTTGAGGTGGGGCGAATGGCAAACATTCGAGATATCGCGAAGCACGCTGACGTATCGGTGACGACGGTCTCGCGCGTGTTGAACGAGCATCCGTATGTATCGAAGGAAAAACGGACCCGTGTCCATGCGGCGATGAAAGAACTCGGGTATTTGCGAAATCAACAGGCGTTGACGTTGTCGACGGGGAAAACACAACGCGTCGTCGTCATCTTACCTTATATGGATCATCCGTATTACGGTCTCTTCGTCAACGGGCTCGCGAAAGCGGCCCTCGAGCACGATTACCGACTCGTCATGTGGCAGACGGAGTATAAGCTGAGTGAGGAGCGACAAGCACTCGATTTATTGAAGCATCGCGAAGTCGATGGGGCGATCGTCTTGTCGCACGAAATGTCCTTTAAGGAAATGGAGACGTATCGTGCGTATGGACCGATTGCCGTAGCGACCGTCGGCGCACCGGAGACAATCTCATCCATCCATGTCGATCATTATGCGTCGTTCGTATCAGGTATTCATGTGCTACAGGAGCATGGATATGAAGAGATTGGAATCATCTTGTCAAGAAGCCATAGTCCGAGCTCCCTTGCGCGTCAGCAAGCCTATTTCGATGAAGTAGCGCATGCGCGTGAGCAATGGATTTGGACCGGTTATTTGACGAGTGAGGATGGTATTCGGTTAGCAGAAACGTTCCTCTCTCAAAAAGAGCGTCCTCGAGCGCTCTTTTTCTCGTCTGATTATGTCGCTCTTGGATTTTTAGGGGAGATGCAACGACGGAACATCTCCATTCCTGAGGAAGTCGCCATGCTAGGGTTTGACGGACATCCGATTAGTCGGGCATTCGGACTGTCGACGATGCTTTCTCCGAATGAACAGATTGGTCGTCAACTGTTTGAAACGACGCTCGCTGAAATGAACGGAGCCATTCCAGAGATTCACGGGATGACCGTCAGCTATCAAGCGGGAATGACACTTTAGGCAACATCCTCGCTCGACTCTTTTGAAACGTTTAGAATGAAAGAAGTAGTCGAGAGGAGGAAATGTTATGAAGATTCAAGTAACAGAAGAAGCGCTCCAATGGTTTAAAGAAGAAATGGAAGTCGAAGCGGGTCAAACGGTTCGTTTGTTTGCAAAATACGGGGGCTCGACAGACTTGACGCACGGTTTCTCCGTGGGAGTCATCACAGAAGACGTGAACAATGCGGCTGTTGAGACCGAAGAAGACGGCATTCGTTTCGTCGTGGCGGAGCAAGATGAGTGGTTGTTCCAAGGACAAGACGTGAAAGTCGAACTTCGCGGAGAAGAAATCGTCTTCGTTCAAGCCTGACGTTTCAGTTTGTTTACGTTTGATGAAATGTCGTTTGACGAAATCTGGCTTGGGGAACAGATTACGACAAGTCGGATTTTCGAAAGGATGACACGATATGTCAGACAAAGAAAAGCGTGAACAAGAAGAAAAAAAGAAGTTGAAACGAGATCAACCGGATATATCCCACGAAGAAGATTCAAAAGGAGATCATTCCGACCTCGAGGAGACAGATGAAGACGAACAATCATAAGAGCCGACACGGCTCTTTTTGTTTGGGGAATTGAAAGAAATGCCGTGGACGTTATAATGGATAAGGGAAAACTATTTAGTGAGGAGAATGAGATATGAGTACAGTACTAGTCTTCGGACATAAAAATCCAGATACCGATACAATCACATCAGCGCTCGCCTATGCCGAGTTGAAAAAGAAATTAGGGATGGACGTAGAAGCAGTCCGTCTCGGTGAAGTGAACGGGGAAACGCAATACGCACTCGATCACTTCCGCGTGAAGGCACCACGTTTGATTGAAAGCGTAACAGGTGAGGCAGAAGAAGTCATTTTAGTCGACCACAACGAGTTCCAGCAAAGTGCAGACGGCATCGAAGACGTGCGAATCCTTGAAGTCATCGATCACCACCGCATCGCGAACTTCCAAACGGCAGACCCGCTCTACTATCGTGCCGAGCCAGTCGGGTGTACAGCGACGATTTTATTGAAGTTGTATAAAGAGCACGGTGTCGAAATCGCATCAGACATGGCCGGTTTGATGCTTTCAGCCATCATCTCGGACTCACTTCTCTTCAAATCACCGACATGCACGGACGAGGATATCAAAGCAGCGAAAGAACTTGCTGAGATTGCTGGCGTCGATGCAGAAGCATACGGGCTTGAGATGCTCAAAGCCGGTGCAGACCTTAGCCAAAAAACGATTGAAGAGCTCATCTCACTCGATGCGAAAGAATTCGCAATGGGTGACTATCGTGTCGAGATCGCGCAAGTGAACGCGGTCGATGCGAATGATGTCTTGAACCGTAAAGAGGAAGTTGAAGCGGCGATCGCGAACACGGTTGCGGCGAAAAACTTAGACTTGTTCGTCTTCGCCATCACGAACATTTTGACGAACGACTCAGAAGCGATTGTCGTCGGACCAAAACCAGAACTCTTCGAACAAGCGTTCAACGTGACGCTTCAAAACGGATTGGCGACACTTCCTGGCGTCGTCTCACGTAAGAAGCAAATCGTGCCGGTTTTAACTGAAGCGGCAACAAAATAATGAATCGAACCGTTGCATGAGCGCAACGGTTCTTTTTGTATAAAAATGGTATAATTAGAGAGCGAAATGGTTTGAACACTTCATTCTGTAGAGAAGGGAAATTCTTATGAATCGTAAGCGTGTATACCTGTTACTTGCGTTACTCTTCACATGCGGTGTAGCTGTTTATTTTGGAAGTCTGATGACGACGCATCCGAAACAAATCTCAGGAAACGGAAATTTGGGATTAATCTTTTTACCTGTGTTGTTGCTATTCTTTCTGCCGATTGTGTCGGGGTGGACCAACCTGATCGAAGCTGTCGACCGACGATGGTTGGCGATTGGAGTTGTCGCTCTTCCCGTTTTGCTAATCAGTGGATATCGTTATCAACAAGATGAGTTTGAAAAATATAGAACATACGTTATCGATGTTGTAATGAACCAAGAAGGAAGAGGTGATTTGGCCTATGCCAAATCAATTACAAGTGACGTTTTCTCGACGTACATGAATAATCAACTCTTCAATTTGAACACATTTTTGATGTACAGCGGCTTAACCATTTGGGTCAGTATCCTTATTGTCTTATTTCAGAAGAAAAAATTGACTAATCCAAGTGAATCATTATTAAAGAAAAGGGATAAGCATTGAGCTTACCCCTTTTCTTTATAATGTGATTCATTGAGTCGTTTCTTCAAATAATATTGTTGATGCTCTACTGTCGGGTGGTGCTCGATCACCCCAACGACTTCATAACCGAGCCCGATATAAAAGTCAGGTGCCTGGAAACTGAACGTGTCGAGTTGTATGAGACCGCACTGATGCTCGATGGCGCACTGTTCAATACGCTTCATCAATTTCGTTCCATATCCTTCTCCCCGAAGCTGTTCGTCCACCCATAAGAAATGAATGTGCATCGTGTACCAAAATACCGTACCAGTCACCCCACCGACAATCTGATCGTCGTCATCTCGAACGATGAAACTCACATGTTCGACGGGGTGCTTCACTTCATCCGGTAATTGAGATGCATTATATTCAATCAATCGCTGTCGAATATATTCGCGATCTTCCTGATTCCACTGTTGAACAATCTTCATCCACTCACCCTTTCTACATTAAAATCCTTCATCAGAATAGCATGTGAATCTGGGATTTCCTACCTGTACAAAAACAGACCGGACAATGAAGTCCGATCTTAGGATGATTTCGTTTGTCTTCCATAAGTCCCTAAGCGCCATAGCTTCTCAAATGGTCCGTAACGGTGATGCTTCAGCCACCACATCGAGAAGAATGCCTGGACAATCAAGATTGCGATGCTGAGGAATAACCCTTCGGTTAAAGAAAGCGCCCCGTACGCACCGAGTGCGATCACCGGTAAGAACACGATCAGCGTATGCGTCAAATAATTCGTGAGTGCCATCCGTCCGAGCGCTTGAAGCGGCGCGAACGTACGACCTTTACGAACGGCTACTGTGAACAGGCAGACGTAAGTCGTGGCGAGTAACTTCCCGGAAATCAAGACGGCGAACAAGTTCAGCCAAAAGTATGCATACCCTTCACCGTAATGATACCAAATGATCACGCCGAAGAATGGAAGGGCGAGGACGGCACAGATGATGGCCGTTCGCATCAAGCCTTCTAAACGCCACGTCAGGAGTTTTCGTTCACGTCCGATATACAGTCCGAATAAGAATAGACTGAGAATCTCGAAACCGACCACGAACGAGTTGGAGAAGGCGTTAAAGATTTCGATGGAATATCGATAATCGAACCAGGCACCGAAGCCTTGATTGAATACATCAGGGAATGGGATGCCACCATAATAGCTTCCACCCATGCTCCATTCATTTAACGCGGAAGTTCCATACAACAGAAGGATACTTCCAATCAACAAGCCCCATGCCCACGTCAGAATGGCACGGTTGCTCAACTTATAGAAAAGTGGAAGCAATAAGCCCCACATCGCGTACGTATGGAGGATATCACCTGACCAAATCGCCAAGTGCGCGAGACCGAACAAGAAGAGGATCAAAATCCGGCGTATGTAACGACTGACCGATTCGCCACGAGCGTAAGAACGCTCGAGGAAAATCGAAAAGCCGATCCCGAATAACAGGGAGAAAATCGTATAAAACTTCGTCTGCACGAACAAGTCAAAGAGCGTGCGAACGAACAAGTCGCTCCCATAATAATCGGGACGACCAAACATCCAGTCGCTCCCGAGCATACTCGGGATATTGACGAGGAAAATGCCGCAGAGGGCAAACCCTCGGATAATGTCATACAAAATAATCCGTTCATTCGTTTGAATTGGGGTCGCCATACGACACGTCCTTTACTGAATTAAAATACTTTCGTTGTCCACGACTCACAGTTCCAGACGTCTGTGACGATATCTTCATAGAATTCTGGTTCGTGACTGATGAGGAGGACACTTCCTTTGTACTCTTTCAACGCACGCTTCAACTCTTCCTTCGCGTCGACGTCCAAGTGGTTCGTCGGCTCATCGAGTAAGAGAAGGTTTGTCTCGTTGTTGAGAAGTTTACAAAGACGAACTTTCGCTTTTTCACCACCACTGAGGACGGAGATCTTACTTTCGATGTGTTTCGTCATGAGTCCGCACTTCGCGAGCATCGCGCGTACTTGTTGTTGGTTGAGTGATGGGAACTCGCTCCAAATCTCTTCGATACATGTGTTGTTGCTCGTTGCTGCTTCTTGTTCGAAGTAACCCATCTCCAGAAACTCACCGCGTTCGACGGTTCCTTCAAGCGGATTAATCAATCCGAGCAAGCTCTTTAAGAGCGTCGTCTTCCCGATTCCGTTTGCTCCGACGAGGGCAATCTTTTGACCGCGCTCCATCTGAAGGTCGAGCGGACGTGAGAGCGGCTCGTCGTATCCGATGACGAGACCTTTCGCATCAAAGATGAGGCGTCCCGACGTGCGGGCCTGCAGGAAGCGGAATTCCGGTTTCGGACGCTCCGCACTCAATTCGATGACATCCATCTTATCGAGTTTCTTCTGACGTGACATCGCCATGTTTCGTGTCGAGACGCGTGCCTTGTTCCGTGCGACGAAGTCTTTCAAGTCAGCAATCTCGGCTTGTTGACGCTTATAAGCGGCTTCAAGTTGCGAGCGTTTCATCTCGTACACTTCCATGAACTTGTCATAGTCCCCGACGTAGCGGTTCAACTCTTGGTTTTCCATATGGTAGACCAAGTTGATGACGCTATTTAAGAACGGGATATCGTGTGAGATCAAGATGAAAGCATTGTCATAGTTTTGGAGGTAGCGTTTCAACCACTCGATATGCACTTCATCCAAATAGTTGGTCGGCTCATCGAGGAGCAAGATATCTGGCTTCTCGAGAAGCAACTTCGCAAGCAATACTTTCGTACGTTGCCCACCTGACAAATCCGTGACGTCCCGGTCGAGACCGACATCTAAAATACCGAGACCGCGTGCGACTTCTTCTACTTTCGCATCGATGATATAAAAGTCGTTCGAGTCGAGCGTCTCTTGAAGTTCACCGACTTCAGCGAGCATGTCTTCCATCTGTTCAGGTGTCGCGTCACCCATCTCCATGTAGAGTTCGCCGATGCGCGTCTCCATGTCGATCAAGTATTGGAAAGCACCTTTCAAGACGTCGCGAATCGTCATCCCGCGCTCGAGCACCGCATGTTGATCGAGGTAACCGACACGGACATTTTTCGCCCATTCGATTTTCCCTTCATCCGGTTGCAGTTTGCGTGTGATGATGTTCATGAACGTCGATTTTCCTTCACCGTTCGCTCCGACGAGACCGATGTGTTCCCCTTTTAAGAGGCGGAAAGAGACATCGTTCAAAATAGCGCGGTCACCAAAGCCGTGGCTCAAGTTTTGTACCGTTAATATACTCATAATTCGTTTTCGTTCCTTTCAAAGTAAACTACCCGATATTGTAGCATGAATCCAATCAAATTAGTACGCCAGTCCGACCGACTCCCGTACATGTTCATTCTCTTCGATGGCGTGAAGCATGAACTGGGCGACATCTGCCCGTGAGATGTGTTTCCCGTTATCCGGTACCTCGTCGATGGCCGTACGATACGTCGAGGTGCGAGGACCGTCCGTCAATTGCATCGGGCGCACAATCGTATAATCGAATGACGAGTTGCGCCATAGGTCCACGGCTGCCCGATGATCACGTAGCGGTTTCCGGAGCATGAACGTAATGGCTTTCCCTGCAAGTCCCGGGATCTCATTGTCGATCCCGGCTGAGGCCAAATAGACGACGCGAGAGATGCCGTTCGTCTTCATCGCGGGGACGAGCTTGTCCGTGACACTCGCTAAAAAGTCCGGATCGCTCAAATCCGTTCCGAGACAGCTGATGACCGCATCATGACCGTGCATCGCTTCTGTTAACGCATCGATGTCATATAAGTCGCCTTCGATGATTTCAAGTTGTGGGGTCCGAATCAACTTTTTCTGTTCACGTACGAACGCGGTGACGTCATGACCGTGCTCGATGGCTTGGTCGATGAATTGATGTCCGGTCCGACCGGTTGCGCCTAATACGAATAACTTCATAAGGGCAAGGCTCCTCTCTCATATCCAATACATACAGTATACAGCAGTTTCAGAAAAATCGAACATTTCGCCGTTTGATTGCAACCTATTGCATTTCTCGTCAGCTCGTCTACAATAAAGTTTATCTTAAATAAATAGATTCGCACTCGTATATCAGCGGAAATATGGTCCGCAAGTCTCTACCGAACTACCGTAAATGGTTCGACTACGGGTGGCGCTTGTCGTATGCTGTCGTTGATTTCCATGCGGTTCGTTGCCTCCCGATGAGGGGTGACGAATCGCATTTTTTATTGGAGGGAAAACAATGAAACAGTTAGAAGACAAAATCCGTGAAGAGGGTCGGGCCTTATCCGACCAAGTGTTGAAAGTCGACGCCTTCTTGAATCATCAAGTCGACCCAGTACTCATGCAAGCCATCGGCAAAGAGTTCGCAGAACGTTTCAAAGACGCTCAAATCGACCGAATCGTCACACTCGAATCGAGTGGGATTGCGCCAGCGATGATGACGGCGCTTGAGATGGGCGTCCCGTTTGTATTCGCGCGTAAGCGGAAATCGCTGACGCTCCAAGACGACCTCGTCGAAGCGGATGTTTATTCGTTCACGAAACAGGAGACGAACCGCATCAGCTTGAGCCGACGTTTCATCTTACCAGGCGAACGCGTTCTCGTCATCGATGACTTCCTCGCGAACGGGGAAGCGGCACTCGGGCTGACACAACTCGTCGAAGCGGCAGGTGCAGAAGTTTCAGGTGTTGGCATCGTCATCGAAAAATCGTTCCAACCAGGGCGCGATAAACTGATTGAGCGTGGTTATCGCGTCGAATCGCTAGCGCGCGTCGCGAAATTGGAGAAAGACCACATCTCATTCGTGGAGGTCGTTCGATGAATACATTTAAGACGGCAAGTCTCGGATTTCAGCATCTGCTCGCCATGTACACGGGAGCAGCCATCGTCCCGCTCATCGTCGGTGGTGCCATCGGGCTTGGTCCGACCGAGCTCGCCTATCTCGTGGCAATTGATTTATTCATGTGTGGGGTGGCAACGCTTTTACAAGTATGGACGACACGCTTTACGGGTGTTGGATTGCCGGTCGTCCTCGGATGTACGTTCACGGCGGTCGGTCCGATGATCGCGATTGGAAGCGCAAATGGAATTACGGCTATTTATGGCGCGTTGATTGCCAGTGGGTTCATCGTCATCCTCATTTCGGGATTTGTCGGGAAGCTCGCACGTTTCTTCCCGCCGGTCGTTCTCGGTTCGGTCGTGACGATCATTGGTCTCTCACTGATTCCGGTCGCCATTAATGACATCGGTGGCGGGATGCCAGGTGAGCCTGGATTCGCATCGATGCAGAATCTCGGATTAGGTGGTTTGACGATTTTACTCATTCTCATCTTGAACCGTGTCGGTACTGTCTTCACACGCGCCGCTGCTGTCCTCTTTGCCGTCCTCATCGGAACAGGGGTTGCTGCTTCGCTCGGTCTCGTGGACTTCAGTCCTGTCCGGGAAGCGGGTTGGTTCCAAATGGTTCAACCGTTCTACTTTGGGATGCCGACATTTGATGTGTCCGCCATCCTCGTCATGACGCTCGTCGCCATTATCTCGATGATTGAATCGACCGGTGTATTCTTGGCGCTCAGCGATATCACGAAAAAGCCGATTGGTGCGAACGAATTGACGAAAGGGTATCGTGCGGAAGGTGTCGCAACGATTCTCGGAGGGATTTTCAACAGCTTCCCTTACACGACGTTTAGTCAAAATGTCGGACTCGTTCAATTGTCAGGTGTAAAATCGCGCCGTGTCATCTTCTGGACAGGTGGGTTACTCATCTTGCTCGGTTTCCTTCCGAAAGTCGCCACGTTCACGACATTGATTCCAAAGCCTGTGTTAGGTGGGGCGATGCTCGTCATGTTCGGAACGGTCGCCGCTTCCGGCATTCGGATTCTGAGTCAGGTCGATTTTTCGAAAAACGAGAATTTGATTACCATCGCACTCTCGATTGGTGTCGGACTCGGCATCACCGCTAACCCGGCGATTGTCGCCAACATGCCGGAATGGCTTCAATTGTTCACAGATAGTGCCATCGTGGCAGGTTCGTTCACAGCGCTCCTGTTGAACGGATTTTTCCGTATGATGGACCGCTTCCGTCCCGCGACGATTATTGCCGAAGAACGACAAGTCAGCTAGACTGAAGGAAATAGTAGTCTAGGAGGAGTCACGAATGGGGAAAACTGCACTTGTCGTAGGCGCGACCGGCTTGATTGGCCGCGAATTGGTGGAACAGTTGTTAGAGAGTGACCGTTATGAGTCGGTCTGGATTGTCGTCCGTCGCTCGAAGCGATGGAGTCATCCGAAACTACACGAGGTCGTCGGATTCGAGGAGATGGATGCTTCACTTCCACACATCGATGACGTGTATTGTGCACTCGGCACAACGATCGCGGTCGCTGGCTCACAAGAAGCATTCAAACAAGTCGATTTAGAGCTGCCGCTTGAAGTCGCTCGTATCGCCAAGGCACATGGTGCGACACGCTATGCGGTCGTATCGGCACAAGGCGCATCGTTACGTTCGTCTTTCTTTTATAATCGGGTAAAAGGGGAGCTTGAAAACGGATTGCGCATTTTCAACTTCCATCATCTGATTATCGCGCGTCCTTCGTTGTTACTCGGCGAACGTGATTCATTCCGACTCGGAGAAAAAGCGGCTGAGGTCATCAGTCGCCCGTTCCAGTCACTGTTAGTGGAGAAGGCACCAGAAGTCGCACCGATTCAAGCGCTGCATGTCGCACGTGCGTTGATCATGGCGTCTGAAGAAGGCGAAGGGATCGAAGTGTTGACGTCGGGGATGATGCAGAGGATGAGCCGATGAACTCATTGACGAAGAAACGAACGAAAGCAGTCTTGATTGACAGTGTCATCGCAGGGCTCGTCAGCTATGGCGTGGAGCAACTCGTGCGAAAGAAAGTGAAAAGCGAGTTCATGCATGCAGTCGTCACACCGACACTGCTCACATACGCGATGGAAGCTTGCCAAATGAGTCGAGGCGGACAAACCATTGGCTATAAGTTGATGGGGCTCGAGTTGAAAAATGATGACGGCACAGCTGTCACGGCGAAACAGGCGCTACAGCGTGCCCTTTACCGTGATACGTTGTCGGGGGTGCGATACTGGAAAGACCGTGCGCATTTCGAACAAGAAGAAGGCGCCGTGTTACCGCACGATGCCCGTTACCATATGCATGTACGTGAAAAAAACTGACCGATATTGGTCAGTTCTTTTTTTAATCCTTGATTTTACTTAAGATAGCTGTCGTCAAAGCGACGATTGTTCCGAGGACGAGTCCGTTTGAGAAGACGGTCGCAAGGAGCGGTGGCAAATCATTCATCGAACCTGGTGGCAAGAGCATCGCCCCGGCACCGATGACGAGCGGGAGACCGACCGTAAGGGAAGCCGTCGATTGTTTTAATTCGAAGGCGGCCTCATTGATTCCGATGATGATCATCGTCGCGATAAGTGGTGTCACGATTGCATAGCCGACAGCAGCCGGGATGCTCGCAATCAACGAGACGAATGGTCCGATGAGTGCTAATCCCATCATGAGGGCGTGGGCAATCAAATGAGGGGCGCGCTGGACGCTCTCCGTCGAAGAGAGGAATCCGGCCGTCCCGGAGATCGCGACAGGACCCGGTGTCCCGAACAGACCGGCCACGATTTGACTGACCCCACTGGCGACACCAGACGCGGGAACGTTTCCTTTCACTTCTCGTTTTTCACGAGAGCTGACAATGCGTTCGATCAACTTGATGTTCGCGAGGACGTTCGTCATGAGAAGCAAGGTGATGACGAAAGCCGTCGGCAACAAGTTCCAATCCCATACCCAGTTTCCGAACGGAAGAAGTTCCGGTACGAGGAAGAACGATTCCGAGCGGACGATTGGATTTCCGAGGTCGAGCAAGTGGAATAAACCGAACCCGACGAACAGCGTCATGACGAGCCCGTATTGTTTAAAGCGACTTTGCTCGAGCGTGAGTGCAAACAAGACGAGACCAGCCGTCGCGACGGCCTGGACGATATTGATTCCGTCTTCCGTCACCCCGAAGCCACCTTTAATGACGGCCCCTGATAATTGAAGGACGAGCAAAATCATATAGACGCCGAGTACTTGAGGTGTAAACAGCGCAAGCATGCGTCTTAAGATACCGGTGACGGTCAGCAACACGCCAAGGATTCCGCTTAAGAACAACATAAATCCAAGTGCCTGCAACGTCTCTTGTTGACTTCCGTATAAGGCGGGTCCGATGGATGCGTATAAGGTGAAGACGCCCCACCAAATGCCGGCGGGTCCTTCAAGTATCGGGAGGCGATGTCCGAGCAACGTCTGAATGATGCTAAAGAGTGCGAAGATGAAGAGTGAGCGGGATATGAAGGTCATCGTCTCATCTGGTGACAGTTCAAACAAGGCGGCGATGGAGAGTGGTGGTACAATATTTGTAGCTAAAATAAAAATAAACCACTGAATCGTCGTGGTTACATTACTTCTGGTCATGGTGTCCCCCTGATCATGCTTTTTCTTATTAGTGTAACGTTATGAGGAAGTGGATGCAAATGGAGGCTATATAATGAAGATATTCTTCAAGTGGGCCGCACTCTCAATCGTAGGATTGCTTGTTGTCGCGGTAGCAGGCTTTTTGATTTGGACACAGTTCACGTATGGACCGACCAATGAAGCGACACAGTATGCCGAAGAGGGGAAAGTGGTCGACAACCGTCTCGAGTTTGGAGATCCGACGAGTGAGGTCGGTGTCATTCTTTATCCAGGGGCGAAAGTCGAGAAAGAGGCGTATGCCTATTACGGAACACGATTAGCGGAAGAGGGTGTCTTTGTCGCCATTCCGTCGCTTCGTCTCAATTTAGGTATTTTAGATATCGATGCGGCAGCTCCAATCATCGAAGCACATCCGGAGATTGAACGCTGGATCGTGGCCGGTCATTCACTCGGAGGTTCTGCGGCATCGGGGTATGCACTGGAGCATCAAGAATTGGTGGAGGGTGTCATTTTCCTCGCTTCGTATCCGATCAGTTCGATGGTCGATAGCGACTTACGTGTACTATCGATTTCCGGTGAATTGGATGGATTGGCTGTCCCGGAAGACATCGAGGCGAGTCGAAGCGACCTCCCTGAAGATAGCCAATTCGTACAAATTGAAGGCGGGAATCATGCAAACTTCGGAATGTATGGTCCACAAAAAGGAGATCAGGAAAGCCCGCTCACATCGAAAGAACAATTGGACGAAGTCCTATCAGCGATTCTCGAATGGTTATAAAAAACGTGTGCACCTCGATGAAGGTGCACACGTTTTAGCGTTGGTCGAGCGAATAACTGACTGCGGTCAATCCGGCTGTGACGAGGGCGACCAGACCGCCGACAAGTGCGAGCGTCATGATAGGGCTCGTCGCATAGACGACACCGCCGAGAGCGGAACCAAGTCCAATCCCGACGTTACTCGCCACGGGCATAAGTGACGAGGCGAGACCTTTGGCGTTCGGGTTGAACTTCTCTGCCAAATCGATCAAATAAATTTGAGTCGATGTCGTCAATAAAATCGCCATGAACGACATGAGTGCGATATTGAGAAGACCGAGCGTCACATTCGACGTTGTCACGAATAGCGCGGCCAAGACGAACGCCTGGACGAGAAAGACGAACCGTAAGCGTCCGATCGGATTGTGACTGGCGATCTTTCCGGCAGCGATATTACTGAAAATCGAAATGAATCCGTAGGCGAATAAAATCGGACTGACCCAAGCGACCGGTACCCCGAGGACATCTTTTAAAATCGGCACGAGATACGTATATACGACATACGTTGCCCCGAAACCGAACGCTGGAATCAGGAAGGCGATCAAGATACGCGGATTTGTCAGGAGTGCCATTTGTTCACGAAGTGATGCTTTTTCTTGAGACAATTGATTCGGCAAGACGCGGTATATGGCAATCCAGGCAACTGCACCGAGTGCAGTCGTTAACCAAAACGTGGATTCCCAACCTGCTTGTTGTCCGATAAATGTCCCGATTGGAACGCCGAACACGTTCGCCATCGTGAATCCACCGAAAATAAAGGACACGGCCATACCCCGTTTTGCCGGAGGGACGCTCTCGCTAGCGACGAGCATGGCAAGCGAGATCAAGACACCTGTGACAACGGCCGTCAGCATGCGCAAGACGAGTAACCACTCATACACGGGAGCGAGACTGCTTAATAAGTTCAGGACGGTGAAGAGAATCGTCAAGCCGAGCATCAATTTACGTTTTGGAAGATGGCTCGTCAAGGACATCGTGATTGGCGTGCCAACGGCAAAGCTGATGGCGAATGCCGATACGAGACTCCCGGCCGTCGCAATCGAGATGGATAATCCGTTTGCGATATCGGGCAAAATCCCGACGATGACAAATTCACTCGTTCCGAGAACGAAAGTTAATAAAGAGAGGGATAAGACTAGGATCCAGTCGCTTCGACTGAGCGAGCTTGTCTTCATATTCAAACACTTCTTTCTATCTCATTCTTTAGTAGTTAGACATCAGTCTTCTATCACGTTACAAGATTTTCTCCAAAAGAAAAACCCTTTTCTCCCAAGTAAGGAGAAAAAGGCGAATTAGCGCCAAAACACAGTGGCTTCAACACCGGCGTGATCGGAGACAATCGGTCCGTTCTCACCATCAAAGACGACCGCATGGCGAGAAACGTGAATTGGAGCGTTTGTCAGCATCAAGTCGATTCGGAGCGATTTTTTGTTTTCATCCCACCCGGCGATTTTTCCTTGGACCGTCGCATCGCCTTCCCGTTCTGTTGCGAGATGGAACAAATCTTGGAGTCCATTCTCCATCAAGTAATCGTATCCTTCTCCTCGAATGAAGGCATCGTTATTGAAGTCGCCGAGTAGAAGGGCATGGTCGTCATGTTCGACGCGACGAAGTAGTTCATCGAGTTGGTGTTTCACCGGTTCCTCTTCATCATGCCACCATCCGAGATGACACGAGTAAATAGTCGTTGGAGCATCTGCGCCTGCAATCACGGCTTTGACGATCTTACGAGACTTGTAGTTGTCTGGGTCCGTCGTCTTCGATACAAAGAACGATTCTGTTGATAGGAACGGTGTGCGCGACAGGATGGCGACGCCTTCCTCGTAAATATCGTATCCATAATGGGCAAAGTCCCATGTCATGTGATAGTGGACGTCCAACTCTTTTAAGCGCTCGACGAGGACGTGTGCGAAGTTGTTCTCACGGATGTTTCCGTAGATCAATGGGGCCTCTTTATGTTGATTGACTTCTTGAAGCGCGATGAGGTCGTACTCTTCACTCGCGATGCGTTCGACGATGGCGTCAATCTTTTCTTGTTGACGGTCTTCTAACCAGGCGTGACAATTGAGCGTTAAAATATTCACGATAGTCCTCCTTTAGAAAAAGGCCAACTCTCGAGCGAGTTGGCCAGTAGATTATGCACCGATGACGTCTTGAATGTCTGATTTCAATACGTCGGCTTTCGGGCCATAGATGGCTTGGACTCCACGGTCTTTCACAATGAGACCCATGGCGCCATTTTTCTTCCAATCTTGTTCGTCAGAGACGAGTGTGACGTCTTTAACGGTCACACGAAGACGAGTCATACATGCATCGACATCTTCAATGTTTTCTTCCCCACCGAGAAGGGCGATAATCCCCATGACTTGTTCGTTACCTGCCACAGATGACTTCTCTGTCGTCTCTTCCATGTAGTTTCCGTTACGTCCAGGTGTCGGCAAGTTCATCTTCTTAATGAAGAAATTGAACACACCGAAGTTGAGGAAGAAGAATGCTACAGAGACGAGAACGAAGTTGATCAAGTCTTGAAGTAGTCCCGCTTTGACAATCATCGGGATGCGCGTCAAGAGTTCAATCGCACCGAAGGCGTGGACACGTAGGTCGATGATATCTGCCAATGCGAAGGCAGCACCGGCCATAAGCGCGTAAACCACGTAAAGGACTGGCGCAACGAACATGAACATGAACTCGATTGGTTCTGTGACACCTGTCAAGAAGACAGCGAGTCCAGCTGACAAGAACATCGGCTTGTATTGTGCTTTTTTCTCAGCGTCGACGTTACGGTACATCGCATATGCGGCACCGATCAAAGCAGCGAATGACAAGATGACTTGACCGACTTTGAAGCGAGCCGGAACGACATCAGCGAGAAGGGCGTTGTATGCAGCCGTATCACCAGCGGCACGCAAGTTGACGAGGTCTGTTACCCATGCCAACCAGAGCGGGTCTTGTCCGGCAACGACTGACCCAGCTGTCGCGCCTGTTAAAATTGTGTACGTTCCACCAAGCTCTGTGTAGTTCATTGGAACAGTGAGCATGTGGTGTAAACCGAACGGCAAGAGGAGACGCTCGAGCGCACCATAAATGAACGGAGCGAGGACTGGAGCCGTGTTACGTGATGTAGCAATCCACTCACCAAAGCTGTTGAGCGCACCTTGGATCGTTGGCCATACAATCGATAGAACGATGGCAGCAACGACTGAACCAAGAATGACGACGAATGGTACGAAGCGCTTCCCGTTGAAGAACGAGAGGGCGTTCGGCAATTTGTTAAAGTTGTAGAAACGGTTGTATAGTGCACCACCAAGGAAACCGGCGATGATCCCGACGAACACACCCATGTTGAGGGCAGGTGAGCCGAGTACAGATGTGAAGTAGTCAGCGACGACAAGGTTTGCACCGAAGAGTGACTCGATTGTCGCTTCCGGATCTTGAAGCATGGCACCGTTAACACCGAAGATGGCACCTGTGACACGGTTGATCAAGATGAAGGCGAGAAGTGCTGCGAACGCACCACCTGCACGATCTTTTGCCCACGAACCACCAATCGCGACTGCGAAGAGGATATGTAAGTTGACGATGATGCCCCAACCTAAATCTTCAATGATGCGAGCTGTTGTTAGTAAAATACCGACATCTCCGGCTGACATTCCAATCAATTTACCGATGGAAATCATTAAACCGGCAGCTGGCATAACGGCGATGACGACCATCAAGGCCTTACCGAGTTTTTGCCAGAAATCGAATGAGATCAATTGTTTCATGCTATACGCTTCCTTCCTGTGAGGGAGTTTTATCTATTTTTGTGTTTGCCAATAGTGCAATCGCTTGCATAAATGATTGTAATCGATTGCATAAATTCATGCAACCGTTTTCGCTATTTTCATTTGTTTTCATTTTTTGATGGAAAACGACAGATATGAAGTGAACTTGTCAGTCGAATCGAATCTAGCTACAATATGATAGGTTGAAGGGAGCGAGAAAGATGGGTTGGAGACAGACCACATCTGCTTTGACGAAGGACGAGCAGATTGAATTAAAAGAAGAGTTATTGCAGAAGGGTGTATTGCAGGAGGACGATCTTCCTCTGTATGAGATGCTCATGCCAGACCGCATTAAACGGATGTATGAAGTGTTGAATACACGAACGAACCATATCACGATTTTGACGGAAGGTGTGGACGATCCGCACAACCAATCCGCCGTGTTGCGTTCAGCCGATGCGTTCGGGGTACAAATGTTGCATGTCGTCGAGGGACGGGCAAAGTTCAAACCGAACTCGATTATCGCCAAAAGCGCAGATCGCTGGGTGGACGTCGTGGAGCACGGATCGATTGAAGAAGCGATTGATGCTCTAAAAGAAAATGGTTACCAAGTATATGCGACGGCGTTAAGCGAGGAGGCGATCCCGCTTGAAGAAGTGGATGTGTCGAAGCCGACGGTTCTTCTATTCGGGAACGAACATAGTGGCGTCTCTGAGGCGGCGCTCAACAAGGCGGACGGGAACTTTGTCATTCCGATGCAAGGATACGTTCAAAGTTTGAACATCTCGGTGGCGGCTGCAATCTCTTTGTATGATGTCACGACACGGTCACGTCATATCGTGACGGATGGCTATGAACTGCCTGTCGAAGATCAAGCGCGCATCTTCAAAGACTGGATGGTCAAGAGCTTACCGAAGCGTACGCTCGGACTATATAAACAAAAAGGTGTCACAGCTTTCGAACGGGAGACAGGAAATTCAGAATGAACGGCGAAAAGAACAGACGTACGGAATCTTTGTCCAGAAACTGAAAGGGGATGGCACGATGAGTACGACGAGTTCATTTATCGTAAAAGATGTGACGAACAACTTTAAAGATTTTGAAGAGGACTTCTTCCGACTGTACCGCACGTTATACGGTGACCTCGATCAGCTGCGATTTAAAGAGCGCCTGTATCGACACGCCAATCCGTTAGTGCTGCTGGCTTTCTCTGAAGATCAGCTAGTCGGCTTTAAAATCGGTTATGAGGCAGAGCCTTATCGGTTTTATAGCTGGGCGGGCGGCGTACACCCAGACTTTCAAAAGCATGGCATTGGTCGCAAGCTGATGGACACGCAACTTGAGTGGGTCGAAGCGCAAGGTTTTCATTCGATTCGTACGAAAGCGCGTAATACGAACAAAGGGGTCATCATCTTGAACCTCCTTTGCGGATATGACATCATGGGCGCCTACACCGAAGACGGCGAGCCACGTATCATGATGGAGAAACAATTGAACAGTTGAATGGATGCCGCGGTCGAATGATCGCGGTTTTTTGATGAAACCGATTCGACTGAATGAACGTACATAAAGAAAAAGGGGGAATTTGAAATGTCAGTGTTTGGATTTGGCGGAGATCCGTTTAGTGACTCCATGGGGGACTCATTCTTTACCGGGATTGTGTCGATATTTCCTATCGTGTTCATGGTTATTTTCGGTCTGATTATTTTTGCGTTCGTTAAAACGATTTTTCAGCATTCCAAAACATCGAGCACGTTGAAAGACTTACAGCAATTCGCTTCGCAGCTCGCCGATGATCCGGACGATGACACGGCCGAGCGATTGGCCGAGTATTTACGAGGTGTCGATTCTTTCTCGATTGAACGGACACGGATGGAACCGTTTCGTGTCGCACTCGGGTGCTATCAATTGGTGATGGAGTCGAGATCCGTTAGCGAGGAGACGAAAGAGCGGGTCGATCGCCAATACAAGCGTCTCGGGATTTTGGACGGGGAAAAATTTGCCGATGAGGCTCCTCCGCGACGAAGTTCTTCTTCATCGAACCATCATGATATCCACCACAATCATCATGACCATATGTAAAAAAGCGAAGGGACTCCTTCGCTATTTTACATATATCGTGAAGCATCAAAGTCAATATCGGTCTGATAGCGGACGGCAAGGATAGTACTTTCGATTCGAATGGCTCGTTTTTTAATATCGCGTGCTTTCAAGCGATATAGCTCTGGGTCATATAAGGCGTGTTTGATCACGGAAACCCCGTGCACGTATTCCTTTTTCGGACGTAATGACAATTTCTCATAAAGACGTGCTTGGACACGCAATTGAATGGCGAGTTCGATTGCCTCTACGAGCGGGAGCGGACCGTCATGCGTTTCAACGACGGCTTGGACGTTCGCTTCTTGAATGAGACGGTCGAGCTGGCGTAAGTCCAGACGAATGTGCTCCAGTTCCATCTCGATATCTTGAAGGGAGCGGGACTGAATCGTCGGAATGGAATCGTTCACTTCGAGCGAGATGAAAGCCACATGCTCAATCTCTTCGGTCAATGTATCGATTTGCTCATGGAGCAACTGTTTTAATGTTAGGGCATCTGCAAGGTTCATATCGATTTCCTCCTTCTGCTTTCTCTAACCGTACCACATCGGGATGACTGAAAAAAGATGGATGACATCTCAGATTGCGGGAATAAAACCAAATAGGAAGGAGGGGGGACGATGAAAAAATGGAAGGTACAGTGGATGATTGCACTCGTCCTACTCCTGTTCGGAACAGCGACGTTCCTTTATCAATGGATCGATGTAAGTCCAGGAGACATCCGGGACTATATCATTCAATTCGGTTGGTTGGCCCCTTTGATTTATATTCTCTTGTTCACTGTTCGTCCACTCATCTTGTTTCCTACGTCCGTCTTATCGGTCGCCGGCGGTTTGGCGTTCGGGATGTTACCGGGTGTCGTCTATACGGTCATCGGGGCGACACTGAGTGCCCTCGTCGCATATTATGTGGCTGTTTATTTCGGCGACCGTTTCTTGCATCACTTCGAATCGAAGAACTATGAAGCCATTCAGCACAAAATCGAAGAGGACGGGTTCTTTTATGTACTCATCCTACGTCTCATCCCACTCGTCAATTTCGATTTGGTCAGCTATGCTTCCGGTTTGGCAAAAGTAAAAGTACCAGCGTATCTGTTTGCGACCGTCGTCGGTATGATTCCTGGCGCGTTCGCGAACAATTTTCTCGGAAGCAGCATCGCGAGCGGGGATTGGAAGCTGATTGCGTTGGCGTTCGGGATCATGCTCGTATTGACGCTCATCGCGACCGTGTTCCGTGAACCAATCAAGCGACAAATCCATCGCTATCAAAAAAAGTAGACGACTCCCATGGAGCGCCTACTTTTTGATTAACGGTTATCGACCGTCTCTGGATAGAGGTCATGATTGAACAGGCGATGTTCGGCCATTTTCTCATACTTCGTGCCAGGCTTTCCGTAATTGTAGTACGGATCGATCGAGATACCGCCACGTGGTGTGAACTTGCCCCACACTTCGAGATAGCGTGGCTCCATCAATTTGACGAGGTCCTTCCCGATGACGTTGATGCAGTTCTCATGGAAGTCACCGTGGTTACGGAAACTGAACAAGTACAACTTCAATGACTTCGACTCAACGAGTTTCTCATCCGGGATATACGAGATGTAGATCGTCGCAAAATCGGGTTGGTTCGTGATTGGGCACAACGATGTAAATTCTGGTGCGTTGAATTTGACGAAGTAGTCGTTCTCCGGGTGACGGTTCGGGAACGCCTCGAGGACGTCAGGTGTATATTCAAAAATGTAAGGGACGCTCTTCTGTCCGAGGAGCGAGAGGTCTTGTAAGTCTTCTGGTCTCATGTTCATTCTCCTTAGACGCCACGTTCGTTGGCGTACAGTAATGTGTGTAGTTGTGGCAGGACGCGGACGCTTTGCCATGAAGGATCGCGTGCGACATCTTCCCACAGTTGTTTCAAACGACGAAGCTGGGCATCGGTGATATCACCGTCAGCACCTGGCTCTGGGTTACCGGCGGATAAATACATGACGTCCGGTGCATAGCGTTGTTGTACTTCTCTCGCGTAGGCGAGGTCCACTTCATCAAAGACAGCGACTTTGAATGTCGTCTGCTCCGGGCGCAGCCGTTCGACGATGGCGTCGAGTTGTTCCCAGTTTGTCTTCATGCCAGATGAAGGAGGCTTCGGGCTGAGAGTCACGTCATCGATCTGTGTGAGCCACTCTTGATAGCGGCTACCTTGCGTCTCGACGGCGAGTGTGACGCCACGCTCTTTCAATTTCACGACGAGGTTCTCCATGGCCGCGATGAGGAGCGGGTTTCCACCCGATATGGTGACGTAATCGTACGCACCGAGTGCGTCAAGGCGATTGATGACCTCGTCGGCCGTCAGCATGTCCGGTTTTTCTGAACCGTCCCATGTGAATGCTGAATCGCACCACGAACAGCGATAATCGCAACCGGCGGTCCGGACGAACATCGTCTTCTGTCCAATGGCACGTCCTTCTCCTTGGAAGGTCGGTCCGAATACTTCTAAAACAGGGATTTTCACGATTCCACCAACCATTCACGGCGGAACTCTGCGTATGACGTCGGCGTTTCGTATAGGCGTACGAATTCGACGCGGACGTCGCGTTCATTTGGCAGGTGTGTCGCCAGTTGTTCAAAAATCCAATAGCACATGTTTTCTGCAGTTGTATTCATATAAGGGAGTGACTCGTTCAAATAGCGATGGTCGAGATATGGCTCAAGCTCTTCTTTGAAGATTTTTTTCAAGTCACCAAAGTCGAGCGTCATCCCGCGATTATCGAGAAAACCGCTGACACCCATCTGGAGCTTATACGTGTGACCATGAAGGGCACGACATTTGCCGTCATAATCAAATAAATGGTGTGCCGCGTCGAACGTCACTTCTTTGACGATTTGAACACGATGCGGGCAGTAGATGAGCGAGCCTTCTTGTTTCGATTCGACACTGGTTGGGGCGAGGAACGGAGCATGTTTCATACGCGCACCTCCTCGTAAGCTGTGAGTCCGTTTTGGCGAAGCTTACATGCCGGACATTCTCCACAACCTGAACCGATGACACCGTTGTAACAAGTGAGCGTACGTTCTTTGACGTAGTCGAAGGCACCGAGTTCGTCCGCGAGTGCCCACGTCTCTTTTTTATCGAGCCACATGAGCGGTGTGTCGATGACGAATGGATAATCCATCGCTAAATTGAGTGTCACGTTGAGTGATTTGATGAATTGGTCTCGGCAATCCGGGTAACCTGAAAAGTCCGTTTCACATACACCGGTCACGATGTGATGCATACCGAGTTGTTTGGCCATGACGGCCGCAAATGATAAGAATAGATGGTTGCGTCCATCGACGAACGTGTTTGGGACGTCCGCATTGTCGATGTCGAGATCGTGTCTCGTGAGCGCGTTTGATGTGAGTTGTCCGAGTAGGGACAAGTCGAGGATGTGGTGTGGGACATCGAGTTCAGCCGCGATTTCTTTTGCGACCTCGATTTCCGCATCATGGCGTTGACCATATGCGAATGTCACCGCCTCCACATGAGAGAATTTTTGTTTTGCCCAAAACAGGCAAGTGGTTGAATCTTGGCCACCACTGAAGACGACCAAAGCTTTTTCGTGTTGCATGAAGCACACTTCCTTTTCGCTAGTTTTGATGTCGGAGGAGGTTACGAACTCCGGAGGTCACCCTCAAGCATATAATTTATCATAAAAAGGCGTTTGACAGGGAGAAAGGAAGCGAGTATAGTAAAAAACATCACTGACTTGCTTTTGTGCATAAAAGCGTTTAAGCGGTTAGGCGAAATAATAAATAATTAGGATATAACGAAAGGAGGGGACGTCGATGCAGATGAAAGGAAAAGAAGCTGTATTCGTCGTGTTGATGAGCGGGATCACCTTGCTCGCACTGATGTTTTTGGCCAAAGCGACGCCGCATATGGCGATTTTTGGCACAATGGTAATAGTAGGTGGATACGCGTATTATCGTTCACGCGACTTCAAACAGATTGAGACGGCGATGATCAACGGGATTCGTGAAGCCATCATGCCGGTGTTGATTTTGTTGTTGATCGGGATGCTCATCGGAGTATGGCAAATGTCCGGGACGGTCGCGACGATCCTCTCCATCGGATTAAATACAATCTCTGCTGAATGGTTCTTACCAAGTGTCTTATTGATTACGATGATCGTCTCAACATTCACAGGAAGTGCGTTTACTACAGTCGGAACGGTCGGTGTCGCCTTGTTCGGAATCGGGACGGCACTAGGCATCTCGCCAGCTCTCGCTGCAGGTGCCATCGTGTCGGGTGCGCTCTTCGGAGACAAGATGAGCCCACTGTCGGATACGACAAACTTTGCGCCGGCAGTGGCGGGTGTCAAACTATTCGACCACATTCGCTTCATGATGGGGACGACGATTCCAGCGTTCATCATCACGTTAATTTTATTCACGTTCCTCGGACGTAGCGGTCAAAGCGCGGACACGACACAAATCGCGGAAGCACAAGCTGCGCTAAGCGGACGTTTCGACCTCTCATGGCTCACGTTGATCGCTCCTGTCCTTGTAGCAGTGCTTGCGTTCCGTCGGATGCCGGTCTTGCCGACGATGCTCGTTGGGATGTTCGCTGGTGTGTTGACGGCAGGATTCATTCAAGGCAACTGGAGCATCTCGAACTGGCTCGGTGTCATGCAGTCTGGATTCAAGTCAGGTGTCGAGAATGAGACGATTGCGACGGTACTCGATCGTGGTGGTCTTGAATCGATGCTTTGGTCGGTCAGCCTCGTCTTGATCGCTCTTGCATTCGGTGGCCTGTTACGTGAACTCGGTGTGTTCCAAGCGATCGTTGAATCGTTGCTCGAGCGCTTGAAGTCACCAGGAAGTTCGGTTCTATCAGTCGTCCTCAGCTCGATCGGTGTCAACTTGCTCGCAGGGGAACAGTACTTGTCGATTCTCTTGCCAGGACAGGCGTTCAAACAAGGGTTCATCGATCGCGGGATCGATCCACGCTACTTGTCACGTGCGCTTGAGGATGGCGGGACCGTGATCAACCCGCTCATTCCATGGGGTGTCTCCGGAGCGTTCTTCGCAGCGACACTCGGTGTACCTGTATTGGAGTACGCACCATTTGCGTTCTTCCTCTGGCTCAGCCCGGTCTTCTCCATCATTTTGGGATACGTCCGATTGGGGAAGCAACGTGAATCACTTAAAATCGCATCATAATATCGAGGTGTCCTGCCATGCAGGGCATCTTTTTTGTGTGCAGCATATGACTTTTGAGAAAATAGGAGAAACGGAGGTGGAACGATGAAGCGACTCGATCTAGCATTTTATGAACAACCGACACTCGAATTGGCACGCGCCTTACTCGGGCAATATTTGGTGCGGCGACATCCGGAAGGTGACATCATCGCGAAGATTGTCGAGACAGAGGCTTACCTTGGTGCCATCGACCGGGCGGCACATAGTTTCGGAGGGCGTCGAACGAAACGGACGGAAGTCATGTTCGGACAGCCTGGGCATGTATACACGTATCAAATGCATACACATACGCTCCTGAACGTGGTCAGTGGTCCGGTTGGTACACCGGAAGCCGTGTTGATTCGAGCCGTCGAACCGATTCAAGGACATGAATGGATTGCTTCGAACCGTCCTGGGGTGAAACGATATGACCAAACGAACGGACCGGGGAAGTTGACGAAAGCACTCGGGATCACGATGGACTTATATGGTCACTCGTTCCAACAAGACCCGCTCTATCTTGCTGAAGGTGAGACGGGAATGGTGATTGAGGCGGGTCCACGCATCGGCATTCCGAACACGGGCGAGGCGCGTGACTACCCATATCGCTTCTTTGAACGCGATAATCCGTATGTCTCGAAATTCCGTTGAATGCATGCAATGATGTTTAAGTGATTCATGCCAGTGGAACAGTCCCTATGTGCATAAAACAAACAGAGGGAGTGTTTAGAATATGGCAAAAGTAGCAACGCTCATTACAGATATGTTTGAAGATGTAGAATTCACGGGTCCCCGTGACGCATTGGTGGATGCGGGACATGACGTCGTGACGATCGAGAAGAAAGCAGGCAACACGGTAGAAGGGAAGCAAGGAGAGGCGAAAGTCAACATCGATCAATCGATTGACGATGTATCGCCAGAAGACTTTGACGCCCTTCTCTTACCAGGCGGATTCTCTCCTGACTTGTTGCGTGAGGACGAACGTTTCGTCTCGTTCGCGAAAGCTTTCATGGATGCGAAAAAACCTGTCTTTGCCATCTGTCACGGACCACAGCTGTTGATTACGGCGAAGACGTTAGAAGGTCGTGACGCGACCGGTTATAAATCGATTAAAGTCGACATGGAGTATGCCGGTGCCAAATATGCGGATAAAGAAGTCGTCGTCTGTCAGAACCAGCTCGTGACGAGCCGTCAACCGGATGACATTCCGGCGTTCAATCGCGAGATTCTCAACTTATTGAAATAACACGTCAACCACGAGAGGAATCTCGTGGTTTTTTTGTGTTTTCGGGAATAGACAAGTAAGGAGGAGATTCAAATGAGAAAACGAGCACGTTCACCTAGTTAAGTTCGTCGAAACGTTGTCCGATTAGGATGGATTCGTTGGTTTGAAGGCTTGATTCCCGCATACGTGATTGAACGGCTGTTCTGGGAGTCACGGGGCATCTCCATTCAGGAAGTCGTTTATTTAGAGATGGTGTATGCGCTCATCATCGTTCTGTTCGAAGTACCGACTGGTGTATGGGCGGATCATACGGCACGGCGTCGACTTGTTCAAATCGGTGTCGCGTTAGAATGGCTGTCGTTTATCGTCATTTTGTATTCGTTCACGTTCACGGGTTTCTTTGTCGCAATCAGCTGTTCGGCCGTTGGGTCGGTCATTCGAAGTGGGGCAGAGAATGCGCTGCTATACGAGTCCTTACAGGAAAGTCATGAAGCTTCGTCATTCGAACGGGTTCTTGGGAAGCTGAACGCGATTGGGATTGTGGCCGCTGTGGTGGCGGCATTGAGTGGCAGTATGTTGGCGCAGTACCTTCCCTTGGAGTGGAACTATGGAGTCTCGATTTTGAGTTTAATGATGGCGACACTATGTAGCGTATTTCTCGTTGAACCGACTCATCGAGAGCGGGAGGAACGTTTGACGTGGCGCCATTTGTTCAAAGGGTTTCAATTCATTTGGTCAAACCGACAACTTCGTTATGTCACAATCGGTTTTTTGGCAGCGGTATCCGCTTTTAACTTCATCGATGAATTTTGGCAACTGTACGCTCGCGATGTGTCCGTTCCGATTTATTGGTTCGGTGTCATTTCAAGCGGGTTGCTCTTGATCCAGTTACCTGGGCAACTGTTCGCAGGTACCATCGTGCGTATTGCGCCTTCTGAACGTTGGTTGAAGCAATTCGGATGGGTGATGGGTGGCGGGTTTCTCTTCATTGGTTTATTTCCGAGTCCAATCGGAATTGGTGTCATGGGATTGTTGGCACTTCTATATGGGGCGATGGAGCCGCTCTATTATGGACTTTTACACCATCAAGTTCCTTCATCCATTCGAGCGACGACGGAATCGTCTGTCTCGATGCTGTGGCATCTTGGCATTCTCGGATTAGGGGTTGTCTTTATTATAGGGACAACAGCGTCGCTATTTTTGGCGTATTCAATAATTGGGCTTGTTGTGTGGGTCGTTCATGCGACAGCTCGATAATCTTTACAGGCATGGATTATAAACCATGCCTGTTTTTACGTCTTAAGACGGACGCAAGATGGTGAGGAGAAGTGTATGATGAGAACAATCTAAAGGAATTACAGGAGAAACATCGTGGAATGGTATGAGTTATTCGTAGGTTTTTTATTAGGAGTCGTTGAGGGGCTGACTGAATTCGCTCCGGTCTCGTCGACAGGTCATATGATTCTCGTGGACGGGCTTTGGTTGAACTCGAGTCAGTTTTTAGGTCAGGAAGTGGCAAACACGTTTAAAATCGTCATTCAATTAGGTTCGATTTTAGCGGTCGTTGTCGTCTTTCAAGACCGATTCAAAGCGTTGCTGAATCCGAAGGCGCTATTCACAATAAGGCAAAACGAGACAGTACGCCAATTCAATCTGATACATATTTTGATTGGACTGCTTCCGGCCGGTGTCCTCGGTATATTGTTCGAGGACTACATCGATACACACCTCTTCTCGGTCAAGACGGTGTTGATTGGGTTAGTCATTGGGGCTTTCTTTATGATTGCCGCAGATTTATCAGGTGTGAAACGACAAACGACTGCAACGCTCGATGACATCACGTATAAGCAAGCACTTGGTGTCGGATTGATTCAATGCTTCTCGTTATGGCCAGGATTTTCACGGTCGGGCTCGACGATTTCAGGTGGTGTCCTCCTTGGGATGAGTCACCGAGCAGCAGCAGATTTTACGTTCATTATGGCGGTACCGATCATGTTTGGAGCGAGTGCGTTGTCGCTTTATAGCAAATGGACGTACTTTACGCTCGATACATTGCCGGTGTTTATCGTCGGGTTCATCAGTGCGTTTCTGTTCGCGCTTATTTCGATTAAGTTCTTTTTGAAGTTGATCAACAAAGTGAAATTGATGCCGTTCGCGGTCTATCGAATCGTATTGGCCATCGTGATTTACGTTCTTTATTTCTAAAAAAAACACGTGCGAACGGCACGTGTTTGAAACCAATGAATGGAATTGTTCGTATAGTCTAGAAGAGGTGAAAACATGGGACAAATCGTCGTAGTATTCGGAACGTTAATCGGTCTTGGGACCGTTGGGGCATTGCTTTATATGACCCGTCTAGCCTATGAATCATGAGAACGGATAATGATAGAAGCGCTCACGTTGGAGTAACTCCATGACGTGGGCGTTTTCTGCGTTGTCAATCGCGCGAAGTAGACCTTCCGTCTGAGAACGATGAGCAAAGAGAGAGTCTTTTTTCTGCTCGCTCTCTTCCGTCACATCGACGATCACGTGAGGTTGTCCGAGTTCTTCTTCTGTGCGGCGATCGAAGGCGACACCTAAAAACTCAGGGCGTGACTCTCCCATCTCCTGAAGTGCTCGTACGACAGCACGAGCTGTCGCTTCATGGTCCGGGTGGACGGCATATCCTGGATAGAACGAGATGACCGTTTCCGGTTTCACTTCGTCAATCAAGGCGCGGAAGCGACCAGCGAGCTCTGCCTCGTCCTCAAATTCAACGGTTTTATCACGAAGTCCCCACATGCGCAGGTCTTCGATGCCCATCATCCGACAAGCTTCTTCAAGTTCATGCTTTCGAATTTTAGGGAGCTCCTCACGCGTCGTAAAGATCGGGGAACCCATGTTGCGTCCCATCTCGCCGAGTGTTAAGCAGACATACGTGACCGGGAGTCCTTTTTGACGATGTTGGATGATTGTTCCGGCCGAGCTGAACGCCTCATCGTCCGGGTGTGGGAAAATGACGAGTAATGGTCCATTCATTGGTTCTCCACCTCCGATGCTCCTTGAGGGAGCGGTTTGATATCGATATGCAAGGCACACGCCAGTCGACCGAGACGATCGTGACCAGCGAGTAGTAACTGTTCGCCGTGCACCTCATAGTCGGTCAATCCTTCAACATAGAGCCAGCCGTGATCGAGCTTTAAGCCGACACGGTAAGGTCCGTTTCCTTTGATTTGACCGATGCTATATTCGATTTTGGCATTACGGATAAACATCCCGGCGTTATGGAAGTCCGGGTCGTTATGTGTCGCATAGGCACCATTTGTCGTCTCGACATGCACGAAAAGTGGTGTTGCGACGTGATTGTCTAAATATTGCTGAATGTGATCAGGTTGAATCGCTTTCACGTCTGTCCCTCCAATGGAAAGGATGACCCGAAACGTCACGTTCCGGGTCATCTGTTTACGATTGTGTTGCTACTTTTTTACGGTATCCCGTGTGGTTCGTCGGTCCAACGTATTGGTTGAGACGGAATGAGTGACGAACTGCTTCTGTGATAAATTCTTTTCCGATTTCAATCGCTTCTTCGACCGTGTGGCCGTTTGCGAGAGAAGCCGCGATGGCAGAAGAGAACGTGCATCCACCACCGTGTGTGAACGCAGGCTCGATTTTTTCACTTTCAAGCAGGCGGAATTCGTTTCCGTCGTACAAGACGTCGAATGCTGTATCGAAACCAAGTTTGCCACCGACTTTGACGATGACGATCTCAGCGCCGAGCTCATGGATCAGGCGAGCCGCTTCTTTGATTTCGTCCATCGTCGATGGTGTTTTATCGAGGCCAGCGAGCATACGCGCCTCGAATAAGTTTGGAGTGATGATTTTCGCGACGGGTACGAGATGTTGACGCATCGCGACCGCAACGTTCGGGTCAAGAATCTCATCCGCACCTTTACATGCCATGACCGGGTCGACGACGGCATTCTTGATTCCGTATTCTTTAATCTTACGTGCTGCGAGTTCGATGATTTCAGGTGTCGGGAGCATTCCCGTCTTCACTGCATCGACTCCGATCCCAGCGAGTACCGTATCAATTTGTTTCTCGATCAATGTCGTGTCGATTGGAAAGACTTCGTGGTTCCATGCGTTATGTGGATCTTGTGCCACAATGACAGTCAAAGCTGTCATACCGTACACACCGAGTTCTTCCATCGTTTTGAGGTCGGCTTGGATACCCGCGCCGCCGCTCGTATCAGAACCGGCAATCGTCAATGCTTTCTTCATCGTCATAATCGTCCATCCCCTTTGTCTGTTTGGATAGTTTCACTATAACGACTTTTTCGTATTCCGACAAATGCAAGGATTACAAGAAGTGTTCATAACTTTTCAGAAAAAGTATGCAGGATGTTCATCATATTTGGGGAATAATAATGAATAGGGTGTAGACCACTTTATTATTGGCTGGGAGGAAAACGCATGTTAGTGCATAGCTTATGTATCCCGAAGAAAGATGTTGTCACGATCAGTGAAAAGGCAACATTGCGGGAAGCGCTTCATACGCTTGAAGAAACAGGATATCGTTGTGTGCCTGTTTTAGACGAGACGGGGAAATTTTTCCGCGGTAACATTTATAAGATGCATATTTATCGTCATGGAATGAACGGGGAAAACATGGACGATAATGTGATGACGCTCATTAAAAATACGCAAAAATACGTTCATGAATCCGACGGCTTCTTCGAAGTCTTTTTCTCGATCAAAGAATTGCCATACATTGCTGTATTGAAAGATGAGAGCAATGAGTTTTATGGTATTCTTCCGCACGGGAAGATGCTTGGGATGCTCGAGGAAGCATGGAGTCGTGACACAGGTAGCTACGTCTTGACGATTGCCTTGAGCGAACAGGCAGGAGCGCTCGAGAAGATTACAAAAATCGTGAACAAGTATACGTCAATCGCAAGCTTGATGACGCTTGATGCAAAAAGTAAGGTGTTGCGTCGCGTACTCGTGACGTTACCACCGGATTGCGAAGAAGACATGAAGAACAAAGTTGTTGCCAAGCTTGAACAAAAAGGCTTCCGAATCGTCGAAGTCGAGAACTTGAACAACTAAGTCAAAGCCCTTTCACGTCACGTGAAAGGGCTTTTTAGTTGAGTCGTTTTTCCATTCGGATATCGGACCAAAATTGACCGTCCCAGTAAGTGAAGTGCTCGATTCGTCTGATTTCTTGATAACCGAGTTTCGAATAGAGACGATGGGCCGCGTGATTGAAGGCGAACACGCCGAGCTCCATGCGAGGCGTCCCCTGCGCCCGCAGCTTCTCCTCCAGCAAACGAAGGGACTCCGTGCCCACACCTTTGCCACGTCCTACGGATTCCCCGATGACAAACCCGAGCCACGCCGTACCAGGTTCTTGACGGTACAGATGAGGGGGGTCATACATGACGTTCATTTCACCGACGAGATGGTCGTCTGCATAAATGAGAAAAATATCATGTGTCAGAAGACGATCCTCTAAATCTTCGACCGTCATCTCATAATGAGCGGTCAATTCTTCTTCAGACCGACTCGGACGAATCAAATGCACGATTTGTGGGTCATTATTCCAGCGATTGAATGTCTCGACGATTTCGTCGGATGCTGTTGTAAGTTGAACAAGCGAGATGTTGATAGGTCATTCTCCTTTCTCGCTTGTTAACATTCGGTTTCGTTCATAAAAGTCCTTCTCTTATACGGGCTTCAATACGTTCAAATGACTCGGTAAAATTTCAAATGTAAATGGCAACGTTCCACCAGTGTCACCGTCTGCATTCACAGGAAGAGATTCAGGCGAGTGGACGCTCACCCGTGTCGTACAGAATGACGTGACACTGTCCGTTTCCTTTAATTTTCCGGTGAACAGGGCAGGCGTTAATTGAAGTGCATCTTTTAGACCGAGTTCTTCAAAAATATAGACGTGCAACAGACCATCGTTCAGTCGTGCGTCCGGTTCGAAATTCTCAAATCCTCCGACCGAGTTCGTCAAAGCGATGACGACGAGATAAGCTTCGCCATCAAATTGACCGTCCTCACTTTCGATCGACAACGCATATGGACTATGTTCGCGGAACGCCTTCACGCCTTCAATTAGATAGGCGAACGGCCCCCACTTTGTCTTTTCTTCCACACTCACTTCATCGACCGCCTCGGCAATGAGACCAATGGCAATGACGTTCATAAAATAGCCGTCCTCATATTTTCCGATATCCATCGGTGTCGGTTCAGCGTTACGAAGAGCTTCAATCGCTTTTTTTGGATCATTTGGTACACCAAGTGCGCGGGCAAGGTCATTGACCGTACCGAGCGGGATGATTCCAAAGTCGGGACGATGAGGCGCTTCCGCAAGTCCGGTGACCGCTTCGTTCAACGTCCCGTCCCCACCCATCGCAATGACGGCCTTATATTGTTTTTCTGCTGCTTCTCGTGCAAAGTTCGTCGCATCCTGTTCTTTCTCCGTGAAGCGGACATCGACGTGTCCATATCGCTCATGCAATACTTCCTCGGCATGTGTCGCGTGTTGTTCCCCCAATTCTTTCCCTGAGGATGGATTGACGATTAACATGACTGTGTCCATTCCAACATATCTCCTTTTCGGTTCGAATACTGTCCTTTATTCCCGTCTGCGAAATCGGTTACTCCTAAAAAATCCCCATGATCGTCAGCACTTTCGGCTGATCTTCATGGGGATTGGAACATGTCGTTCGTTTAATAATGACGGAATGCGGACATATCTAAATGACTCGCTTCAGACTCATCCACTGCGAGTTCGATACGCAGATGTTCATGAAACGGAGAAACGAGGGCGCCCATGCAGGCGACCGGTTCATGGTCTGGGACCGGTGATTTACGTTTCGTTTTGACGAATAAATAATCCGATCGCTTCAACGTCAACAAGAAACGTTCCACGGCGTGCGGTTCACGGGTCACGTTTGGCCAAGGTAAATGATTGAATAATAAAAAGACCGCGCCTTCCTTTTCGAGCGCATAGTCCGGTGCGATGCCTTCCCGATTCAACAAATCGATGACAGCATGCAAAAACTCCCGTTTAATCGTCAATGAAATTTCGTAATACTCACGCATACGGTCCACCCTTTCTTAAAATCACAATACTACCATTCTAAACGTTTCCGACATACGCGACAATGAAGAAGTTCCTTGACGAAGTATTTTTCCCGGCTTATACTGCATAAGTCCTGCTATACTAGTGATATATGATGAACGAATTGAGGTGAAACCGACATGATTGAATCCCTTGAATTGAAGGCGTGGGTCGTTCTCGCACGAACGATGGATGCCATCAGCGATCGTGTGAAAGAAGATTTGCGACGCCACCAGTTAAATTCAACAGAGTTCGGTGTTTTATCCGTTTTGTATAAACGAGGGGATACCCCGTTACAACAAATCGGGGACCAGATTTTGATTACGAGTGGTAGCGTGACATACGTGATTGACAAGTTGGAAAAGCGTGGGCTGATTGAACGAATCGCCTGTCCGTCCGACCGTCGCGTCACATACGCCTCGTTAACAGAGGATGGGAAGGCGCTCATGGATGTCGTCTATCCACAGCACATCGAAATCTTTAAAGATATATATGGACCGTTAAGTGATGAAGAGACGGAACAATTGATTTCGTTATTGAAACGAGTCGGTTATAACGCAGCGGGCAAATAAAGCCCGTTGCTTTTTTCATTAATATCTTGAAGTTAAAATAATTGACGATGAGATATACAGATGATATAGTTCTAACTGTTATTGAAAAAAATTAGAGATTACCCAAATGGAGGATTACACGATGACTAAAGTATTATATGTATCGGCTAACCCGAAACCAACTGAACTTTCATACAGCAAACAAGTTGCAGAAACTTTCGTATCCACACTCAAGGCTGAAAACGCATCAATCGAAGTAGAAGCAATCGAACTCTACGATGTCGATGTACAAGAAATCGATGGAGACGTGCTCAGCGCATGGGGCAAATTCGCATCAGGCGAAGCACTCACTGACGTGGAAGCGAAAAAAGTAGGCACAATGAGCGGCATGCTCGAGAAGTTCATGGAAGCGGACCTTTATGTATTCGCAACGCCAATGTGGAACTTCTTCTTCCCGGCACGCATGAAAATGTTCCTCGACAGCGTCCTCATGGCGGGTAAAACGTTCCGTTACACGGAGCAAGGTCCTGTCGGCTTGCTTGAAAACAAACAAGCAATCCACATCCAAGGAACAGGTGGGATCTACACAGGAACTGACCTTAACTTTGCAGACGCATACCTTCGCCAAGCGCTCGCGTTCGTCGGTGTGTCTGAAGTGACGACGGTAGCGGTTGAAGGGATGAACCAATACCCGGACAAAATCGAAGAAATCGTTGCAGACGCGAAAGCGAAAGCAGAAGCACTTGCGAAAGAAGTTGCAGGCGCAGTAACGGTATGATACGAAAGACGAGTCGATTGACTCGTCTTTTTGTATGCACGCATTTTGGGTATCATACAAAGGGAAAGGGGAGTATGCAATGGGAGAGCAGTTATCGAGTCGATTACTTGGAGATTGGACGGACATCATCCAAGACGAGATGAGTCAACCTTATTTCCAACAGTTGAAGCAATTCGTTGATCAAGCGTATGAGGAGACGATCGTTTATCCGAACCGTGAAGACATTTGGAACGCTTTTATCTATACCAAATTCAGTGACGTGAAATGCGTGATTTTAGGGCAAGACCCGTATCACGGACCAAACCAAGCGCATGGCCTCAGTTTTTCGGTACAGGATGGGGTGCGTTTTCCACCATCGTTACGAAATATCTTTCAAGAACTTAAAGACGACGTTGGGTGTGACATTCCGAAGAGTGGGAATTTAGAAAAGTGGGCGAAACAAGGAGTCCTTCTTTTGAACACAGCTTTGACGGTCGAAGCGGGGAAAGCAGGTTCACACCGCGGAAAAGGATGGGAACAGTTCACCGACTCGGTGATCGAGCGACTAGGGAGTCGTGAAGAGCCGATCGTATTCATCCTGTGGGGGAATGACGCGAAGAAGAAAATGAAATGGATTGGAGAGCAGCATCAAGTGCTTACGTCCGTTCATCCGAGTCCATTGTCATCCCACCGTGGATTCTTCGGTTCGAAGCCGTTTTCTCAAGTGAATGACGCTTTAAACGAGTGGGGACAGTCCCCGATTGATTGGTGTCTTTGACAGTCTACGAAAATTCGTAGACTGTTTTTTGTTGACGCGTCGAAAAACCTTTGGTACAGTAACTAACAAGACGTCACTTTAGTACTTAAAAGCATATATGCATAACAGCATAACTGTATAAAAGATAGAGAAATGAATACGTAGTAGAAGCGAAGAAGGAACCGAAGTAGAGACATCTTCCCTGGCTAAGAGAGCGTGTGGTGCTGCGAACACGCCCAAAAGATGAATCGAATTACAGTTCCCGAGCTCTCATGATTGAGCGGTCCCCCGTTATCGGAATAAGCGGCTAGATAATCTCTAGCAACCAGGGTGGTACCGCGGCTTTGTCGTCCCTATCGATTGAATCGATAGGGATTTTTTTGAATTTAAAGGAGGACTTCACATGTTGACACAATCGATTCCAGCACATCTTGCCCCACATATCTCACCGCAGTTTTACAATGAATACACACCAACGGATCACGCCGTGTGGCGCTTCGTTTTAAGCTTGAATCTGCATACGTTAGAAGGAAAGGCGCACCCGTTTTACATCGAAGGATTAAAACGGACGGGAATGGGACCAGACCGATTACCGAACGTCGAACAGATGACGGATGAGATGCGGGCAGCGGGATGGTCGACGGTCGCAGTGGATGGACTCATCCCAGGCGTTGCCTTCTTTGATTTCCAAGGAAACGGAATGTTGCCGGTCGCGACGGACATTCGAAAAGTCGAGAATATCTTATACAGTCCAGCACCTGACATCATTCATGAGGCAGCAGGTCACGCGCCGATGTTGATGGACCCGACGTTCTCGGCAATCGTCAAACGTTTCGGTCAACTAGGGGCGAAGGCGTTCATGAACCGAGAAGAGCATGCTTCGTTCGCGGCGTTGAAACGCTTGACGATCGTGAAAGAGAACGCCAACTCAACGGAACAAGACATCGAGGCGGCAGAACGAGCGGTACACGAAGCGAAAGCACAAGTGACCGGTTTTTCAGAGGCACAACAAGTCGCACGCATCTTTTGGTGGACAGTTGAATTTGGATTGATTGGTGACCTTGAGAATCCGATGATTTACGGGGCGGGCCTCTTGTCATCTGTCGGTGAAAGCCGTCACTGTCTGACCGATGCGGTCGTCAAGCATCCATTTGATTTGGAGCATGCGCTACAGACGAAGCAAGACGTGACGAATATGCAAAAAGAACTATTCGTCATTCCAGACTTTGAGACGCTTTCTTCCGTTTTAGATGAATTAGAGGGGAGAATGGCTATTCGAAAAGGTGGGGTTGAATCGGTCACAAAAGCATTGGCGTCGGGAAGTCAATCGACGATTCGACTCGAGGACGGTTCAGAACGTGTCGGCATCGTTCGCCACATGACAGAATCGAAGGAACATACGCTCATCCAATGGGATGAGTGCACAGTCGCAAAAAATGGTCAGTTGACGAAACGAGAACGTCACGGACTTCTCATTGTCCATGACACGGAATCTGCGCTAGACCGCGATGATCTCCTCGAGGACGGAATGACCCTTCGTCAAGCATGTGCATCGGACATGCTCGAAGGAGTGACCGTTCAACTAGAAGGACGGACGATCTCACTCGATTCACTCGAAGTACGCGTCGATTCACTTCCATCGGTATTCCCTGGAACGACGGTGGAAGAATTGACGATCATTGAAAAACCGGTGATCATCGAACGGGATGAACGTGTATGGACGAAGGATGACCCGATGTTCAATCGCATTCACCTCATGCGTGAACGCGGGGAATCGATTGATGGTCTCGTTCCTGATATTTTATCCGAGCATCCGGATGCGTGGTTGTTACACATTGAGTGTCTGGAGTTAGTAGAAGACGAGGAACTGAAGCAGGCCTTGATTGACCGACTTGAAGCACTTCGTCATACATCTCCTTCTCGAAATGAATTGATTGGACGCGCGTTCGAACTGTTGCGCTAACGAAAATAAGCGACGTTCTCCGAACAGAGAACGTCGCTTATTTTTTATACGGATTGATTCGTCGTTTCACGTAAGAACGTGATCAGACGGCGATACGTCGAATTTGCCGCCGGGCGGTCCATTTCAAAGTAATAGTTATGACCGAGTTCGTGTTCGTTCCGGTCATAAAATACAGTCGTCACATCCGTTCGACCTGAGAGAATTGTTGCAAATTCTTTCGCCTGATCTTCAAACGAATGGTCGTTTCCGTCAGCGATAAACGTCGGAACGAATGTGGCAGGTACGTTGACGAGTGGCGAAGCTTCAGCGACGACCGGGAGTGTTTCCCAGTTGTATGTGCCGAAATAAGCCCAACCGATGCGTTTGAACAAGAAGCGGTTCACAGATTTCGATGATTCGAGCCATGAACGTTTCAAGTCGAATGGTGCAGACAATAAGATGGTTCCAAGGATAGACGATTTCGGTACAACTTGTCTGACTTCGGCCGAAGGCGAGTAGTCGTCATTCAACTGAATCCCGACAAACTGTGCAACGAGCTGTCCACCGTTCGAATCACCCGCGAAAAAGACGCGGTCCAAATCGAGACGGAATCGATCGTTGTTTTCAGCGATGAATGCATACGCTTCTTCTATTTGCTGAAGTGGTGTCGGATACGTTACATCTGGCGCAAGCGCGTAGTTGATACTGACGACGTTGTAGCCGTTACTCGCAATCGAGGTGGCGTATTTTAAGACGTCAGATTTATCACCACCGACGAATGAGCCACCATGCACCCAAAAGATTGTTGGGACAGGTTTTCGGTCGCCTTCATAGCGAATCAAATCAAACGTCCCGTTGTCATAAGAAGACAAGTAGTCGATGTCTTTTCGGACAGACGTCTTTTGAACGACTTCCTCGAATCCCTTCATCTCCACTTCGTTCCCCCCTGCGAACGAAGTTTTGATTAAACGTGTTGCTGGTTTAGGTGAAAGGAACACATAAGCCGCTCCCGCGACCGCTGTTCCAATCAGCCCGACTCCAGCGCGTTTCAACCCTTTATTCATCTTACTTCCTCCCTTTCTCCAACCAGAAGCTTATTGCGTGACGAGTACGTCCGCCATGTATGTCTCGATGACATGCGCAATTCCGTCTTCGTTGTTTGACTTCGTAATGAAGTCTGCTTTCCCTTTGACTGTCGTATTGGCGTTACCCATCGCAACACCGAGACCTGCCCATTCAATCATCGTCAAGTCATTGTTTCCATCACCGCAAGCGATGACTTCTTTCTGGGCGATGCCGAGTTGATCTGCTAGGAAAGCGAGGCTTGTCCCTTTTGTGACACCGGCTTCCGTGAACTCTAGGAAGAACGGTTTTGAACGAGCGACGGCCAATTTTCCAGCCAACTCTTCTTGAAGCTTCGTCTCAATCGGAGCAAGTGTGTCACCATCGGCAAGCATCAAACATTTGACGACTGGTGCGGTCACGGCTTCTTTAAAGTTATCGACATGAACGACCGGCATACCTGTCAATTCACCTTCGATATCCGTATACGGGTTCGGGCGATCGGTTACGATTTCGTTACCGACGTACGTATGAATCGCGATTCCTTCCCGTTCACTGATATCATGGAGATGGGCGACTGTGTCCGGTTGAAGCGTACTCGAGAAAATTTCCTCGTTCGTTGCGCAATTGATGACCGATGCACCGTTGAACGATAAGATGAAGCTACCGTACTTCGCAAGTTCCAATTCACGGGCTGCATCCCACATCGCAAACGTTGGGCGGCCACTCGCGAGCACGACTTTATAGCCGCGCTCTTGCGCATCGAGAAGTGCTTCTTTTGTTTTAGGGGAAATCGTATGGTCGCTCGTGAGGAGCGTATCATCCATATCCAATACAATCATCTTGTAACTCATAGTAGTAGGGGGTCCTCCTTCAGAATCTAATGACTCCATCCTAAACCTTTTTAAGGTCAATTGACAACCTTGTCGCAAAAACGTAACTATAATGTAGAGAAGTGAACTCTAGAAGAGGTGTAAATATGAATCGAATTTTAGTAGCTGAGGACGAGCATGCGATTCGCAGCTTCATTATTGTAAATTTAAAACGAGCCGGTTTCGATGTGTTCGAAGCGACGAATGGACGAGAAGCGGTCACCGCATTTGACCGTGAACCGTTCGATGTCGTCTTATTAGATGTCATGATGCCGGAGATGGACGGATTCGAGGCGTGTGCGGCCATTCGAGATATCGATGAAAACGTCGGGATCATCATGTTGACGGCACGAACGCTTGAAGAAGATAAAATCGAAGGACTCGGAAAAGGCGCGGACGATTATATCGCCAAGCCGTTCAGTCCAGGCGAGTTGGTGGCACGCATTCAAGCGTTGCTGCGACGTGTGGAAAAAGTGAAACGAAAAGACTCGAAGCGGTTGAAGTCAGGCCCATTCGCGATTGATCTTGCGGCGAAGCAAGTGACGAAGTATGGTCAATCGATCGATTTGACGCCGACGGAGTATGACTTGATTTGTCATCTCGTTCAAAACGAAGAAATTGTTTTATCGCGTGATGCACTACTCGATGCGGTATGGGGCGTCAACTACTTCGGTGACCGCAAGACCGTCGACGTCAACATTCGTCGATTGCGTCAAAAAATCGAAGATGACCCGAGTCATCCGATTTACATTGAAACATTATGGGGTCACGGATATAAATGGCGGAGACATGAAGCATGAAACAACAGTTAGTCATTCGCATGATGATTGTCGTGACGATCGTCTTGCTTTTACTCGTCAGTGTCTTGTCTTATGGGACATATCGATACTATTACGAGTATGAGTCGGAAGCGTTACTCAGTCATGCGACCACGAGTGCATATTTATATCCTCAAGCCCAAGTCGGGTTTGAGACGCCGAGTGCCTTTTCCGTTCTCGTCCGGACATTCGGATATCCCGGAACCGATTTGACGATTGTCGACCAGAGCGGTTCCATCGTCAAGACGACCGGTCAACGGACGAGGCAGGCATCTTTTTCACAAGAACAATTACAAGAGCTGTCACGAGGGGAGTCGGTCGTTCAGGACTATGACGTCGGTGACGAGCATTACTTATCGGTCACCAGTCCGATTATGACGAACGATACGTCAGAGTTCGCGATTAGCTTTACACGCCCGCTCGAAGACCTAGACACGCTGATTCGTGAGATTTGGATGACCGTCGTCATGATTGGTGTCCTCATCTGGTTACTCGCACTCTACACGGTCATTCGCATTGCTGATCGTTTCGTCCGTCCGATTCGTCAAATCATCGAAACGGCGGATGAGATGGCTCAAGGTGATTTCGACGTCGCTGTGGAGTCGAATGAGAAACATGAGCTTGGGGCATTGGCTCGGACACTCACGTATTTAGGTGCGAAAGTACAGCAGCACCAGTCGACACGTAATGAGTTTCTCTCGAGCGTCTCCCATGAACTGCGGACACCGCTCACATCGATTAAAGGATGGACGGAGACGATTCGAGGTGGCGATGAGAAATTGTCTGAAGAAACGGAGCTTGGTCTGAGTATCATTCATTCGGAAACAGAGCGCATGATTGGTCTTGTAGAGCAGCTTCTCGATTACACGAAGATTGAAGAGAGTCGATTGGTCTTGTATCGTCAGGAACTCGATTTAGTCTCCTTGTTGCGAAAAGTGACGTTGCAGTTAAAGCAGTCGCTCGAAGACAAAGGCATTACACTCATCGAACGTTATCCTCAAAAATCAGTCGGGCTATTTGATGAGAATCGATTGAAACAAGTGTTCCTGAACATTCTTGAGAATGCGATTCGCTTTTCACCGGATGGCGGGACATTGACCATCCGTTTCGTTCAATCAGAACGTGTCGCCTTCATCTCGATCATCGATGAAGGTCCTGGTATCTCACGTGAGCATTTGCAGCGTATCACCGAAATGTTCTATCAGGCCCATGTGACGGAAGGGAGTAGCGGTCTCGGACTCGCCATCTCCAAAGAGTTGATTGAGGCACATGAAGGAAAACTCGTCATCGAGAGTGAGGTCGGACACGGGACGACCGTGACGGTTTTATTACCTCTCGACCCGAGCGAACTACATTAATAGGGTTAAACCTCCCGAATTCAGGCTACATATATAGATGTATGTAGAATGAGGGAGGTTTTTGTTATGGCCAATCAGTCATTGAAGCCGTTAAAAGGAAGTCCAAATGCCGTCTCGACGCAAACCTCGATTGAAGAGTTACGCATGTCTCCGCTCCCATATGCGGGTAGTCGCGGCCAATCAATTGAAGCGATCAAGATGGCAATGAACCAATTGCCACGGGCCGAACTGGTTAAAGAAACAGATGAGGGCCTTCATTATGTGGTGACCTCGAAAGTAATGCGTTTTAAAGATGATGTGAATTTTCTATTTGATGATTCCACTCAACAAGTCGAGTTTCGGTCTGCGTCACGTGTCGGCTATTCAGACTTTGGCGTGAATCGGAAGCGGATGGAAGATGTGAGTGAACGATACCGGAGGTTGATTCGATGAAGGACTATCAGTTGATTGTCATCGGCGGTGGTGCCGCTGGGATGACGGTAGCAGCAGGAGCAGCGAACTTAGGCGCGAAAGTCGCGCTTGTTGAAAAGAACAAACATTTAGGTGGCGACTGTCTGCACGTCGGATGTGTCCCGTCGAAAGCATTGATTGCCGCCTCGAAAGAAGCGAATGCGATGATGCGCGCGGCACGTGTTCTCGGAACGGAATTCAATGGAGGCGAGCATTATCAAATGTCGAAAGCACGAGTCGACAAGGCGCGGGCTATTATCCAAGACCATGATGGGACAGAACGTTTTGAAAAGATCGGGGTCGACGTTTATATCGGAGAGGCTTCTTTCCAAAGCCCGACAGAATTGAAAGTCGGGGACGATTTATTGATTGGGAAAAAATTCGTCATCTCGACGGGGTCGAAACCGACAGTCCCTCCAATCGACGGATTGGATCAAGTCCCATACTTAACGAACGAGACGGTTTTTGAAGAAGAGACGCTTCCGGAAAGCCTCATTGTCATCGGTGCCGGGACAGTCGGCCTCGAGCTAGCACAATCGTTTGTTCGACTCGGCTCGCAAGTTACGGTACTCGAGGCACAGGATGCGTTCTTGCCAAAAGAAGATGAAGACGTCTCAACTTACCTAAAATCTCAACTCGAGATGGCGATGCGCTTAAAAATCGGCGTGAAGGTCAACCGGGTCGATGAAGTCGACGGCCGCATTCGTGTCACGACAGAGGTGGACGGCGAGACAGTCGAATATGAAGCAGATAAACTGCTCATGGCGACAGGGCGTGTGCCACGCATCGACGCGCTTCGTCTCGATCGTGCAAACGTTCAAGTGACGAAAGGATACATCGATGTCTCTTCTTCGTATCGGACGTCACAACCGCATATCTTTGCGATTGGCGATACGATCAAGACGTTACCGTTCACACACGCGGCTGGCGAAGAAGGGAAAGCGGTTGTCGCAAACGCACTGTTTGGACTATGGAACAAGGTAGATTACAGTAAGCTTCCTTGGATCACGTTCACAGATCCCGAAGTATTTCACGTTGGGATGACGGAGAAAGAAGCGCGTGAGCGTTACGGGGATGACATCGAGACATATGAAGCGAAATTATCAGAAGTGGACCGTTTCATCGCCGAACGCCAAGAGGCGGGCTTTGTCAAAGTCATCACGAAGAAAAATGGAAAGATTATCGGGGCACATGCGGTTGGTGAATCAGCTGGCGACTGGATGCAAATCGTCGTCTATGCGATGCAACGCGGCGATAAGATCGGCAAGTTGTCACGAATGATTTACCCTTATCCATCGCGCAGTGAAGCGGTGAAGAAAGTGACGGATCTCTACTGGCGGAAACGCTTGTTTGAAAGTCCGCTCACAGAACTGGCGAGACGTTACTTCAAATTGACGCAATAACACAAATCACCCACTCGTTTGAGTGGGTGATTTTAGTTCGGTAAGGTGATCGTTTCAATCATTTTCGGTTCGCCCTCCGATAAGTCGACGAGCGGTTTAATTAACACTTCGACACGTCGGTTTTTCGAACGACCTTCTTCTGTGTCGTTCGTAGCGATTGGTTTGAATTCCCCGTAACTTGCGAGTGTAAACTGAGCCGGATTCAGTGCATCATTCGTTAATAATCCACGCATGAATGCCGTCGCACGTGCTGAACTGAGCTCCCAGTTCGATGGGAAGCGGGCCGTGTTGATAGGGATGTTATCCGTATGACCAGAGACGACAATTTCTCGCTTTCCAGCCTTCTCTAAGATTTGACTGATGTTTTGAGCCACATTTCGAGCATCGGCATCAAGTGTCGCTTCTCCTAAGTTGAAGAGGGCGCGGTCTTGAATCGTTAAGACGAGACCGCTCGAGTTGATGGTCGCTTTAATTTGGCTCTCTAACCCGTTCTTCTTAATGTATTGGTTCACATCTTCTTTCAACTCATCAAGCTGAGCGAGCTCGTACGTGCGTGGGTTGGCGGTCGTATTCGTGTTATCTGTCCGACTGATGTCGCTGTTTGAGGCGGTCGAAGCTTGGAAGACACTGACGCCTCCAGAGAATACTTGGTTGAACGAGCGCGACATTTTCTCGAGCTTCGTCTGGTCGATGTTACTCGATGCAAACAATACGATGAAGAGCGCGAGCAAGAGTGTCAATAAGTCGGCGTAAGGAATGAGCCAACCTTCTGGAATGTGTTCTTCATGATCATGCTTCTTTTTGCGTTTCATAGTCAGCTCGCTCCTTTGGAGACAAATACACAGACAGCTTATCTTCTAACGTTTTTGGAGATTCACCGCTTTGAATCGATAAAATCCCTTCAATCATCATTTCTTTGATGACGACTTCGCTCTTCGAATACTGCTTTAATTTATTGGCAAACGGGAACCAAAGTACGTACCCGGTGAAAATCCCGAATAGTGTCGCGACGAAGGCCGCCGAAATGGCGTGTCCGAGTTTTTCGATATCCGACAAATCTTTCAGGGCGGCGATCAATCCGATAACGGCTCCGAGTACACCGAGCGTCGGCGCATATGTCCCGGCCTGGGTGAAGATGTCGGCGTTCGCCTTATGACGCTGTTCCATGTTTTCGATGTCACGTGACATGACTTCCGCAATGTATTCAGAAGGTTGACCGTCGATGACCATCATCATGCCTTGGCGTAAAAATGGTTCTTCGACTTGTTCGAGTGCTGTTTCAAGAGATAATAGACCCTCTTTCCGAGCTTGCGTCGATAAGTCGACAAATTGTGTAAGCAATCCAGATTTACTTGGGAGTTCTTGTTTTTTGAACAAGATTTTAAATAACTTCGGTACATTTTGAAGCTGTTCTTTCGATACGGCGATACTGACCGCAGCAGCTGTACCGACGAAAATGATAACGATTGCGGCAGGGTTGATCAGCGGTGCGATACCCGCTCCTTTTAATAGCATTCCACCAACGAGGGTGAGGAACCCGAGTATGAGCCCGACTAACGTGACGACATCCATGTCTTTGTTTTCCACCTTTCCGAAATAAATCAGGACAAAAAAAGCGAGAGACGCTACTCGTCTCCCGCAACATGCGTTCCCGATGATTAAGCGCCGTTTTCATCAATCAGCATTTGAATGCTGATGTTTCGTTCTTCACGCTCTATATCGGTTAATACGTCGTATTTTTTTAACAATGCGTACAATTGATTCACGACTTCTTGCTCAAGTGACCAATTGAGTAACTCTTCTAGCTGAAAATAAAGGTGAGCGGGCATACATTGTGATTGTCGCTCCAACCTTCGCGAGACATCCTCTATCGAATGATCTACCGTACTAGGGTCCACGGTTTCATTCAACCTCCTCAACATTCTTAAAGTCTATCTCTCATAATACCAAAAAATCGAGGAAAGCGTTAGAGATACATTTTCTTGTTGGCATTTAGAAAGGCGAGGAGTAACATGAGGCTTAGAATAACAGAAGTGAAGGGGATGTCGTGATGCGACATAGACTGTCAGCGCGTGAGATGCGCTTGAAGCGAATCGAGGTACTTTATCGAGTCGTGTTTGAAAAACCTGCTCGCTTTATCGCGGGAGGATTTTTACTTGCGATTTTTATCGGGGCAACACTTTTATATATGCCATTTGCTCAAGAAGAACCAGTCTCTTGGATTGATTGTCTATTTATCGCAACTTCCGCGGGTACCGTGACCGGACTGTCGACAGTCGACATCGGTTCGTCATTCAACTTGTTCGGAGAATTGGTGATTGTCGCTCTCATTCAAATTGGGGGTCTCGGGTTCATGACAATCGCGTTGATGCTCCTCAGTGTATTAGGGAAGAAAATTGGATTGAAACAACGGATTCTTTTGCAAGAGTCGTTAAACTTAGCCGGACCCGGTGGAACGGTTCGTCTCGTGCGAAATATCGTCTTCACGACGGTCATTGTTCAATTTATAGGGATGCTGTTTTTGACGTTTGAGCTATATAGTACAGAGCGCTATTCTTTCGGTGCAGCTCTCTACTATGGCTTTTTCCATGCGGTCTCTGCCTTTAACAATGCAGGCTTCGCGTTGTTCCCGGACAGTCTGATGTCATTTGAACAAAACACGGCGATTGTCGTGACGATTGCCCTCATGATCATGATCGGGGGTCTCGGGTTCACGACGATTGCCGATGCGACAGAAGTGCGAGGATGGAAGCGTCTCGCCCTCCATTCAAAAATTATGATTCTGTCCCTATTGGTCATCAATGGGGTGGCATGGTTCCTGCTCATGATGTTTGAGTGGGTATCAAACGAAGGTTCTCTCTATGGGCGGTCCATCGGTGAGGCGCTACACGTGACCTTCTTCCAAGCCGTGACGACACGTACGGCCGGTTTTAATACGATTGATATCGCAACGATGGCGCCGGCATCAATCGGCTTGATTTTAATTTTGATGTATATCGGGGCTGGTGCAGCTTCGACAGGGTCAGGGATTAAAGTGACAACGCTAGCGGTCATCTTCGCGGACATGTGGGCGTTCATTGCGGGTAAGAAAGAAACGGTGATCATGGAGCGGACGATTGATGCGTTTCAAATCAAAAAGGCATACGTTGTCGCCATCTCGAGCTTCTTCTTCATCCTGATCATTACGACACTCGTCATTTTGACAAACGGTCACATTCCAGCGAGCGCCATTCTGTTTGAGACGGTGTCGGCGTTCGGGACGGTCGGGTTATCATTAGGCATTACTGCTGATTTGAATGCTGCCGGCAAAGGGTTCATCATGTTCATGATGCTCCTTGGACGTGTCGGATCGTTGACGATTCTCTTTACGGTCGCACGACAAGCCGACCGGAAGATTCGCTATCCGAAAGAGAAGATTTTGATTGGTTAAAAAAGAGCGTATGAAGAAAGAACGCATTTGGCTGCAATCCATGTATAGGGGATTGCAGCCTTTTTTAGGTCTATACTTATCAGAAAGCGAAATCATTTTTTATCAGCTTTTATCCTATTTAATCATTGGTATATAATGGATTTAAAAATAAGTAATCTGTCTGAATCGATCAAGGGGGTTTTAACTTGTTATCTTGGCTAGGTATAACAAAAGGAGAGGAAGAAGGACGTCCATTCTTCGGGGATGCATCAAAAAGAGCGGTGACGCTTGTTTTGCTCACCTCACTGATATTGATGAATGTGGTGAAGTCACTCTTCCTTTACCTGATTCCAAAAATATATTTGGAGGATGTGATTGTTGCTGTTCTACCTGGTATCGTGGGACTCCTTGTGGCGTTGGTCTATATCCTCGTCCTTGAGCGTATTCTACACGATCAAGCAGAGTCTCGTAGACACGCGGATGAAATCTAAAAAGCAAGTGTGCGCTCGTTCACAGCGCACACCTGCTATATCACTGTGATTCCAATCAAAGTTGAAGCCCTGAACGCATTCAGGGCTTTTCGTGTGTCATGAAATATTGGACGACCTCCGGTAGGTAATCTTGAAGATCCGGACAGACGATTCCAGTCCCATCGAGCGCACGAATCGTTTGCGTCGTATCGAAATGGACAGGATGTTTGAAATAGTCTAGCAGTTCGTGCGGAACATCCAGTTGTGCGGCGTTTTTCCAAGTCGTGAATGCGACATCTGCAACAGCATGGGGAACCGTGCCGCGAGGAGGACGGTGGAACATCGTCTCATGTAGCATGCGATACACTTCACGCGCACCATGCGGGAAAGGATCCGTCAAATGAAACGTCCGTTTCGACCCGACTGGCGAGTGTGCCAGGAAGGCGGTCGCTTCCACGACATAATCATAAGGAACTAAATTCACTTCGACGTTCGCACGCCCGATATAAGGGAGCGGTCGCATCTGTTGAAGTTGCGCCATCAATTTCAATACAAAATAGACACCGTCAAACTTCTTCGTTTCACCTGTTCGACTATGTCCAATCACAATACCAGGACGAATGATAGTGATTGGCATCGCTCCCATCTCGCGGGAGACGAGTGCTTCCGCTTCATATTTAGTCGCTTCATAATGATTTTTAAATCGAGCCCGATGCCAGAGTTCGTTCTCATAGACGGTCCCTTGCCTGCGACCGGCAATATAGGCCGTACTGAAATAGACGTACCGCTTTAACTGTTTCGACCGTTTGGCGAACGCCGTGACGTGTTTCGTACCGAGGATATTGATTCGATACCCCGTGTCATACGGAATGCTCAAGTCATAGGCCGCAGCTAGATGAAAGACGTAATGCACGTCACGCTCGATGACAGAGCGCATAATCGGATCGAGAATCACTTCCGGTAACGTGATGTCCGCCTCCACTAAGACGAGCTGGCGAGGCTCGAGGGATGTCGTAGACAGCAACGTGTCTCGTAGTTCTTCCGCTTCAAGCTGTTGGTTAGGGAGATGAAGCGCATAGATAGTTCCGATTTGATGAGGCAACGACGCAAGATGTTCGATTAACTTTCCAGCTAAAAATCCAGGGAATCCGGTAAAGGCATAATCGTTCATGATAGTTCCTCCGCTAAGTCTAGTGTGAATGTAAACGTCGATCCTTTTCCGACAGTCGATTCCACTTCGATGCTGCCGCCATGGGATTCGATGATTTCTTTACAGATGGACAAGCCAAGACCGGTCCCACCAATTTTACGTGTATCGGAGTTATCGACCCGATAAAACTTTGTAAAAAGTTTCTCGAAGGCGTGTTCAGGAATACCGATTCCGAAGTCACGAATAGAGACGTGGGCCTGATTGTGGTCGTGCCGGACCCGTACTTCAATTTCTTGTTCGTTCGGCGAATACTTGATTGCATTCGAAATTAAGTTGACGAGTACTTGTTCAATGCGGTCCCGGTCAGCAATCAAGCGTAGATCTTCATCAGCGTTATCAAAATGAATGGCATGGTCATTCGTTTCACGGAAGCGTTCAACCACCTCTAAGACGAGTTCATTCAATGAGAACTGATCTTGCTTGTATTCCTGATGACCACCCTCCATGCGTTGAATGTCTAAGAAGTCATTGAGTAACGCCGTTAACCGTGACGCTTCTCGTGACATCGTCTTCAAGAAACGTTCTCGCTTGTCAGGCGTCAAATCGCGAGCGAGCATCAACTCGATGTAGCCAGATAATGAAGAAAGAGGTGTCCGTAGTTCATGCGAGACCGTGCTCACCAGTTCGTTTTTAATCTGGTCCATCCGCTCTTCTTCCGTTCGGTTACGGAATACGAATAAGAAACCGCTGTCCATTCCGATTTGTCGTTTCGTATCCATCGTCGTGCCGTACATCTCGTAATATTCCTCATCTCGGTCGTTCGGTTGTGGGATGGAGAAACGCATGGACACTTCCCGAGCCGTTCCGTCTAACAGTTGATCCATCTTACGTAGCATCTCGCTTCGGTCACGTGGACGAAACGTGGAGAGGAGGGGGATCCGCTCTTGTATTTTATTCGGGGCGATCCCGGGTAAGTCCATGAGGCGTCGCGCATGGACGTTCATGAACAAGACACTCCCGTTCGACTCGGTCAAGACGAATGCTTCGTTTGACGCTTGTAAAATCGATTGAATGATGTCCCGTTGGCGGGCAATCGCATTTTTCTCTCGTTCGAGCATGCGTTCTATTTTTTTACGATCGCTAATGTCACGCATGACGGCGACTCGTAATGTTTGGCCTAGATACGTCACTTCTTTCGGGTAGACCTCCATCTCTAGAAACGTGCCGTCCGCTCGTCGTCCAATCACTTCATATGGTGTTTGGATATGGTTGCGGATTCGTCGCAACACATCTGCCCGATATCCTTCGGCAATAAATTCAACCGTTTGCCGACCGACCATTTGTTCAGCTGGAATTTTGAAGATGGATTCCGCCGCTTTGTTCGCATCAAGAATCATCCCGTCTTCGTGGAATAGGACAGCCTCGATGACAGATTCGGCAAACATCCGATAGCGTTGTTCCTTATAACGGAGTTCTCGTTTTAGTTCAATCTCAGGACTCACATCAAATACGAAGAAAAAGAATCCGATGAGTTGCTCTTGTTCATAGACCGGATGCATAAAGAGTTTTCCGATAAAATGTGTCCGGTCTTTACATTGAAATTTCCACTCACGGTCTCCTTTGTCGAGTGCGAGGCGTAACATTTGTTCGAACGAAAGCAACCGTTCTGTCTCATCTTGATAGGCAGAACGCTTTTCGCTCAGCTCTCTTGACTCGAACAAAGCGAACGGGGTCATCTCATATAACACTTCATGAGGAGCGTAGCCGAACAGTTCCGTCGCTCCCTGGTTAAATCGAGTGATCAACATATTGGCATCCGTCATGATCATCGCCATGTCGAGCTCGGAGTGCATCATCGCTTCAAACGCATTGTGTTGAATCGTCACGCGTGTATCGAGAGGGAGTGGTTCGATGGAGAGGATATAATGATTCTCCCAAGGGATGGCATGCACGCGCATCGTCGGCAGTTCATACATCCATGGAAGTCCCTGCTCCATTCGGCGAGATAATTCCATCGTCATCGGGGACTGGTTGACCATGTGAAAGAGGTTCGTGCGAGTCTGTAGATTCTCTGGAAACTTCTCTAAGAACGGTCGGTTCGCTTGAACGATTGTTCCATCTTTTTCTATTAAAGCAACCCCGTAAGGTAATGCATGTAATAACTCACTTTGGAGATTGGTGCGATTCTCCATGAACGATCATCCCTCCTTCGTGGTGTCAGACGAGCATATCTTCTATAACATTCGACAGATCCCCCTTTCATTTCCTGCCCTCGAAACGGTAAAGTGGGAGAGAGGACGTGGAAAGGAACGATGGGGATGATTGGATTACTTATTAGTATGGTCGGTGCTATTGGTCTATGGTGGTTCGGAGCACCACTTTGGAGCAGTATCTTACTACTCGTGTTAGGAATCGTGTGGTTCGTCTGGAGAGCCCGACTGTCGACAATCGACCGAATCGATCGGATGGATGGCCGAGAATTCGAACTGTTTTTAGAGAATGTGTTCACTGCGCTCGGATACACGGTTACCGTGACACCAGCCTCGCGTGACTTTGGGGCAGACTTGTTACTCGAGACACCCGATGGATGGTCGATTGCGGTACAAGCGAAACGGTATGAAAAGGTAGTCGGTCTTGAAGCGGTTCAACAAATTGCGGCTGCCGTTCCGTACTATCAGGCACATGAAGGATGGGTCGTGACGAACTCGACATTTACGGACAGTGCGTATGAATTGGCGGCGCCAAATCAAGTTCGTCTGATTGCAAGAATGGAGCTTGAAGAACTCTTAAAAGAAGCGGGATATAAGCGATAAGAATAGGCTTGTTCACAAGTTCGACAGAATCCAAAATGATGTCGAAAAAAAGGGCTTGTCTTTTTCTTTAATCGATGCAATAATCATCTTCGTCATATGAAATATGTAGTAGTTGAAACGAGATAAAAACTACACAGAGAAACGATTGGGGTTTCAAGAAATGCCCAACCGTACACATACAAACAATCACGGTTGGAACGTGCTAGGAGGAAAAAGCGGTGCGCAAATTAATTTATGTAAAAGGTTGCGTCTTTACGCAAGGCGAGGCGACCATTTATGATGAGACAAATGATGCGATCGGATCTGTTCACCGCGACGCGGAAGGCAGTGTCCAAGTGCACAATTTGTCTGGACGACAGATCGCTCACGGGAAGTATATCCCGAACTGCCAAAAATGGGTCGTGATGAACCATGACGGACAGGCGATTGGTCAATTGAAAGACAAGTTCTCGTTATTCGGGAAAAAGTGTGAGTACAACGTCTATGAACGCGGACTCTTCACGATTCAATACGATGTGGAACGTCATAAGTTCAGCGTCCGTGACAAAGCAGGTAAACTTGTCGCGGAGCTACGGAAACAAGAGGACGACACGTTCTGCTTAACGAAAGAAGCAGATCAGCTATCGATGTTCGAACTCCTTTCTGTCTTAAAAACGTTAACGGTTAAATCGCGGATGCCGCTCGCAGCATCTGTCTCATAACGATGACGAGCACCGGTCCTTGATCGGTGTTTTTTAATGCAAAAAAAACCGTTCCATCAAATGAAACGGTTCAAATACTGCTTGGCCTCGAGCTCGAGTGTGGTCACACGGTGTGCGTACAAACAGAGCTTTAGGACATGAATGATATTCGGATGTGTGTATTTCGTTTTTTCGAGAGAACGTTTGGCACGCGTATCGAGCAGGTCGATTGGACTCGTCGACTTCGCATACTCTGCGTATAATCGATAAAAATCAATCGGTTTGATGAAGTCGTCTTCGTCCCGGTCAGGGTTGTTGAAGATAAGTGCCAATAAGGAACTTGTCTCTTCAAGCGAGAAAAGATGTTTCAAGTCATCAAGAAGGTAGATGATGGCTGCTTGATGCAAGGAATACTTTTTACCGATTCGTGGGACTCCGATGATTTTGCGGACTTCACGCTTCGTCCAGTTTTGAATCGTCGTCGCCGAGAGATGTTCTCCGGTCAATGCGTTCGCAAGGGCGACGATTTGATTGATCGACAGACCGTTCTTTTCAATATGAAACAAGTGGATTTTTCGAAGCTCTTTTGGAAAATGTTCACGCACGTCTTCAGGGAAGAGGGCGATGGCTCGCTCGATTTCTCCGACCTGCATGAAGTGAAGGCAATCTGCCAAAGTTTGAATTGAAGTTGCGTCGCGCATACGGCCACCCTTTCTATCACCAACATCGTACGTTGGCTATACAGTCATTTGACCTCATTCTACCAAATGTTTGAAAAGTAAGCTAGGATGGGCACTGATTAAGGTATAATGACGGTATTATACACATCCTATACATAGAGGTGGTCAAGCAATGAATGAATGGATTAGTTCGATTCTTTCCATCGTGATTGTCCTTGTATTTCTCGTCGGTCTCGAACAAGTTGGAAAGCGTCTTGGGTGGACAGACGAAACGATTCGAAAAAGTGTACATATCGCAGTCGGACATTGGTCGCTACTAGCGGTCTGGTTAATGGATTCTTGGTACGTCGCGGCAGTCCCGCTCATCTTCTTCACCTTCGCGAACGCGGTCTTGTTATATAAAAGCCCATCACCGGTACATCAGACGGAACGGAAGTCTTTCGGAACGGTCTATTATCCAATCGCTTTACTCATCATTTTATACTTCTTCTTTGAGTCGGAACCGATTGCATTTTTAGCGGGATCACTCGTCCTCGCCTGGGGGGATGGAATGGCTGCATTGATTGGACGGAAGTATGGGACAGTCATCTATGATTTGTACGGTCAAAAGCGTTCCTTCCAAGGGAGCGTCGCCATGTTCTTAAGCTCGTATGCGGTCTTATTTTTATTGTTTTTGTGGAATGATGTCGTCATGTGGCAAGTGGTAACATATGGATTTATCATTTCCATCATCGCCACACTAACTGAAGCGATTTCATACCGAGATTGGGATAACTTTACAATTCCGATTGTAGTGGCTGTAGCGACATCGCTATTGTTATAAACTAATCATGACATTGTAAGAAAAACGTTGCTTGTCACGTCCGACAATCATTTGTATACTGTGTTTCGTACTGAAACCATTCAGTGACGTGCTCGGTACGAAGAAGATGTGATCGAGACACTTAAATAGAACGTAAAGGATTGAGTGAACGCATGAGCTTTTTACAGCAACTCCAGAGTATTATTCCGGCCGAGCGCGTCCTCCAAGACGAGCCGCTGTCGGCACACACGTATACAAAACTAGGCGGGAAAGCAGATTACTTCGTAGCCCCACACACGTACGAAGAAGTCCAAGCCGTCTTAGAACTAGCCCATCAGGAAGCAATGCCGTTCATGATTCTCGGGTTCGGTTCAAACTTGATTGTCCGCGACGGGGGAATTCGCGGAGTCGTTTTAAACTTGAATGAACTAAATACGATTCGTCGCGAAGGGAACCAAATCGTGGCACAGGCTGGGGCAGCGATTATCGATGTCTCACGTCAAGCGCTTGCGGAAGGTTTATCCGGTCTTGAGTTCGCCTGTGGGATCCCTGGAACGGTCGGTGGCGCCGTCTATATGAACGCGGGTGCATATGGGGGAGAAACGAAAGACGTCATCACGTCTGCGACAGTATTGACGTCGGACGGACAAGTGCTTCATTTGTCAAAAGACGAATTAGAACTCGATTACCGCACGAGCCGTGTATCAAAAGAAGGGTTCATCGTGTTAGAAGCGACGTTCGAGCTCGAACCGAAAAACTACGAATTGATCAAAGAAGTCATGGACGATTTGACGTATAAACGCGAGTCGAAGCAACCGCTCGAATATCCTTCGTGCGGAAGTGTCTTCAAACGTCCGCCAGGTTACTTTGCCGGCAAGTTGATTCAAGACTCTGGTCTTCAGGGCAAGCGAATCGGAGGAGCGGAAGTATCGCTCAAGCACGCAGGATTCATCGTCAACATTGCGGAGGCGACTGCGACGGAATATATTTCGTTGATCCGTCACGTGCAAGCGACCGTTAAAGAGAAGTTCGAAGTGGAATTAGAACCGGAAGTGAAAATCATCGGGGAAGATATCGCTGTCGAAAACGCATAATGAGAAGAAGGGACTGAGCGATTATGTTCAGTCCCTTCTTTTTTGTACGAAAAAGACGACGAGAACGGGCATCTCGTCGTCTTTCGATTACGCTTGTGTTTGTTTTGCAACTGCCTCATAGGCAGGGACGAACGGATACTCTAAATCGCGAGCGACCGCTTCGTATGTGACCGTCCCGTTGATGACGTTTAAGCCTTTGAGAAGGGCATCGTTTCCGAGGAGTGCCGGGAGCACACCTTTTTGTGCACATTCGATAATATATGGCATCGTTGCGTTCGTAAGCCCCATTGTCGATGTGCGTGGCACGGCACCTGGCATGTTAGCGACGGCGTAATGTTGCACACCGTAACGTTCATACGTTGGCGCATCATGCGTTGTGATATGATCAATTGTTTCACAAATTCCACCTTGGTCAATGGCAACATCGACAATCACCGATCCCGGTGACATGCGTTGTACCATTTCTTCTGTGACAAGTTTCGGTGCTTTTGCTCCAGGAATCAAAACAGCACCGATGACGAGATCACTCTCAGCTACTTGTTTGGCGATATTGTATTTGTTCGAGATTAATGTGTTGATTGTGTTTCCGAACAAGTCGTCGATTTGACGAAGACGAGCTGGGCTGATGTCCATCAAGGTAACGCTCGCCCCGAGACCGATGGCGATACGCGCTGCATTCGTTCCGACGACGCCACCACCGATGACCGTGACGTTCGCACGAGGTACGCCCGGAAGACCTGACATGAGGATTCCTTTTCCACCGTGCGGTTTTTCGAGAATCTGTGCCCCGATTTGAGCGGCCATACGACCTGCGACTTCACTCATCGGTGTGAGAAGCGGTAACGTCCGATCGACTTCGACCGTCTCATACGCGATAGCAGTGATGCCTGATTCGACGAGTGCTTTCGTTAATTCTGGTTCTGCCGCTAAGTGCAAATACGTAAAGAGCGTCAGATCAGGACGGAAGTATTGATATTCAGACGGCTGCGGCTCTTTCACTTTGAGCGCAAGTTCGACGCCTTCCCATACTTCTTTCGCCGTTTCGACGATTGTTGCACCGGCATCGATATATTCCATATTTGTGAAACCACTGCCGAGACCGGCATTTGTTTCGACGAAGACGTCATGACCAAGTTCCGTTAACATAAATGCACCCATCGGTGTCAAAGCCACCCGATTTTCATTGTTTTTAATCTCTTTTAATACCCCGATTTTCATGGAACATTCCCCTTTCATTCCGTTGACACAAATTGTTCACACCCCTAGTATAGACCCATTCGAAAACGCTGTCTTTATCATGGATTCTAAAAACGAAGACGCTCACTTTGTGAAAAAACACAAAGCGAACGTCTAGTCTTCTAATCGATATTGGCCGGCTTTAATCGCCAAATAAATCATGGACCGTTCGGGTAAGGAAACTTGCGTGATATTCGTCAACTCTTCGATGCGTCGAATCCGATACAAGACGGTATTCGGATGGATATGAAGGTGGGCGGCGACCCGCTTTACATTCCCATCGAAATAAAAATACCATTCGAGCGTTTTCACGAGTTCGGTCTGATGGGACGAGTCATAGTGTTGCAACCGTTCGACGGTCGGATGGGTTTCCAGTCGAAGTCCGATGCGACGTGCCAGTTCAGGGACGAGTTGGTAAATCCCGATCTGTTCGAAGGCGCGAGAAGTCGCGAGCTCAAGAGGGAACTTACGACGAAGTGTTGTGACCCGTCGCGCCTCTTCCGCTGCGGCGTACAGCATGTCACTCTCGAAAAAGCGCCGACTGATTCCGATTCGTGGTTCGGATTCGTTGAATTTGTCTTGAAGCAACTGTTCGAATCGTTCCGCCCAAGCGAGCAATTCCACTTCTTCATCGGAAAGTTCGGATTTCATGTAATGCCAGACGAGTAATTGCTGTCCATCGATGGCATGTAAGACCACTTCAATCGCCTCTTGGGTCGCAAGCACATAATGTAGACGTTCAGCGAGTTGTGGGGTGATCGGTTGAGCGCATTCAATGATCGTCAATCGACTGGCGACCGCAATGGGGGCGAGTTCGTTCAGTCGTTCGCGATTGGGATCGGAGAGTGTCGGGGAAGCGAGTACATCTAACAAGAAACGTTCAAGTTCCGCACTAATGCGCCGTTCGTGCATCGCGATTGTCATGAGCAACTTTTTGGCAATGGTCGCTCCTTCCTGCAAGATAGCTAATTCTTGAGTCGTGAACGGGTTCGTTCGAGCCAAGCTCCAAATATAGCCGAGTACTTCGTCATGTTGTTTGATCACGATGGCGGCACGCTCGCCGAGCCCGACAGCGAGCCGTGCTGGAATGACGACAGGCTCATCTTGGTCAATGACTTCTCGTAAAATTCCACTTTCCCACAAATCTTCAATAACGGCTTCTGGGACACGACGACCAATGATTGTGGCGATCCTGGCCGGGTCGGTCGAATCGGGATGGGTGCTATACGCTAGCAACTGGTGGTGGCGATTTTCAATCGTGATGGGTGCTCGAATCGCTTGACCGATTGCTTCGGCGAGTGTATCGAGAGACTCATAAGATTTCTGCAAAAAAGGCATGTCGATTCCTCCTCTCTCTGAGTATAACTTCTTCTTTGTGAAACTTCACAAAAAGAATCGAGAGTGTGAGAAATGACATACCTTTAGTGGATTACATCGGGAAAAACAATCCGACAGCGAGACCGAGCAACGCCCCAACGATGACTTGGAACGGCGTGTGCCCGACAAGTTCATTCAAAAGTGGAGTCTCGTGTTTGATCCCTTTGAAATAATCGTTCAATAGTCGGGCCTGAAAACCGACTGCTTGACGGACGCCGGTCGCATCATACATGACGATGGTGGCGAAGACGACAGCGAGAGCGAACATGCTCGAGTCGATCCCTTCCATCCGTCCGATTGCCGTAGCGAGCGCGACGACCGTAGACGAGTGTGAACTCGGCATGCCGCCTGAAGCGAACATGATTTCAATTTCAAAATCCCTTGTTTTAATGAGTTCGGTTACGAGCTTAGCTGCTTGGGCGATAAACCAAGCAAGAATCGCAGCGAGTAAAGGTTCGTTAAACATGCATCTATTCACTTCCTGTCTGACATAGTAACTTCACTATACCCGAAAGCGGGGCAGACTAGACGTTAAGATTTCGTCAAAAAAAGTGTCACGGACAGCTTGTCCATGACACCTTTTGGTCGATTTTTGTTACCCGACTACTCCTTCAGTTTCCTGAAGTTTCTCTGCAATGTTGTCGATGATATAACGGTTGCGTGGGTGTCCTTGACACTCTTTCGAGCATGAACGCATTTGTTTCGGTTCACACTCTTCACAACAGAAATGTTGCACATTACACTCCGGGTTTGCACAATTAACGTAACGAACCGTCTCGGTTCCACAGTGCATGCAGTGTGAAACAATAGTCGGGTTCACAGAGTTAACAGGGACGTTGATGCGCTCGTCAAAGACGTAAAGCTCACCATCCCAGTTTTCACCTTTCGTCGCTTCGTCTTTTCCATACATCGCGACGCCACCTTTTAAGTGGAAGATGTTGTCGTGACCTTGGTCACGCATATATGCTGTAAATTTCTCGCAACGGACGCCACCAGTACAGTACGTGAGCAGTGTTTTCCCTTCGTAGAGGTCTTTGTTCTCTTCGAGCCATTCTGGCATGTAACGTGAAGCCTCTACATCGATTTTGATCGCGTTTTTAAAGTGACCAAGTTCGTACTCGTAGTTGTTACGAACGTCGAGGATGACGACATCATCACGATTCATCATCTCTTTCCATTCTGCTGGTTCGAGGTATGCACCGTGTTGTTTCGGTACATCAAACTCACCATCAAAGCGCCACGTCACGAGCTCTTTCTTGTGACGGACAAAAATTTTCTTGAACGCATGCTCTTCGACTTCATCGATTTTGAACTCGATATCGCTGAAGAGTGGGTTTGCTTTCAAGTCGTTCATGTATTGCTCAGTCTGTTCCCAAGTACCAGAGCACGTCCCGTTGATTCCTTCGGAGGAAATCAAGATGCGTCCTTTGATGCCAAGGTCTTTACAATACTTCAAATGTTCTTGCGTGAGTGTTTCTGGGTCTTCGATGTTGACGTACTTATAGTACAGCAAGACCCGCATTGGTTTTGTTTCCATGTTGTGTTGCTCCCCTGTGTTCAGTTTTTTGCAGGAAAACGAACGTTGGGTTGTGTCGTTCGACGAATAGACTTGCCTGCAACCACAAGTCCATTATTATATGATAAATATCACGACGAATTTTCGCAAATGGTTTTTAATTTTTTTTGACGAATGCAGGGAGATGCGTCTTGAAAATCGAATTCGGGTATTAGAGTAGTAGTAACGAAAGTTGAAGGTGGAACGACTATGCTCACTTCTCTCCAACAGTACATCATCCAATTAATCGAATGGCTTCAAAGTTTGCCTGGCGGTCCTTGGGCCGGACTCGGCGCTCCGTTTTTAGAAGCGATCTTTCCGTTTTTGCCACTCGTTTTAATCATTTCAGCGAATGCGGCAACATATGGTTTTTTGTTAGGGGTCCTTTTATCATGGATCGGGAACTTACTCGGAACGATTGTCGTCTTCGTGGCGGTCCGATATGTGTTTCGTAAACCGATGACGCGCTGGCTCGAGAAACATAAAGCGGCGGTCTATTGGTTAGAACGAATCAACCATATGAGTCCGATCTCACTCGGGTTCTTGTATTCGCTCCCGTTCATCCCAGTCAGTTTGATCACCTATTTGCTGGCGCTCATTCAGATGCCGCTCCGTACGTTCATTTTGGCGGCGGGATTCGGGAAACTACTCGTCGTCGTCATTTTCTCGGTCATCGGGGATCAATGGGAAGAATTTATCCAAAGCCCGTTTCGTTTATCGATGCTCGGTCTGCTTTTGGTCGCATTGTGGGCCATCAGTCGAGGACTAGAAGAAGTGCTCAAACGACGCGCTTTCAAAAAACGCAACGAGCAATTGAAGCAAGAGATGATCACTAAACGACAAACACCCCTTTGAACAAGGGGTGTTTGTCGTTTAAGACTGCTTTTTAAAACGCGGGAAGTTGAATGCAATCGCAATTCCTCCACAAATAAAGAGGAGGAACGGATAAAACATGAACGGGACGAGGTCAGGCGAAGCGGTCTTCGTCAACTCTGCGGCGATGAGAAGTTGCGCTCCGTATGGGAGAATCCCTTGTACACCACATGAGAAGATGTCGAGTACACTCGCTGATTTTTTCCGTTCGATCTCGTATTCGTCCGCAATGTTCGCGGCGAGTGGTCCGGCTACGAGAATGGAAATCGTATTGTTCGCGGTCGCTACGTTCGTCGCACTGACGAGACCCGCGATACTCCACTCGGCACCAGCACGTTTTTGAATCCGTGACGTCAACGCATCACGCAAATACGTGAGTCCGCCGTTGTGCGAAATAAGTCCGACGAGGCCGCCCATGAGTAACGTCAAGAACGAGATTTCGGCCATACCGACCATACCATCGGCGATAGCGGTCACAAATGCTGTGACGGATAAGCTTCCGTCGAGAAGACCGATGATTCCGGTTAGCGTGATCCCGCCCAACAGGACGAGAATGACGTTCAGTCCCGTTAACGCCAGTCCGATGACCGCGAGATACGGAATAAGTTTATACCATTCGAATGCAGCGACATCAACCGTCGATTCACCGTTCGACAAGACGGCGAGTAAAATCGTCGTGATGATGGCAGCTGGTAGCACGATCCAAAAATTTGTCCGGAACTTATCGCGCATGTTCGTCCGTTGCGTCCTTACGGCAGCAATGGTCGTATCCGAAATGAATGAAAGGTTGTCTCCGAACATGGCTCCGCCGACAACTGCCGCGGCTGCGATGGCGACGTTCACACCACTTTCCTCATGTATACCGAGGGCAATCGGCGCAAGTGCCGCAATCGTCCCAGTCGATGTGCCCATTGCCATTGAAATGAAAGCAGCAATGACGAATAGTCCACTTAAGAGAAGCGATGGGGGTAAGAGTGTCAACGCGGCGTTAACCGTCGCGTCGATGGCACCGATTGATTCAGCTACCGTTGAAAAGGCGCCGGCCAGTAAGAAAATAAAAATCATAATGATGATTCCCGGATTTCCGGCACCTTGTGCGATGCGTTCCACGGTTTGTGTGGCGCTTCCTTTTGTCATGAACGCTGCGACCATCAATGCGATCATGGCTGCGACGAGAACTGGAAACTTATAAAAGTCCCCATAGTAGACACCCGCCCCGATGAAAAAGAGCAAGAAGACGAGTAACGGCAGAAGTGCCCACTTGTTTGCTGTTGGTTGTTCCAAAATAATCACCTCACTAAAAAATAAAAAGGACCTTTTTCTTGAGAAAAAGGTCCTTCGTGCGAAATACCCTTTTCATCTTTCGGACTGTTGTCCGCTGGATTTGGCACAGGTTCCCCGCTGCCGAGACTTCATAGGGCCAGTCCCTCCGTCTCTCTCGATAAAAAGTTAAGTTATCCTATTATCAAACACGTTCCCTAACGTACCTGTTTCAAATCCCGTTGTCAACCTAAAAACTCCCCAATTCGATGTGAGAAAGGGGAGTTTACGTCGTTAAATTGTTGAAGTGCGCTACACGGTTACGTCCTGCATATTTTCCGCCAACATACAGGGCACGGTCCGCATTTCGAATCGTATCATCGAGACGCTTGTTCCCGAACGCTTCAATTGTGTCGACCCCGATGGAGGCGGTGACAGAAATCTCATGGTGGTCAACATGAAACGGTTTCGCTTCGATTTGATGGCGAATCCGCTCCGTGATTTCAATCGCTTGGTGCATATCACAATGATTGAGCAATAAAATAAATTCTTCGCCACCATAACGTGCAGCAAAGTCGTCTGGACGGAGCACTTGACGGATTCGTCGTCCGAACTCTTGTAAGACATGGTCCCCGACCTGATGACCGTACGTATCGTTAATCTTTTTGAAAAAATCAATATCGAGCATGGCAACCGATATAGGATATACCGACATATCGGATATTTGTTGAATGCCATATTCATAAAATGCACGCGCATTAGCAAGAAGCGTTAAACTGTCCGTCCGACTCTCGGTATAGAGGCGGTCCCGTTCGTGACAACGGCTAATGGTTCGGTTGAACGATTTTAACAATTTGATGATTTCGTGCTGAATAATCTTTGGATAACCGTATACAGGTTCTCCCATCATAACAATCCAGGTGCGAATCTCTTCGATTTCCTCCGAACGAACAGAAACGAAGCTGTGGTAATCGTCGTGGAAAGCATCAGAAAGGGAAGTATCCCATTCAAAGCGCATCTCATAGTCGAGGACTTGCTCGATTGGCTGACTCATGTCAAGCAACGTAAAGACGATGGGTCGATCGATGGGCTGTCGCGTCTTTAAATCAAAGTACAGGGTGCGTTCAAACAATTTAAACTCGACATACCCTTCATCATAATGATTCAGCTGTTCGCATTGACTTAAAAATACTTCGATGGCTTGCGCCTCGCTCTGTGACAAGGAAACGGCCTCTTTCGCTTCATCGTATTGCTCAATCAAAGATTTGAATGCATCTTGTCGCTCTTTTTGAATGAGGAGACGTTTAATAAAGAATGTCAACGCAGCGGCGATGCTACTGACGACGAGTAAGTTGGTCTCTCGGAAAAACGCTGCCGCTAAGATGAAAATCAAACTGACGACGTACGTATAGAAGGCAATCTTCATAAAGTCGCTTAATGCGATGTCGACGCGGAACCACCATTTCACCTGATATTTTTGGAATACCGTGTTTAAGAAGATGGCAAGGAACAGTCCGGCAAGCGGCACGAACGAATCTTGCGAATAAAAGTCGAGACCAGTCTCCCCACCGAGGGCGAGATAAACCGCTGCCGGGATGACAATCTCTAAGTACGCCGTAATGGCATTCCACGGATACGTGAAGCGGAAGCGGCGAATAGCAACTTTCGGTTTCAAGTTGGCGAATTGAAAGACGAACAACCCGATTTGGTTGACGATGAGTGCTGTTTCAAATCCAAAGAATAAAAATAAAATTAAGACGATACTTTCAGAAAAAGTGAAGTACACACCTTTGACTTCGATCGAGTCGAGTTGAAAAATGATGACCAATAATGAAATTAAAATAAACGACAATGGATCAATCGTCGGGGCGTGTAGGACATCCAATGCAAATAATGCGATGGTGAAGATGAATAAGGCACTCCATATACTCCAACCGAGCACGGACATCTTACGAAAGTGGTTCATGCGTTCCCTCCTAGCATGGGACATTTCAAGATCTAATAGTAATGATTCGTCACGATTTCGTGTGAGTCCTGCTTCTGTCCAATGATGCTTGAATTCTAGCATTGAGTATACACGGAATATCCTCTATAATGAAATTGCTTTTCAACCGCATAGACGAATGTCGATGAAAAAGAGAGTAACGATGGTTTAGTCAACAAAGCGACCTGGGGATTGGTGAGAGCCCAGGCTGACAAACGTCGCGAAACGCACTTTTGAGATGCTATCCGAAACGAGAGTAGGCATAGCCGGAGGGAACCGTTATCACCATAAAGCGGTCTGCATCATGCAGGCAAGAAGAGTGGTACCGCGGGAATTCCCGTCTCTTTGCATCTATGCAAAGGGCGTTTTTTTTATGAGTTGTGATACGAAGAAGGAGGACATACAAATGAGTTATGAACGCAAGTACGCAGAAGCGTTATCACGTGTCATCGGAGACGAGCTCACGATTGACCAGATTGAAGCATTGATTGAGAAGCCAAAACACGAGGCACACGGTGACCTCGCGTTCCCATGTTTCCAATTGGCGAAAGCTTATCGTAAAGCACCTGTCATGATTGCGACAGATATCGCAAACGACTTGAATGATGAACTGTTCACAAAAGTCGAGGCGGCAGGACCTTACGTCAACGTGTTCTTGAGCCGTGACGTCGTGTCAAAAGAAATCATCAACACGGTACTCGATGAGAAGTCAGAGTACGCGACACATGCAACACGCAATGAAACGATTGTGACGGACTTCTCGTCACCAAACATTGCCAAGCCGTTCTCGATGGGTCACTTACGTTCGACGGTGATCGGGAATGCGATCAACCAAATCGCACGCAAAAACGGATATGATGTTGTCGGTGTCAACCACCTTGGAGACTGGGGCACACAGTTCGGGAAATTGATGGTCGCATACAAAAAGTGGGGCGATGAGGAAGCGGTACGCGCCAATCCAATCGCAGAACTCTTGAAATTATATGTTCACTTCCACGAAGAAGCGAAGACACAGCCGGAACTCGAAGACGAAGGTCGCGCGTGGTTCAAGAAGCTTGAGGATGGCGACGTAGAAGCGACTGAGCTTTGGCAATGGTTCCGTGACGAGTCACTTAAAGAGTTCCAAAAAGTATACGACCTCCTCGGTGTGAAATTCGAGAGCTTCAACGGTGAGGCGTTCTACAATGATAAGATGGGACGCGTCGTCGAGATGCTCGAAGAAAAAAATCTCTTAGTCGAAAGTGAAGGCGCGATGGTCGTCTCGCTCGAAGAAGAGAATTTGCCACCATGCTTAATCAAGAAGAAAGATGGCGCGACATTGTACGCGACACGTGACTTGGCAGCAGCGATCTATCGCTACGAAACGTACAACTTCGTGCAAGCAAACTATGTCGTCGGTGGCGAACAGGCGCTTCACTTCAAACAACTCTTCTCGGTTCTTCGTAAGCTCGGCTACGACTTCGTCGATGGCATGCATCACGTACCGTTCGGCTTGATCTTGCAAGAAGGGAAGAAGATGTCGACACGTAAAGGGCGCATCGTTCTTCTTGAGGAAGTGTTGAAAGAAGCAATTGAAAAAGCACAAGCGAACATCGCGCAGAAGAACCCAGACCTTGCGAACGCAGAAGACGTCGCACGCATGGTCGGTGTCGGAGCGGTCGTCTTCCACGACTTGAAGAACGAACGCATCAACAACATCGAATTCGATCTCGACAGCATGCTCAAGTTTGAAGGAGAGACAGGACCTTACGTCCAATACACGAACGCTCGTGCGAACTCACTCCTCCGTAAAGGGAACTACGATGGTTCACCGTTCGCTGGTGCAGACGATGACTACTCATGGGGTGTCGTCACGATGCTCAACGCGTTCCCACACGTCATCACGCGTGCACATGAACGTCGCGAACCATCTATCATCAGCCGTTATGTACTTGACCTCGCGCAAGCGTTCAACAAGTATTACGGTCATGTCCGTGTCTTAGAAGAAGATGCAGGCAAACAATCGCGTCTCGCACTCGTGAAGGCAGTGACACTCGTATTGACGGAAGGACTCCGTTTACTCGGTGTCGAAGCTCCAGAAGAAATGTAAGACAGACGAAAGGACCTCAAAAAAATGAGGTCCTTTTCCTATGCTCACACTTTCATACGGGTCACCGTTCGGGCTTCCGTGTCATAGAGACACCATTCCCGATCGAAGATGACGGCACCGACGTTGATGACATATCGCTTTTTCTTCAAATGGAACGGGGTCCCGATTTCCCACGGCAGGGATATCCCTTTCCGATAAATCCCGGCAATGTGGCTATGTCCAATGAAAACGAGTGGATATTTCCCTTTCTCAACAATCGGTTCCCAGTCTTCGTTCCATTTGACTTGATGCCCATGTAAAAAGCGTGCTTCGCCAAGAGTCGTCTGTTCCGGCAATAAAGAAATCCGTGTTTTCACGGGATGGTCGATGACGAGTACCTCGTCGATTCGCTCCTCTTGATTACCGCGTAGACTCGGGAACGTCAGCAATGCTTCGTAATTCGGATCATACGTCACGACGTCTTCCACATGATGAAAGCGCTCGTGACGTCGTTTTTTCCCGATGTGGCATTCATATAGGTCGCCGAGACAGAGAATATGCTCGGTTTCCCGCCGGACGTCATCGAGAACCGCCTTCAAATCATCAAACGAACCGTGTGGGTCACTGATGATCGCGAGTTTCATCGGAAGTTCGTGAATTGGGCATCAACAGACAACTCGAGCTCACGAACGAGCTGCATGACAGCTTGAAGGTCGTCACGCGATTTTCCGGTCACCCGGATTTGATCGTCTTGAATTTGCGATTTGACTTTAAGTTTTGATTCTTTGATGGCGTTGTTGATTTTTTTCGCGTCATCTTTGTCGATGCCACTCTTCAATTTCACACGTTGACGAACCGTGCCGCCGAGTGCGTTCTCTACTTTTTGATAGTCGAGGTTTTTTGTCGGAACGCCGCGCTTGATCAACTTCGTGATTAAGACGTCCTTTAATTGCTCGAGTTTGTAGTCGTCATCCGAGATGAGGACGAGGTCGCCGTTGTCGAGCGACATCTCACTTTTTGATCCTTTGAAGTCGTAACGGTTCAAAATTTCCTTCTCCGCGATTTGAATCGCGTTCTTCACTTCTTCAAGATTCATTTCGGACACGATATCGAAAGAATTGTCTTTTGCCATGTTTCATCCATCCTTTGTGTGGTTTTGTTATAATGATAGCAGATTTGAAGCAGTGAAGGAGTGAAGAGATGGAACGTACAATGGATCAACACACACAAGCAGACTTAGATCACGTTGCCTATCACGGGAAAGACCTTGGGGTGACGTTTAAAGGGGAACAGATTCGACTACGTGTCTGGTCTCCGGTAGCGGAACAGATGTCGGTCAAGTTATATCGCACAGCCCGTGCCCGCAAGTTTGATCGACTCGAACTCGAACCGGCTGAGAAAGGGACATGGGTCATTGAACTCGACCGTGCCTTGTTCGAAGGTCAATTTTATGTATTTGAAGCAATGATTGATGGGAAGAAAGTGGAATCACTTGACCCTTATGCAAAAGTCGTCGGAGTGAATGGGAAGCGTGGATGTCTGCTTGATCCGGCATCCTTGAACCCGGACCATTGGATTAAAGAACGTCCGCTATTCAATTCTTCACAAGAAGCGGTCATTTACGAAGCGCACGTTCGTGATTTGACGAGTCATCCGGAGAGCGGGGCCACACATCGTGGGAAGTTCTTAGGGATGACCGAGACGGGTACGACGACCACGAGCGGTTACCCGACCGGACTCGATTACATCACATCGCTCGGTATCACACATCTTCAATTGATGCCATTCTTTGACTATGGGTCGGTGAACGAATCACGCGAGAGCGAGGATAACTATAACTGGGGATATGATCCGGTGCATTACTTTGCGGTCGAAGGATCATACGCTTCGTCAGCAGACGATCCGGCGACACGAATCATTGAACTAAAAGCGATGATTCAAGCCCTCCACGATCGGGGTATCCGTGTCATCATGGACGTCGTCTTCAACCATACGTACGATGCGTTGACGACACCGCTCGGTCAATTCGTCCCGGATTATTACTATCGACTAAATGAGGACGGAACACTCGCAGACGGTTCAGCATGTGGGAATGACACGGCATCTGAGCGTGCGATGATGCGTAAGCTCATGGTCGAATGTGTCACATATTGGGCGAAGGAATTCATGATTGACGGATTCCGTTTCGACTTGATGGGATTACATGATGTGAAGACGATGAATCAAATTCGGAAGGCGCTTGATCGCGTCGATCCATCCATCCTTGTCATTGGAGAAGGTTGGGATTTAGATACGCCACTCCCTGTCCGTAAAAAAGCGAATCAACACAATGCGCACAAGATGCCACGAATCGCGCAATTTAATGATGGGATTCGAGATGGTGTCCGTGGAGACGTATTCATCGAAGACTTACCAGGCTGGGTGAGCGGCAATACAGATATGACGGCTGACGTGAAACGGGGAATCGCTGGCGGGATTACGAGCCAAAGTTTTGCCGATGAACCGAACCAGGTCGTCAACTATGTCGAATGTCACGATAACTTGACGCTTTGGGACAAGTTGTCCGTGACGAACCCAGAAGATGATGAGACGACACGCCGTCGCCGTCATCGTTTGGCGACATCCATCGTACTTCTCGGACAAGGGATTCCGTTTCTCCACAGTGGGCAAGAGTTCTTCCGCACAAAAGATGGGGACGAGAATAGCTTTAACTCAGGCGAAGTCATCAACCGTGTCGATTGGACACGTGCAGAACAAGAAGCGCCGAGTGTGGAATATGTGAAAGGTCTCTTGCGCCTGCGGAAACAGTATCCGCTCTTCCGACTTGAGAACACGGAACAGATTCGGAAACACTTACGCTTCTTCGATGAGGAAGAAGGCGTGATTGCATTCGAGTTGAGCCGCCACGTCGAAGGGTATGTAGAACGACATGTCGTGTATCATAACGCGTTAGAGGAAGCGGTCGAGATTAAACTTCCGTCCGGTAAGTTTGAAGTAAACGTGGAAGACCATACCGTCAATCTGACGGCTCCGCGTCAAATCGAGGACCGTCATCTGACAGTCGCACCACTATCGACGCTCGTGGTGACGGAACGTCGTCCGGATTACAGCAAATATGCTGTTGCCGGAGGTGCCGCACTCGCCGTGCTTGGTCTCTGGTATGTATCGAAAAAACGAAAACGTAAAGAACAGTAACTAAAAAGGAGACGTTAATCCGTCTCCTTTGATGTGTCTTCCTCTGCTTGAGATGCCTCGAGTTGCATCATTTTTTGAACGAGAATATGCTTCGGCATATGCATCAATTCTTCGAGCGGGACGTTCAACTTTTTCGCAAGCTCAACCGCGGTCTCTGGTGATAATTGTAATGGGCGCATCGGTATACTCCTTTCTGAACCATTCATCTATACCGACAGTATACAGGAAAATCGAAAATGTGTTGAACGAACACATTCAAAATCGAATTTCGCTTAGGTCGTTGCTAAGCTGAAATTAGGAAGTGATCAAATGTACAAACAAACAGCAGACTTTCAATTTCATCAAACGATCGAATGGTTAGAGCGTGTCGGTGAAGGTTGGATGTTGTACTTGGCGCAAACCGGATTTTTGTTCTTTGACGAGTCGTCCCAAATTCGCTGGGAGATTGACTGGGCTTGGACACCGTGCGCCCTATATGTGGAACCGAATGCGACGCGTGCCGTAGCATGGTTCCGAGAAAAAGGACTTTACGGAGTCATTGATTTACAAAAAGGACAGATGGAGACGCATGCGATTCCACAACGTTTTAACGGTGACTGGTTTAGCAATTTGCACTATTGGCAAGGCGATGACATCTTCTTATATTCAGCCGAATCAGATGTCGTGGCTTTGAACCTCCACGATCATACGTTTCGATATAGTCGCTACGAAGAAGTTCCGCTCTTTGGGAACATCATCGAGTTGGCGTATCAAGGGACGTATGATTTTGAACGATTCACACCTGAAACATGTGTGACTTTATTTGATGAAAACACGCATCACTTTTTAGTGGAGAATGTGAAAACGAATGAGAACTGGCGTATTCCGTATGAAGGGGACCGTGATACGGTCATCCTCGATCAAGTCGGCGAAACGACGGCAATCACTTCGACCGAAGCGTTCCAACTGTTTCGTCGAGAAGAAGAACTGTTTTGTTCGACTGTGTGCGCGGACAACCAATTGCTGAAGGTCATGCTGTTAGATGACCGAGGAGATCGACTCGTTGTTCTATCCGCACCACCACGATTTTGCCATAGTTGGCTTCAAGTCTTTGAACGACAAGAATCCTGAACCCGAAACAGGTTCAGGAATTTTTTGTGAAGTGATGATGAATGAAGAGAGAAACGGGAAGTAGATGGTTAGACAGGGAGGAGTGACGAGGATGGAATGGTTAGGTAGGCAGTTGGTTCGCTTTCGATATGGAGTACTACTCATTTGGACGATCTTACTCGCAGGGTCGGTCTATTTTGGGTTGCAGCTCCCGGGTGAGTTGAGAGGAAACGGCTTCGCGATTCAAGACGGGCGATTCCAACAAGTAGAAGATACGTTGAATGAACGGTTCGACCGTGCAGGTGCTTCGATGATCGTCTTGTTTGAAGGCGGAGAAATAGAAACGGTCATGGACGAACAACAGCAACGGTTCGAGGCAATTCGGTCGATTGATGGTGTCATTACGCCATCTGAGAATCCAGATGCTCGTTCAGGTGACGTTTCGTACTTCGTGCTTGAATTTGAAGACTATGAAGCAGCCGAATCTTCGATTGAGGCGGTTCGTGACGCCCTCATCACAGACACAGATACAGAAGTGCGGTTGACTGGGGAACCAGTCTTTGCAGACGACTTGAACGAGGCATCGAAAAATGACTTGATTCGAGCAGAGTTGATCGGGATTCCGGTTGCTCTCGTCGTATTGTTACTTGTTTTCGGAACGCCGCTCGCGGCACTCATGCCGTTGCTCGTCGGACTCATCACGTTCATCGTAGCGGCAGGCTCTTTATTCTTTTTTGCGCAAAACATGGAATTATCCATATTCGTCTTAAACGCCGTGGCGATGATTGCCATTGCGCTCGGGATTGATTTCTCATTGCTCCTCGTCAATCGGTATCGTGAAGAGTTGACACGTGGACAATCGAGAGAAGAAGCCATCGTCCGGACGGTGGCGACGGCAGGACGCTCGATTCTCTTTTCTGGACTATGCGTATTCGTCGGATTGGCCGGTCTACTCTTTATCCAGGTCGATGTCTTCCAGGCAGTCGCGCTCGGTGCGCTCATTGCCGTCGCGGGGGCTGTTTTGTCCGCACTGACACTCTTGCCGTCATCTCTTTACTTAGTAGGGGACGCTTTGAATAAAGGGCGGATCATCAAGTCTGACGAAACGAAGTCAGAAAAACGCTGGCAAAAGCTTGCCCGCTTCGTCATGAAGCGCCCTGTGACGATGACGCTCGTCGCGTTGTTGTTACTGTTACCGAGTCTTTGGTTCGTCCGTGATTTAGAACTGAACATTCCGGACGCAGATGCGCTCCCGACTTCGTATGAATCACGAGCGGCACTTGAACGATTTGACGATGTGTTCGGAGAAAATTCAACCGATGCGGTCATTTTGTTCGAAGCGAATGATTTGACGGACCCGATGATTTTAGAAGAACTGACAACGCTCACGGACGAGTTAAACGAAGTAGGGATTGTCGATAACGTCTCGACTTTTTTGACGACGTCCGGTTTGACGCCTGAAGCGTTCACGCAACTCGTGGAGGCGGCCCCGGAACAACTCGCTCCGCTTGAACGGTTCGTCACGCTTGATGGGAATACGGACCTCGCCCTCGTCAACGTGAGTTTCGATGTACCACCGAGTGACAAGGAAGCACAGGCATTTGTCCGCGATTGGCGAGACCAAGGATTTGAGGTCGGTGGACCGGCTGCTTTTAACGAAGAGATTTATGATGAGATTTACGACAGCATCCCATATGCAGTGATCACCGTCATTTTGGCGACGTTCTTCATCCTCATGTGGGCATTCCGATCTATCTTGATTCCAATCAAAGCCATTCTTATGAATGTACTCGGTCTCGGTGCGACGTTCGGCTTACTCGTCATCATCTTCGAATCCGGTTATGTATATGACGCGGAGACCATCAGTATTTTGACACCGGTCTTCATCTTCTCACTCGTCTTCGGATTGTCGATGGACTATGAGGTGTTTCTCGTTTCACGAATCGAGGAATACTACCGGGAGACAGGTGACAATGACTATGCGACAGAGATGGGACTGGCGAAAACGAGTAAGATCATTACCTCGGCTGCCATCATCATGATTGTCGTGACCGGTGCGTTTGCCTTTACGGGTGTCAGCCCGATTAAACAGCTCGGTGTCGGGATCGCCCTCGCCATCTTTATCGATGCGACGATTATCCGAATCCTGCTCGTTCCATCTCTTATGAAACTGTTTGGGGATTGGAACTGGTGGTGGTTCGGAAAGAAAGATTTACCGAAACGTAACATGCACTAAAGGTAAAATTCATGAACTGAATCAAAATGTGTGGTAAACTACGTACAAGATTACGCGCAATTTGAGAAAGGAAGGTCTTTATGGATACCGAGAGGACGTGGCCTCTGTTCCAACTTCCGGACTTCTAGCGTTGAATGATCACCATGACGTGTATCAATCAACAAACGGAAGATCGGAGATGGAACAGATGGAACCGCAGCTACGACTGAGGATCCTCCTCTCCGTCAAGAACGGGGAGGACAATCGGAATGAAACGAGTTGCTACCATAGTGCTCGGAACGCTGATCATGGCGTTCGGTTATTATTATTTGAATGAACAGTTTGGTTTGGCGGAAGGTGGATTCGTCGGGTTATCGCTACTCGGTCGCTATCTATTTGATATCGACCCGGCAATCTCGATGATCGTGCTCGACATCCCATTTTTTATCATCGCATTATGGTGGAAAGGATGGCGTTTTGTCGGGCAGGCGGTGTTAGCCGCTTCGTCCCTTTCGCTCAGTTATGCGATGTGGGACCGTCTCGATTTGCTCACGTTTGATATTCAAGTATGGCCAGCGACGTTATTCGCTGCCATCGCAAGTGGGATTGTGACCGGATATGGTCTCGGTCTCGTCTTGAAGTCAGGCGGAGCGACCGGTGGCGACGACTTATTCGCCCTCGGATTATCGAAATGGACAGGCGTGTCGGTCGGTACGATTTTAATTATCTTTGATGTGATCGTCCTTGGGATTTCACTCATTTATTTACCATTATCGAACGCATTTTATACGCTCGTCGCGGTGTCAATCGCCGGACGGGTCGTCACCAAGATGCTCGTCGTCGATGAGCCGAAAACGACACCTGTCGTACCAAATTGGACACCAAAAAACGATCTCGCGTGAGATCGTTTTTTTTAGTTCATCGAAGCCGCGATATCAAATAGATCCTGCTTCGAAAGTTGATGTCCGCGGTAATCGATTGCGTATTCGACGCTATCTCGTTGCCAGATGAGAATGGTGAGTTCATCGGATTCATTGAGGTATACCGGAGAACCTTGAACGGTTTGTGCGTACGGTTCCCACTCTGCGACATGGTGCCATCCGAGTTCCGTAGTCGCCCATATGCTCATAGACTCCTCTTCATTTTCATAGACGAGTTCGACTCGCCCTAGGCTGACCAGATGTGCATATTCGGTCTCAGCGGCAAAAGGGAGGTGCGTAGGAGTGTGAATCTCGAATGGAACAAAAGAAGTTGTTGCATGAATCGGTAGAGGGACTTCGCTTCGACCGATGAAGAGCAGAATGAAACTCATCCCGATGACAAACTTAAAAATAAACCGACTCTTTCGATCTTGTGGTAGTAAAGACATGGTCAGAACTCACCTCCCGGAACATTTTATCTCGTTTAATTTGAGGACGAAGTACTGGCAATGACGGCGGCAGTTGTCGCAGCGGTCATTGCTTGTTGCATCGCCAGCAAATGGGCGAAGGTCCCGTGTAGCAACAAATCATTCGCCTCTCCCGTGATGTGGTCGGCAGCGACGAGTTGAAGGGCGACAAGTACGCTATGTGTGTTGAACCAGCGCTGTTTGTCCTTTTCAGCATCCACGATTTCCTGAATGGCGTGCACGGCATCCGCATTCGGTTCCGCGACAATGCTCAGTAAAGCGAGCGCGGGCAAGTGCTCACGTCGAATGGATAGTTGGACTTCGTCTAACTGCGATTTCCATGCCAGCAGTCGAGAGACCGCTTCTTCTGGTGCAGACTCGCTGAATGTCAAAAGATGCGAGATGAGTTGCAGTTCGTTCGATTTCGGTAGCCGATCTTTCAATAAGCTATAATGCTGTTCGATCCGTTCGTTTAAATCGATGACGTCGTCAAACGCTTGAACGAGCACGAGTGCCGATAACAGATCTTCCTCGCTCGTCAACCAGGGATGGTGTTGTTTGAACGTTTGATATAAGTCAGTCGCCTCATTGAGTCGTCGTTCAGGTTCCTCTACATTGATCAGTTGATTCGCTAAAAAAGGTCGTAATGAACTGAAACGGAAATGCTTTCGGTCGAGTAACGTATCGAGTCGAAGGGCCTCGTCGATTGCGGTCCCGATGTCTTCATATTTGGCATCGAGAAAGGAGAGCCAGACGAGGTTTTGACTGCCTCTAAACTTTGAAAACATCTTCGTTTTTTGTTTCAATGTATCGCGTGCGTTCGAAAATCGAGATGCCTCGAATGGGGTGTCATGAATCGCATAATGAATGGCCATCAAGCGTCGGAAGTCATCCGTCAACTCCCACTTGGTCGCTTCTTTAATCGCATCTAACGCCTCTACATATCGTTCATAACGTGTCATATCGAATCTCCTCCTTGGTCAACCATACGAGCTATAGTAAGAAGATGTTTCAAAAAAGCCGTCCGGAAATGTTCCGGACGGCTTTTCATTATTGTACTTGTGTGTACAGTTTTTGCATGTACTCGTTCACTTCGTCGGCCGCTTGGAACATCATGAATGAATGTTGCAAGATGATCTCTGGTGAGAAACCGAGATCGAGGTCGAGTGTTGATGCGAGTGTGACATCACGATCGCTGTCGAGTACGCAACGGAAGTACTTGAACTCCTGGTTGAACTCGTTCAAGGCATTTAGAATCGGTAAGTCTTCTACATAGTCTGGGACGTGCGTGACGGTCGCAGCGTATAACTCAGCGTCTGTCGTCTTTTTGTTAAAAGCGATAATCATAACGGGCTGAGCCCCGGATTTTGTTGTTTCACGCGTCAAAAACGTGACGTGCGTTTCAGTGTCGCTCTCTTTGAACGTCATGTTGCGTTCAGCGGCGAGCGCTCTAAATGATTCTACTTTTTCTTCGAAGTTCACAAGGAAATCCCCCTTAGTAAGTCGTTACTCTAACTTTCCCCCATTTGGACGGGGAAAGCAAGGGGAACTAGCGTTTCATCAACATTTTAATGGCTTCTTCGACCGTTTCTGACGTATCTTCGCCATCCGCTTGCGCTGTGATGATGCACTGTTCTAAGTTCTTGGCCACGATAATCGTCGAGGCGCGGTCGAGTGCGGAACGTGCTGCGCTCAGTTGTGTCACGACGTCACGACACTCTTTTCCTTCCTCCATCATGCGGATGATGGCGCGAATTTGCCCTTCTACCCGTTTCATACGATTCAATACTTTCGGGTCGTATTGATACTGTTCCATGTCCTTCACCTCTATAGTAAAAATTGTTCAGTTACCCAACTATTTCTTGTGTAGGCTCATCTTAATACATGGGGGAGTATGTGTCGAGCATCAACTACTTTATGAAGGGGTGATGAAAAATTCTACATTTCGTCAAACTTATTTCTTGCATTTGAATACCTAAGGGGGTATATTAATGACGTGGAAGCAAAATGTTCAATAAATCACAAACTTTATTGAGCGCCAGCTACCAAGCCGAATGGTATAGATGGAATCGAAAATAGAAAGGTAGATTAATGATGAAAGCATCTGCTTTAAAACGTCAAATGGACTTTGAAGTGCCAGTAAACATCGTCGACGTTCGTGAACGCGACGAGTTTCAAGAAGCGCATATCGAAGGTGCCAAAAACTATCCGTTATCAGAAATGACAACATGGATCGATACTCTCGACCCTGCTGAAGAATATGTCGTTCTTTGCCGCTCTGGTGCACGCAGCACGCAAGCGACTTGGCAAATGGAGGCAAAAGGCTATAAAGTGGTCAATATAGAAGATGGCTTGATGAGTTGGCCAGGAGAAGTCGTCAGAGGAGGAAATGGACAATGAGTAAAAAAATCGTAATCGTCGGTGGAGTAGCGGGTGGTGCGTCTGCAGCAGCGCGTCTTCGTCGCTTAAATGAAGAAAATCAAATCGTCATGTTTGACCGTGGGGAGTACATCTCATTCGCTAACTGTGGTCTTCCATATTACATCGGGGACGTCATTCAAGATCGTCAAAAATTGCTCGTCCAGACGGTTGAAGGGATGAACAAACGTTTCCAACTCGATATCCGTAACTTGACGGAAGTGGTTCAAATTAACCGTGACGAGAAAACAGTGACGGTGAAGCATGTTCAAACAGGCGAAACGTACGATGAGTCATACGATGTCCTCATCCTTTCACCGGGAGCGAAGCCGATTCGTCCGAACATCCCTGGAATCGACGAGGCGGAAGACATCTTCACACTTCGCAACATTCCAGATACAGATAAAATCCGTGGCTATGTCGATGACAAAGCACCAAAACACGCGACTGTAATCGGTGGGGGCTTCATCGGGATTGAGATGGCAGAAAACCTACGTGAGCGTGGCGTTGACGTCACCCTCGTCGAGATGGCGGACCAAGTCATGACACCGCTCGACCGTGAGATGGTCGCACCGATCCATGAACATTTACGTCTTCATGGTGTTGAGCTTCAATTGTCTGATGGTGTTTCTTCATTCTCTGAAAAAGGGAAGAAAGTTCATTTGACGAGCGGTCGTGTCATCGATACAGACATGGTCATCATGTCGATCGGAGTTACGCCGGAGTCAACGATTGCCCGTGAAGCAGGCCTTGAAACAGGTACGCGCGGTGCAATCCGTGTGAACGAAAAAATGATGACATCTGACCCGTCGATTTACGCGATTGGAGATGCGGTCGAAGTGCTCGATTACGTCTTCCAAGAACCAACCGTCGTCCCACTCGCATGGCCGGCGAACCGTCAAGGTCGTCTCGTTGCCGATATCATTAACGGCCGTGACGTGAAATATAACGGAACGATGGGAACAGGAATCGCGAAAGTGTTTGATATGACGGTCGCATCGACTGGTTGGAACGAGAAACGCTTAAAAGCAGCCGGTAAGACGTATGAAGCCGTTCACGTGCATCCAGGTTCGCACGCCGGATACTATCCAGGATCGACGCCAGTATCGCTCAAACTCTTATTCCATCCGACAACTGGTGAGATTTACGGTGCACAAGGTGTCGGGATCAACGGTGTCGACAAGCGAATCGACGTCATTGCGACAGCGATGAAAGGCGGTTTGACGGTCCTTGATCTTCCTGACCTCGAACTCAGTTACGCACCACCGTTCAGCTCGGCGAAAGATCCGGTCAACATGATTGGGTATGTCGCTTCTAACGTCGTACTCGGTGATAACGAAGTCGTGCATTGGGATGAAATCGATGAGCTCGTGAAGAACGGAGCGACGTTACTTGACGTCCGTGACGAATCAGAACATGAACTTGGGAAGATTCCAGGATCGATCAACGTCCCACTTAACTCATTACGTGAAAACTTAGACAACTATGACCGAAGCGAAACGATTTATGTGACGTGCCAAGTCGGTCTTCGTGGATATCTCGCATCACGTATCTTGCGTCAAAACGGCTTCAAGGTGAAAAACTTGAGCGGTGGCTATAAAACATGGTCACAAATCAATCGTGATTTCGAGGCGCTTGAAGAAGCGAACACATCAAATGAAACAGCGGCTACCGTTGTAGAAGAGGAGCCAACACAAATGACGAACGCACCAATCGGTGAAGCGGTCATCTTAGACACATGTGGTCTACAATGCCCGGGACCAATTTTAGAAGTAAATAAAAAAGTTGCAGAACTCGGAGAAGGCGAAACACTTCGTGTCCTCGCAAGTGACCCAGGGTTCTTCGCAGATATCGAAGCATGGGCGAAGAAGACAGGTAACAAACTTGTCTCGAAACAATTCGTCAACGGACGCGTCGAAGCCATCCTTCAAAAAGGACAAGGTCCGGTTGCGCCGCAAGCGGGCGCTCCAACAGGAGATGGCGCGTCAATGGTCGTCTTCAGCGGTGACCTCGACCGTGCGCTCGCATCTCTCATCATTGCGCAAGGTGCTGCAGCGATGGGGAAAGAAGTAACAATGTTCTTCACATTCTGGGGACTCAATGTCATCCGCAAACCGGACGCGCCGGAAGTGAAGAAACAAGGTCTTGAGAAAATGTTCGGCATGATGATGCCAGGACATGCCGGTGAACTTCCACTCTCGAACATGAACTTCGGTGGTGTCGGCCAAAAAATGATGAAGAAAGTCATGAGCGACAAGAACGTCCCTTCTGTCGAAGAGATGATCAAGTCAGCTCAAGAGGCAGGCGTGAAGATGGTAGCCTGCACGATGTCAATGGACGTCATGGGGATCAAAGAAGAAGAGTTGATTGATGGGGTCGACCTCGGTGGTGTTGCGGCGTATCTTGGTGCAGCAGAGGGCGGAAACTTAAACCTCTTTATCTAAATGAACTGTATAACGAATCGGGTTGCGATGGGCAATCCGATTCGTTTTTTGTTGGTGAGATACGATTTGAAGGAAGTTCATATATACGAGAAAACGAATTAATATTGCAATTTTCGTATAATTTACCTATAATTCTAGTCATGTTAAAAAAGTTAACATGACTTTTTCTGTTGAGATTTTTAGAATGATGGAGGATTAGTATGGAGAAATTTGTAGAGAACCTCGTTTCGCAGGCGAACGATTTGTTATGGTCACAAGTGCTCATCGTCGTACTTGTCGCATTAGGTCTTTATTTCACGGTCCGTATGGGCTTCGTTCAGTTCCGCATGATTCCTGAGATGTTCCGCCTTTTGTTTAAAGAAGGTACAGAACGTGAGAAAGGCCAAGTGTCTTCGTTCCAAGCGTTTGCAATCGGGACGGCAGCACGTGTCGGAACAGGAAACATTGCCGGTGTGGCGACAGCGATTGCGCTAGGTGGCCCAGGGGCAGTCTTTTGGATGTGGCTCATCGCTTTGATTGGAGCGGCATCTGCATTTGTCGAAAGTACATTGGCACAAGTGTATAAAATTCGTGACGGACGCACATGGCGCGGAGGTCCGGCTTACTACATGGAGCGTGCGCTCGGTCAACGTTGGCTCGGTGTCTTGTTCGCGATTTTAATCACGTTCTCGTTCGGGTTTGCGTTTAACTCTGTTCAGTCGAACACGATTTCACTTTCTGTGAGTAACCAATTCGGCATCAGCACGACAGTCGTCGGGGTTGTCCTCGCGATTGTCACAGCGATTGTCGTATTCGGTGGTATTCAATCAATCGCGCTCTTGTCGAGCATCATAGTTCCAGTCATGGCGGGTGGCTACATTTTGCTCGCGATTTGGATCATGGTGACAAACGTATCCCTCTTACCAGACGTATTCAGCCTCATCTTCTCAGAAGGAGTTCTTGGAATCGAGCAACTCTTCGGTGGTGCAATCGGTGCGATGGTACTCCAAGGGATTCGTCGTGGTCTCTTCTCAAACGAAGCAGGGATGGGTTCTGCGCCGAACGCCGCTGCGACAGCGGAAGTATCACACCCTGTTAAGCAAGGTTTGATTCAATCGTTCAGCGTATTCGTGGATACATTGCTCGTCTGTACGTCGACAGCAATGATCATCTTGATTTCAGGTGTTGCAGGTTCAGAATCGTTTGCAGGTGTCGAATTGACGCAAGCGGCATTGACAGCAGAAGTCGGTTCGGTCGCGACATCGTTCTTGACGATTGCGATTTTCTTGTTCGCGTTCAGCTCGATTCTTGGTAACTACTACTACGGCGAGACGAACATTCAGTTCATCTCGGACAAAAAAATCTATGTCACGCTCTATCGCATCGGTGTTGTCGGAATGGTCTTGTTTGGTGCGGTCCGCTCTGCTGGTCTCGTCTGGTCGATTGCTGACGTGTTCATGGGTCTCATGGCACTCGTCAACTTGTACGCGATCTTCCGCTTGGCGAAAGTGGCTCGAGCCGTTCTTGACGACTACTTGTCACAGCGTCGAGCAGGACAAGATCCGGTCTTCTATGTCGACTCGGTAGAAAACCTTCCAGGTCGTGAGTATGTAGAAGCTTGGGAAAGCGAAACAGAAGAACAAAAAACAGGAACAAGTCGTTCTTAATGAATGGAACCGTCTACGAATTCACGTAGGCGGTTTTTTTACGTATACAAGACGGGTAATGTCATAAAAAGGGGGCGTTCATGTATGGAGACGACGCATTATGTACGTGTTTCCCCAGAAGTTTGGGTGTCATTTAATCAAGATCCGGAGATGATTTTAGACTGGTTGATTCATATGCATGAGCAATACCGTGATCGGGACGACACGTTAACGCTCCCGAATGTCGAATCGTTTCAACGCGTGCTCAGTCAAATCGAGGTGTATATCGATGGGGCTGACACATACAATATGGAAATGGCGCTCGTCGGTGAGGAGTTAATTGTGAATGAAGCACAGGCAGTCGTGGTCGGGATTTTGACCCCACAGTTGCTTCACATCGTCAAAGACACGTTGCATGCGTTCGGACGGGACGATGTGAAAGATATGGCACTCGTACCGAAAGATGAGTTTGAGACGATTTGGGAAGATTGGACAAAGTTGCAACAGTTCTGCGAGACGGCCGCATCCCAAGAAGAACTTGTCCTCATTTATTATGAGTAAAGATGAATCCACCATGGTATAATGTAAAAAAATGGATAAATGGGGATTCGATCATGGACGTGTTCGGCACACTCATTTGGCTTGGTATTCTCATCAACCCGTTTCTCGCCTATCAAACGAAACGCAGATCACTTTATCGCATCACACTCATCTTGTTCATCGTATTCTTGGTGACGTGGGGGTATGCTGTAGCGGGCGTAACAGTACCGACCCTGTTTGACACAGCGTGGAGTTTGCTGTTCATCGCTTATGTTAGTCTTTTGGTGTTGAATAGTTACTTCGTCAGCAAACGGTTCGTTCCAAATATGACATGGTTTCGTTTTAGTGTGATGGGCCTAAGCGGAGTCGTCATCAGTCAAGTGTGGTTCGGACTGAGCACGGATAACTGGGAGTGGTCCTCCTTCATGAATGGGGACGTATGGATGATGAGTGTGACCGTATCACTCCTGCTCCTTCTTTTCGTCACGATGAAAACGCTGGACCGCCGGATCGAAGTATAAAAAATCCCGAAACGAATCAATTCGTTTCGGGATTTTGATTATTTCAAGGCTGTCGCGAGTGCCTTGACGTTTTCACGCATCAAGTCAAAATAGCTCTTGTCCATCTGTTCTTTTGTGACAGATTCCAAGTTGTAGATCGTTACGCTTTCTGCGCCGATTTCTTGCTTCACGACCTCAGCCACTTTTGGTGTGACCGTATCTTCGAAAGCAATATAGTTCAAATCGTGGAGACGCGCTTCTTCGATGATTCGTTTGAGGGCTTGTTGTGACGGTTCTTCAGAAGGTGTGAGGCCGGCGATCGGCAACTGATCGAAACCATATCGTTCAGCCAAATAGCCATATGCTGCGTGTGTCACGAGTAACTCCGACTTCGAACCATTCTCAACTGCTGCTTTCAATTCTGCATCGAGGGTATTCGCTTCGTCTTTAAATGCACTCAACCGTTCTGAGAACTCGTCTTTATAGTCTGGTGCTTCTTCACTGAAAGCTGCTTCGACAGCTTCTGCCATCGACACAGCGTTCGTTGGATCGAGCCAAACATGAGGATCATATTGTCCGTGGTCGTGCTCGTCTTCCGCATGCGCTTCTTCTTCGGTAGCGTGCTCATCCTCGGCATGACCTTCTTCTTCGTGAGCATGTTCGTCCTCAGAATGTTCATCCTCGCCATGAACATGGACGGTATCTGCTGCATCAAGCAACGTCACGTCCTCTGCCGTTTTGACGAAAGCGACGTTCTGTCCTTCTAAGCTCTTCTCCATGGACTCGACGTAAGGTTCGAGGTCATGGCCGATTGTCAAAAAGAGGTCCGCTTCTGCAATTTGAGTCATCTGTTTAGAAGTCGGCTCATATGTGTGTGGGTCTGCTCCAGGTGGGATGACCATTTCCACGTTGACACGGTCACCACCGATTTCCTCTGCCATTGATTTTAAGGCAAAAGTCGAAGCGTAGACCGTTAGTTTCTGATCTGTCGATTCGGATGCGTTGTCTCCTTCGGTATTTCCACACGCGCCAAGTAAAAGCGTGCCGACCGCGACAGCGCCTAGCCAAGTCTTCTTCATCTTCCATCGTCCACCTTTCAAATTATCTGAATATTAAATCGTAACTGTTACGTTTTATGACTGCGAGTAATATTATAGTGTGACCTTCGGAGCACGTCAAGTCCGACTTCTGATGGATAGATTTTTGAAAAAAGCGGGAATATGATTAAAAAAAGGAACGAGGAGTGGATTGTATGAGAAAGGAGACTGCCTGGTTTGTCGGGGGTGCGGCACTGGCCGCGGCGACGGCAGCCGGGGCTAGCGTGTGGAGTCAGTATGGGTCACTTGTCAGATGGCAAGAGCCCGAATTGCCGATTCGACCGACAACACGCCGGCGCCACACGTATACGTATAAGATTGTCAATGATCGTCCGCTCCAATTTGATTTATATCTTCCGCCAGGAGAGGGACCGTTCCCGGTAGCGGTCTATGCACATGGGGGGGCATTTGTGAGAGGGAGCCGCAGCATGGTCACGCTGTTCCATCCGTTACTCGATCACTTTTTGGGGAAAGGGATCGCCGTTGTCAGTATCGATTATCGCTTGTTTGAGGACGGAGTGTATTTCCCTGATAATATTATCGATGTCTCGGATGCGCTTAGCTATTTAAAACAGCATGAATCATTGCTCACCCTCGATACAAGTCAGTTACTCGTGTGGGGCGACTCTGCTGGAGCAGCTTTAATGCTCGCTACTGCGCTTGATCGTCACAAACAATTTGTAGGGGAACTCGGGGATGACCTTCCGACAATCAAAGGAGTTATCGCCTTATATCCACCGACGAACTTCTTGTTGTTCAAATTCATTCAAACATGGCTAGCTCATTTGAAGTTTTACGAGGGAAGCCGTGAAGAATGGCGTGAACTGATGGTGAAATGCTCACCAGTCTCCCATTTATATGCCGATGCCCCACCTATTTTACTGTTACACGGAAAGAAAGACCCGATTGTGCCGTTCGGTCAAGCGCTTCACTTCGTCGAACATGCGAGTGATGTCGGCGCGAACGTTCAGCTTATCTCGTTTCCGAATGGGACACATTCGCTGGCGAGTTTCCTACAATCGGACAACCCGATCAAAGAAGAGCAGTTGATGGCACGGATCAACCGTTTCATTGACGAATGCCTTGTCTGAAGTTGCGATTTTTAGGGAAGATGGTACGATGGGGGATGATTGAAAGAGTAAGGAGTGGAAGCAGTGACAGAGTTATGTTTAGTGAGACACGGTCAGACCGATTGGAATCGTTTAGAAATTATTCAAGGTCGTGAAGACAATCCGTTGAATACACTCGGACGTCAACAGGCAGAAGAGAGTGCAGCTTTTTTGAGTCAAGAAACGTGGGATCTCATTGTTTCTAGTCCATTAACGCGGGCGGTCCATACAGCACAGGCAATTGCGACAGCCTGTGGAATCGAGCATGATGCGATTCGATTGGACGAGCGATTTATTGAACGCGAGTTTGGAGCAGCGTCCGGACAACCTGTGAAAGGTATTTATGAAGCGGTGCAGGCTGATGACGAGCGTCGCGTTCCGGGTCTCGAGTCAGAGGATGAGATGCGCGCTCGCGTCCTAGAAGGAATGGAACATTTAGTAGAAATGTATCCCGGGAAACGGATCATTGTCGTCTGCCATTCACATGCGATTAAAGCAGCGCTCTCGGCAATCGATGACACGTATACGTTCCGTCATGCGATGCGAAACGCCTGCTCGAACTATATCATCCATCAACATGGCCAGTTTGAGGTGAAGGCGATTAATGTTGCAGACCATATCACCGACCCGACCATCATGAAATGAGGAGACTGTCATGACGACCTTATTATGGGTATTCATCATCGCATCATTTGTGGTCGCTTTTGCCGGACTCATTTACCCGGTCATCCCGAGCGTCCTGTTCTTGTTTATCGGATACATGATTTACGGATTTGGTTTTTCATTTGAGCCGTTAACTTGGACATTCTGGGTATGGCAGTCGGTCTTCCTCATCTTCTTGTTTGTGGTGGACTACGTTGTCACCAGAGCTACAGTGGATAAACGTGGAGGGTCAGAACGGGCGAAATGGGGCGCGACCATCGGCTTGATTGCCGGACCGTTCATTTTCCCGCTCGTCGGGGTCCTCATCTTCCCATTTGTCTTCGCATTTTTGGCGGAGTTGACACTCGGAAAGACGACACGTGAAGCATGGAGTATCGGTGTCGGAACAGTTCTTGCTTTTCTCGGCAGCACGCTATTGAAAGTGATTGGAATGACGATGATGGTCATCTTGTTCTTTATTTATGTGTGAGGCGGAGGTCCTTTCTCCGTCTTTTTTGTTTGAGAAGGGAATCATTTTGGGGAAAGAAAAAACAAGGCCATTCGATTACTCGAATGACCCGGTTTTGACCAATTGATTGAAGGCAGAGCGACTGAACGATTGTTGGATCTCCACTTTCTTCTCGAAGAAGGCGGGTTTCAAATTCGACGTGGCGACCCCTTCTTGAATGAGAGAGTCGAGCACTTGTTTCGTCGCATCTTGTTTTGGATTCAACATGAGTCCCTCGGCGACGAACGTATGGTGATCGCTCAAGGCTCGTTCACTCGTGAAGGTCAAGGCGAGTGCGGCAGGCGCATTCGTCGGAGATGTAATGATGGCTTCAGCGAGGATGAGGATTCGTTTGTTTAAGTAATGGTGAAGCGTGACGGCCGATTCGGTCGGCACGAGCATCTCGAGCAACCATTCTGAATCATGTTCTTTCGAGATGATCAACCCGTCGAGCAAATCGATTGGTAAATTGAGTTCATTGCCGTACTCGTCTTGGACGAGACGGACTTGGACGAGGCGAAACGTTTTCATAGGATCGTTCCTTTCCGCGTTTTCTTTAGACCATCTTAACATAGTCAGACGAATAGAATGTGTTAAGATAACGGGGAAGAAACAGAAAAATAGAGAGTGAGGGAGGCATCAAGATGAGTTGGGTTGTTGGCGTAATCGGGTATGTGACGATTCTCGCGATCGTCTACTATGGTGTCCTTTTCTTCAAAGTGAAACGGGAGCGGAGTCGGGCCGGCTATCGAATCTTTCTTTTGCTGGCCGGATTATTTTTAGTCAGTGGGAGCGATTATATCATTGCACTGTTCCAAGGGGACACCGAAGCGACGTTTTGGCAACGAACCGTCTACTTTGTCTTGATATTGCTCTCTTTGTCGATGGCGCTTTACTTTCGGAGAAAAGAAGATCAAAGCCAAGCAGGCGAGATGACGATGGTATAAGCAAACGGTTGTGGGACATATGCCCACAACCGTTTTTTTATTTCGGTACGCGCGTCTTGCGAATCATATCGAGTTTTAAATCCCAAAGTGGCTTACTGAACGTCACCGAGTACACTTCCGGTAAACGGAGGCGCTTATACTCTTCCCAGAGACCGTTCATCTGTTCATGATGGTAAGCGCGAATCTCGGTTGTGCTTGGAAGCTCGTATACACGTTTTCCATCGAGGAAAATTGGTTGTAGCAACCGTTTGACGTTAAAGTTGCGTGTCTTGATTTTGAAGGCAGGGTCGCGGACGTCAATCAAGTCGATTTCGCTATACGATTCGACAGGTTCGTCGGCAAGGGCGATATAGTCCCCTTTGAACTTTTTCGTTTCCTTGTCGATGATGCGGTACAACTCTTTTTTATGAGGGGTCGTCGTCTTCACTTTAGAAGAAGACACTTTGATGACCGGTTTTAATTCTCCGGATTCATCCTCACGAGCGACCAATTTATAGACCATGCCGAGCGCAGGTTGTTCGTAAGCCGTGATTCCACGCGTCCCGACGAGGAACGTATCGGCTTCTGCACCTTGCATGCGTAAGTCTTGAATGACGTATTCATCTAAATCACCAGATACGACGATTTTGACATAGTCGAGACCGGCTTCATTCAATGCTTTCCGAGCACGTTTTGACAGATAAGCGAGGTCACCTGAATCGAGTCGTACAGACTTGAGGCGGTGTCCTTTCGCCTCGAGTTCTTTTGCGACCGTGATCGCGTTCGGAAGTCCGGATTTGAGTGTGTCATACGTATCAATCAAGAGACTTGTGTTGTCCGGATACATCTCTGCGAACGAACGGAATGCACTCAATTCATCATCATGGAACTGAATGTCCGCATGTTCCATCGTCCCTCCTGTCGGCACGTCGAAATCGCGTCCTGCAGAAACGAGACTCGTCACGTCAAAGCCAGCGATATAAGCGGCGCGTGTCCCGTAATAGGCGGCATCGATGCCTTGCGCGCGACGTGCTCCTCCTTCAAGGAGTGTCTCGTTCGGAGCGGCCTGACGAATCCGGGCATACTTCGTTGCGATGAGTGATTCGTGGTTCGCGATATTGAGTAGCGCCGTTTGGAACAGTTTTGCTTCAAAGATGGTCGATTCAATCCGAACGACTTGCTCGTGCGGGAAGATGACCTCTCCTTCACGGACACTATATAGTGAACCAGTGAACTTAAAGTTTCGTAACACATCTTCGAACTCGTCTTCGAAACCGAGCTGCGCTTTTAAATAAGCGATGTCTTCTTCTGTGAACGAGACGTTCTCCAAATAGTGGACAATGTTTTCGAGTCCGGCGAAGACGACATAGCCACCGCTGAACGGGTTCGAGCGGTAATACAGGTCAAAGACGACCTTTTCGTTATGACGACCTTGCTTCCAGTAGATATACATCCAGCGTGGGAGATAAAGGTCTGTGTGAAGTGCTAAATTGCGATGTAACATATGTTTTCCTTTCTGTTTTACGTCACTTTTCGACGACGGTCGCACCGAGAGTCGTGACGAAATGTTCGAGCGCCCATTCATGACCGACCGGGTTGAAGCTTTGGACGGCATCGGCGTGGACGACGATTTGATAACCGAGGTTGTAGGCATCTACGGCTGTATGGAGCACACAAATGTCTGTGCAGACACCGACAAGATGAACTTCTGTAATCCCACGTTCCCGAAGACGAAGGTCAAGGTCTGTTCCGGCAAACGCACTGTACCGTGTCTTGTCGATCCAATGGTCGGCTGTTTTGGATGCTTCTTTCACTGCACCATACAATTCACGACCTTCCGTCCCACGAATATTGTGAGGTGGGAACAACGTCGTTTCAGGATGGAACGTGTCGCCTGCATCATGGACATCGTTCGCGATGACAACATAATCCTCAGTCGAGAACGTTTTGATTAACTCGACAATCCGTTCTTCAATCTCTTGCCCGGGTTTCCCACAAGTCAAACGACCACTGTCTGCGATAAAATCAAATGTATAATCTATAACAATCAATGCGCGCATGGGAGATGCTCCTCTCTCGTAATCAAAATGATGGCTATCCATCTCATTCTAAATCATTATACATCATGCGCGGAAGATTATTTTTCTTCGGTTTGGGTAGATTAAGACAGTAGACTGTATAGGGAAAGGGGATTGTGACGATGGTATTATCACAAAGTGAATTGACAGATGAACTGTCACGTTTAAACGGTTGGGAAGAAGTGAACGGGGAGATTCAGAAGACATATCGGCTTGAGACATTCCCGGAAGCCATCCAGTTCGTCCATCTCGTCGCGGATTTGGCTGAATCGCTCGACCATCATCCGAATATCTTGATTGAGTATCGGAACGTGACATTGACCGTATCGACCCATGACGAAGGGCGCATCACGGAGAAAGACATCACGCTCGCGAAAGGGTGTGAGGAGCTTGTCTAAACTGTATATGACCTTCGCGTCAGGTAGTGTGGCTGAGCGTCTCCGGAAAGAGCCGGGTGTCATTGCGGCAAATGGACATGAAACGATTCTGCTCGCAGAAGGAGAGAAGTCTCCGTTCAAGAGTGGAAAAGTGTTTGAGATTGAAGAGGCATCTGGCGAATTCGTCAAAAAAGGAAATATTTTATATGCAAACGTGCCGACGGATGAAAATGCCCGTTCGCTCCTGTTTCATCAGTTGTTGACGGAAAAGGCACCGCTCGGGGTCGGTCATGATGGGTTTTCGGCGTATCGTCTAGGTGTCGACCCGGACGACAATCATGCGGTCGTATTCATTCAATTTACATCTGGAGGGAAACACTTCCGAGATACAGCGGACTACGCGGTGCTTGAAGATCGTCTGAAACGGGCGGTCGAACAGCGCGGTGGAGGTCCTGTTATAAAACACTATGTCGTCACCGAGTCAGATAATCTATAATAAAAGATAACGTCATGTTAGGGGAGGATTTTTATGAACAAGAATTATTTCTGGTTGGGGATGGCTGCGGGCGCAGTAATCGGCGCAGCGGCATCACTTCTCCATAGCGAAACACGCGATCAACAAGTGAGACAATTGAAAGGCATCAAGTCGAAGTTGAAGTCATCGAACACGTCGACTGAGGCACATGCAGTCGGTCTTCAAGCGTCATCGAAAGGCAACTTGAAAGACCGAGTCATGGAATGGAAATCGCTCTACGAAGAAAACCAAGATACGATTCAAAACCTCGTCGAAGACGTGAAAGACTTAGTCGATGCGCTTCAAGAGGCTCGTCATAAAAATCAAATCTAATCACAGGTCCGATGCAGATGCATCGGACTTTTTTTATGCTCCAAAGCCTTACTACACAAGCGATCGTGAAAGTTCGCTGTCTTATATGAATAAAAATACAATTGACAGAATAAATATGCATATGGTTCAATCATTTTATTCTTTAGGGGAGGTAGAGAGATGATCACGTGTGGCATTGTCGGCGTAACAGGTTATGCCGGGTTGGAATTGTTGAAGCTGATCGAACAACATCCGACTATCCATTTAGAAAAAGCAATCAGCGATTCGCGCGCCGGAATGACCTTATCGGAACTGTATCCGTGGTTACAGGCGGGTGCACAAAAACTCGAGCCGTTTCAAGTGGAGGCCTTAGCAGGAATCGATGTGTTGTTCCTTGCGACACCGAGTGGCGTATCCGCTGACTATATACGACAGTTGGAATCTTTTGATGGGGTGGTCATCGATTTGAGTGGGGACTTGCGATTACCATCCAACTTGTATGAAACGTGGTACGGGAAGCCACCTGTCAACGAAATCATTCAAGCAGAGGCTGTTTACGGATTGACCGAGTGGAATCGAGACAAGCTCTCGACCGCGAAATGGATTTCAAATCCTGGTTGTTATGCGACAGCCGTATCGCTCGCTTTGTTACCGTTTGTTCAGAATGATTGGATCAATCCCGCGCATATCATCGTCTCTGCTTGTTCAGGAATCACAGGTGCGGGCAAGGGATTGAGTGAGAAGACACATCACGCCAAATCGAATGAGAACGTGCAATTGTATAGAATTCATTCCCATCAGCACATTCCTGAAATTGAGCAGACGCTGAATACATGGAGTGAGAAAAGAACAACTGTCTCGATGTCGACGCATTTGTTACCGATCAATCGAGGCATCATGGCGACAATCACGGTTCACCCGAACGATGACGCTTCAGAAGATGAGTGGGTAGACCGTCTTCAGAGCGCGTATGAAGACGAACCATTCATCCGAGTGCAGCAAGGTGAACCTGAAATCAAGTCGGTCGTCGGTTCGAATTACTGCGATCTCTGGGTGTACAAAGAAGAACGGACGAATCGACTGACCATTGTGTCGGTCATCGACAATATGCAAAAAGGGGCGGCTGGGCAAGCACTGCAAAATGCGAACGCTCGATTCGGACTCGAAGAAACGATCGGACTGTTGAGTCAACCACAATACATTTAGGAGGATGAAGCATGATCGACATCATGGCGACTAAAAAGCTGGGCATTGTATCACCGAAAGGGTTTCAAGCGTGTGGAATCCATGCGGGACTAAAACGAAAACGTAAGGATTTGGCGTTACTCGTTTGTGAACGACCATCGAGTACGGCAGCGGTCTATACGACAAATCACTTTCAAGCGGCACCGATTCAAGTGACGAAAGCATCACTGGCCGAATCAAATGGTTACATTCGGGCGGTATTGATCAATAGTGGTAATGCGAACGCGTGTACAGGAGAACAAGGATTGACAGACGCCTATACGATGCGTGACGTGACAGCGACACAACTAGGAGTGAAGCCGGAAGAGGTGGCGGTCGCCTCGACAGGTGTCATCGGTCAGCCGCTCCCGATGCCCCCGCTCGTTAATGGAATCGGTCATCTGAAACCGACAGACGCGTGGGAAGGTGGACAATCCTTCGCTGAAGCCATTTTGACGACCGATACTGGGACGAAACAGACGAGCGTCCAGTACGAAGAGGGAGAAGCGACCGTGACCATCGCGGGGGTCGCCAAAGGATCGGGGATGATTCATCCGAACATGGCGACGATGCTCGGATTCGTCACGACGGATGCCGTCATCGCACCAGAGCTTTTGCAACAAACGCTAAAGAAAAGTGTCGACGCCTCGTTCAACAACATCACGGTAGACGGAGATAGTTCGACGAACGATATGGTACTCGTCATGGCGAGCGGAGCACTAGAAATGGAAGAAATGAAAGAGGGAACTTTAGCACATGAGGCGTTCCAACAGGCGTTGACAGAGGTATGTCTAGACCTTGCCAAAGCGATTGCGAAAGATGGGGAAGGGGCGACAAAACTCATTGAAGTCCATGTCAGTGGCGCCACATCCGACCAAGAGGCTCGAACAATCGCTAAGCAAATCGTCGGATCTTCTCTCGTGAAGACAGCGGTGTACGGCCAAGATGCCAACTGGGGAAGAGTGATTGCCGCCATCGGTGCCGTTCCGTTCCCGGTGAACATCGGAGCAATCGATCTTCACATCGGTAGTCAACTCGTCCTTCAGAACAGTACCCCTGTCTGGTTCGATGAGGCGTATGCGACAGAAGAGATGAGTCGGGATGTCGTCACCATCACGGTCGACTTGAATGACGGGGAAGGAAGCGGTCAGGCATACGGGTGTGATTTGACATATGACTACGTCAAAATCAATGCGAGTTATCGGACATGAAGAAGCGAAAAATCATCAAACTGGGCGGTAGCGTCTGGGACTCGATTTCACCTGAGTACTTTGAGGAGTGGCGTGACTGGATTGAAGCGGGGAATGAACTGCTCATCGTTCACGGGGGTGGACCAAAACTATCTTCGTACTGTACGTCTCAACAGATTGAACCGTTCTTTTTAGACGGACGTCGCGTGACGACAGACGAAGTATTGATTGGGGCTTGGCGAGTATTGGCTGGGGAAATGCAGACAGATGTCGTGTCGACGCTGACACAACATGACATCGATGCGTTTGGCTTATCAGGTGTCGACGGGAATGCGATTGTTGGTCACCGACTCACCGGCCTCGGGAAAGTTGGTGAGGTGGTAGCGATTCGAAATGACGTGTTCGAACGATTAATGGATTCTGGTCATGTGCCGGTCGTGACGTCGGTGATTGCGAGTGCGGACGGACCGCTGAACTGTAACGGCGATGATTGTGCGGTGGCACTTGCTGTTTCGTTACAAGCGGACGAATTCGAACTTCTGACAGATGTGAATGGCATTCGTATTCATGGTGAATTCCAAACAATGCTACATGAGCGTGACTTGCAAGAAGCGATTGCGAATGGAGAAATCTATGGCGGGATGGTACCGAAAGTAGAGGCATTACTAGCAGCAGTGACAGGTGGGGTCAAAAGTGCCCGTATCCGAGATGGCAGTGACGCAACATTGGAAGGGACAAGATTATGGGAGGGGAACTATGAATTCGCTTTTACCGACATACGGACCACGAACGATTGAGATCGCGAAAGCGAGCGGATCATACGTGACGGATGGATCAGGAAACACGTACTTAGACTTTGTGATGGGGATTGCCGTGTGTGGGACAGGACATCGTCATCCATACGTGCAACAAAAGATTGAAGAGCAATTGAATCAAGTGTGGCATACATCAAACTTATATATGATATCTGGTCAGCAGCGGGTTGCAGAGAAATTGATGGAAGGAACACATCTCACGCAAGCCTTCTTTTGTAACAGCGGAACAGAAGCGAATGAGGCGGCCTTCAAGTTGGTACGCAAGTGGACGAAGAAGACGAAAATCATCACCTTCACTCAGTCGTTCCATGGACGCACATTCGCGATGCTCGGGGCGACCGGGCAAGATAAAGTGAAACAAGGATTTGGACCGATGGTGGACGATTTCATTCATGCACCATTCAACGATATGCATGCACTAGACTTAATCGATGAAGAAACTTCCGCTGTTTGGCTCGAGATCGTGCAAGGCGAAGGCGGTGTCGTCGTGGCGGATCAATCGTGGTTACAGGCGTTGCAAGAAATGACAGATAAGTATGACGTGAAAATCGTCGTCGATGAAGTGCAGACCGGCATCGCTCGTACCGGAACACGTTTCGCCTTCGAACAAACACCGCTTCAACCTCATATTGTCACGTTGGCGAAAGGGTTAGGGAGCGGCATACCGGTCGGGGCGATGTTGACGACCGAAGAAGCGACGGCGTTCTTTGGGCCAGGGAGTCATGGTTCGACTTTCGGTGGAAATCCGTTGGCGATGGCAGCGGCAGAAGCGACGCTCGATGTTCTCTTCACACAAACGTCCCTTCAACATGTTAAAGACATGGGGGATTACTTGAAGGAGGGGCTCGCCCGATTCGTGGACGGAGAACGCTTCGTAGAAGTGAGAGGACTTGGATTGATGATTGGACTGGTTTCGACAGAACCGGTAGCTGAGTGGGTCACGCAACTGGCGGAGGCAGGGTTATTGGTCGTGATGGCGGGTCCCCATGTCATTCGTTTTCTCCCCTCACTCTTGGTCACGAAATCCGAAATCGACGAGGCATTCACGAAACTTGAACACATCTTACAGAAGGAGGGCGTCGTATGAACGGAAGCATCAGCCTATTGAACGGGATGCAATTTACAGGAACTTGGGAGACGAGTGCACGACACGCAAGTGGCGAAGTCGTGTTCTTCACCGGGATGACGGGTTATCAAGAAGTGTTGACCGATCCGTCATACGCAGGACAAATCATCGCGTTCACTTACCCGCTGATTGGACAATATGGACTGGAATTAGACGGGAACGAAAGTGCTCGCATTCAAGCGGCTGGCGTCCTCGTTCAGACACTGGCAAACCACGGGGATCGCCCTGCATTGAAGGAATGGTTTGAAGAGGAAGGAATTCCGGTACTTTCACAAGTCGATGTACGTGCCCTCGTCCATGTGTTACGCGAAGAAGGGGATCAATTCGGAGTCATGTCATCAAACCCAGATGTGAACATCGATACTCAACCTGTCAATCATCTGACAGAGCGTGTCACGACGACTTCTCAGGTTCTAGAAGGCAATGGTGAGAAAGGACATGTCGTCTGTCTCGACTTCGGAGTGAAGGCATCAATGGTTGGAGAAATCGTGAAGCGTGGTTATCGCGTGACGACTGTTCCATATGATACGGCGAAAGATGTCATTACGTCGTTACGACCGGATGCGATTTTAGTATCGAATGGCCCTGGGGACCCGCGAGACCATCTTGGACGGATTGAAGTCATTCGCGAATTGGCGCTATCGTATCCGACACTCGGGATTTGCATGGGGCATCAGCTACTCGCCCTCGCGTTCGGTTGCAAAATTGAGAAACAAACATATGGTCATCGGGGCTCGAATCATCCGGTTCGAAACGTTAAGACGAACGAAGTGTGGATGACGTCACAAAACCACGGCTATGTGGTCGAGCGTATGAGTATCGAACAAAGCCCGCTCGAACTGCTCTATGAGAACGTGAATGATCATTCGGTTGAAGGGCTCGTTCATCCGAATGGGCGCCTGTTCACGACGCAGTTCCATCCAGAAGCGAGTCCGGGACCAACCGATGCGCAATCCGCATTCGACCGTTTCGATGAAATGATTCAGCAAGGAGTGAACGTGTATGCATAAAAAAGTACTCGTTATTGGTTCAGGACCAATCGTGATCGGGCAGGCCGCAGAGTTTGATTATTCCGGAACGCAAGCGTGCCAAGCGCTTCGTGAAGCCGGTTGTGAAGTTGTCTTATTGAACTCCAATCCTGCGACAATCATGACGGACCCTGGGATGGCAGATGCGACGTATATCGAAGCAATGACCGTACAAAAAGCGACCGCGATCATCGAGAAAGAACGTCCGACTCACGTACTCGCGACAGTCGGTGGACAGACGGCATTGAACTTGGCGCTCGATCTCGAGGAAGCCGGAGTATTGGCGCAATATGAGGTCGAACTACTCGGGACGTCACTTGAGACGATTCGTGATGGAGAAGACCGTGAACGATTTAAACAAAAGATGGAGCTGTTACATGAACCGATTCCGTCGTCGACGACGATTGAATCGATTGAAGAATTGACAGCTTTCATCAAGACGACGGGTGTCCCACTCATCGTTCGACCAGCTTTTACGCTCGGTGGAACAGGTGGCGGCATCGCGACGACGGAAGAAGAAGCATATACGATGGCGCGTCGTGGTCTTGAAGCGAGTCCGATTTCACAATGTTTAGTCGAGAAGAGTATCGCCGGCTATAAAGAGTTTGAATATGAAGTGATGCGCGATGCGTTCGGAACGTGCATTATCGTCTGCAACATGGAAAACATTGACCCGGTCGGTGTGCATACGGGGGACTCCGTCGTATTCGCACCGGCACAAACGTTATCGGATCAGATGCATCAAACGTTGCGGAGTGCTTCGTTCCGAATCGTATCCGAATTAGGTGTGATTGGTGGCTGTAACATTCAGTTCGCCGTTCATCCGACGAAGTCAGAGTACTACGTGATCGAAGTGAATCCTCGTGTCTCGCGGAGCTCAGCGCTCGCGTCAAAAGCGACCGGATATCCGATTGCGAAGATTGCGACACGTCTCGCTCTTGGGGAACCGTTAGACCGTTGCATCAATCCGGTCACAATCAACACGATGGCAAGTTTTGAACCGGCACTCGATTACGTCACGGCAAAAGTGCCCTGCTTCCCATTCGATTTGTTCGCCGAGACAGACCGTGCGCTCGGTCCACAAATGAAAGCGACCGGCGAGAGTATGGCGATGGGGAAAACGTTAGAAGAGGCATTGCAGAAAGCATGGCGTGGCGCTGGGATTGAACAGGCACCGCTTTATCCGAAATGGATGCAGGACGCTACCGTCGAAGGATTGATGAGCGAAGTCGAGGCACCGACTGATCGTCGTCTTCATGCTTGTCTCGCTTTGCTCGACCGTGAACTCGTGTCTGGCGACGCGTTACAGCGAATCACGGGCATCACCCCACATTTCATTCAGATGTTGAAGCGGATCATCCAGATGACGAAGCAAGATTTGACGGAACCGAGCGGACTATTACAGGCGAAGCGCCTCGGATTCACGGACGCACAGATTGCCGAGATCATGCACGTACAAGTCGCGGACGTCAAGACGCTCCGGGAATCGGCTTCGATTCAGCCGGTATATCAGATGATTGACACATGCGCCGCTGAATTTGAAAGTCAGACCCCATATTTTTATGGCTCCTGGCACGGGACATCTGAAGTAGAGCCGAGTAGCAAACGGAAAGTTGCCATCATCGGGGCAGGGCCGATTCGAATCGGACAAGGCATTGAGTTCGACTACAGTTCAGTCCACGCGGTATGGGCGCTTCAAAAACTTGGTGTCGAAACGATTATGATCAACAATAACCCGGAGACCGTGTCGACCGATTTCTCGATTGCGGACAAACTATATGTGGAACCATTGACGAGTGAGGATGTCATGCATGTGTTAGAAGCGGAAGGATGTCACGATGTGTTGATTCAGTTTGGAGGACAGACGGGGATTTCGCTCGCTCATGAATTAGAATCGGCGGGGTATCACTTGCTCGGTGCCTCTGCGCAAACCATCGATCAAATGGAAGATCGGGAACGTTTCTATCAGTTCCTTGATTCGATTGAAGTCGAACACATTCCGGGAGAGGAAGTGTCTTCCCAACAAGAATTGAATGAAGCGGTACAACGACTCGGCTATCCATGCATCCTTCGTCCGTCTTATGTGATTGGTGGAAAAGGGATGCTGCTCATTCGTTCAGAGGAACAGTTAGCAGAGGCGTTACCGAATCTTGCCTATCCAATCCTTGTCGATCAATATGTAGCGGGACGTGAGCTCGAAGTGGATTGTGTGACAGACGGGGAAACGGTGTATGTGCCGGTCATCCTCGAACAAATCGAAGCGGCGGGTGTCCATTCGGGAGACTCGACGATGGTCTTGCCGCCTGTCGAGACGAGTGAATCGATTCAAGAAAAAGTAGAGTCGATCGCCAAACGAATCGGGCAGGCACTCGATTATAAGGGGGCCTTGAACATTCAGTTTGTGTTGAACGAAGAAACAATCTATGTCCTCGAAATCAATCCGCGTGCATCCCGGACCGTTCCGATTGTCAGCAAAGTGACAGGCGAACCGTTAATCGAATGGGCGACCTATGCGGCTTACGGCTTGCCGTTAGCCGATCACGTTCCGACAAGTCCTTGCACATTGACGAACTATGCGGTGAAGACGCCAATTTTCTCGAACGTCAAATTGCCGGGCGTCGACCCAATGACTGGTCCAGTGATGCGTTCGACAGGTGAGACCCTCCAGTTCAGTTCACACCCGTATGTGCCAGAACGGTTTACGTATGATGCGTTAACGACACGGGTGATGAACCGTCCGCAGAGTGCATGTGGGAAAGGGTTTGAACAGTTCGGGGATACACCACTTGCAAACGTCACGGATTTCCAACAAGTCGCCATACTATTCTCGGACGCGACCGACGAGCGGGAAGCACGTGAAATCGCCGTCCGAAATGGTGTGCATATCATCTCGTCACGACAGTTGGCTCAGTATTATCAAATGAGTCAGTCACTGACCGACAATCCGGTTCAATCCTTACAGTCCATTCAAATGAGAGAGGAAGTAGCTAAATGACAGTAAAGACGATGCAACACTTTTTGACGATGGAAGAACTGACACCGGACACACTCGATGCGTTGCTTCAGTTGGCACGCGACGTCAAACAGTCGCCTCAATCTTTTGCGACCGCCCTGACAGGCAAGAAAGTTGCGTTATTGTTTGAGAAGGCATCGACGCGTACGCGCATGTCATTTGAGGTGGGTGTCGTCGAACTAGGCGGATACCCGCTCTTCCTCAGTGGTCAAGATTTGCAAATCGGACGCGGGGAACCGTTGACGGACACGATTCAAGTGATGAGTCGGTATGTGGACGCATTGATGATTCGGACGTTTGCCCATGAAACGGTCGAGACGTTGGCGCAACACGGATCGATTCCGATTATGAACGGATTGACGGACTTACATCACCCATGCCAAGTGCTCGCGGATTTATTGACGATTGAAGAACATTTCGGCAGTTGTTCGGGGAAAGTGTTGACGTATATCGGAGATGGGAACAACATGGCGCATTCACTCATGATTGGCGGTGCGCTGAGTGGGATGCATATCCGCATCGCGTCGCCGAGCGGATACACTGTCGATCAAACGATTTATGAGAATGCACAGAAGTTGGCTCAGACGACTGGGGGCAGTATTACGTTGTTTGATGACCCGACGCTTGCGGTGAACGAGGCGGATGTTGTCTACACGGACGTCTTTGCGAGTATGGGACAAGAACAGGAAGCCGATGAACGACTGTTGAAATTCGAAGGATTCCAAGTGAACGGTCACTTGATGGCACTTGCGAAAACAGATGCAATTTTCCTTCATTGTTTACCGGCGCATCGCGGGGAAGAAGTGACGGCCGATGTGATTGATGGACCACAGTCATGGGTATTCGATCAAGCCGAGAATCGCTTACATGCACAGAAGGCTTTGATGCTGACATTATTGACGTAACGACAAAGGGTGACACACCGTGTGTCACCCTTTTGTTATAGGAACTGTGCCAATAAACCGAAAACTGCCAGTCCGATGATGATGTAGAAGAACCATTTTCCGTCCCCGGAATGAATGATTGGGGGCGCGTAAGAACGTTGCTTATACTTCCCGTAGCGCATCGGGCGTGTATACGGGACGGCATACCGTGAGAGTGGAATGGCAAGTAAAAATCCTGCCAAAAAGCCATACACGTGGCCCCAAAGCGAAACGTTCGAACCGATTAGTGTAAAGACGGCACTGATGGCGACGAAGATATAGACCAAGCGGGCATCTTGGCTAAGCATTAACGTGCGACGGAAGCGACCGATGAACACATAGAATCCGAGAATGGCCAAGATGGCACCTGACGCACCAGCTTGTAGATAAAACAAGTTACTGACGGTGAAGTAGGTGAACAAGTTGGCAAGTGCCCCGGCGAAGACATAAAATAGGGCAAACTTTACATGCCCGACCATGCGTTCCATCGCTGGTCCGAAGATGATCAGCGCAAACGAATTAAATAGCAAGTGTCCGAGACTCAAATGAATAAAGTTGGCCGTCACCAAGCGATACCATTGTCCATCGGCGAGTGCCAAATGAAACGACCCGCCTGTTGACACAATTCGTAAACCAGGAGCGAAAGAATCGATGACAAACACAAGGAGTTGGATTACAATGAACAGCGTTACGAGTGGATATGCCCGTACAAACGTTTGTACATTTTCCGTACGACTAAACATAACATCACCTCTTTCTCCAATTGTATAGGGAAACAGGGAAAAAAGGAAAGGAGCGAGTGTCCAGTGATTGTAGGAATCGGAGTCGATATCGTCGAGCTTGATCGGATGGCTCGCTCGATGAAACAACCGCGTTTTTTAAAACGCCTGCTCACCGATGCAGAGTATGAGCTTGTTCAACAATACCCACTCCCGCGTCAAATCGAGTTTGTTTCGGGTCGGTTTGCCGCAAAAGAAGCTTATGCCAAGGCAATCGGCACCGGAATCGCGCACGGTCTATCGTGGCGCCACATTGAAATTTTACCGGATGAGACAGGTCGACCTGTCATGACTGCGCCGTTTTCGGGACGAATTCATGTCAGCATCAGTCATAGCAGTGCATATGCCGTCGCACAAGTCATCTTAGAAGAGGAGGGGCAACATGTTTCGTCCTAGTCGAATCGAGATTGATCGGGCGGCCATCGCCCATAACATACAAGAGTTAACACAACGTATCCCGCAAGATATCATGGCGGTCGTCAAAGCGAATGCCTACGGTCATGGGGCTGTTGAAGTGGCGAATATCGCCCTTCAGAACGGGGCGACGATGCTTGGGGTCGCTTTATTAGAAGAAGCAATCGAACTTCGGGATGCAGGGATCGAGGCACCGATTTTAGTCATGGAGGCGCAATTTCCCCAATATGCAGGGATTGCAGCAGAACGAGACGTCACGTTGTCCGTTTTTTCTGCTGAATGGTTAAAAGAGGCTACTGCTTATATAGAAGAAAAACCATTGACGGTTCATATTAAAGTCGACACAGGGATGGGACGTCTTGGTCTTCGTACACGAGAGCAACTTGATGCGTTGCTTGAAGAAGCGAACGATTCATTTGTCATTGAAGGCATCTACACCCATTTCGCGACAGCGGATGAACTTGATAGCGACTTGTACTATACACAACAAGAACGTTTCGAACACTTGATGGATGGGTTACATGAGCGGTTCCGCTATATTCATACGTCCAATTCAGCAGGGGCCATCCGAATGGCAGGACAAGACGTTCCTTATAATCTGGTCCGTGTCGGGATCGCACTCTATGGTTTATATCCGTCACATGAGATGGAAACATTCTATTCGTTCCTCCGCCCGGCCTTTACGTTGAAGAGCCAGCTGATGCAGGTGAAGCGTCTCGAGGCAGGTCGAACGATCAGTTACGGAGCGACCTATACGACATCGACCGATGAATGGATTGGTACCGTCCCAGTCGGATATGCGGACGGATGGTTACGGAAGGCGAGCGGATTTGAAGTTGAAGTAAATGGTGTTCGTTGTCCGATTGTGGGACGTGTCTGCATGGATCGCTTCATGATCCGACTTCCAAAAGAGTTTCCGGTCGGTATGGATGTGACACTTGTTGGTGGAAACGTCGCCATTGATGAACTTGCGTCATATCTAGGGACGATTAACTATGAGATCGTTTGCCAGTTCACGAGTCGATTACCGCGTCACTATGTGTGAATCACAAATCGTGTGAAATTATCTGAATTCTTTCTCGATTTCTCTATATTTTCCCATTCCCGCGTGTTATATTGATAAAGAACGCGGGAGATTTTCCGCCAGTCCATGAAACGATTCTGGAGGTGTAAGATGTTGAAGCAGCGAACTGCGGGTGCGCTAGCGTCCGTCCCAGATCGGTTCTCGCAACAAGGGGGTCCGATTTCGATGAAAGACCGTGAAACACTGTCCTTGAACGATGTAGTGACATACTTGTCTAAAGAAATTGCTGATCGACAACAAACACTGCGTGAAGAATTGGCGAAAGGCTATCAAGAGATGGCCGCGTTTAACTTGAATATGGCAGAAGAGATGCTAACGATTGAAGCCGAAGCCGAACACGCTCTCTTACGTCAAGTAAGTGGGGTGTGAGCAGAGTGATCGTAAAGCGTGGTGACGTATTTTATGCGAATCTGTCGCCCGTAGTCGGCTCAGAGCAAGGTGGCGTTCGACCCGTTCTCATCGTACAGAACGACATCGGCAATCGCTTTAGCCCGACCGTCATTGTCGCTGCGATTACAGCTCAGATTCAAAAAGCAAAACTGCCGACTCATGTGGAAGTATATCAAGAGAAGCATGGACTCGAGAGAGACTCTGTGATTTTACTTGAGCAGATTCGAACGATTGATAAGCGTCGTCTGACGGATAAAGTCACTCATCTCGATGATGAGACGATGCATAAAGTTGACCGAGCGCTAGAGATTAGTATGGGATTGATCCCTCTCTAGCCTTACATAGATCAAGACTGGTACATAGGTATCGGTCTTTTTTTAAACATTTTTTAAAAAAGTGGTTTAAGATTTTGATAGTGGGGAATTAAAGTAAATCGTACTCAATTTATCTGTACGGACATTTAGGAGGGAATAGACGATGGATTTATCGATTCGTGAGCAAGTCATTGGAGAACAATTACACCTTTACGTATCCGGAGAAGTGGATACATATACTGCACCAAAATTGAAAGAAGTATTGCATCCGGCCATCAGTGAGCAAGATGTGGTCGTTCATTTAGATGAAGTGGAGTATATGGACTCGACAGGTCTCGGTGTGTTCGTCGGGGCGTTGAAAATCGCCACGCGTAACGAAAAAGAGTTGTCACTTGTCGGGGTTACGGAGCGAGTCAATCGTCTATTCGAATTGACGGGTCTTCACAAACTTCTTTCTATTAATTCGAACGTAAGAGGTGGCACGCAATGAACAATGTTGAACAGACGGTCATGACGTTCCCGGCCAAACCCGAATATGTCGGTGTGGTTCGATTAGTCGTTTCAGGAATCGCTAACCGTATGGGATATACGTACGACGAGATCGAAGATATTAAAATCGCGGTCTCGGAAGCATGCGGGAATGCAGTCCAGCATGCGTATGAAGATCATCAAGATGGAGAGGTCAAACTCGCTTGTGGAGTATATGCAGATCGTCTTGAAATCACGATTGAAGATTCAGGCAAGACGTTCGCAGATGATGTGAAACGTCAAGCGGCTCCGGTCGAAGAGACGACGGAAATTGAATCGCTCCACGAAGGAGGACTTGGTCTCTTCCTTATCGAAGCGTTAATGGACGATGTCTCGATCAATAAAGACAACGGTGTCAAAGTGACGATGACAAAACTCCTTAACAGGGACGAGGTGGATCAGAGTGCCAGCAAAATCTCAACAACGCCATCACAGTGATGACGAGGTACTAGAGTGGATTGAACGCTACCAACAAGACGATCAAAACGAAGAAGTGCAAATGCTACTCATCAATCGCTATTCGGACCTCGTTGAAGCACTCGCCCGTAAGTTTTCGCGTGGACGAGCGATTCACGATGATCTCGTGCAAGTTGGGATGATTGGATTATTGGCGGCACTCCGTCGATTTGATCCAGAATTCGGACGTAGCTTCGAATCGTTTGCCGTCCCGACCATCATCGGTGAAATCAAGCGATTCATCCGCGATAAAACATGGAGTGTCCATGTTCCGCGTCGGATCAAAGAGCTCGGACCGAAAATTAAGAAGACGGTTGAAGAGTTGACGACTGAATTGCAACGCTCACCACGAATCGATGAGATTGCCGATCATCTTGGCGTATCAGACGAAGAAATTCTCGAAACGCTTGAGATGGGTAAGAGTTATCAAGCGCTGTCGGTCGATAGTTCAATTGAGGCCGATAACGAAGGCAGTACGGTCACGTTACTCGACTTGGTCGGTAGCCAAGAGCGTGGATATGAATCGGTCGACCAACGTCTCATTCTAGAGAAAGCGTTCAATGTTCTAAATGAACGGGAACGCGCCATCTTAGAATGCGCCTACTATAAGAATATGAGTCAAAAAGAGACTGGAGAACTTCTTGGGATCTCGCAGATGCATGTCTCCCGTTTGCAACGGCGAGCACTCGAAAAGCTGCGTGAAGCCATCAAAGTTCCACTCAATGAAGTATTCTCAAGCGATGACTAATCGAGTCATCGCTTTTTTGTTTGAATGTTTGCTACACTTTGGAAGAGATCATAAAAGGAAGTGATTCAAGTGATTACGAAAGTGGCTAAGGCGTTAAACTTGAAAGTGAACCAAGTAGAGACGGTTCAACAGCTCGCATCTGAAGGGGCGACGATTCCGTTCATGGCCCGTTATCGGAAGGAAATGACGGGGAACCTGGATGAAGTCGAAATCAAAGCAATCTTAGACGCCCTTCAATATGAAGAAAGTCTTCAAAAGCGAAAAACGGATGTTCTTGCTAAGTTAGAAGAGTTGGAAAAGAACACACCTGAACTAACGAAGGCGCTAGAGGCAGCGACAACCCTTCAACAAGTAGAAGACATCTACTTACCCTATCGTCCGAAACGACGGACGAAAGCGGAACAGGGACGCGAGAAAGGGTTGCAGCCGCTTGCAGACTGGTTCCGAGACAAGTCGCCTTACTCGACAGGTGTGGTTGAAGAGCTCTCGAAGGATGTAGCGCTAGAAGAATCCCTTCCGCTCGTACATGCCATCATCGGGGAAGAATGGGGCGAGGAAGCGAAACTACGCCAGATGCTTCGCGACCGTGTACGCAAAGAAGGATTGTTGCGTTCGAAGAAGAAAAAACAAGCGGAAGACGAAAAAGAGATCTTTGCGCAGTATTATGAATATGAAGAGAAAATTGCGGGGATTGTCCCACACCGTGTACTCGCCTTGAACCGTGGGGAGCGTACCGATGTCCTTCAAGTGAAAGTCATTTTTGACGAGACACGTTTCATGGATCAAGCGCTTCGTACATATGAGCGACTTCCGAAAGAGAAACGTGAAGTTGTCGAAGCAGCTGTGACAGAGGCTTATAAAAAATCTGTCTTCCCAGCCATTGAACGAGAGATTCGTGGTGAATTGACCGACAAGGCAGAGGAGCAGGCAATCGATGTGTTCTCGAAAAACTTAAAGCAACTCTACATGCAACCGCCTCTTCGCGAGGTCGTCGTCTTGGGGATCGACCCGGCATATCGGACAGGATGCAAATGGGCGGTCGTCAATGAAATCGGAAAAGTCGAAGAGGTTGGTGTCTTCTATCCGACGGCACCGAAGCACGATATCGCTGGCGCTGAAAAAGTACTAACGAAACTCGCTAAGAAATATCCAATCTCCGTTATTGTTGTCGGAAACGGTACGGCATCAAGGGAGACCGAACAATTCGTTGCGGATTGGTTAAAGAAAGCAGAGCGTGAAATTGCTTACGCGATTGTGAACGAAGCGGGAGCGAGTGTCTATTCTGCATCGGAAGTGGCACGTAGTGAATTTCCGGACTTAAAAGTAGAGGAACGGTCAGCTGTCTCGATCGCACGCCGAATCCAGGATGCGATGGCGGAACTCGTCAAAGTCGACCCACAGTCGGTCGGTGTCGGGCAATATCAGCATGATGTGAGTCAAAATAAACTGAAGGCATCTTTAGAATTCGTCGTGGAGAGCGTGGTTAACATGGTCGGAATCGATGTGAACCGTGCCTCGGAGTCTTTATTGACTTATGTATCTGGACTGAACAAAACGACTGCCAAAAATATTGTGGCATATCGTGAAGAGAATGGACGCTTTGAAACGAGAAAGGAAATTAAGAAAGTGCCAAGACTTGGGGCGAAGGCGTTCGAACAGGCGGCTGGATTCTTGCGAATCATGAATGGGAAGGATGTTCTCGACCAGACGGAGATTCACCCGGAAAGTTATTCCCTCGCACTATCAATCTTAAAAGAAATCGGATCCTCGAAAGCTGAGGTCGGAACAGCTGCATTGCGTGAACGGTTACAACAAGTTGATGCGAATGTATTGAGTGAGCGATTAGATGCGGGACTTCCAACCGTCGAGGATATCTTGAAGTCGTTAGCGAAACCAGGACGTGACCCACGGGAAGATATCCAAAAGCCATTACTGCGCACGGATGTCATGAGTCTTGAAGACCTTCAAGTCGGAATGGAATTCCAAGGCACCGTTCGAAACGTCATTGATTTTGGTGCGTTCGTGGATATTGGTGTAAAACAGGACGGGCTCGTCCATATTTCGAAATTATCGAATCGCTACGTAAAGCATCCGTTAGATGTCGTGGCGGTCGGTGATATCGTTACGGTATGGATCGAACAGGTCGATGTCAACCGGGGACGAATTAGTTTGACGATGCTTGAACCGAACAGTTAATAAGAAGAAACTCGAATCAGGTAAAATGTTTTTCATTTTACCTGATTTTTTTTAGAAAAAGTGTTGACGGTCTTTTTGTACCGTGATATCTTATAGAAGTCGCCGAGAGACGGCATGCGAAATAAAAGTTTTTCTAAGAAAGTGATTGACAGGTTTCTGGTTTGCGGTTACAATATAAATCGTTACTTCGATAATTTCAAGCAACGTTCCGCAATAGCTCAGTGGTAGAGCAACCGGCTGTTAACCGGTAGGTCGTAGGTTCAAATCCTACTTGCGGAGCCATTTTATTTTGGAGACGTACCCAAGAGGCTATAAGGGGCTCCCCTGCTAAGGGAGTAGGCTGGGAAACCGGTGCGAGGGTTCGAATCCCTCCGTCTCCGCCACTTAAAATTACTTAGAAGACACATACACTGGCCCGTTGGTCAAGCGGTTAAGACACCGCCCTTTCACGGCGGTAACACGGGTTCGAATCCCGTACGGGTCACCATATGGAGGATTAGCTCAGCTGGGAGAGCACCTGCCTTACAAGCAGGGGGTCGGCGGTTCGATCCCGTCATCCTCCACCATTTCAAATAAAAACGTAATCTGGTCTTGTGGTGTAGGGGTTAACATGCCTGCCTGTCACGCAGGAGATCGCGGGTTCGAATCCCGTCAAGACCGCCATTTACGTTGGGCTGTAGCCAAGTGGTAAGGCATCGGATTTTGATTCCGACATGCGAAGGTTCGATCCCTTCCAGCCCAGCTTTTATTTGAGTCATTAGCTCAGTTGGTAGAGCATCTGACTTTTAATCAGAGGGTCGCAGGTTCGAGCCCTGCATGACTCACCATTTTAATTTCATACGCTGCGGTCGTGGCGGAATCGGTAGACGCGCTAGGTTGAGGGCCTAGTGGTGGTTAACACCGTGGAGGTTCAAGTCCTCTCGACCGCACCATATGCGCACCCTTAGCTCAGCTGGATAGAGCGTTAGACTACGAATCTAAAGGCCGGGAGTTCGAATCTCTCAGGGTGCACCATTCTTTTTTATGGGCCTATAGCTCAGCCGGTTAGAGCGCACGCCTGATAAGCGTGAGGTCGGTGGTTCGAGTCCACTTAGGCCCACCATTTAAACTGACGAACTTTGAAAACTGAACGATGAGGCAAAAAAAGTTTTACAATTTTTGAATGAAGCGCAAGCTTCGTCAATCTAAGAGCTATATCAAATTCTTTGGAGAGTTTGATCCTGGCTCAGGACGAACGCT
>NZ_JBNNHU010000003.1:0-210032 GCF_050269125.1 Exiguobacterium sp. NPDC077395
ACACCCGTTCCCATGCCGAACACGGAAGTTAAGCGTCTCAGCGCCGAAAGTAGTTGGGGGATCTCCCCCTGTGAGGATAGGACGTTGCCAGGCAAACGGTGGTTCTGGAGCATTCGCTCAAGGGCCGCCGTTTTTTCTTATCATCGATTAAGTCTAGTGGAAGAGAGGACGTAAGAAATGGCTAAGAAGATCAAAGTATATGTCGAACCAAATGAAACGGTCAGCGAATGTTTAGATCGAATCAATGAAATGGGTTATCGTCCTATACGCCGCATTGAAAAGCCCGTCTTTGAGCAAACGGGAGCCAAAGATGAACCTGTCCATTCCCATCAATCGATTTTATTTGAATGCGTCTCTAAAGAATCCTAATGCCAAGCCGTCACACTATCTGTGTGACGGCTTTTTTATATCTTAAAATGAATGCTCGCGTTCAAAGCATCGGTCTCCAAGCACATCCAATAAAGTTTGAGCGCGTTTCTCTATCTTTTTAGGAAGATTCTCTTTACTAAAGTATTCAAGAGCCAGGCTTTCACCGTTTTCCATAAGAAGTTCTCCATGTACTCCTTTTGCCTGATATAAATGGATGACACCGTATGTTTCATCGCCGTTCGGATATTTAAAATAACCATCTGAACCGGAAAAGACTTGAATGAATTCAAATTTCTTAGCGAAAAGTCCAGTTTCTTCTTTTAATTCTCGTGCAGCGACTTCTTCCAACGTTTCTCCGAGCTCCATCGATCCTCCTGGTAAACCCCAGTCAAGTGTATCCGATCGGAATTGCATCAGTACCTCTTGTTTTTGATTGATGACTAAAATGGTCGCTCCGACGCTGATGATCGGACGGTTGCCAATCACTTCCCGAAGACTCGATATGTAACTCATCTAACTCCCCCTTTTATAATAGAATACAGGATATGCAAAGAAGATTCTTCTTATATCCAAAAAGCGAACGATAAATATTCAGACAATTAAAATGTTCGCAGTTTATTGACATGTTTTCAAAGAACAAGGTACGATAGGCGTGTGAGATAGGAAAAATAAATAGTGCTCCATATAATCGCAAGGAAATGGCTTGCAAGTTTCTACCTGATCACCGATTCTGATCAGACTATGGGGTGTAGCTGACGTGTATTTGTCATGCCTATACCCTAAACTGATTGCTCGGTTTAGGGATTTCTTTTTGTAAGGGGGACATTTGGAATGAACGTAGTAGTTGGAGTAATCATGGGTAGTTCATCTGACTGGGAGACGATGAAACATACATGTGACATGTTAGATGAGTTACAGATTCCATATGAAAAACAAGTCATATCAGCTCACCGTACACCTGACCTTATGTTCGAATATGCTGAAGAGGCACGGGGCAGAGGCATTCATGTAATCATTGCGGGTGCTGGTGGAGCAGCCCACCTTCCTGGAATGGTAGCTGCGAAAACGACACTTCCTGTCATCGGTGTCCCTGTTCAGTCTAAAGCTCTCAATGGAATGGATTCGCTACTCTCGATTGTTCAGATGCCTGCAGGAATTCCAGTAGCAACTGTTGCGATTGGTAAAGCAGGAGCAACGAATGCGGGATTACTTGCTGCTCAAATTCTTAGCATTCACTCCACAGACATTACAAATCGACTTGATGCATTTCGGGAGAAGAAACAAGAGATGGCGATGCGAGGAACGGAGGAGTTGGTCTGATGAGAATCGGAATTTTAGGTGGAGGACAACTTGGACGGATGATGTCTCTTAGTGCGAGTGCAATGGGGTATACGACACTTTGTCTCGATCCAAACCCACATGCACCGACTGCTCAAGTGGCAGATTCAATTGTTGCCTCATTTGATGATGTCGATGCCGCAAAGAAACTCGCCGACCATTCTGACATCGTGACGTACGAATTCGAGAATATCGACACAGAAATGATTGCTGCAATTGAAGAAAAATGTCCACAAGGAATGGATGTATTGAAAGCGACGCAACATCGCATCTTAGAAAAACAAATGATTGAATCTGCAGGACTACGAGTCGCACCTTATGTTTCAGTACGTACCGCTCGAGATGTTCGGGAGGCGAAAGAGAAGCTTGGGTTGCCATTTGTCGTCAAAACGTGTCGCTTCGGCTATGACGGAAAAGGGCAAACAGTCATTCGGACGGAACAGGATGTTCAGGCATTCATTGAACAGTTCACGGAACAAGAATATGTCGCTGAAGCTTGGTTGCCGTTTGAAAAAGAGATCTCGGTCATTGTGACGCGTGGAGAAGAAGAAACGTCAACGTTCCCAATCAGTGAAAATATTCATCATAACAACATTCTACATCTATCCATCGTACCGGCTCGTGTCGCTGATGAGATTCAAGAAGATGCGAGACATCTCGCACTTCAACTCGCAGACCACATCGGGTTGATGGGAACACTCGCTGTCGAGTTGTTTGTCATGCCAGATGGTCGCCTTTACGTAAACGAACTCGCACCACGTCCACATAATTCTGGACACTACACGATTGATGCATGTGAGACCTCACAATTTGAACAACACATTCGAGCCGTGACAGGGATGCGTCTCGGACGAACGACACTGACCACTCCGGTTGTCATGGTCAATCTTCTCGGCGAACATATGCAACGACTCAATGTCAAAGCATTGCCATCGAATGTTAAACTACATCTGTATGGAAAAGATGAAGCGAAGACAGGTCGCAAGATGGGACACTTGAATGTTCTCGGTGACACGGTCGAGGATGCGCTTCATACCATCGAACAACTGGCAATTTGGAAGGAGACCGTTTTATGATTTCACGCTACACCCGCCCAGAGATGGCGAACATTTGGACCGATCAAAACAAGTTCGAGGCTTGGTTAAAAGTTGAGCTTTACGCGTGTGAGGCTTGGAGTGAACTTGGAATTATCCCGAAAGAAGATGTACAAGTCCTTTGGGACAAAGCATCGTTTGATGTTGATCGTATTTTAGAAATTGAACAAGAGACGCGTCACGATGTGATTGCGTTCACGCGTGCCGTTTCCGAGACACTCGGGGAAGAGAAGAAGTGGGTACACTACGGTTTGACGTCGACGGATGTCGTCGATACGGCGCTCTCGTACTTAATCAAGCAAGCGAATGATATTTTAGAAGCCGATTTAGATCGCTTCATCGGCATTCTTGCAGAAAAAGCAAAAGCGCATAAATATGACATCATGATGGGACGGACACACGGTGTGCACGCAGAGCCGACAACGTTCGGTTTGAAGCTCGCCCTTTGGTATGAAGAAATGAAGCGCAACAAGAAACGCTTCATGGCAGCACGCGAAACGATTGAGTTTGGGAAAATGAGTGGAGCCGTCGGGACGTTTGCGAATATCGACCCATTCATCGAATCATATGTGTGTGACAAACTCGGAATCCAAGCTGCACCGATCTCGACACAGACGCTCCAACGTGACCGTCATGCCGAGTATATGTCGACGCTCGCTTTGATTGCGACATCGATTGAAAAGATGGCTACAGAGATTCGCGGTCTTCAAAAGACAGAGACACGTGAAGTGGAAGAGTTCTTCGCCAAAGGACAAAAAGGATCGTCGGCGATGCCGCATAAACGAAACCCAATCGGTTCTGAAAACATGACGGGTCTTGCGCGTGTCATTCGCGGTCATATGATGACGGCTTACGAAAACGTTCCGCTTTGGCATGAGCGTGACATCTCGCACTCGTCAGCAGAACGAATCATTATCCCGGATGCGACGATTCTTCTCAACTATATGTTGAATCGATTCGGCAATATCGTGAAGAACTTGACGGTCTTCCCAGATAACATGCGTCGCAACATGGACCGTACGTTCGGGATTATCTTCTCGCAACGTATTCTGCTCGGTCTCATCGAGAAAGGCTGGTCGCGTGAAGCTGCATATGACGCGGTTCAACCGAAGGCGATGCAAGCATGGGAAGAAGAGACGATGTTCCGAACATTGATTGAAGAGGACAAAGAAATGGGCGCACTCTTTACGAGTGAAGAGCTCGATGAATTGTTCGATCCGCGTTATCACGTACGCCGTGTCGATACAATTTTTGAACGCTGTGGTTTGTAATCGTTGAGGGGCGATATGCCCCTCTCACTTTTAAGGGGGACGGTTCAGATGAAAGCAATTTACGAAGGCAAGGCGAAAGCGTTATTTGAGACAGAAGAAGCGGGTGTGCTTCGCGTGTATTACAAAGATGATGCGACAGCATTCAATGGAGAGAAGAAAGAGTCAATCGATGGGAAGGGGATCCTGAACAACGCCATCACGACGCAGCTGTTCGAATTGATGCATGACAACAAGATTCCGACGCACTTTATCAAACAAATCTCAGAGCGAGAACAGTTGGTACGCCGTGTCGACATCATTCCATTAGAAGTAGTCGTTCGAAACGTAGCGGCTGGAAGCCTGGCGAAACGACTCGGTTGGGAAGAAGGGACACCGCTCCTTGCACCGATTGTCGAGTTCTACTATAAGGATGATGCGCTCGGGGATCCACTCCTAACAGAAGACCATATCCGTTTATTGCAAGTCGCTACACATAAAGAAGTCGAAACATTGCGACAACTTGGCCTTTGGGTAAACGATGTATTACTCGATTTCTTCGGTCAACATGGCATTGACGTGATTGATTTTAAACTAGAATTCGGGAAAGTGGACGGAACCATCATCTTAGCGGATGAGATTTCACCAGACACGTGCCGACTGTGGGACAAAGAGACGAAACAAAAGTTGGATAAGGACGTATTCCGTCGCGATTTAGGTTCTTTGACTGAGACGTATGGACAATTGTTAACACGCATAGGGGGAAATGGACAATGAAAAAAGTAAACGTGTATGTGACATTACGTGAAAGTGTACTCGACCCACAAGGAGTAGCTGTGAAAGGCGGACTCGAGCATCTTGGATTTGCTGGAATTGAATCGGTTCGCATCGGGAAAGTCATCGAGCTTCAGGTCGCTGATGAAACGACAGAAGACATGGTCAAAGAGATGTGTGAGAAACTACTCGTCAACACGGTCATTGAAAATTATGAAATCGAGATGGGGGTACTTGCATGAAGTTCGCGGTCATCGTCTTTCCAGGATCAAACTGTGACCTCGACATGTATCATGCGGTAAAAGACGTGCTCGGGGAAGAAGCGGAATACGTGTTCCATACAGAAACCTCACTTGAAGGGTTCGATGGGGTGCTCTTACCAGGTGGCTTTTCATATGGAGATTACTTGCGTTGCGGGTCAATCGCTCAATTTTCACCGATTATGGCTGAGGTAAAACGTTTCGCAGAAGAAGGACGTCCGGTGCTTGGGGTATGTAACGGATTCCAAGTACTTGTCGAAGCGGGACTCCTCCCAGGCGTGTTGATGCGAAATCGTGATTTGAAATTCATGTGTAAGACTGTCGAACTCGTCGTCGAAAATAACGAGACGATGTTCACAAGTGACTATGCGGCACAGGAAACGATTCGCGTGCCAATCGCACACGGTGAGGGCAACTACTACTGTGACGAGGCGACACTCGAGACATTGAAGGCAAATGGTCAGATTGCGTTCACCTATAAAGAGAACCCGAACGGATCGGTCGAACAGATCGCCGGCATCACGAACGAAGTAGGAAACGTACTCGGCATGATGCCACACCCAGAGCGTGCGGTCGAAGCATTGCTCGGTGGGGAAGACGGTAAACGGTTATTCACGTCAATTGTAAAATGGGGGGCACGACATGTTACTTACAACTGAACCGACAGCTACGCAAATCCGCGATGAAAAGATTTATGCCACGATGGGATTATCGGACGACGAATACGCACTCGTCGTCTCACTGCTTGGCCGGGAGCCAAACTATACAGAAATCGGTCTCTTCTCGGTCATGTGGTCTGAACACTGTTCGTACAAAAACTCGAAACCTGTGCTCCGGAAGTTTCCTACAACCGGAAAGCACGTCTTACAAGGACCAGGAGAAGGGGCGGGAATCGTCGATATCGGAGACGGTCAAGCTGTCGCCTTTAAAATCGAGAGTCATAACCACCCGTCAGCGATTGAACCTTATCAAGGAGCGGCGACTGGGGTGGGCGGAATCATTCGTGACATCTTCTCGATGGGTGCCCGTCCGATTGCATTGTTGAACTCACTCCGTTTCGGAGATTTGAACGAATCACGTGTGAAACATTTATTCGGTCATGTCGTGTCAGGCATTGCCGGCTACGGAAACTGTGTTGGTATCCCGACTGTCGGTGGCGAAGTCGCCTTTGACCCGGCCTACTCTGGAAACCCACTCGTCAACGCAATGTGCGTCGGTTTCATCCGTCATGAAGACATTCAAAAAGGAATCGCAGAAGGTGTCGGGAACTCGGTCATGTATGTCGGAGCGACGACTGGACGCGACGGAATCCATGGTGCCACATTCGCCTCTGAAGAACTCGGGGAAGACGCGGACGAAAAGCGTCCAGCCGTACAAGTCGGAGACCCGTTCATGGAGAAGCTATTGATTGAAGCGTGTCTTGAAGTCATCAAACACCCGGCGCTCGTCGGGATTCAAGACATGGGGGCAGCTGGATTGACATCTTCTTCAGCTGAGATGGCCTCAAAAGCCGGCATGGGGATTGAGATGAACTTAGACCTCGTCCCGCAACGCGAGACAGGCATGACGCCTTACGAGATGATGCTATCGGAATCACAAGAGCGGATGCTTCTCGTTGTCAAAGCCGGACATGAAGACGAGATTGAAGCGATCGTGACGAAGTGGGGACTTCACGCGATCAAGGTCGGCGAGGTCATCGAAGAGAAAGTGCTTCGCCTCGTTCACCAAGGAGAGGTCGCAGCAGAGGTACCGGTCGACGCGCTCGCAGAAGACGCTCCTGTCTATCATAAACCTTCAAAAGTACCAGCCTACTACGAAGCTTTCCAAGCCATGAGTCCTGTCACACCAATCGTCGAAGATGTGATGGCGACTTGGAAAGACGTGCTTGCGATGCCGAGCATCGCCTCGAAACGTTGGGTGTATGAGCAATACGACCATATGGTTCAAACATCGACAGTCGTCGCACCGGGCAGTGATGCTGCAGTCATCCGCATTCGTGAGACGGAGAAGTCGCTCGCGATGACGACCGACTGTAACGCGAAATACGTCTATCTCGACCCGCGTGTCGGTGGGGCAATCGCTGTCGCTGAAGCGGCACGTAACATCGTCGCAAGTGGTGCAGAGCCTCTTGCTTTGACGGACTGTCTCAACTTCGGCAGCCCGGATAAACCGGAAGGGTTCTGGCAACTCGACCAAGCCGTTGAAGGAATGGCGGAAGCGTGCCGGACGCTCGATACACCTGTCATTGGTGGAAACGTATCGTTATACAACGAATCGAACGGACAAGCCATTTATCCGACACCGGTCGTTGGAATGGTCGGTCTCATTGAGAAGCCAGAGCATATTACGACATCGTTTGCGAAACATGGCGGAGACGTCGTCTTCTTACTCGGAGAGACAAAAACAGAATTTGGTGGCAGTGCCCTTCAAATGCTCCAAGACGGAAAAGTGAGCGGACATGCGCCGACACTCGACCTTCAGGAAGAGCGTCAGACGCAGAAAGCATTACTTCAAGCGATTCGTGAAGGTCTTGTCACGGCGGCACACGATGTGTCAGAAGGTGGTCTTGCGGCAGCGTTACCAGAACTCGTTTTCGGAACAGGGTTCGGTGTCGACGTCACAATCGATACAGAACTCGTCACTGCGCTATTTAGTGAATCCCAGTCACGCTTCCTCGTGACAGTCGACCAAACAAAAGCAGAGGCATTCGCGAGCATGACGAACGGAACGGCAATCGGTACGGTCACAGAAGCGGCAACTGTTGTTGTTCGCGCGAGCGATCGCTTGATTGAAATGGATGTGCAAGAGTTGGAACGTGTATGGGAAGGAGCTATTCCATGTTATATGACATCCGAGGCATGAACGAGGAATGTGGCGTCTTCGGTGTGTTCGGTCACATCGAAGCGTCACACCTTGCCTACTACGGACTTCACAGTTTGCAGCACCGTGGCCAAGAAGGAACGGGAATCGTAACGGCGGACGGAGAGCGTCTCCACGCGAAACGTGGACTCGGGCTCGTCACCGAAGTATTTGACGAAACGTCTCTCGACGCACTCACCGGGAATCATGCAATCGGTCACGTACGCTATTCGACAGCGGGCGGCAACACGCTCGAGAACGTTCAACCGCTCCATTTCAAGTCGTTGACAGGGGACTTGGCGATGGCGCATAACGGAAACCTTGTGAATGCGACTGAGTTGAAACATATGCTCGAAGCGGAGGGTGCGATCTTCCAAACGACGTCTGACACGGAAGTCGTGGCCCATCTTATTAAGCGGAGTCGCGGTAATTCATTGAAAGAACGCATTGCGGATAGCTTGGCTCGTCTCGTTGGAGCATTCGCCTTCTTATTTTTGACAGAAGATGCCCTATACGTCGGAGTCGACGTTCATGGGTTACGTCCCTTGTCACTCGGGAAGACGGAAGACGGTGCGTACGTTTTCGCATCAGAGACATGTGCGTTTGACGTCGTTGGAGCAACGTATGTCCGAGACGTTGAACCAGGCGAGTTACTCATGATTACGAATGAGGGCATCACATCTGAACGTTTCAGTGAAGCGGCAGTTCGTGCGATGTGTTCGATGGAATACATTTACTTCTCACGTCCGGACTCGATCATCGACGGCATCAACGTGCATACGGCGCGCAAAGCTATGGGGAAAAAGATGTTCGAAGAAGCGCCGGTCGAAGCGGATGTCGTGACGGGGGTGCCGGACTCGAGTATTTCCGCGGCAATCGGTTATGCCGAAGCGAGTGGAATCCCATACGAGATGGGACTCATTAAGAACCGTTATGTCGGACGGACATTCATTCAACCTTCTCAGGAATTACGGGAGCGCGGCGTGAAGATGAAACTGTCGGCGTTACGCGGTGTCGTGAATGGGAAGCGGGTCATCATGGTCGATGATTCCATCGTCCGAGGAACGACGAGCCGCCGAATCGTCACTTTGCTTCGAGAGGCAGGCGCGACGGAAGTGCATGTGCGCATCACGTCACCGCCAATCAAGCATCCATGCTATTACGGAATCGATACATCAACAAAGGAAGAGTTAATTGCGGCAACCAAATCCGTTGAAGAAATTAGAGAAGAGATTGGTGCCGACACACTAGCGTTTCTCACATTGGATGGAACGGTCGAAGCCATCGATCGTCCATTTGAAGGAGCGCTACGCGGGCAGTGTGCTGCATGCTTCACGGGACTTTATCCGACTGAACTTGCAGAACTCGTGACAGAGACAAAGGCTTAAGGGGGAAAACCGATGAGCGTTCGATATGAACAAGCGGGTGTGAATTTAGAAGCAGGATACGAGGCCGTATCCCGTATGAAACGTCACGTCGCTCGGACGATGCGTCCGGAAGTGATGACAGGTCTCGGTAGTTTCGGGGCGATGATTGACCTCGGCTCGATGAACATGAAACATCCCATTCTCGTGAGTGGGACGGATGGGGTCGGGACGAAGCTGAAGTTGGCTTTCGCGCTCGACCAACATGACACGATTGGAATTGATTGCGTCGCGATGTGCGTCAACGATTGCCTCGTTCATGGAGCAGAACCGCTCTATTTCCTCGACTATATTGCGACAGGAAAAGCAGAACCGGCTAAACTTGAGCGCATCGTTGCCGGGGTCGCTGAAGGATGTGTCCAAGCCGGTTGTGCCCTCGTCGGAGGAGAGACGGCTGAGATGCCTGGAATGTACCCGGATGGAGAGTATGACATTGCCGGGTTTGCGGTCGGGGTCGTTGAGAAAGAGCACTTACTCGATGGTTCAACGATTCAGGATGGAGATGTCGTTCTAGGGCTTGCTTCTTCAGGTGTTCATTCAAACGGTTTTTCTCTTGTACGTCATATCGTCGAAGCGCAAGGTCTTCACTATACGGATGAAATTGCGATGCTTGATACGACACTTGGGAACGCGTTGCTTCTTCCGACACGCATTTACGCTGAAGCGGCGAAAGCGGCGATTTCGACAGGTAAAGTACAAGGAATGGCACACATCACAGGTGGTGGCTTCTATGAGAATGTCCCTCGTATGTTACCGGAAGGACTCGGGATCACGTTCGATGCATCGAGTTGGCCAAGCCTTCCTGTCTTCGACTGGCTCGAACAAGTCGGAAACATCTCGAAACAGGAAATGTTCAACGTCTTCAACATGGGCATTGGTTATATGATTACGGTACGTCCTGAAGATGTGGAACTGGTCGAAGCGGCGCTCGAACGTGTCGGTGAAACAGCGCATCGAATCGGGAAAGTCGAGAGTCGTCCAGGAATCCGAATCTCAGGAGTGGACCAATGAAACGATTTGCCATCTTTGCATCAGGGTCAGGGAGTAACGCTGAAGCCATTTGGCAGGCGATTGCCGATAGGCAATTGTCAGCCGAATGCGTGCTACTCGTCACGGACAAACCAGAAGCGACGGTTCTCGACCGTGCGGAGCGTCACGGAATTCCGAGTTTTTCCTTCACACCGAAAACGTATGCGTCTAAAGAGGAGTTCGAGGAAGAAATCCTCGTCCTTCTCGATTCGCTTCGAGTGGACTATATTGTGTTAGCAGGGTATATGCGCTTGATTGGAAATGTGTTACTATCCGCATATCCGAACCGAATCATAAACATTCATCCTTCGCTCTTGCCCGCCTTTCCGGGGAAAGACGCGATTGGTCAGGCGCTTGACGCGAACGTGTCGACGAGTGGCGTGACGGTTCATTATGTGGATGCGGGGATGGACACGGGTCCGATCATCGCACAAGCGTCAGTCGAGATTGAAGGATGCGACCGCACGGAAGCGACACGACGCATTCAAGCGATTGAACATCAACTGTATCCGCGCGTATTACAACAAGTGTTGAATCAACAGGAGGTTTTCAAGTGAGAGCATTATTAAGTGTTTCTGATAAAACAGGAATTGTGGAACTAGCAACTGTCCTACATGAGGCGGGCATCGAACTCATCTCGACAGGAGGGACCGAGGCGGCACTCCAACAAGCCGGTTTACCGGTCAAAAACATCTCTGAGGTGACATCGTTCCCTGAAATGTTAGATGGTCGTGTCAAGACGTTACACCCACTCGTTCACGGCGGATTGCTCGGACGTCGCGACCTCGATACACATGTCGCTCAAATGAAAGACCATGATATCGAACCGATTGATTACGTGGTCGTCAATCTTTATCCGTTTAAAGAGACAATCGCAAAAGAAAATACGACGTATGAAGAAGCGATTGAAAATATCGATATCGGTGGACCGAGTATGTTGCGTTCAGCTGCGAAAAACCATGCGAGCGTCACGGTCGTCGTTGATCCGAATGACTATACATTCGTTGCAGATGAAGTACGTAAAGGTGGCACATCATTTGAGACACGCCAACGTCTCGCCACGAAAGCGTTCCGTCATACGGCTGCTTATGACGCATTGATCGCCGATTATTTAGGGCGTCAAATCGGAGAAACCTTCCCAGAGCAGTTGACAGTCACGTATGAAAAAGTTCAAGACCTTCGTTATGGAGAAAACCCGCACCAACAAGCGGCGTTTTATAAGACGCCATTGTATGATGGGATGACACTCGCGAATGCGACACAACTCCACGGGAAAGAACTTTCGTATAACAACATTCAGGATACGAATGCGGCCCTTGAAGCACTCAGCGAATTGAACGAACCGGCTGCTGTTGTCGTCAAACATATGAACCCATGTGGTGTCGCGGTAGGACGGACGATTTCTCAGGCGTTCGAACGTGCACATGCGGCTGACCCGGTCTCTATTTTTGGTGGGATCGTTGCCTTGAACCGCGAAGTCGATGTAGAAACGGCAGATGCCCTTCGTAACATCTTTTTAGAGATCATTATTGCTCCATCCTTTAGTGAGGCAGCACTTGAACGATTGAAAGAGAAGAAGAACCTTCGTCTGTTAACGTTGGATATGGGTCAAATGACAGGGATGCGCTTAACGGCTGTCGCTGGAGGATTGCTCGTACAAGATGGGGACGACATGACACTCGATGATGCGGCTTGCCAAATCGTGACGGACCGTCGCCCGACAGCATCCGAATGGGAAGATTTAAAACTCGCATGGCGCGTCGTCAAACACGTGAAGTCAAACGCCATTGTCGTAGCGAAAGATGAGACGACGATTGGGATTGGAGCGGGGCAGATGAACCGCGTCGGAGCAGCAAAAATCGCTTTCGAACAAGCGGGTGAGCGTGCGACAGGCGCAGCGCTTGGAAGTGACGCGTTCTTCCCTATGGCAGACACAGTCGAAGCGGCAGCAGCGGCAGGTATTACAGCCATCATTCAACCAGGTGGGTCGATCCGCGATGCCGAATCGATTGAAGCAGCAAACCGTCACGGCATTACGATGGTATTCACATCGGTCAGACATTTCAAACACTGAGAGGGGTTCGCGTCATGAACGTAATGGTCATCGGTCGAGGAGGACGCGAGCATGCGCTCGCTTGGAAATTAAAACAAGACGGACATCACGTCTTCGTTGCACCAGGTAACGCCTTCATGGAAGGAATGACATGTGTGTCGATCAATGAGACAGACGTCGAAGCACTTGCTCAGTTCGCAGAAGAAACGAATATCGAGTGGACAATTGTCGGACCGGAATCTTCTTTGATGGCAGGGGTCGTCGATACGTTCCGTGCTAAAGGACTAAACATCTTCGGACCGACGAAAGCAGCGGCCCTACTTGAAGGAAGTAAGGCGTTCGCAAAAGAGGTCATGATGGAGGCGGGCATCCCGACAGCAGCTTACGAAGCGTTCACGGACGCAGAATCGGCACTCTCCTATATTGAGAAGCTTGGAGCACCGCTCGTCGTTAAAGCAGACGGCCTTGCCGCTGGTAAAGGTGTCACGGTCGCGTTCACAGTGGAAGAGGCAGAAGCTGCGGTACGTGATATTTTCACGACGGATAAATTCGGTCAACAGTCACAGGTCGTCATCGAAGAGTTCCTTGATGGGGAGGAGTTTTCACTCATGGCGTTCGTCTCGGGAGAGCGTGTCATTCCGATGATTACGTCTCAAGATCATAAACGTGCCTATGACGGTGACAAGGGACCGAACACAGGTGGTATGGGTGCCTACAGTCCGATGCCGCATTTGTCAGAGGACGTGTATGAAGAAGCGGTGAAGACGGTACTCGAACCACTCGCTCAAACGATGGTCAAACGAGGGACTCCGTTTGAAGGATTCTTATACGCCGGACTGATCTTGACATCGAGCGGACCAAAAGTGATTGAGTTTAATGCTCGCTTCGGTGACCCAGAGACGGAAGTCATTTTGCCGAATTTGAAATCACCGCTCCTCGACGTGATCCAAACGGTCATCCGCAAAGAGCCGTATTCGATTGAATGGGTCGAGGGTTATACGATGGGGGTCGTCATCGCAGCGAAAGGTTATCCGGACCGACCTGTCACCGGTCAAGTATTGTCTGGTTTTGAGTCGCTCCCGCAGGACGTTCTCGTCTTCCATGCTGGAACTGCACAGCAAGACGGTCAAGTCGTGGGAAGCGGTGGTCGCTTGCTCGTTGTCACCGCGACGAAACCGAGGCTACTTGAAGCGAAGACAGCCGTTTATGAAGCCATCGCACAACTCGATTTGCCGGATACGTTCCACCGGACAGATATCGGGTCGCGAGCGTTCACACAGATTATTTGAAGGATGGGTCAACCCATCCTTTTTTTCATGCGAAAAAAAGGGAATCCCGATATCCTGTTCTACAATAATAAAGTAGCTTGAGGAAAGAGGGTGGTCGACCTGCGTGTTCAAACAAAACTATTCATTGCGATTGCCGTTAACATCGTACTCTTCATTGGCGTCATTCTATTTGTCATCAAACCGTATTTCGTAGAGAAGAGCATTGAACAGGACAAGGCGATGACCCACGATCAAATCGAGAGCGTGACAGAAGTGTTCGCCAATCATCGAAGCATGCTCGAGCGCATCCTTGTCGATTGGTCGGTCTGGACAAACGCCTACGATTTCGTTCAAAACAAAAATGAGTCGTTTATTGAAAACAATATGGGAAAAGAAACGCTCGACAATCTTGGGGTCGGGGCGATGATTTTCCTCGACCAGAATCGAGAGGTCGTCTACTCCGAATTCAATCAATTTTATGAGTTGGACAGTAAGAATGAAAAGAATGATTTCATAAATGAACTGGTGCGTTACGTCAACTCGTCTGGCGTCACACAAAGTGCGGTATATGGTACAGACTTCGGCCCCGTCGTGTTCATGAGCCATCCGATTGTAAAAAGTGATGGGACTGGGGAACCTGGGGGTACGCTTGTCCTCATTCAAAAAATTGGTCCAGACTTCATGGCGGCGATGAGCGTACAGGCAAAAACGAAACTTTCTATCAGTCCACTCTCGCATCAACGATTGACGATTAAGCAAGACAATCAGTTTGCCCGTGTCTCGTTACCACTGCAGTCGGTCTATCAAGATGCGAACTGGGAAGTCAATTTTTCGGTGAAGCGTACGTATTATTCAAACACACAGACGATGTTAGAAACAGGCATGCTTGGACTTCTCGTTCTTGGTCTCGGACTATTGTTGACCTTGTTTTGGACAGTGAATCAAATCGTCACGAAACGGTTAATGGACATCGTTAAAGAATTGAAGTGGATCACGAAAGAGCGAAACAGTCGCTTACGAATCCGATTGAATCCACATCAGCAGGATGAAATCGAAGAGATGGCAGTCAGTATAAATGAAGTGCTAGACGCACTTGAACAGACTCAGAAAGAATCGTTGACGCGTGCCTTTCGAGATTCTCTGACTCGCCTTCCGAACCGCTTGGCCGTTGAAGACATGTTTATGAACTTGCCGAACACGTCCTACTCGATCGGTGTGATGGGGATTGACCTCGACAACTTCCGACGAATCAACGATCAGTTCGGTCAACGGACGGGTGATGCGATGTTATCTTTCTTTGCGTCTCGATTGATGTTTTACAAAGAGGATGGTTTTGTTGCCCGAATCGGAGCTGATGAATTCATCATGATTCACCCTGGATGGGCGACTGAAGAGTTATTGATTGTCGCGAATCAACTGGTGAAAGATTTGAGAGAGTGGGGCTTGAAGCAAGGCATGAATCATCTGACGTTAAGTATCGGAATTGATGAGTTGGAACCTTCCCATCATTCCTACGAGGTCATGATGGCACGTCTCGATGTCGTCTTACACGAAGTTAAAGCATCAGGGAAGGACAAGATCCTCTCTTATCAGGACATCGAAGACGGGAGCCATTACTTGCAGGCGCTCGAGATGGAAAGAGATTTGCGATATGCGCTGCGTCACGACGAATTCGAATTGTATTATCAACCTATCGTCTCACCAAAACCGTTTCAAGTGAGAGGAGTAGAAGCGTTAATTCGTTGGCATCATCCTCAAAAAGGATTCGTCTCCCCAGGTGTCTTCATTCCCGTTGCCGAACAACTTGGGCTCATTTCGGATGTGGGAAGATGGGTACTTGTAAAAGCCATCACGGAGATTCAAGACTATGCGGAACGCTTTGATTTATTTTTGTCTGTCAATGTGTCGAAACGTCAGATTTTAGATGGGTCATTTTTAGAGGCACTAGAAGAAACGCTCACCAAAACGAGCTTCCCACCTCATCGATTGCATGTAGAAATTACAGAAAGCGAGGTCGGTGGGAATGTGTATGAACTCCAACAGTTCATTCAAGCGTTGAAGACAATCGGTGTCAAAATATCACTCGATGATTTCGGCGTCGGTACGTCATCGCTATCTTACCTTCAATCGCTACGTCTTGATATCATTAAAATTGACCAGAACTTCGTCAAGGGGATTCCGGAGAACAAATTTGATCGAGCGTTATTAGAAGGATTGTATCAAACGTTCCACACACTCGGCCTCGATATCGTCACGGAAGGGGTCGAACGACCAGAACAACTGGCTTTCGTATTAGAATATAGTGGTTCACTCATCCAGGGATATCATTACAGTAAACCGATTCCGGTAGAACAGCTGCATCACTATTTACGCAAAACGGTCATGACTCAAATTTGATGTAGGCGACTCTTCGTGCGGAGAGCCGCCTTTTTTGTGAAAAATATATGTGAAATTTGTTACAATAGGGAACATAACTTGCGACCCTTTCAGAGAAAAGGTAAACTTGAAACAGGGTAAGAAAACGCTTTCAAAACTATTTTTTAATAGCATTGAAAGGGAAAAGGGAGGATTGGGTTCGATGCCAACAAAAAGAACGGCGCGGGCACCGTGGTCGAAAGTGATGATTCGCTCGCAACTTGAAGTCGTAGATCGAGTACGACCACCTTCGCTCGTTTTACAGAACGCGACGTATTTGAACGTATATGTGAAACAATGGAAAACAGCGAACATTTGGATTGAGGGAGACCGAATTGTCTATGTCGGTCCAAATCTACCAGAATCGGCGGTCGAAACGGTTGATGTGTCAGGGAAATATATTGTGCCTGGTTATATCGAACCACACGCTCATCCATTTCAATTGTACAATCCGGCGACGTTGTCTAAGTATGCAGGAGAGCGCGGAACGACGACGCTCGTCAATGACAACATGCTCCTTTTTTTACAAGAAAAAGAGCAAGCGTTTGCGCAACTTGAAGCGATTCAACAGTTGCCGACGAGCACGTATTGGTGGGCACGACTCGACACGCAGACCGAGCTCGACCGAGAGAGTGTCGCCGTCGATTCAGAACGAATTCATGAATGGTTCAATCATCCGGACGTCGTGATGGCCGGTGAACTGACAGCATGGCCGCGCGCCTTGAAAGGCGACGATGAGATGCTCCAGTGGATGCTTGACGCAGAGACGTGCGGTCTACCGGTCGAAGGGCATTTTCCGGGTGCTTCACCAAAGACATTGACTAAAATGGCGTTGATGGGTGTACACAGCGACCATGAGGCGATGACAGCGGAAGAGGCGCTCAACCGACTCGAATTAGGCTACACGACGACGCTTCGTCATTCCTCGATTCGACCAGACTTACCAGGGATGATTCGTGATCTGCTTGCGAACGGATTAACCGCGTGCGATCATCTCATGGTGACAACGGACGGTTCGACTCCCGGCTTTTATGAAGACGGGATGCAGGACGCTCTCGTTCGCATCTTAATAGAAGAAGGGTTACCGGCAATCGAAGCGTATCGCATTGTGTCGCACAACGTGGCGCGTCATTTCGATCTTGATCATATTCTCGGTTCGATTGCACCAGGACGCATCGCACACTTGAATATTCTTGACTCAATCGAAGAACCTCGCCCGTCGGCTGTCATCGCGAAAGGACAATGGATTTACCGAGATGGTGTGTCCTTGTTCCCGAACGAATTGGTGGAAGCGGTGCTTGATAAGATGCCGTCGACTGACGTCTCGATTGAATTGACACCACAAGACTTGTCATTCAGCATGCCCGTCGGTCTCGACATGGTCAACTCGGTCATCATGAAACTGTTTAAAATCAAGCACGATACAGGGCAAGACGAATTGCCACGCGATGAGGACGAGTCGTTTTTGATGTTGCTTGATAAGGAAGGGAAATGGCGACTAAACACGGTACTGAAAGGATTTGCGAAAGATTTTGGCGGTCTGGTCAGTTCGTATTCGATCAGTGGGGACTATTTGATTTTAGGAAAATGTAAACAGGATATGTTACTAGCGTTCGAGCGGATGAATGAACTCGGAGGAGGCATCGTCCTTGTCGACAGAGGAGAAATCGTTGCTGAAATCCCATTACCGCTCTGTGGCATGACGTCGACAGAGCCGCTTGAGACGCTCATCGGTCAAGAGAAACAACTGCGTAACGAGCTTGTGGCACGAGGGTATCAGTTCGAAGATCCGATTTACACGTTACTGTTTTTAGCATCCACACACTTGCCGTACGTTCGGGCGACTCCACTCGGAATTTATGAAGTGATGAAAAAACAAGTACTATTTCCTGCGATTTTGCGATGAATAGTTGAGTCCGAGCCGCCCCTGCTTTAGAATGATAAAGAAGTATGAGTAGAGAGGATGCTTGCGGATGCAACTCGATAAATTACGAGGTCGAGAGCTTGATCAATTGTTTGAGGCAATTTTGAAGCTCGATACACTCGAAGACTGTTATCAATTATTCGAAGATTTAGCGACTGTTAATGAAATTCAAGCACTTGCACAACGACTAGAAGTGGCACGTCAAATACGTGAAGGCAATACGTATCATAAAATTGAGGACGCAACAGGTGCCTCAACGGCTACGATTTCTCGTGTGAAACGTTGCTTGAACTATGGGACAGGCGGATATGATCTCGCTCTTGAACGTCTACAACAAACAAAAGGTGACTCGTAAGAGTCATCTTGTTTTTGATGGAGGGGAGGGGCGAGATGCAACAAAAATTCATGAAGCGGAACTTACAATTGTTCTTTCGAAATTTAACACCAGTCCAAACACTCGTGTTGATTTATAGCGCGGCAGCCGTTTTATCCGTGTTGCTCCTCGCCTTACCGATTGCCCACAAACCAGGTGTGACGATTACGTTTACGGACCTCGTCTTCTTTGCGGTGAGCTGTGTCAGTGTTACCGGCCTTACACCAATCGTGGTCACCGATACATTTTCAACGTTTGGTTTGTTTATCATCTTGTTCATCGTTCAGGTGAGCGGTGTCGGGTTGATCAGTTTGCATGTGATCATGTGGATTTTGCTTGGGAAACGGATTGGATTTCGGGAACGACAACTGATTTTACGTGACCAAAACCAGACATCGATGTCGGGTATTGTCAAATACATCACGGAAATCGTCATCACGGTTATTGCGATCGAGGCGGTTGGTGCCGTCTTGCTCGGTGTCCATTACTTAAATTATTTTGATACCGCCGGCGAGGCTTTCTTACAAGGATTGTTTGGGTCGGTCAGTGCGACGACGAACGCTGGTTTCGATATTACCGGTAGCTCGCTCGCGCCATTCCGAGAAGATCCATTTGTCATCTTCACGCAAATCGCGCTCATGACCGGTGGTGCCATCGGATTCCCGGTTCTTGTGGAGATTCGGACTTACTTGGTGAGTCGTATTACACGGAAACGTCACACGTTCCCAAGTCGATTCTCTTTGTTCACGAAGTTGACAGTCTCGACATTCTTTATTTTGATTGCTGTCGGAACAGTCGGCTTATTCATTTTTGAGTACAACAATGCCTTCAAAGATTTGCCGCTCTGGCTGTCTCTTTCGGACTCGCTATTCCAGTCCGTGACGACACGTAACGGTGGATTATCGACAGTCGATGTCAACTTGTTCTCGGAAGCGAGCATGTTGCTCTTATCGATTCTCATGTTCATCGGGGCCTCTCCATCGTCTGTCGGTGGGGGGATTCGGACGACGACGTTTGCCGTCGCCGTTCTTGGTGTCGTCGCGTTCATCCGCGGAGACTCATCGATCAAGATTTTCGGGCGTGAGATTGTTCTCGAGGATATTTGGAAAGCGTTCGTCATCATTACGGTGTCGCTTGCCGTCTTATTATCTGGGGTCATGGTCATGGCTTACTTCGAAGATGCCTCATTGACACGAATCTTATTTGAGGCTTGTTCCGCGTTCGGGACGACCGGACTATCTGTCGGTCTCTCTTCCGAATTCAGTAACGTCGGAAAATGGGTGCTGACGATTCTCATGTTCATCGGTCGAATCGGAGTCATCGCCTTCATTCTCATCTTGCAACGGAGACAACCGAAGCGGATGTATAACTATCCGAAAGAATCAATCATCTTAGGATAAGGAGATTGTCATATGAAAGCCTTTTGGATTAATTTTGGATACGTCTTTATCGTTCCTGTCTTGCCGTTCATCGCGGTCGTCAATGGGACAGCGCTCTGTTCGCCAGACTCGCCATTACTTGATATTCCAGTGCTCGGATTCTTTTTAGCGAATCCGCTCTGGTTTGTCCCAGTATATGCGCTATTCGCACTGCTTGTTGCGAAATGGTTGACGGAACGGGAACGGAATCGTACGGCACGTTCGTGACTTGCTTCGGCAAGTCTTTTTTATTGGAGAGATGCACGTCACGTAAAAAATCGATACACTAGAGAAGGATTCGATGGGAGGGGAAGAATTGAAATTTCAGTCATGGCGGCACGTATTTAAACTAGATCCGAATAAATATCTCGACGAGGATTCGCTCCAGGCGCTTATCCACTCCGGCACTGATGCCTTTCTGATAGGCGGGACGGATGGTGTCGATGCAGAGAATACATTTTCTCTTTTCGCGAGAGTCCGGGATGCCGGATTACCGGTCGCGCTTGAAATCAGTCAACCGAGCCAGGTCATCGATGGATTCGATCACTATTTTGTACCGACCGTGCTGAACGCCGGAACGCCGGAATGGATTGTGGGACACCATGCACGCGCATTTGAACGTTACGGACATTTCTTCGACTCCCGTCATATCACGGCACAAGGCTACCTCGTCTTAAATCCAGACGCGAAAGTGGCGCACGTGACGGAGTCAACATGCGACTTATCGTTAGAACAAGCCGTGGCGTATGCCGAAGTCGGGCATCATTTGTTCCGTCTCCCTTCCCTCTATATTGAATATAGTGGACGACTCGGCAATGTCGACGTCGTGAAAGAAATTCGATTGGCGCTACCAGACGCGCACCTCTTTTATGGGGGTGGCATCGATGGGGCAGAGTCGGCTCGGTTGATGGGAGCGTACGCCGATACGGTTGTCGTCGGCAATATCATTTATGAAGACTTAGCAGGGGCACTTGCGACTGTGCAAGCACTCCGATAAAATAAGAACAAACGTTTGGAACAAGGAAGGAAACGATTATGTATAATCTTAGCGAAGAATTAGTCAAAGGTATGAACCCGGAACAAGCAGAAGCGGTCAAGCATACGGATGGTCCTTTGTTGATCATGGCGGGTGCAGGGTCTGGTAAAACGCGTGTCTTGACGCACCGCGTTGCCTATTTGATGGCGGCGAAGCAAGTGGCACCGTGGAACATTTTAGCGATCACATTCACGAATAAGGCGGCACGGGAGATGAAAGACCGGATTGCACGCCTCGTCGGTGGGGTCGCCGAAGACATTTGGATTTCCACGTTCCACTCGATGTGTGTCCGTATTTTACGACGCGATATCGATCGTATCCGATACGACCGGAGCTTTTCGATTTTAGATGCCTCGGACCAATTGACGGCCATCAAACAAGTGTTGAAAGAGTTGAATCTCGACCCGAAAAAGTATGAACCGCGTACACTTCTCGGGATGATTTCGAACCATAAGAACGAATTGCGAACGGCAAAGGACGCAGCAGCTCTTGTCGGTAACAATCCATATGAACGAATCATCTCTGACGTCTACACGGCATACGAGAAAAAATTGAAACAAAACAACGTGCTCGACTTTGATGATTTGATCATGAAGACGATTCACTTATTCCAAGAAGCGCCGGACGTGTTGGCATTTTATCAAAAGAAATTCAAATACATCCATGTCGATGAGTATCAAGATACGAACCGTGCCCAGTACACGCTCGTCAAACTTCTAGCGCAGGCACATGAGAATCTATGTGTCGTCGGGGACTCGGACCAGTCGATTTATCGTTGGCGCGGTGCCGATATCGCCAACATCTTGACGTTCGAGAAAGACTACCCGAGCGCCCATGTCATCTTACTCGAACAAAACTATCGCTCGACGAAGCGGATTTTAGAAGCGGCGAACGGCGTGATCAAAAACAACGCTTCCCGTAAAGATAAAAACTTATGGACTGAAAATGCTGAAGGAGAGAAGCTGTTGCTTCACGTCGCATCCGATGACCGTGACGAGGCATTCTTCATCATGAACCAGATGAAAGAACTGAAGATGGAAGGGATGGACTACGGTCAAATGGCGGTCCTGTACCGGACGAACGCCCAGTCACGTGGTCTCGAGGAAATGCTCCTCAAATCGAACATCCCGTATAAAATGGTCGGCGGGACAAAGTTCTATGAGCGAAAAGAAATCAAGGACGTCTTGGCATACTTGCGCTTGATCGCGAACCCAGACGAGGACATCTCATTCGTTCGTGTCGTCAATGAGCCGAAGCGAGGCATCGGTGCCGCGACCATTGATAAATTAGGGGACTTTGCGGATATGCAAGGCGTCTCGCTCATGGATGCGATTCGTGACATCGAACTGTCGGGAATTGCTCCACGTACGGCGACGAAACTTGCAGATTTCCGTCAGATGATGATGGACCTGCGACAAATGGCAGACTATCTCTCGATTTCAGAACTCGTCGAAGAAGTATTGAAGAAGACAGGGTATGAGGAAATGCTCAAAATCGAGAAGACACTCGAAGCAGAAAGTCGACTCGAGAACTTGCAAGAATTCCTGTCGGTCGCCCAAAACTTTGAGAAAGAAAGTGATGAACAGACACTCGTCGCTTTCCTTACTGATTTGACGCTCGTATCTGATCTAGATTCGCTTGATGAAGTCGACGAGTCGCATCAAGTCACATTGATGACGTTGCACTCGGCCAAAGGTCTCGAATTCCCGGTCGTCTTCTTGATTGGAATGGAAGAAGGTCTCTTCCCGCATAGCCGAGCGTTGAACGATGAGGAAGAGATGGAAGAAGAACGTCGTCTCGCATACGTCGGGATCACACGTGCCGAGAAGCGTCTGTATTTGACGCGTGCCCAGTCACGGATGTTGTACGGTCGTTTCCAAAACAACCCGGAATCAAGGTTCTTGCACGAATTACCGGAAACATTGTTGGAACGGTCCGGTAAGGCGAGAAAGCCAATGCCATGGAACCCTGTCGAGTCACCAGGGAAGTTGCCGGTGAACGGCTTCAGTTCAAAACCGAAACCGAAACTTGCGCAATCATCTGGTGCCGAAACGGTCGGCTGGAACGTCGGCGACAAAGCGAATCATAAAAAATGGGGACAAGGCACGGTCGTGCAAACACGTGGAGAAGGCGACCAACTCGAAGTGGATATCGCATTCCCAGAAGTCGGGATCAAGCGTCTATTGGCCAAGTTTGCCCCAATCGAAAAAGCGTGAGGTGAAGAGATGGAGATGGCAGAGCGTGTAGAGGAGCTACGCAAAACGTTAAATCAATATGGATATGAATATTATGTGCTTGACCGTCCGAGTGTACCGGACTCGGAGTACGACCGTTTGATGAACGAGTTGATTCAAATCGAAACAGACTATCCTGAACTTCGGACTCCGGACTCTCCGACGCAACGTGTTGGAGGAGCCCCACTTGACGCGTTCGTCAAAGTGACCCATGACACACCGATGCTTTCACTCGGCAACGTCTTCTCGAAAGAGGAACTCGTGGAGTGGGTGGAGCGGATCGAGAAAGACCTTGGCTACACACCTACATTCGTAGCTGAACTCAAATTTGATGGGCTTGCCGTCTCTTTAAGATATGAGGACGGTCGTCTCGTACGTGGCGCGACACGTGGAGACGGTACGACGGGTGAAGACATCACCCAAAACTTGAAGACGATTCGCGCCATCCCCCTTCGTCTACAGGAGGACGTGACGTTTGAAGTACGGGGCGAGGCATATATGCCGAAGCGTTCGTTCGAGCAATTGAATGACGAACGGGAGCGAGTCGGTGAACCATTGTTCGCCAACCCGAGAAACGCAGCGGCGGGGTCACTCCGACAACTCGATTCCAAAATTGCCGCATCGAGAAACTTGGCGTTTTTCGCCTACGGTTTAGTGTCACAAGACGATCTCGTCGCGTCACACGATGAGTCACTCGATTATTTAAAGCGACTCGGCGTCGCCGTAAGCGGAGACTATACGACGTGCAAGACGGCGGATGAACTATGGGACTATATCGAAACATACGTGACGAAGCGCAGCGAACTCCCGTATGAAATCGATGGGATCGTCATCAAAGTGGCAGGGTACGAAGAACAAGAACAACTCGGCTTTACAGCGAAAAGTCCGCGCTGGGCCGTCGCATATAAGTTCCCGGCAGAAGAAGTCGTGACGACAATCGAGGACGTCGACTTCAGTGTCGGTCGAACCGGAAAAGTCACACCGCGGGCGCGATTTGCCCCAGTTTCTGTGGCGGGGTCTACTGTGACGTATGCGACGCTTCACAATGAAGATTTTATAAAAGAAAAAGACCTTCATATCGGTGACCGCGTCGTGATCAAAAAAGCAGGGGATGTCATCCCAGCGGTCGTCTCGGCGCTCGCGAGTGAACGCAGCGGGGAAGAACGGGCAATCGAGTTCCCGACCCATTGCCCAGCGTGCGGGTCTGAATTGATTCGATTAGAAGGCGAGGCCGATCATCGCTGTGTCAATCCCGAGTGTCCGGCCCAATTGCTCGAGGGACTGATTCATTTCGTCTCACGGCAAGCGATGAATATCGACGGACTCGGTGAGAAGGTCATCACGCAACTCCATGAAGCGGGACTCGTCCATAACGTGGCCGACTTGTATCGCCTGAATCGAGACGATTTACTCGGACTCGAGCGTATGGGCGAGACGTCGGTGACGAACTTGCTTTCGGCGATTGAACAGTCGAAACAAAATTCGCTCGAACGTGTGCTCTTCGCCCTAGGAATCCGCCTTGTCGGGCAAAAGGCCGCCTCATTGATTGCGGAGCGTTTTGAGACGATGGAAGCCATCATCGAGGCGACGGTGGAAGAGTTGACGTCAATCGATGGCATCGGAACGAAGATGGCCGAGTCGATCGTCCTTTACTTCGAAAAACCGGAAGCACGTGAACTCGTCAAAGAACTTTCGGAATCGGGTGTGAATCTTTCCTTCAAAGGAACGAAACGACCAACAACGGAAGGGTCACCGCTCTCTGGTAAAACGGTCGTATTGACTGGGAAATTACATGAGATGACCCGCGGTGAGGCCGGGAAACAACTTGAACTCCTCGGTGCGAGTGTGACGGGGAGTGTGAGTAAAAACACAGACTTACTCGTGGCAGGTGAAAAGGCTGGTTCGAAACTGACGAAAGCCGAATCGTTAGGCATCGAAGTTTGGGATGAGGCGAAACTTCTCGATTTTTTAAATGAACACGCATAAGACGTTCCGCTTCGGCGAACGTCTTTTTTTTTCACGTTCGTTTTGTAAAATTTTATGAGATTGAACAGGTTCGCACAAGCGTTCGAAGGGTATAGAGTAACTAAATCAAAATGCTAATATATTTTTGCGGGAGAACCCTTTGACACCATGGCTTTCACACACACATCCCTCTCATTCCTCTACGTGGTGAAATTCGTCATCGGGCCAACATCGATGCGTATGCTTATTGCTCACCTTAGAGGAGGGATTGACATCATGACACACAACATCCAACGCTTCCTTGCGCTATTCACCATCCTCATGCTCCTATCCACACTGATGCCCACCAATCTCGCACATGCAGATACGACCACGTTCCGATATATTCAATTGAACCTGACGGACGAAGAAGTCGAAACATTATATGAAGCAAGTCTCGTTTACGAAGACATCACATATTATGGGGTACGTGAATCTGCTGACATTTGGCGCTTTATGATTGATGCAGAAACGGTCGATGACTCATTAATTGACTTGGTCACTCTTTATAATGCTGAAGGTGTTCCGTACACGTTTATCCCGAATACCATCACGGAAGCGTATCCTGTCGAAGTGGAGGAACCACCTGTTGTGACTGAACCAGATGAACCAGAAGAGGTAACACCCCCAGTGGAAACAGAACCAGAGCCGGTCGTGGAAGAACCGATGACTGAACCGATGTTGCCGGTGCTCGCTTTAGAAGCACAGAACATCGCCGGGGTCGACAAGGCCGTTGTCGGAGGAGAAATATCGTATACGTTCATTGTAGAGAACACAGGAGACACGCCGATGACGGTGACAGAACTTTCTCATAAGTATGTGAGCGGAGACATCGATCATCAATCAATCGAATCGTTCAATCAACGCGTATTTGATCGTTTGCATAAATTAATAGGAGAAGACGGTCTCTTGCCGGGAGAACGGGTGGAAGTGACAGCAATCTTGTCCGTTCCGTCTGATTATTCAATCCACACACACCCTGAGATCGGCAGTCTGTTTCGTGTGACGGGAGTGGACGAATATGACCGTGTCGTCACAGCAGAAAGTCAACAAATCGTGCTCTTGCAACAACCTGATTTTACAGTATCAGGAACGAGCGAGTTGACGACCGTTCAGCCTGGGGAACCTGTCCGATACACATATACAGTGACGAACACCTCTAACGTCACCTTGTTCTTGTCTGATGTGACACTCACATGGCCGAGCGGCGCCTTGACATATGAGGAACAACAGATGGCAAATGAACGATTCATGAAGCAGGTTCAATCGATTCCTGCATTCATCAACGGATTTGGACCGGAAGAAGTCGTCACGTTTTCATTTGAACTCCCGCTTCTCCCGTCCTATGACGTCCGAGCTGGAGCGGAATTGGTTCAACAGGCAAGATTTACGCTCTATGTGAACGAAGGGGTGACCGTCACTCGCTCTGTCGATGTGCCGGTTGCAGTAAAACAACCTGTTCCAATCAAAGAGGACGAACCGAAACAAGTTCCTGAGAAAGAAGCGAAAATCGAAACACCAGTCGTGAAGGTTGTCGTGAAAGAGCGAGAGACTCCCCCGGTGCAACTCGAAGATGAAGTTGACACGTATTCGCAAGATGTGCTCCCGATGACAGGAGAGACGAACGAAACGTGGCATGCGATGCTTGGGCTCCTCTTGTTTGCATCTGGACTCCTCTTGATGATTCGTCGGAAGCACCCATCCACCAAATAACGATTGTGTATCCCTCCTTGTCTAATTCAGGAGGGATTTCTTCTGATTCCGCTTCGATACTTTTTTCGTGGAACGATTTTGTTATAATGAACAAAGTGAAATAGGAAACGATGTTCAAAGGAGCTAGACATAGATGAAATGGAAACAACTCGTCATCCCGACAATGGCCTCTGCGCTTTTGTTAAGCGGATGTTCAATGAAAATCCCGATGGGTGAAGAAGAAGCGACACCAACCGGCGAAGAAACAGCAGCAGAAGGTGTCACACAAACGATCGAAGCACGTGACTCTTATTATCAAATGGTCATTCCGTTCAAAGCGGCAGCGGCGCGAGGACTTGCCCAGCGCCAAGTGAGCTCGTCGTTAGAACTGGAAGAGGTCGAACTCGGTCTCATGCGCCACTCGACAGACGCGTTTGACCCAGACAAATTCGCCTATCAGGAAGGACAGCTTTTAAATGCGGAAGATGTCTCTACTTTACTTGGACGTAAAGGTGGTAGTGACGAAGGGTTAACGCCATTAAACCCGGCGTATGCGGACGGGAAGGCAGAAGTTGAGAACGACAAGTTTGTCGATGCGAACAAGAAGTCACCTCTTTATTTGGCGTCAATCGTAGAACAGAACTATATGACGAAAGCGGATAGCGGATATCAGCTTGGCGGTGTGTCGTTCGCACTCATTTTGAATCGTGAGTATGTCTTCCAGGCACCGAACTACGGACCGACCTACACGGTGAAACTCGACCAGAAGAAAGTAATCGCAGAAGGTGAACGAATGGCGAACGAACTTGTCGCCCAGTTACGGAAGCGAGAAGATTTTAAAGATTTGGATATAAACGTCGCACTCTATATGAAGTCGACCCAAGGTTCACCGACTCCGGGGAACTATATCAAATCAGCCTTTGTCGGAACGGATGATCAGGTCGCAACCGGTGACTGGAAAGCCATCGATGAGAAGTACTACTACTTCCCATCTGCGACAGCAACGAACGATGTCCGTGAGGACGCTCAGAAATTCACGCTGTTCAGTGACCGAATTGCCGACCTCTTCCCAGACTATAGCGGGATGATCGGAAAAGGCTTTTATCAAAACGGTGACTTGTCACGACTGGAAATCGATATCCCGATCCAATTCTATAGTCGCGCCGAGCTCGTCGGATTCACACAACATGTGGTCGGCTTGCTCGAAAACCGCTGGGAATATAGCCGGAATGTGCCGGTTCGCATCAACGTGACGTCACTTGGCGGAGACCCTGAAGTGACGATTGTGTTTGAGGACGGCATGGATAGCCCGAAAGTATACTTCTAATCGAGAAGAGGTTCGTTTTTTGAAACGAATCTCTTCTTTTTTTCGTATGAAAAGTGAAAGGATTATCTTTGACCTTATTTGACCAATTGAGTAGAATAGAGTTAACAGAAACGGGAAAGGGATAGGTGAGGTGAATCCATATGGCTAAAAACTATTACGACGAGCTCGGTGTCTCAAAAGGAGCAACCGAACAAGAGATTAAACGTGCATACCGTAAATTGGCGAAACAGTACCATCCGGACGTCAATAAAGACCCTGGCGCACAAGAACGATTCAAGTCGGTCCAGGAAGCTTTCGACGTATTGAGCGACCCAGAGAAAAAAGCAAACTATGACCGATACGGTAGCCCGGATGGACCGTCGTTCGGACAAGGATTCGGAGGCGGTGGAGAAACTTACGGGGAAGGCTCGTCGCAGTTCGAAGATCTATTCCGACAATTCGGAGGCGGATCGCGTACGACCTCGCGAACTTTCGGATTTGAAGATATGTTCGGAAGCTTCTTTGACCAAGCAGTCGAGGAAGACTTGGATGAGACCGTACGTGTCAACATCCCGCTCAGTCAATTGACGAAAGAGTCAAAAGTGAGCCTTCGCCTTCAGACTGGCACGGTGAACGTCAAGATTCCACAAGGTGCCTATGAAGGTCAAAAGTTGCGGTTAAAAGGAAAAGGAAGTCGCGTCGGACAATCGGGGAACCGAGGAGATGTATACGTCGAGCTTCACTTTGCGGATGACGATACGTATCGTCGTGAAGGAGAGCATATCGTGACAGTGAAACGATTGCGTCCGCTCGACTTTTTGGACGGAGCGAGCGTCATCATTGCCACGCTCGACGGAGGACGGGTGAAGTTGAAAGTGAAACCGGGAAGCCGCCCGGGACAACGGATGCGGATTCCGGGTCGCGGTGTTATGACCGGATCGAAGGTGCGGTCGGACTTATTCGTCCAACTCGAGGTCGACCTGCCTCTTGATGAGACGTACCGTTCTGTTTATGAGCAAATCGAACGTTAATGGATAAGGAGGAATCGTGATGGACTTTAATCGTTTTACCGATAAAGCACATGAATGCATTGTCAGTTCACAGGCGTTAGCGAAACAATATCATCATAGTGAAATCAATGAGTGGCACGTCTTGGCGTCCATGATTTCACAGACGGACGGGATCGCACCGTTGCTGTTTCAAAAAATGGAAATCAACGTGTCTGAGATTGAAGGCGAAGTCGCGCTTTCTTTAAGAAATGCACCAAAACTTCAAAACCCGACGACACCGATGATTTCGGCTTCTTTGCTGAACGTTCTAACGACTGCGGAGCGGGAAGCGACAGGGATGAATGATGAATACGTATCGGTCGAACATATTTTACTCGGCATCTTGTTGAACAGTAGTCAGGCACAGGCGATGCTTGAGCGAAAAGGAATCACAGAAGAGCGACTCCGTGAGGCGCTCGTCGCCGTACGAGGCAATCGTCGGATCACGTCGAAGTCGCCTGAAGCGACGTATGACGTCTTGACGAAATACGGACGAGACCTCATTCAAGAAGTGAAGACGGGGAAAATCGATCCGGTCATCGGACGCGATAGCGAGATTCGTCGTGTCATTCGGATTTTGAGTCGGAAAACGAAAAACAACCCGGTCCTCATTGGGGAACCGGGTGTCGGGAAGACAGCAATCGTCGAAGGACTCGCTCAGCGAATCGTCCGAGGTGACGTACCGGAGAGCTTGAAAGACAAAACGATCTTCAGTCTCGATATGAGCTCGCTTGTCGCCGGTGCGAAATACCGTGGTGAGTTTGAGGAACGTCTTCAAGCTGTCTTATCTGAAGTGAAAGAGGCGGAAGGTACAATCATCCTCTTCATCGATGAGTTGCATACAATTGTCGGGGCAGGAAAGTCGGAAGGGTCGATGGATGCCGGGAACATGTTAAAACCGATGCTCGCCCGAGGTGAGCTGCACTGTATCGGTGCGACAACGCTAGATGAGTATCGCCAATATATCGAAAAAGATCCTGCTCTTGAACGGCGTTTCCAACAAGTTCTCGTCGCTGAACCGGACGTTGAGGATACGGTCTCAATCTTGCGTGGCTTAAAAGAACGCTTCGAGATTCACCACGGGGTACGCATCCATGATAACGCCCTCGTCGCAGCGGCTGTCTTGTCAAATCGTTATATCACAGACCGCTTCATGCCGGACAAGGCGATCGACCTCGTCGACGAGTCGTGTGCGATGATTCGGACAGAGATGGAATCGATGCCGGCTGAACTCGATGAGTTGGTTCGTCGGGTCATGCAACTTGAAATCGAAGAGGCGGCGCTTAAAAAAGAGAGCGATGCAGCTTCAATGAAACGACTCGAAGCACTCCAACAAGAATTGGCATCGCTCCGTGAACAGTCTGACTCGTTACGTCTTCGCTGGGAGAATGAGAAAGAGTCGACGCACCGCGTGCAGCAAATCCGTGGAGACCTTGAAAAGGTACGCCTCGAGTTACAAGAGGCAGAAAGTCGCTACGACTTGAATCGGGCTTCGGAACTGAAATATGGACGAATCCCAGAGCTCGAGCGCGAACTAGAAGAAGCGGAACAGTTGGCGGGTTCGGTGACACGCGAACTCGTGCGGGAAGAAGTGACGGAAGAAGAAATCGCCGAGGTCGTCTCAAAATGGACCGGTATCCCGGTGACGAAACTGACAGAAGGAGAGCGGGATAAACTGCTTAACTTAGAAGCGGTTTTACACAAGCGTGTCTTCGGTCAAGATGACGCGATTCGCTTAGTCAGTGACGCGGTCATTCGGGCGCGCGCTGGAATCAAAGACCCGAACCGTCCAATCGGTTCCTTCCTCTTCCTTGGGCCGACTGGGGTCGGGAAGACGGAACTCGGGAAGGCGCTCGCAGAAGCGATGTTTGATTCGGAAGACCATATCGTTCGACTCGATATGAGTGAATATATGGAGAAACATGCCGTATCACGACTGGTCGGTGCACCTCCTGGCTATATCGGGTATGAGGAAGGCGGCCAGTTGACGGAAGCGGTTCGCCGTAACCCGTACTCGGTTCTCTTACTCGATGAGGTCGAGAAGGCACATCCGGACGTCTTCAACATCTTGTTGCAACTGCTTGATGATGGTCGATTGACCGATTCGCACGGGCGCATCGTCGATTTTAAAAATACAATCGTCATCATGACGTCGAACATCGGGGCAGATATTTTGCTTGAAGCAGCGAGAGACGGTGTGATTGATGAAGACGAGGAGCGCCAAGTACTTGAGAAGCTCCGCCGCCATTTCCGTCCTGAGTTCTTGAACCGGGTCGATGAAACGATTCTGTTCCATCCGCTCACGAAGGATCAAATCGGTCAAATCGTCGAGAAGGCGGTCGGACGAATGAGTGAACGACTCACGACGCGCTCGATTCATATCGAGATCACAGACGCAGCAAAAACGTTCGTCGCCGATGAAGCGTACGAACCTCAATTTGGTGCCCGTCCAATCAACCGTTACGTACAACGGACGATCGAGACGAAACTTGCCCGAAGCATCTTAGCCGGGGATGTCGAAGATGGTCAAACGGTCGTCATCGATGTCGAGAACGGGGAATTGACGTTACGTCCATCGACGGTCAATGCATAAGGAAAGAGGAATCCAAAATCGGATTCCTCTTTTATGTACGTTGATGTTTTCGTCGCAAAAGCAGAAAACTGACACCTATAAAAATGAGATAGAGCACCGTTCCGAAAAATAAGTTGAGTACCCACGGGATTGTTCCCATAAATGTGGCGCGGGTTGCTTCCTGAAACCAGAGCAGTAACCAAAAGAATAAGCCAAGACTCGTTGCGAGTAGCGCATAAAACCCCAACAAGCCTTGTTTCGTCCACCGCTTGATTCCAAATCCCAATAAAGTCGTAACGACAAAAATCGCACCTAGCCCAATATAAAACAATCCATCGATTGGTAATGACTGCACCTACATGACTCCCTTCTCACCACCAGATTCATATAGTCTCATCTTACACTGTGAGGAAATAAATGGGAATCTTTATTGTGAAACGAGAGGACGTTCTGGCTGATAGATGCAGTACGGTTCTGCCTCCTTATAATCACCAGTAACCGCATAGGCTCTAGCCCGCGAACCACCACAGAGATAACGATATTCGCAATATCCGCACTTTCCGTGATGACTATCCGGATCACGCAACGCTTTGAAGATTGGATGATGACGATAAATATCGGCGAGTGGTGTCGTTCTGACATTCCCGCAAAGAATCGGTAAAAATCCAGAAGGTTGGACGTCACCTGTGTGCGAGATAAAGACAAATCCGTTCCCGTCATTCGTTCCGCGAGGGGCCTTCGCCAAATCATCATGGGGATGTCCGATGGGAGGAAGTCCTTCTGCTTTTCGCCGCTGATTTTCTTGTCGTGCCACCCGTCGATAAAACTGGGCTTCCGTCGTCGAGATGATGAACGGCGCCGTCTCTTGTAACGAGAACGCCCACTTCAGCACCTCTTCATGTCGTTCGGGAGAGATGGGTTGTAATAGGGATCCTCGCCCGGTCGGCACAAGGAAAAAAAGCGTCCAGACTGATACGCCGAGGGACTCCACGAGTTTTGCCATCTCAGGTAAGCGATCGACGTTATATTCGGTCACCGTCGTGTTGATTTGGAACGACATGCCTTCTTCTCGGAAGTAGGAGATTCCTCGGATGGTACGGTCGAAACTGCCGCGTGTTCCTCTAAAGTAATCGTGTGTCTGTGCATCCGGACCATCGATCGAAAACGCCCAACGTGACAACCCGGCAGCTTTTGCCCGTTTCACAGCGTCACGGGTAACGCGGGGTGTGGCAGAGGGTGTCATCGAGACACGCATCCCGAGAGATGAGGCGTACGCGGTCAATTCAAACAAATCTTCGCGCATGAGGGGGTCCCCGCCTGTGAAGACGAGAATTGGATTGTCCATCGCGTGAATATCACGAATGAGTGCCTTCCCTTCTTCTGTATCGAGTTCATTTTCGTATCGGTGAAACTGAGCCTCGGCCCGGCAATGGACACAGGAGAGGGCGCAAGCACGTGTCACTTCCCAAATGACGATAAACGGGTTCTCGTTATAATCGATGTGTTTCATACTGTCACCAACTGCTTCAATTTCAGGTTGTCGACCGCTTGTTTTGCAGAATCAACACAGTCTGGTAAACCAACCCCATGGAGAATGGCGCCACACGCCTCGACTCCGTCCCACTTCGCGAGCACTTCTTCAAAGGTGTGGACATCTTGTTTATGTCCAACCTCATATTGGGGCATCGTCTGAACATGGCGTTCGACTTTCGTGAAGAGTGGTGTCCCGACTTTTTGAATGCGACGGAGCTCGTGCAAAGCGAATGTCGCGATCGTATCATCCTCTTCGTGCAACAAGGACGAGACATAATCAGAACCGATGTACATCCGAATCAACGCTTTCCCTTCAGGTGCCATATGTGGCCACTTCTTATGCATCCAACTGCAAGCGGTCAAGGCGTTGCCTTCCGACTTGGCGATGACGTAACCTGTCCCGTCTAGCGCCTCGACCTCTGATTCGTCGAATGCGGCAAGAACGGTCATGGAGGACGTTCGCTTACGAGTCGACAAACGCTCGGCTTCCGGAAAACCGAGCAGCGGCCCGAGCATGTTTGGGGAAGTCGCAAGAATGATCCCGTCGAACTGCTCGACCGTTCCATCCGCCAATGTGATTTCATGCGGTCTTACGGACTTGACGATTGTCTTCAGTACGAGCCGGTCAATGGAAGGGCGGAGCGCTTCGACGAGTGCACCGAGTCCTTGGTCGATGGATAAAAACTTTCCGGTCTCTGACGGCTTCACCCCAGCCTGAGAAGGCGGTGTGAGTGCTTTCATCCCGAGAATCAGACTGCGAGTTTTTTGTTCAATCGTGATAAACTGAGGGAAAGTAGACTCGATGCTCATATCGTCGAGCGTCCCGTTATAAATCCCGGACAGAAGGGGCTCAATCATCGTGTCGACGACTTCTGATCCGAGTCTCGTCCGAAAGAAGCGGTCGAGCGAGATGTCCTCTCCTTCATATACACGCGGAATGACAAGGTCGAGTCCGGCACGAAATTTCCCTCTCCACGTAAAGAGATCCGTTTTTACCATCGGCCAAAACTTGGTCGGAATACCCATGACCGATCCGGCGGGCATCTGTCTCAGTTGTTGACGGACATAAATGTAAGAGGTCCCAGTTTTAGAGCGGACGAGTTGATCTTCAAGGCCAAGGTCGGTAATGAGAGACGTCAAGGTTGGCTTACGCGCCATATAACCGTCCGGCCCGGTCTCTAACGTAAATCCATCTCGATAGATGGTTTTGATTTTTCCACCGAGACGGTCTTGTGCCTCGAACAGTGTGACGTGTGCGCCGGCTTCTTTGGCATAATGTGCCGCGGCCAGCCCGGCGATGCCACCTCCGATAATTGCGATCTGATTCAATCGATTCACCCATTTCTATAATAAAGTTCTTGTCATATTAACGGTACCGAGAATATAGACGCAGACATAGGATAAGTGTCACGGAGTTCTAGACAAATTTGTCACGAATTCGAAAGGGGACGATGAAATGATGGCTTTCATCATTGTCGCGACGGTCATCGTGTCAGGTGTGGTTGGTTTTATTGTGACGATGAATCGGCATGGGGAAAAGTTGGTCGGGGACGAAGAAAGTCCACCGATGATTTGGGCGGATGAGGACTGGTATAAAGATGATGGACCGCCAGACGGGTAATATGATAAGATGACCCGGTTGAAATTTGATGGAACATGAGGTGATCGAATGAATGTACTCGAACAACAGTTGAACCACTTGATTGATGAGTGTCGTCCGTATACGGCTCAGGGGAAAGTGGCGGACTACATCCCAGAACTGGCGCATGTGAAAAACGATTTACTCGGGGTGGCGATTTGTTTGCCGGACGGTACGTATATTCACGCTGGGGACGTTCATCACAAGTTTACGATTCAAAGTGTATCGAAGGCGCTGACGCTTTGTTATGTACTGATGGAATTTGGGGAAGACTATGTGTTTTCAAAAGTAGGGATGGAACCGACGGGTGATGCGTTCAACTCGATCGCGAAACTCGAGGAGACGGTCCCGTCAAAACCGCTGAATCCGATGATCAATGCAGGGGCGTTAGCGGTGACGAGTATGATTTTAGGGGAGACGGCTGACTTAAAGATTTATCAGTTCCGCCAATTTTTAGCGACCTTGTTGAATCGACCCGTAGAGGAGATTACGTACGATGAAAAAGTCGCTCGCTCTGAATACGAGACGACCGACTTGAATCGCGCACTCCTCTATTTCATGCGCCATCATGGAATTGTAGAAGGAGACGTCGATGAGATTATCGACGTATATACGAAACAATGTGCCATTGAAATCGATTGTTTTGACTTAGCACGAATCGGGCGTGTCTTCGCAGGGAACGGGGAAGACCCGGAGACAGGTGAAGAATTAATTCCCCGTCGTGTCGTCCGGATCGTCAAAGCCATCATGACGACATGTGGCATGTACGATGCATCAGGCGAGTTCGCCGTCCGTGTCGGTCTTCCCGGAAAGAGTGGGGTGTCGGGTGCGATTTTAGCAGTCGGGAACCACGAACTGGATTTGAATAACGTCGGGTTTGGCATCTTCGGTCCGGCGCTTGATTCAAAAGGGAATTCGATCGCGGGGATGAAGTTGCTTGAACTATTGATTGAACGGTATACATCGCGTTAAATTGATAGGTGCTCCACGGATTCATCAAGTTCCTGCTGTAAGACTTCAACTTTTTTGTCATATGGGGATTGCAGGTCGGTAGGAGGGGTGAAGGCCAGCCAACGCTTCAACAGTTGATCATGGTCATTCATCTCACCGAGTTCGGTTTGCATCTTTTTTAACGTACGGACGGTGTCGATTGACGCGTCCGACTCGTAGTTTAACAAATATTCATGCAAGTATCGCTCACGTTTCACGGCTAAGCGAACCTTATGAAGCGCTTCGATTTGTTCTTTTCCACTCGATTGTTCATGATAGATGCGAATTCGTTGTTTGCGTTCGCTTTTCGCCTTTTCTAACATCGGAGAGGCGTTCGTTTTTTTAAACGCACGAAACAACGGTCCGCCGATGAAACGACGAATTTGTTGGTCGAGTGAGGGGGTCATCTTTTCACTGACTCGTGTCGAGAGAATGGTTCGTTCGATGGCCCGTTGCTTTTCCATTGTTTGTAGAAATGCTTCATCAAGCTCAGTTTTTACATCAAACTGTTCGATGAGGACATCGAGGTCACGTACATGACCGAGTGCTTCCATCAATTGTTTGAGTTGCCGGAACGTCGCCGGCTTTGTCTCAAAGATCTGCATGAACGTGATCAGCTTTCGTAAATGAACGCGGGCGCGATGAATGTCCTCGGAATTGTTGAACGAGAGGGCCTCGGTCACGTAGTGGTTGAATGTATTCCACGTTTCTAACAGCTCAAATTTAAGTTTTTCTGCATGCCGTTGATTCATGATATTGTTTCCTTTCTGAAAAAGAGATGAGGGTTGTCCATGTACCAAACACATTCATTAAACGAAAAAATAAAACTGTTCTTTACGATTTTCTTTCCAATCCTAGTCACGCAAGTGTCTTTTTATTTGATTAGCTTTTTTGATACCGTCATGTCCGGACGCGCAGGCGCCGTCGATTTAGCCGGTGTCGGTGTCGGTTCGAGTCTTTGGATGCCCGTTTACACCGGGCTTAGCGGAATCTTGCTGGCAGTTGCCCCAATCGTGTCGCAAGCGCTCGGCGCACGGGACCGTCAACAAATTCAACGCACGTTATTTCAAGGCATCTACTTAGCCATCATGCTCAGTGTAATCACGCTGACATTAGGGTCTTTCCTCGTGCCACTCGCAATCGAAGGGATGGGGCTTAGTACGGAGGGGAAGCGAATCGCGACCCAATACTTACTTGCGCTTGGTTTCGGTGTCTTGCCGATGTTCTTGTTCAACGTGCTTCGCACGCTCATGGATGCGCTTGGCAAGACGAGGGTCTCGATGATCCTCATACTATTAGGGTTACCCATTAATGTCGGATTAAATTACATCTTCATCTTTGGAAAACTCGGGATTCCGGCGTACGGTGGCGTCGGAGCAGGAATCGCCTCGAGCATCACTTATTGGTTGCTCTTTTTCATGGCATTCTTTTTCGTCCGAAACGGAAAGCCGTTCCGCGAGTACAAGTTCTTACGGACATCGGAGCGAATCGTCTGGCTCAGACAAAAAGAGTTGTTACAACTCGGGACACCAATCGGGCTAGCAATCTTCGCTGAGGTCAGCATCTTTGCTGCAGTCACGCTACTGCTCAGCTCATACGGTGACCAAATCGTCGCGGCACACCAAGCGGCCATTAACTTTGCGTCGTTTGTGTACATGCTCCCGTTGTCGGCATCGAGCGCGTTGACGATTGTCGTCGGGTATGAACTTGGTGCGAAACGACTACAGGACGCCGTTCGATATGCGAAGATCGGAATTTCGCTTTGTCTAGGTGTCTCCATCTTCTCGGGTGCTTTCTTGTTTTGGCAAAACGAACGCGTCGCAGCCATTTATACGAATGATGCGACAGTCGTGGACCTTGCGGCACACTTCATGATTTTTGCCGTGTTCTTCCAGTTATCAGATGCTGTCGCCGCACCGATTCAAGGGATTTTACGAGGCTTTAAAGACGTCAACATTACGTTAGTTCTCTCTCTCGTCGCCTATTGGGTCATCGGCTTACCGCTCGGTTATGTGTTGGCGGAGCATGCTGGATTTGGACCGGATGGCTACTGGATTGGATTGATTGCCGGACTGGCTGCCGGAGCGGTCTTATTATTCCTTCGACTAGTGTGGATTGTCCGTCGCTTCGGGACGCTTCAATCGACGTCATAACCCAAAGGTTGTTCACAAGTGTGAACAATCTTTTATTTATCTAAAATTGGTCTATACAACTATACTTTTATTCGATATGATAACATGGAAGAAAACAAAAGAAGGAGTGGTGAAGCGATGGGGACATTGATCAATGCTCATATCGTGTCAGCGGAACAAACGTGGGAGCGTGGGTACATCAGATGGAGTGACCAATCGATTGAAGAAATCGGATCGATGGAACAGTTTAAGCAACGAGATAAGAGCGTGATCGATGTCTCGGGTGCGCTCGTCACGCCTGGCCTTATCGATGTCCATATACACGGGGGATATGAAGTCGACACGATGGACGCGGACGAGTCACGGCTTCGTCAATTAAGTGAAGACATGCTTCAAGAGGGCGTCACGTCATTCTTTGCGACCACGATCACCCAGTCGAAAGAAGCGATTGAACGTGCGTTGACAGCAGTTCGGAACGTCATTGAATCAGAGGACACGACCATCGTCGGGATTCATTTGGAAGGGCCGTTCGTCAATGTAGAGATGGCGGGTGCACAACCAGCAGAACATATCACTGACCCGGATGCGGAACAATTCCGAAAGTGGCAAGAGCTTGCCGGGGGTCATATCCGACTCGTCACGTATGCACCGGAACGACCGGGAGCCCGAGCATTTGAAGCAGCCCTTCGTGAATCGGGTGCGATCGGTTCAGCGGGACACACGAGTGCGACGTTTGAAGAGAACAAGCAGGCGGGCGTCAAACATGGAACACACCTATATAACCAAATGCGTGGCTTGCATCATCGGGAACCGGGAACGGTCGGATATTGTCTCTTAGAGAAAGGGGTCATGGCCGAAATCATTCCAGACGGGATTCACAGTCGTCCGGAGATGGTCGATTTTGCTTACCGCTTAAAAGGAGCGGATGAACTCGTCGTCATCACGGATGCGATGCGGGCGAAGGGGCTGCCTGACGGACAGTATGAACTTGGGGGACAACCCGTCATCGTAGAAGGAGGCGCTGCCCGTCTTGAAGCAGGAAATCTCGCCGGGAGTGTCTTGACGATGGATGCGGCATTCCGAAATATTCAAGCGTATACGGGATGTACGGTGGGAGAAGCGGTCAAAATGACTTCGACGAATGCGGCAAAAGAATTCGGATTGACGACAAAAGGAGATATCAAATCGGGGTTTGATGCGGACCTTGTCGTTTGGGATGACACAGCACATGTTCAAATGACAATCGTCAAAGGAAACATTGCATATGAACGGGAGGAACAACGATGAACGTATTAGTCGCAAAGACAGCGAATGACGCGGAACGTATCGCCTATTCGCTCATTAAAGAACGGATTTCAGGGAAACATGACTTCGTACTCGGTCTCGCGACAGGCAGCACGCCGGTCGGGATGTATCAAATGTTTAAACAAGACGCGCTCGATTGTAGCCATGTGACGAGCGTCAATTTAGATGAATACATCGGTCTATCACCAGAGCATCCACAAAGCTACAACCGCTTTATGAAAGATCGTTTGTTTGACGAAGTGCCGTTCAAACAAAGCCATCTTCCTCAAGGTGATGCACCAGACCCTGAGGCGGAGGCGGCTCGTTACGAAAGTCTCGTCCGAAAGCTTGGTGTTGACTTACAACTTCTCGGTATCGGGGAAAATGGTCACATCGCATTTAATGAGCCGGGCACGGCGCTTGATGCGAAGACACATGTGACGGAACTCACCGAATCCACACGAGAGGCAAACCGTCGCTTTTTTGACCGGTTGGAAGACGTGCCGACGCATGCGATCACGATGGGACTCGATACAATCATGAATGCGCGTGAGATCGTTCTTGTGGCGACGGGCGAGCGAAAGGCAGAGGCCGTACAACATATGATTGAAAGCGTACCGACGGTCGACTGGCCAGCGACGATCCTTCAAGCGCATCCAGGTGTGACGGTCGTACTCGATGAAGCGGCCGCATCGCGCTGTGCGGATGCCCTTCAAGCACGAGGACAAGAAGCAGCAACTCGATTCTTCACTATTCGGGCTTAATCAACCTGCGGAGACATCTCCGTGGGTTTTTCTGTTTTCAACTATGGGAAAATGTAAAGAAATGAATTTGTCATCAAAACGTTTTCGACAAATTTCACACTTTCCTCTATAATGAGTGAAGCTTATTACTTTGACTCGAAGGAGACCATTATGAATTCTAGAACACATACTCGTAGACAGCGCAAAGGTCCGTCTGCGTTTTATAAAGTCTTTAGTGCCCTTGTGCTGATTGCGATTATTGCTGGGTCTAGCATTTACGGTACCGCATTTTATAAAGCCCACAACATGTTGTCCGGCACTCAAGTCACGCTAGAGGACGACCCGACGGTTGAACCGACTCGCTTTGACAAAGAAGATACGGAGTCATTTTTGATTTTAGGTACAGACCTTTCTCCACAAAAGAAAGCACGTGGAGAGTATGGACGCTCGGATGTCATGATCGTCGTCATTTTGAACAAGAAAGAAAAGCAGACGACGATGCTCAGTATCCCGCGTGACTCGTACGTCAATATCGATTACACAGGATACAATATCCCTTATGGAAAGACGGGTCTTGATCAAGATAAGATCACACATGCCTACTACTTCGGTTCGATGGATGAATCGAACCCGAACAACGGGATGCGTATGGCAACAAACACGATTGAGGACTTGGTCGGTGTTGAAATCGACCATGTCGTCTCGCTCAACTTCCAAGGATTTGTGGATTTCATCGATGCAGTCGGTGGTGTTGAAATCGACGTTCCATTCTCATCACAACAAAACAGCTATGACGCCTCACGTGAGACCGTACAAATCGAAGAGGGACTTCAGAAACTTTCTGGTGAAGAGGCACTCGCCTATGTCCGTAACCGATATGACGACCCACGTGGAGACATCGGGCGTGGACAACGCCAGATGGAAGTCATCAATGCCGTGCTCGAGCAATCACTTGGTACGTCACTCATCAATAACTATGATAAGGTCTTGAAAGCCGTGGGCGATAACATGCAGACGACGCTTGGACCGAATGACTATATGCGTTTGATTGAAGATGTCGGCGCGCTACACAATACGGTGCAATATCAATTGACAGGTGAAGGTGCTCGTGCAGATGACGGCCATTTCTACTATTTCTTGAATGAACCGCTTCTTGAAGAAGTACGCTACCGTGTGCAACAAGCGGATGCAGGCAATCCTGTGGAGCCGATGACGGATACGGAATTAGAGTCTTACACGTTAGACCCGAGTGGGGTAACGTACGAAGCGCAATAAAGTTTGACTTACGAAAAATGCAAAACGCTCAGAATTCATTTTCTGAGCGTTTTTTATGTGGCAATGCATTTTAGGTCAGATTGCTTTTTTGTGTGGGATTGCTTGAAAATTGATTTAGTCAATGATGTTCCCACTCAAAAATTTGGTCTAACAGTAAGGACAGCGATCTACATCCTCCACATCAGTGTCATGGTCAAATCGTAATGGGAGTCGTCTTTTACACTGTGGACATTTCCATAAAGTGAGGGATATGGCGAGGAAAATTACAAATAAAGATGCTCCTAAAATCGCCAACCATGTCGAGCCTATAAGGATATTGATCATACTAATTGGGATTGAGATAAATAAACAAAGTAATGCGAGTTTTCGATATTTCATGATATCGATTACCTTAGGCAATGTCCTCCCCCCTTGACATCTATATACGTAGAATAAGATTGCTTAGTTCCAATATGAGTCGAAAAGAAGGTAGATAATCGTATTTCTGTTTCGTGCGTTATATGCGATCCATCGCAACGGTTAACGAATAGGAGTCTCCACGAAAGAGCGAGCGACTATATTCAAACATGTCTCCGTTCTCGAGATAGGTACGTTGATCGATCAGCAATACCGGTGCGTTTGGAGAGATGGTCAGCAGTTTCGCTTCTTCGGGACCGGCGCTGCGGGCTTCGAGTGTCTGTGTTGCATTTTTCAAACGTAAACCGTGCTGTTCGGCGTATGCATAAATGGAACCGGTCGCGTCTTCTTTCGTCAGGTCAGGCAATAAACGGACAGGAATGTAGGCGGTCTCGAGCGCGAGCGGATGGTCGTCTGCGAGTCGGAGCCGCTTCATTTCGTATACCGGTGTTTGATTCGGGATGCTCAGTTGTTGGGCGATTCGATCCGTTGCCGGGATGACCTCATAGGACAAAAGACGACTGAGTGGTCGCATGCCACGATGTTTGATTTCTTCAGAAAAACTCGTCAGTCCGGACAACGTCATCGCAATCTTTTGGCTCGCGACGAATGTACCTCGTCCTTTTTGACGGCTCAAATAACCGGCGTTGACGAGGTTCATGATCGCTTGACGAATCGTCATGCGACTGACATGAAACTGTTCGGAGAATTCACGTTCTGAAGGTAGCGTGTCTCCTGGCTTTAACAATCCGTCATCAATTTGTTGCTTTAAGTACGCTTCAATTTGATAATAAATAGGTAACGGAGATTGTTTATCGATTTCTAACATATCATTTCGCTCCTGACTGAGAAGATGTATGTTTCATTATAGACGAAATTAGACTAGTTGTCTGAACAGATTTATAGAGAGAAGGTGGAGGACAAGATGAATCAACATACAGTCAATACAATCGTGACCTCAGTAAGTGAGGATGGAAAAGGTCATTGGCATACACTCGAGCATAGTCCTTTTTATGCGGAAGGTGGGGGGCAACCGGCAGACCGGGGATGGATTGATTCGCACGACGTATTAGACGTGCAACTCAAGGAAGGTGAAGTGTGGCATCTTTTGTCAGCAGCATTACCTACCGGAACACCAGTAGTGGCTCGAATCAATGAACATGTGAGACGAGATCATTCCATCCAGCATACTGCCCAACACTTGTTAACGGCGATTTTAGAAGATCGTCATGGCATTCGTACGCTCAGTTTTGGAATTGGGGAAAAAGATTCGTCCATTGAGATTGAGACGGCAGGGATGGACTGGGCTCAAGTTGAAGCACTTGAGCAAGAGATGCAGCAACTCATCTTTGAGAATTATCCGATTCATGTGTATGAAATCGCAGAAGAAAAAGTGGACCGGACTCGCTTACGGAAAGCGACCGATCGAACAGGGATGATTCGAATCGTCGAAATCGAAGGGCTTGATTATAACGCTTGCGGTGGGACACACGTGGAAACAACAGGGCAACTTGGTACGATTCACGTGACGACGCTCAAAAAAGTGAGAGGAAACATCCGTTTGACGTATGTGGCCGGGAATCGGGCGTTGAAAGCGACACAACGAGCACGAGAAGCGTTACGGACAATCCACCACACGTTCTCGACGACGAATGAATCGGTGGCGGCGCGTGTGATTGAAGAACACACGATTCGTCTTGAACGTGAAAAAGAAATCAAGACGCTCGAAGAACGGATTGCGAAAGCGAAAGTGGAGGCAGTCTTACAAGAGGACAATTATGTGGCGTTACACGTGGGACGGACCGAAGCGGAAACATTGACGACCGCAATTATTGAACGAATCGCAGCGACCGGACGAATCGCTGTCGGAGCCAACTATAGTACGCAAAAATTATTTGTCATGCATGATGGGACTCATGATATCGCGGTCGGAACATTCCTCCGAGCAACGCTTCAAGAGATGAAGATTGGTCGCGGTGGTGGGAATCATAAGCAGGCACAAGCACGATTCACTTCGGTCACGGAACTTGAACGAGGGATGGAAGAAATCGTGAGACGATTACAAGAGGGGGTCTTACCATGTTGACGATTCAATCGGGAAAAGAAGCTGAGTTAATCGAGCAGGCCAAGCAAGTACGGGAAATCGTATTCGTTCAGGAACAAGGAATCGATGCGAGTCTCGAATACGATGATTTAGATGATGTTTGTACGCACGTGGTCGGTCTCCTTGATGCGCAACCGGTGACGACAGCACGTCTTCGCCCGGTAGACTCGACTGTCGGGAAAGTGGAGCGGGTGGCGACGATTCAGACGGCCCGAGGTCATGGATATGGAAAAGAAATCATGGACGAAGTCGAACGTGTCGCAAAACAGCAAGGATTAAGTGAACTGCGCCTAGGTGCACAGTTAACGGCGCTTCCGTTCTATGAAAAACTCGGGTACGAGGCGTTCGGAGATGAATTTTTAGATGCCAATATCCCACACCGTATGATGCGGAAAACGTGGTAACTCTTTTTTTGAAATATCCCATTTTTCTAAAAAAAGGTTGGCAAGAAGATTTCGTTTTGTTATAACTAATACTAACAACTGACAGATAGAGGTTGCGAATGACATGAGTAAGCTTGGTTGAAACGGACGCACTCCGGACCGAGCCGAAAGGGGAAATTCGCCGAAGTCGACGTTCACGTGCGTGTGAACGAAGGCTGGGGTAGTCGTGAATAACGCCTACACTGCCATGGTCAACTACCATGGAGCGCTATCTACGGAACGATTCTTTAATCGTTTTTCAACTGCGCGTACAAGCGGCAGGCCGTAGGGAGAGTGCTTCCTACCGGTCTGCCGCTTTTTCTGTTGGTGGACATCTTGAAAGTGGGGAACTTGATGACAACCGTACTGAAATTTGGAGGCAGCTCTGTTGCCACAATCGAACAAATACAAGCCATTTCAGACTATTTACAAACACGTGTGGCGACCGGTGAAAAATTGGTCGTCGTCGTATCAGCAATGGGCAAGACGACGGACTCGCTCCTGTCGCTCGCTAAACAAATCACGGAGCGCCCGATGATTCGTGAACTCGATCGGCTACTCGCCGTCGGGGAAGAACAGACGATCAGTCTACTCAGTATCGCCTTGAACTCGCGAGGGGTACCTGCCATTTCACTCACCGGACAACAAGCCGGGATTGATACGATGGGCATCCATACGAAGAGCAAAATCAAAGCGATTCGTAAAGAAGTATTGCATGAGAAGTTGCGTCAATATGACGTCTTGATTGTCGCTGGTTTCCAAGGTGTGAATGAAGCGGGAGACGTTACGACACTCGGGCGTGGCGGTTCGGATACGACAGCAGTCGCACTTGCGGCCGTCCTCAGTCAACGTTGTGAAATTTATACGGATGTGGCTGGGGTGTATACGACGGACCCGCGGATTCATCCGACGGCGAAGCGCCTCGACACCGTCTCTTATGATGAAATGATGGAGATGAGTGCACTCGGCTCTAAAGTCATGGAAATGCGAAGCGTCGAGCTCGCGAAAAAGTATGACGTGAATATTTTTGTTGGAAAGACGCTCTCGAGCGAAGGAGGAACATGGATTATGGATACGACGCAAGCAATGGAACAGAAAGCAGTCACGAGTGTGAGTGTCGTCAAAAACGTACTCAGTGTCTCAATTAAACACATCCCGCACACGGCAGCCGGAGTCGCGGACATCTTTGAGCGATTGTCTGAACGTCACGTCAATATCGATATGATTTCACAGACGGCATTTGATGGCGAAGTGTTCCTTTCGTTCACATGTCCACTCGACGAAGAGGCGTTCTTAGAAGAGGCACTCGCAGAATTAACAGCGACCTTGCCACAAATCAAAATCGATCGCCATACGGAACACGCAAAAATTTCGGTCGTCGGAATCGGTATGCGAGACGCGACAGGCGTCGCATCAGAACTCTTCGCGACATTCCGCGAGATGGGGATTCCGTTCTATCAAGTCACGACATCTGAGATTAGCATTTCCTACACGATTCAAGAACAAGACGTGGAAGCGGCAGTCGCAGCCATTGCGGCTCGCTTTAACTTATAAGGGGGTAGCACGATGTATAACGTAGCTGTCGTCGGCGCAACGGGCGCCGTCGGACAAAAAATGATTGAGGTCCTAACCGAATACGAATTTCCAATCAGTGAACTGAGACTATACGCTTCAGCCCGTTCGGCTGGGAAGACGGTCGAGGTGAACGGACAATCGGTCGTGATTCGTGAATTGAACGATTCAATCTATGCCGATCCAATCGATATCGCCCTGTTCTCTGCCGGTGGAAGTATCAGCGAACAGTATGCGCCACGCTTAAGTGAACAAGGGGTCATCGTCATCGACAACTCAAGCGCATTCCGAATGCAAGAAGGAATTCCGCTCATCGTACCGGAAGTGAATCGAGTCGAACTCAGCCCGAAGAAGACACTCATTGCGAACCCGAACTGTTCAACGATTCAATCAGTCGTCGCGCTCGCGCCGCTATCGGAAGTATATGGATTGACGCGAGTCGCCTATACGTCTTATCAAGCCGTATCCGGTTCGGGTCAAAAAGGGATTGATGACCTCGAACGCGGTGCTCGCGGTGAGGATCCGACGAATTATCCGTATCCGATTTATGATAACGTGTTGCCGCACATCGACGTGTTTTTAGAAAATGGTTACACGAAGGAAGAACAAAAAATGATTGAAGAGACGCGTAAAATTTTGAACGCGCCGAACCTTGGCGTAACAGCCACTTGTGTCCGAGTGCCAGTAAGAAACAGTCATGCGGTATCCATCACGGTGACGCTTGAACGGGATGCGACAGTCGCAGAAGTCAAAGCTGTACTCGCAGATGCGCCAGGCGTCGTGGTCATGGACAACCCAGCCGAACTTTCATATCCGACACCACTCGATGCAAACGGAACCGATGAGGTGTATGTCGGTCGGATCCGCCGGGATGACTCACAGCCGAATACATTCCATTTGTGGTGCGTCGCGGATAATGTTCGAAAAGGGGCAGCGGCAAATGCGGTACAAATCGCACAATGCATGATCAGTCAAACAGCGACAAAATAAGGAGGAGATGACATGTTCACAGGAGTTGCAACAGCACTAGCGACACCGTTTCAAGAAGATGGGCAGTTAAACATAGAGGCATGGACGGCGTTGATTGAAGACCAAATTCAAGAGGGAGTCAGTGGACTCGTCATCGGCGGAACGACCGGTGAAGGGATGACACTGACGAATGAGGAATTCGAGACTTTGCTCGTTCGAGCAGTAGAGGTCGCTAACGGTCGAGCGGTCATCATCGCGGGAACGGGATCGAACAACACGGCTGTCAGTATCGAGAAAACGAAGCGCGCCGCAGAACTTGGAGCGGAAATGGCGATGGTCGTCACCCCGTACTATAACAAGTCGACACAAGCAGGACTCCTCGCTCACTTTACAGCGATTGCGGATGCGTCACCGATTCCGCTCATGCTCTACAACGTCCCGTCACGGACTGGCGTCGCGTTGGCGCCTGAAACGGTCGGTGAGCTCGCAGAACATCCGCGCATCACGGCCTTAAAAGAAGCGAGTGGAGATATCTCGGTCATGGCACAGATGATGGCTCACCTTCCGGAAGGATTCACCGTTTATTGCGGAAATGACGATCAGATCTTGCCATATATGGCTTGGGGCGCTCAAGGGGTCGTTTCAGTGTTATCAAACGTTTACCCGGGTGCGACCGTCGCCTTGGCAGAAGCACTTTTAGCAGGTGATCTTCAGACGGCGCGCACATGGCAATTACGCCTCCTCCCCGTCATCGACGAACTTTTCGCAGAAGTGAATCCGATTCCTGTGAAGGCTGCACTTCAAGCAAGAGGGTTTGAGTTTGGTGCGCCACGCCTTCCGCTCGTCCCGATGAGCGCGACGGCCGAAGCGAAATTGTTATCGGCGATGGAGCAGTTTAACGAGGTGAGACAATGAATGTACTCATCCACGGGTTTGGTGCGATGGGACGAATCGTCGAAGAAGTCGCCAACGCGCAAGGCGTGAACGTCTCGGCAATCGTATCACCGGGAAGTGACGAGCATCTGGCATCATTAGACGAGGTAGATGCTCATATCGACGTCGTCATTGATTTTTCAAATCCGGCATTACTTCCTGACTTGCTTGCATTCGGACGGTCACGCAACATTCCGCTCGTCATCGCGACGACAGGATTCACACCTGAGGAACTTGCAACGATTGAAGAAGCATCATCAGACATCCCGATTTTTCAGTCGTATAACACATCGTATGGGATTGCTCTGTTGAAGCAGTTACTCGATCAACTCGTTCCGCTCACGCTCGGCTATGATATCGAGGTCATCGAGGCGCACCACCGAAAGAAAGTAGACGCACCAAGTGGCACTGCGGAGCTGTTGGCCCGCGCCATCGAAGCGAAGCGAGAGGTGACACCGATTTACGAACGAACATCACGCCGGGAAGCGCGTGGCGCCGAAGAGTTAGGGATGCACTCGATTCGTGGGGGCACAATCTTCGGGGAGCATACGGTGCTTTTCGCTGGAGATGATGAAATGATTGAATTGAAACATACCGCGTTATCCAAACGCGTGTTTGCAAACGGGGCACTTGCTGCAGCAGCAACGATCATCGATCGCCCCGCAGGACTTTATAATCTATCGAACTTATACGAGGAGGCTACTCATGTTACTCACAAACGCTTATGAAATCGCACAATATATTAAAGATGCTAAAAAGGAAACACCGGTAAAACTTTACGTCAATGGCCAATTGGCAGGTCTTGAAATCGAAGAAGCGAAAGCATTCGGTACAGACGAGTCGAAACTGTTCTTGACGACGGCGGAGCGCGCAGCCGCTTTCTTAGAAGCGAACGCGTCTGTCATTACCGATTCACACCTTGAATATGATCGTCGCAACAGTGCCGTTCCGATGCTCGATACGACACAACTCAATGCACGCATCGAACCAGGTTCGTTCATCCGTGACCACGTTCAAATCGGAAACAATGCTGTCGTCATGATGGGGGCTGTCGTCAACATCGGGGCAGTCATCGGAGACGGTTCGATGGTCGACATGAACGCCGTCATCGGAGCACGCGGAACGCTCGGGAAAAACGTTCACCTCGGAGCAGGTGCCGTGGTTGCCGGTGTCCTTGAGCCACCTTCAAAAGATCCAGTCATCATTGAAGATGGTGTCATGATCGGAGCGAACGCTGTCATCTTGGAAGGGGTTCGCGTCGGGGAAAATGCGGTAGTCGCAGCTGGAAGTGTCGTCACGCAAGATGTGCCTCCAGGTGTGGTCGTCGCGGGTACACCGGCACGCGTCATCAAGCAAAAAGATGAAAAAACTTCTGAAAAAACGCAACTTGTTGATGACTTACGCTCTCTCTAACGTATAATAGACAGAAAATATAAACAATGAGGAATGGGAGAGTTGCATTATGGAACAGTATGGACAATGGATGTGGAAAGACGGGGCTTGGATTGAGCCGACTGACGCAAACACGAGTATCATGACACACGCGATTCACTACGGAAGCGGGTTCTTTGAAGGGATTCGCGCGTATCACACGGAAGAAGGCCCAGCCATCTTCCGCTTACGTGAACACTTGGAGCGACTCGTTCGCTCGTGTGCATACTACCACGTCACGCTACCTTACACGGTAGACGAACTCGAACAAGCAACGATGGAATTGATTGAACGAAATGGGTTTGAAGCATGTTATATCCGCCCGTTCGTCTTCCTCGGGACACCTTGGCAAGCACTTATGCCGACAGCAGAGACGAAGGTACATGTTGCCATCTCGTGTTGGCCGCTCGGCGAATATTTCAGCAAAACAGTCGGGATTCGAGCGAAAGTGGCCTCGTATCGCCGCGTATCTTCTACGATGATGCCGATGCAAGCGAAAGCGGCATCGAACTATATGAACTCTCAGTTACTAAAAGGTGAAGCGCTTCGTGACGGATTTGATGAAGCGATCGCCCTCGATATGAACGGAAACGTCAGTGAGGCGAGCGTCGCGAACATCTTCCTCGTCAAAGGGAAGACAATCACGACACCGTCGCTCGATTGCTCCGTACTCGATGGCATCACGCGTCAGACGATTATGCAACTTGCGCGTGAAGCAGGTTACGAAGTCGTAGAACGTCACATCGGGCGTGATGAGCTATATGTAGCCGATGAGATCTTCTTGACGGGAACGGCAGCCGAGGTGACGAGTGTCATCGAGGTCGACCATATCTCAATCGGTGGCGGCATCCAGTCGGTCGCGACAGAAATGTTGACACGCTATCGTGAAGCCGTGACAGGACAACTTCCGGAACACCGTGATTGGGTCACGTTTGTAAAATCAGCAGTTAAAGAGTAAAGGAGTTTTGAACGATGGGAGTCACAATTGACTTGAATGCGATTCGCGAGAACAAACGTCGGATTGAAGCGCTTGGGCGCCCCGTGTTTGCAGTCGTGAAAAACAACGCCTATAACCTAGGGATGGAGCCAGTTGTGACGACTTTGTATGATGAAGGGGTCCGTCACTTCATGGTGACAACAATCGAAGAAGCGATCGAAGTTCGAACGCATGCAGAAGCGGCTCGTGTCCTCGTCATGAATCCGGTCTATACGTGGCAACACGTGCATGCCCATGACTTTGATGTCGCCATCGGGTCATATGAATGGCTCGTCTCACAGCGAGAGCATCTCGATGGAGTTCGCCTACACTTGAAACTAGATGTCGGGATGAACCGATTCGGTGCCAAAACGTTTGAAGAAGCGCTACAAATCGTCGCCTTCTGTCAAAATGAAGGACTGGACCTCGTCGGATTATGTACGCACTTCCCGCTCGCGGATGCAGATAACGCGGAAGTCGAGCATAGCGTGCAAGTCGAACGTTTTGCCGACTGGTCGACGCGTTTGATGGAACGTCATACGTTTGAATTGATCCATGCGGCAAATAGTGCAGCCACGCTTCAAGATGACGCGCGCTTGCATCATTGCACACATGTGCGTGTCGGAATTTTCTTATATGGCTATTCATCGGTCGAACCCGTTGAATGGTTGGTTCCCGCTTTCTATTGGGAGACGGAAGTGGTCGCGGTCCATGACATTGAAGCAGGCGCTCACGTCGGATATGGGACGGGATACACGGCCGAAACGAAGGAACGCATCGCCGTTCTTCCTGTCGGATACGGAGATGGGTTAATGCGGGCGAGACGTCACTTGCCTGTTCATATTGAAGGGAAAGCCTATCCGTTCGTCAGCAATATCTTTATGAGTCATAGCTTCATCAAAGTGGACGACGACGTACAAATCGGCGATCGGGTCACACTGTATGGGGTAGAAACGAAAATCGATGACGTGACACGTGTTGGTTACGCCAACAATTCAGAACAGCTCTGTGCTCGTTCATGGCGTGTCCCCCATCGCTTTGAAGGAGGAATTGTATGTACACCACCAATCAATCAGAATGTTTGATCGAAGGTGTGTCCGTCCGTGAACTTCAAGCGACGTACGGGACACCTTTATACATCATGAGTGAGCCAGAACTAGAGCGTCGCCTCGGGATTGTCCAGGATGCGTTCCTAGACAAGTATCCGAACACGTATGCGTTATACGCGTCAAAAGCGTTATCGATTGCGGCCGTGTATGAAAAAGTAATGGCGGCAGGTTTAAGTGTCGACGTCGTCTCAAGGGGTGAGATGTACGTGGCACTGCATGCCGGTGTACCGGCAGAGCGCATTCACGTTCACGGATCGAACAAAACGATCTTGGATATCACGTTCGCACTCGAACAGGGGATCACACACTTTACCATCGACAACATGCGTGAAATCAGCCTCTTGTCAGGACTTGCGGCTGAATATAATCGTGAAGTCGATGTTCTTCTCCGCATCGTGCCTCAAGTCGTTGGAGGTGCCCATGCGGCGATTCAAACGGGTGGGGTTGATACAAAATTCGGTTTTCCGACGCATGACGATACGTATTTGGATGCTGTTCGTGCGACGTTGGAAGCGGAACATTTACAGTTGAAGGGCATTCACTGTCACGTCGGTTCTCAAATTCAAGATCCGACCCTCTTCATCAACACGGTGCAGACGATGGTGCGCTTCATGGATACGATTCGTCAAGAGACCGGCTATACGACGGATGTGTTAAACATTGGTGGTGGCTTCGGTGTCGCTTACTTGGATGAAGACGAGCGTCTCGACTTCGCACAAACGATGGAGCGTGTGATGGAGACGTTGGTTGAGGAGGTCGAGGCACGTGAATTGCCACTTCCGAAAATCGGGATTGAACCTGGTCGTTGGCTCGTCGCCAATGCAGGCGCCACGCTTTATGAGGTGGGAACCGTCAAAGAAGTGAGTGGCGTACGCACGTTTGTGTCCGTCGATGGTGGGATGACAGATAACATTCGTCCGGCGCTATATGACGCAGAATATGAAGTCGTGGCAGCGACTCGGATGAATGAAGAGAAGACGCTCGAGGCAAAAATTGTCGGAGCGTGTTGCGAGTCGGGAGACATCATCTCGAACCGCTCTTTGATCCCTCCTGTCATACCGGGTGATTTGCTACTCGTCAAAGCAACGGGAGCGTATAACTTCTCGATGGCGAGCAACTATAACCAAATGCTTCGTCCTGCCGTTGTGTTCGTCAAGGATGGGGATCATCGCCTCGTCGTACGTCGCCAAACGTTTGAAGACTTGGTGGCATGCGAGGTCATTGGCCAATCGATTTAAGGCTACAGAGCAATCTGTAGTCTTTTTTTGATTTTGAAATGAGAACGTTTTTCAATTATGATAGAGAAGAGAAAAAAAGGGGAAGTGACGGTCATGACAAAGACAGTAGCACAACAGTTAATTGAAGAAAGACGTACGGTTCGGATGTTCAAGGAAGAATCGATCGATACGAAGGTGCTCTATGAGGTGTTGCAATCGGCACACCACGCACCGTTCCATAATAAAGTCGAGCCATGGAACGTATATGTGTTCAACGGGGATGGGAAACAAGTACTACTCGATGCGCTCGAGCCCGCCTTCTCGGAGGCGTCAGAAGGACAGCGTGAAAAGGTGACAGGACGAATCTTGAATGCAGCGACGTGTATGTATGTGACGGCAAAGCGATTTGAGACGGAAAAAGGAAATCGTGACGCGTTGCTCGCGACGGCGACATTTATTCAAAATGTTCAACTCTTGTTCAGTGAACGTGAGATTGGAATGGTCTGGCGTACGGGCGGACTTTTTGACGATGCGCGTTTGAAAGAAATGATTGGAGCGGAAGGGGAGACGTTTATCGGTCTTCTGCAAATCGGGAAATATGACACAGCAGATATCCCTGCACCGAAAGCACGACAGCCGATTGATGCACACTTGACCATTTTCGAATGAAAAACGAGCGAAGGGAGAACCCTTCGCTCGTCGTCTATATGAATCCGTTATCGTTTTAATTTAGTTGCGAGCCAATCTTGAATCACAGGTGTTGGAATCATCCAGCCGTTCCTCCATTTTTAGAATCTTCTTCTCTACTATTATCCAAATGCATACGTTCCCAAACCTCACGATGTGCACCATGGAGTGTGTCATCGAAAGAATCATCGATATGAAGGCCATAACTTGGGTTAATCGATGAGGCATACAAATCTAACATGAGTCGATCATGGTTCGGATACATAGAGTGGGCTCCTTTCCATACGTCAGCTTGGCTACACCATTAGTATACAAAGGAACTGTGTAGAAAATTCGAGAGAAACGTTAACATTTTATGAATCTTGTAAACGCTTTCACAAACTGTGTGTTTCGCTTACAGGTACGCACGACTGTTGGTACTGCTCAGCACGTTTCGCATACTTCTTAACCGTTCTCTCCATGATGAAGCGGTCTTCGTCGTTCAGAGGACGGACGACTTTTGCTGGTACGCCCATCACCATCACCCCTTCAGAGACTTGCATATTCGGTGTCACAAGCGCACCCGCAGCCACGAATGACCCTTTCCCGATTTTTGCACCATCGAGCACGGTAGCGTGCATCCCGATCAAGCAATCCTCTTCAATCTCGCACCCGTGAATCATCGCCATATGACCAATCGAGACACGGTCATGGATAATGGTCGGTGAACCCTCATATTGATGGATCATCGAACCATCCTGAATATTGACATAAGAACCGATTCGAATCGGACCCTCGTCTCCACGGATGACGGTGTTGAACCATACTCCTGAGTGTGCCCCGATTGTCACATCGCCAATGACATGTGATCCTGGTGCAAGATAAGTCGTCGAATCGACGTGTGGTGTCAGTTCTCCTAGTTTGTATTGCATCGTTGTAACCCCTTTCAGATCAATATGCTATCATTGTCGCACAACTTGAAAAAGAAATTGCAACGAAAAGAATATTCTTGGTAAGATAGTTAAAATACGTTGAATAAGGAGATCAAAAGATGGAGAAACAACATTTGATTGACATCGCCGCAAAGAAAAAGAAAGCGGCCGTCGTCTTTAAAGACGTCGCTGTGATTGACGTGTACAGTCGTGAGACGATTCGTACGGACGTCGCCATCGATGCCGGGTATATCGTGGCAATTGGGGAAGGATACGATGGAGAGGTCGAATATCATGACCCGACTTGGACGCTTGCCCCGTCCTTTATCGATTCGCACGTCCATATCGAGTCGTCGATGGTCCCACCTCATGAGTTTGCGAAAGCGGTCTTGCCACTCGGGGTCACGACGGTCATTGCGGACCCGCATGAGATTGCGAACGTGAACGGGGCGCTTGGGATTGAATATATGTTAGCGGATGCAAAAGGGCTACCGCTTGACGTCCGCATGATGTTACCGAGCTGTGTGCCGGCGACACCATTCGAACATGCAGGTGCAAAGTTATACGCAGAAGACTTGGCACCGTTTTTAGGAGACCCTGGTGTACATGGATTAGGTGAGGTCATGGACTATCCATCGATCGAAGCAGGAAGCGAGGATATGCTTCAAAAGATTGCGCAGACGGAACAAGCGGGCAAAGTCGTGGATGGCCATGCTTCGGGTCTCAATCCTGATCAATTGAATGTATATCGCTCAGCAGGAATCATGACGGACCATGAATGTACGACTGCGGAAGAGGCGATTGAACGGGTACGACGTGGATTCTACGTTCAAATTCGAGAAGGTTCCGTTGCACGAAATGTGGAGAAGGTCAGTTTGGCCGTGACAGAAAGCAATGCCCATCGTTTCCTCTTCTGTACAGACGATAAGCATTTGGATGACTTGGTCGCAGAAGGTGGGATTGACTACAACATTCGCACAGCGATCAAGCAAGGCGTCAAGCCAGAAACGGCCTATGCGATGGCGAGTTTACACGCTGCAGAAGCTTATGGGTTAAAAGAAATCGGGGCCATCGCACCTGGGAAGAAAGCAAACTTCGTCATCTTGTCAGACGTCGAATCGGTAAAAATCGAGCAGGTGTACGTCAACGGTACGCTCGTCGCCGAAGCGGGGAATGCGACATTTGACGCTGATGGGATTGAAGTACCGAAGCCGATGAAAGGTGAACTCGAATTACCTGAATTGACAGCCGACTCGTTTCGAATTGCTCCGAGCGACGAGGAAGTGGATGTCATTCAAGTGCTTCCGAACAGCTTGTTGACGAAACGACAACGTCTCTCGTTCCAACCGGATGCATCAGGGGCAGATTTATCGCAGGATATCGCCACGCTCGCCGTCATCGAACGTCATCATGGGACAGGTCACATGGCGCTAGCTCCTGTCACAGGATTCGGGTTAAAACGAGGTGCACTTGCAGCTACTGTAGCCCATGACAGCCACAACTTGGTCATCGCTGGAGTCAGCCCAGAGGATATGTTACTCGCAGCGAGAACGCTTGAAAGAGTAGGTGGAGGGGTCGTTGCCGTATCGGAAGGTGAGGTGCTCGCCGTGTTACCGCTTGAAATCGGTGGTCTCATGACGAAACGTCCTTACCGTGAAGTGGCAGATATTCTCGAACAGTTAAATGATGCGCTCGACGTTGTTGGTGCACACCGTCACTTTAACCCATACTTGACGATGTCATTCCTTGCCTTACCGGTCATTCCAGATTTGAAATTGACCGACATGGGATTGTTCGACGTGACCACTTTCTCATTCATCAACGCTTGACTCGGTCTAACGTATGATTTTTGTTAAGAACGGTCGATATCGATTGAATGCCTGACAAGAAGTTGGTATAGTTACGACAAGTTTCATCGGGTCAAATTTGAAAGGGGGGATATTACAGATGGAACAAGTTGCTTACAATCGGTCGTATGATGAACATGAGGAATTGATCAATTCTGTATATCGTGCTTTCAAGGACCGATGCGAAGAACTGCCAGAAGAAACACAGACGAAACGCCGTTTACGGCGACTCATCTTTTCTACGATTAAAGAACAGACGAAGTCTCACGCTGACCGATTCGTGTTATACCACTTCTTCAACGATTTCTTTAAAGCAGCAGAGACGAATGACCAAGAAGCGCTCGCAGTTTTAAAGAGAATCATTCGTGATGAAAAAAACTATTGATATGTGACGTCAACTTGTGATAATTTAGACGTAACTTTAAATGAATATTCGTGCTATCGATGAGGTAGAGGTGCGATGCTGATGAGTAAGTAGTCGGAGGATGACAACGATGAGGACTACAAAAAGGCAGGATCGCCGAAGTGCAACACCATGTCCGTGGGGTTGTGCTGGGCTGACGGGAAAGACCCGTCGGACTGCCATACATATTTACGTATGGAGCGCTCCAAGTCGGCTAAGAAAGACGGAACATCCAGCGAGGGTGTCGGCTTTGTTGCCGATGCCCTCGCTTTGCGTTTTTTTAAGCATAGGGGGGCCTCATCCTAATAAAAAAAGGAGGAATTCAGCATGGTAGATTATTCAACTTCGGTACTTTCACTCGTACCGGCATTACTCGCAATTATTATGGCCATCACAACAAGAAAGGTCATCCCATCACTCGGTGTCGGGATTATCGCAGGGGTACTTCTCTTGCATAGTTTCAATCCACTTGATTCGATTCAATACTTGTGGTCGAACATTATCGCCTTATTCTGGTCGGATGGAGCAATCAACGAATGGAACGTCTTGTTGATTGCGTTCTTGCTCCTTCTCGGTATTTTATCATCAATCATTCAAACGTCGGGTGGGGCACGCGCATTCGGTGAATGGGCTGCTGCAAACGTCAAGACGGCACGCGGTGCGCGTCTCGTATCGTTTGGACTTGGTATTTTGATCTTTATCGATGACTACTTTAACAGTTTGGCGGTCGGGAACATCAGTCGCCCACTCACAGACCGTAAAAATATCTCACGTGCGAAACTTGCGTACACGATTGACTCAACAGCAGCACCTGTCTGTGTCATCAGCCCGCTTTCAAGTTGGGGGGCGTACATCATCGCCATCATCGCTGGAATTTTGACAAAATATTCGATTGATAGCTACTCATCATTCTCTGCGTTCATTCAAATCATTCCGATGAACTTCTATGCCGTCTTCGCACTCTTGTTGACAGCGTATGTGGCCTTCACTGGGCTTGCAATCGGACCGATGCGTACGCATGAACTCCGTGCCCTACAAGGTGAATTGTATGATTCAGCAAAAGGGAAGCCAATGGGAATGAGCGAAGATTTGCATGAACACGAAGGTGGGAAAGTTCGCGACTTAATCGTTCCAATCATCACACTCATCATTGCGACTGTTTCGGCAATGCTCTACACAGGTGGACAAGCACTTGCAGCAGACGGTCAGAACTTCTCATTGATTGGGGCGTTCGAATCAACAGATGTAACGCGTTCACTCGTCGCAGGTGTCGTCATCAGCTTGATTGTCGCACTCCTTCTTCTTATCGGTCGTAAAATCCCGGCGCGTGACTATGGAAAAGCGGCATGGGAAGGCGTCCGTGCGATGTGGCCAGCCGTCCTCATCCTCTTGTTTGCTTGGACAATCATTGCAGTCATCAGTGATATGAAGACAGGTGAATACTTGGCGAGCTTCGTCACGGATACGATTGCCGCTTCGTACTTGCCACTTCTTCTCTTTTTGATTGCTGGAATCATGGCATTCTCGACAGGGACGAGCTGGGGAACGTTTGGTTTGATGCTTCCGATCGGGGCAGACTTGATCATGGCAGTTGAACCAGAGCTTCTTCTCGCATCACTCGCTGCTGTGTTGGCCGGTGCGGTGTTCGGTGACCACTGTTCGCCAATCTCGGATACAACGATTCTCAGTTCGACAGGAGCTGGCTCACACCATATCGATCACGTGTTGACGCAATTACCATATGCGATCCTTGCAGCAATCGTCTCAGCGATCGGATACTTGGTACTTGGAATCACAGCATCGATTTGGATTGGGTTCTTTGCGGCATTGATCTCGTTTGTGGTACTAGTGGGAATCGCGCAAGTGATTTCAAAACGTGGAAAAGTACCTGCTGACATTCGCGCACAGCGTGAGGCTTAATAGATGAAAATGACTTCCATCGATTTGATGGAAGTCATTTTTTGTGATTGTCACTACATGAATGAGGCGGTCGAACAGTCTACCGAGAATGAACCAGAAGGAGACTGTCATGATGTAAAGTGCTGACTGAGGCAGGGAGGTCGGATGGATGATGTGTGAGGAAAACCAGCAACCAGAATGGAGACGAAGATAAAAACAATAAGATGTTCTTGTCATCCAATCCAGAAATATTGAGGATGCAGATTGCGGTAGCCAATAGGGTGAGCCATAGCGTCCAACTCTTCATCAGTTAAATCCCTTTCACGACAGAAAAACATCCTTGACCCAAATGGAATCAAGGATGTTATCTCATTATTTGACGTCAAGCCACTTGAAGCTCGCATCGGCACCGAACGGGTGACGATACATGTTTTCGATGTTTGAACGCTCTAAGTATGCTTCACCTTTTTGGTAAATCGGAGCGATTGCGAAGTCTTCTTCAAGAAGGATACGTTCAGCTTCTTGCATTGTTTCCCAACGCTTCATCTGATCGGCTTCTTTCTTCGCTGATTGGATCAATTGATCATACTCGTCGTTTGAGTACTCCATACGGTTGAATGGTCCGTCTGTGACCCACATGTCGAGGTATGTCATTGGATCCTGATAGTCAGGGCCCCATCCAGCAGCAGAAACGTCATATTCACCTTTTCCTTCGAGGTCAAGGAAGTTTTTGAACGGTTGCTGTTTGATGTTAAGTGTCAAACCAGGCAAGTTCTTCTCGAGTTCACCTTTGATGAACTCGTTGACTTTCTTGAACGCTTCTTCGTCACGTGAGAGGAATTCGAGCTCGACTGTTTCGACTCCTAACTCTTCAAGACCTTTCTCCCAAGCGGCTTTCGCTTCATCAACATTGTAGCTGAGGAGGTCTGGATGCTTCTCACGGAAATCAGCGCCGTCTTCTGTGAACGTGAAATCTTTCGCCACGATGTAGTTCGCTGGTTGTGAACCGTCCGTCAAGATGACATCTGTCACACTTTGTTTATCAAATCCTTTGGCAAGTGCCTCACGAATGTTGACGTTTTGAAGCGCCTCGTTCTTTTGGTTGAAACGAAGGAAGTTGATCCGTGCATCGGCACGCGTCTTAAATTCATCGCTGTCTTCAAATTGTGGAACGAATTCAGATGAGAGAAGCGTGTAGTCCGCTTCGCCTGACTCGAACAAGTTGACACCCGTCGATACGTCTTTTACGACTTTGACGTTGATCGTATCCATCTTCACGTTTTCAGCATCCCAATACTCTGGGTTTTTCTTATAGACCCATCCTGCATTGTCTTGCCATTCGCTCAACACATAAGGACCGTTATAGAGCGTCTTGTCGACAGAAGTCGCGAATTCTTCGCCTTGTTCTTCGACGTACTCTTGTTTTTGCGGCATGTATGTTGGGAAACCAGTCAATCCTAAGAAATATGGTGCTGGTGCTTCCAACTGAACTTCAAGTGTCTTCTCGTCGATTGCTTTCGCACCGAGATCGTCAAGAGACGCTTCGCCTGCAAGGATTTTGTTTGCATTTTTTAAGTCTTGAAGGATATACGCATACTCGGCACCTGTTTCTGGATTGAGTGCGCGTTTCCAAGAGTAGACAAAGTCTTCAGCTGTAATCGGTGAGCCATCTGACCAGTTCGCGTCACGTAGTTTAAACGTGTATGTAAGACCATCCTCTGATACTTCGACATCTTCGGCGATCCCTGGTGTCGGTTGGTTGTTCTCGTCTAGACGATATAACCCTTCGAACACGTTGTTCGTCACGATAATCGATGTCGAGTCCGTCGTAAGTGTTGGATCGAGCTGTGGCAAATCTGTCGCCGATACCATCGTAATTTCTTTTTTAGCATCGCTTGAAGATGAATCCTCCGAACTCGATGAGTCGTCTCCTGTACTACAAGCTGCTGTCGCTAATAAAGCGACCCCCGATAAAGCTAGCCATTTTTTGTTACGCATCATACAACCTCCCGAAAATTCTGATAATTTAGAATATGTTGTAATTAAACTACATCTAGGATGAATATGCAATGGAATTTTTCAAATTATTCGAAAATATAAACTTATTTAGAATATCTATCCCTGAATCCTTTTAGGAAGTAGAATAGAAAAATCGACGAATGATTATACAGTATCTTTGTATAGTTATTCGGTAAGATTATAGATTGGTGGAGGCGTTAATTTGAAACAACATTCAGCCGGAATCGGCTTTTTCGGTCTCGCGGCCATGGTCGTCGGGACAATGATTGGTGGAGGTGCCTTTAATCTCCCAGGTGCTATGGCACAAGGGGCAGGTGTAGGACCTGTTTTAATCGGATGGGGGATTACAGGGATTGGGATGATCATGCTCGCCTTTGTCTTTCAGTTTTTAGCGGACACGCGTCCTGAGTTAGAAGGTGGCATTTACGCCTATGCACGGGAAGGGTTCGGCAAATTTGTCGGATTCAACAGCGGCTGGGGTTACTGGATGTCAGCATGGATTGGGACAGTGGCAAACATCACCTTGATTTTTAGCACGTTGGCATACTTTTTCCCTGTATTCTCGGCAGAACATCGATTGTTCCGTTTGTTCGTCAGTGCAATTTTGGTTTGGGGATTATTTTGGCTCATTTCCCGTGGAATGCGGGAGGCGGCACTGTTGAATATCGTCACGACGATTGCGAAGCTCGTTCCGATTTTCTTGTTCATCGTGCTCATTCTCTTTGCGTTTCAGATTAACACGTTCCGGGTCGACTTTTGGGGCGAGTCTGGATTTGTTTGGGCAAATGTTTTCCCTCAAGTGAAGTCTACGATGCTCGTGACATTATGGGCGTTCGTCGGTATTGAAGGGGCAGTCGTCTTATCCTCGCGCGCGCGTCAGAAAAAAGATGTGGGACGAGCGACAGTGATTGGATTGATCGGCACATTGTTAATTTATATGATGATTTCGATTTTCTCGTTCGGTGTCATGACGCAAGAACAGCTCGCGGCGTTACCAGAACCGTCGATGGCCTATGTGTTAGAGGCGGTCGTTGGACCGTTCGGGGCGACATTGATTAATATCGGGTTGCTCGTCTCATTGACAGGCGCATTGCTCGGATGGACGATTTTAGCGACCGAAATTTCGTACGTCGCTAGTCGAGACGGTGTCTTCCCGAAAGTGTTCAATCGATTGAACGCAAACGATACGCCAGTGAACGCATTATTGATCACACAAGTGTTTACGCAAGTCGTCACAGCTGTTGCGTTGTTCTCGGAGCAGACGTATCTTGTTTTGTCGAGTATCGCCGGGATCGCAGCGCTCGTTCCATATCTCTTCTCGGCACTTTATGGTTGGATGGAAGCGAAGCGGACGACATCGTTACGGATGATGGTCATCTCTGCCATCGCCACGTTGTACGCCACATGGCTACTGTATGCATCGGGAATTGAATACGTCCTGATTGCAATGATTCTTTACGCACCTGGTGTGTTCGTCTTCCTTCTAGCCGAAAGAGAACAGGGACGACCGTTCTTGACGCGCACACAGTCGATGATTGCCGTTATCATTTTGTTATGTGCCACATATGGCATATATGGTCTCTGGACATCATCGATTGCATTATAAGAAAACTCACCGACGCTTCATGCGTTCGGTGAGTTTTTTGATGACCGGAGTAATTGTTCGATTGCCGCTGGAGAAGCAGGTCTTGCATACAGGTAACCTTGGAATGAATCACATGCGGTAGACTTTAAATGTTGAAGCATTTCTTCGTCTTCGACCCCTTCGGCCACAACATGAAGGTTCAAGCTCTTTCCGAGATGGACGATGACGTCAAGCAAGTGAGATTTAGATGTCATCCAATCGTCGAGAAATACTTTATCAATCTTAAGTTCATCGACCGGGAATGACTTTAAATACTGCAAGGACGAGAAGCCCGTTCCAAAATCGTCAATCGACAGGCGGTAATTCAGTCGCTTGATCTGCTCCATGCGTTCAATGATTTCATCGGTTTGTTGCATGACCAAGCTTTCCGTAATTTCTAAAATGACATCTGATGTGTCGAGTTGGAGTTGTTGCTTGATGTTTCGAAGCGTATTCAAGAAACTGTCGCTTCGGAACTGGTTTGGTGAAATGTTGATCGCCATCGAGAGAGGCTGGTCAAATTCAGCTTTCCATGTCTTCAATTGTTTTGTCGCCTCTAAAATGACCCAGTTGTTGATCGGAACGATAAGCGCCATCTCTTCTGCGAGCGGAATGAACTCGGAAGGTGGGATTTGTCCCAATTCTTCGTGATGCCAGCGAAGGAGTGCTTCAAAGCCGATGAGACGGTCTGTCGCCAACTCATATTTCGGCTGATACTCGAGATAAAAATGTTTTTCTTCTAACGCACGGTATAAGGCTTTCTCGATATGAATTTGTCTTGAGAATGCGGCATCCATATCTTTTGTCACGAATTGAATCGTACCGACCCCGATCTGTTTTCCTTTGAAGAGGGCACTTTCTGCACGCGTATACAGTTCCTCGAGTGAACTCGCAGAAGACGGATAAAATACACAGCCGACCGAAATCGAGACCATGATCGAGTGATGATAGATTCGGAATGGACGTTGCAACTCGTGTTGCAAATGGCGGAGTGATTGAAACACTTCTTCTTTCGACTCTTCAAAGAACATGACACCGAACAGTCCGCCCGTCGGATGGAACAATAAAGCGGATTCTGGAATGAGGTGAAGTGCACGTTCCTTGATTTGGACGAGGAGCTCATTCCCGACACGAGATCCGAACGATTCGTTGATGATCTTGAAACGATCGATGTCAAATAAGGCGATGTGGAGAAGCCCTTCCCGTTCATCGATTTGTTGAAGGATTGAATCGTATTGACGTAAGAAGCCTTTTTTATTGTAGAGTCCTGTTAACTCGTTTTGATAAGCCAGGAATCGGACCTCTTTTTCGAGGCGTTTCTTTTCTGAAACGTCGAATCCGAACGCCGTATACTGAATCACATCACTTTTTTCACTCACAATCGGCACGACGGTCAAATTAAGCCAACAAGGCTCATCATCGTGCTCTTTGCATGAAATCGGCATTTCCCCGTTCCAGATGCGGTTCGTCGCCAACGACGTTAAGACGTCACGTGAAATACCATCTTGATCGTTTGCGTCATGAATGAGCTCGAACCAGTTTTTCCCGATTAATTGTTGTTCCGTTGTATCGAGCAAACGACACAAGGATGGATTGATATCGACGATTTCACCTTTTGCGTTCGTCGCCAAGTAATGGGTCGATTGCTTGATCATTTCTTGAAAATGATGGAGCAAATTGAATTGCTCTGTACTGATGAGCGGGCCAAACCCTTTTGGCAGGAAGGCGAGGAAATAGCCATAAATGCCTTCGAGCGAAAAAGATTGCAAGTATGCGGTCGCATAGATGACGGACCCATCTTTATGTTGGAACGGCGTCATCGCCGTCGTCGAAAACGGATACTGAAGGAGGAGCGGTGTCCATGTTTTTAAAGCATGTCCCAACTGCCGAACGACAGGAAGTGGTTGATGGAGGACTTCTTCACGTTCCCAGCCGAACAATACTTCGGCATGTGTATTCCATAACAGAACCGTACCATCTTGAGAAATAAAACAACACGGTACAGATAAAGCATCGATGAATTGGTCTACCGATAAATCACGCAATGAAGCCACATCATTTCCTCCAATCTGTCATGCTAAATGCATATTCTAATGTCAGTGTACCTGATTTTGCCAATTCAAGGAATGCTTAAGTTCGTCATTGTCAAAAGAAAGACGGACATCATATACTGAAAGGGTAAGATAGTTTTGAATAAGGGGGAAGCAATATGTCAAAAACACATGATGTGATTGAGCTGACAGAAAAATTCGGGGCACACAACTATCATCCACTACCGATTGTTATTTCGGAGGCGAAAGGGATTTGGGTAACCGATCCTGAGGGGAATCGCTACATGGATATGTTAAGTGCATACTCTGCAGTCAACCAGGGACACTGCCATCCGAAAATCATTCAAGCGCTCAAAGATCAGGCAGATAAGATTACGTTGACGTCACGTGCCTTCTACAACGATCAACTCGGACGCTTTTACGACAAAGTGGTAACGCTTACAAAGAAACAAATGGTGTTGCCGATGAACACGGGCGCAGAAGCCGTAGAGACAGCGGTAAAAACAGCCCGTCGTTGGGCGTATGAAGTAAAAGGGATTCCGGGTCAGGCCGAAATTATCGTCTGCACCGGAAACTTCCATGGACGTACGATGGCTGCTGTGTCGATGTCGACTGAAGCAGAGTACCAACGTGGGTTCGGACCGTTGTTACCAGGATTCAAAGTCGTACCATATGGCGATATCGATGCGTTTGAAGCGGCAATCACAGAGAATACAGCAGCGTTTATCGTGGAACCGATTCAAGGTGAGGCAGGAATTATCATTCCACCAGAAGGCTACTTGAAACGTGCATCTGAACTCTGTCAACAACACAACGTCCTGTTCGTCGCTGATGAGATTCAGTCGGGGCTTGGTCGTTCAGGAAAATGGTTTGCCATCGAGTGGGAAGATGTCACACCGGATATGTACATTCTCGGAAAAGCGCTTGGAGGCGGTGTCTTCCCAATTTCATGCGTTGCCGCGGATCAAGAAATTCTTTCTGTGTTTAATCCAGGATCCCACGGCTCGACATTTGGTGGAAACCCGCTCGCTTCCGCGGTCTCGGTCGCAGCGCTCGAAGTGTTGGAAGAAGAGAAACTTGTCGAACGCTCACTAGAGCTAGGGATGTATTTCATGGAACGTTTGAAATCAATCGATAATCCGATGATTCGCGACGTCCGTGGACGTGGATTATTCATCGGTATCGAATTGACGGAAGCGGCTCGTCCATATTGTGAAGCACTGAAAGAACGTGGACTCCTCTGCAAAGAAACGCATGAGACAGTCATTCGATTGGCGCCACCTCTCGTCATCACGAAAGAAGAGCTCGATCAAGCGTTTGAAGCAATCGAAGCAGTTCTTGCTCCGGCAGCTATTTCGTAAATAGCGACAGCTTGGTATAATAGCCTCAGTTGAATGGACACCTGCATGTTGCAGGTGTCTTTTTCGTGGAGGAGGGCATGAGATGCTGTACGTATACGTTGGGTTAGCAGGTGCAGTTGGAGCGTTGGCAAGGTACGGACTTGGATTACTAGTCGCTTCTTTCGGAACGAGCCCGTTTCCAGTCGCGACACTCCTCATCAATTTAATTGGAAGCTTTCTGTTAGGATGGCTGACGCATCGATTTCTACAAACGGGAAAACCTTCTCCTCAAATCGTCACGATTGTCGGAACCGGAATGATTGGGTCATTTACCACGTTTTCCACGTTTAGTGTAGAAACGATCCAATTACTTGAAAATGATCACGTACTTCTCGCTGTTGCATATGTATTCCTCAGCATCACGCTCGGTTTATGGAGTTCTTGGGTCGGCTATCGCGTTGGAACAAAAACGTCGACAAGAGGTGAAGTGAAATGACGCTTATTTGGATTGCAGCTGGCGCCTTTATCGGTTCGATTCTCCGCTTCGCAATCGGTCAGGTCATGAAAAAGTGGTCTGCTTCAACTTTTCCTTGGGCGACGTTGTTCGTTAACGTGACAGGGTCATTTGGTCTCGGGTACTTGTACGCGCACACCGATTACCAATCGCTTATCCTCTTTTTAGGCATCGGATTTTTTGGATCGTTTACGACGTTCTCGACTTTAAAACTGGAATTGATGCGGTTTGCGACAAAAGACTGGGTTCGATTCGGCCTCTATTTGCTTGCGACCTATCTGTTCGGACTCATTGCGGCTTACATCGGTTGGTCGATGTAATAACACAACACCCCTTCAATCGAAGGGGTGTTGTCAGCTTGTTGACAAATAACATGTTCGAGCTCGTCCTTCCGGCGCCCACGCTTTCCGCAGGCAATCCCGGAGCCGCATCGCGACTCAAGTCGCTGCTGGGTCTCCGTCGGATTGCTTTCCTGCAGGAGTCGGGGCGCCGTGGGACGAGCCACACGAATGGTCGCCACCTTTGGCGGCCATTTGTCTTTTTCTGAGGCCTCGACGGCCGAAGAAAAAGCCCGATACATACTTCGAACCGGTCCAAACGGGGAAGTAGATAGGTAAACGCCACGTCCGCCCGTCATCAAAAGGAGGAACCCGATATGTACCGCGCCCATCCCGAGAAACGACATGAACCGATCCAGTCGAAGACCACGTTGGACCAGCTGGTCCCGCAGGATCATCTCGTCCGGAGACTCGACCGCCACATCGACTTCTCGATCGTGCACCGTCTCTGCGCCCCGCTCTATTCGAACACCGGCACGCCCGGCATCGACCCGGAGATCATCATCAAGATCATCCTACTCGGGCCCCTGTTCAACATCCGTTCCGTGCGCCAGACCGTGAGGGAGGTTCAGACGAACCTCGCCTATCGCTGGTTCCTCGGTCTCGGCATCGACGAGAAGGTGCCCGACCATTCGACGATCAGCCAGGCCTACCGCCGACGCTTCCAGGGAAACGACGTGTTCCAGCAAATCTTCGAGGATATCGTCCGACAGGCGGAATCCCACGGGCTCGTCTCCGGACGCATCCTGATAACAGACTCCACGCACATCCGGGCGAACGCGAACAAGAAGAAATTCGACAAGGTCGAGGTCGAACGGGTCGTCGGTGCCATCGAGGACGAGCTCCTCACCCGCGTGAACGAGGAACGGGCCGAACGAGGAAAAAAGAACTGAAACCGGCATCTCAGAAGAGGGAGCGTCGGCTCGTCAAGGTGAGCCGGACCGACCCGGATGCGGGTTACATGTATCGCGACCAGAAGCCGGAAGGCTTTTTCTGGCTGGCCCATCGAACGGTCGACGCCAAGCACAATTTCATCGTCGACGTGCACGTCACGCCAGGAAACGTGTCGGACAGCACCGTCTACCTCGATCGGCTCGACCATGTCCTCGAACGTTTCCGTTTCCCACTCGAGGCGGTCGCGCTCGATGCCGGCTACTTCACGACCGGGATCGCGAAGGCGCTCGTCGAACGGGGTGTTTTCGGGGTCATCGCCCGGCGGCGCTTCGGCGGGAAGAAGGGAATGTTCCGCAAGACCCGGTACACGTATCTACCCGAGGAGGATGCTTATCTCTGTCCGGCGCGACAGCGCCTCACCTATCAGACGACGGACCGTCACGGCTATCACCATTACGTCTCCGACCCTTCGATTTGTCAGAACTGCCCGCTCCTTGAAAAGTGCACGTCCAGCCGGACGCACCGACGGGACATCACCCGTCACGTCGACGAGCACTACCGCGAGCAGGTGAACGAGAACCGACTTTCCGCATCAGGCAAGTCGCTCTACCGGCTGCGACCGCAGACCGTCGAGCGCTCGTTCGCCGACGGGAAAGAACTACATGGGCTCCGGTTCACCTTCTACAGGGGGACCGCGAAGGTTCAGCGCGCCAATCTGGTGGCAGCCACCGCACAAAACATGAAGAAGCTGGCCAACCTGTTGGCCAGAAAGGACCGACTACATAGCATCTCTTCAATTTTATGTCGGGCAGAGCGCCTCAATCTCGTTGAACATAAAAAAAGACGAACCAAAACACCATATGGCGTTTTGGTTCGTCAACAGCCTGACAACACCCCTTCAATCGAAGGGGTGTTGTGTTTATTCTGCGTGTTGAAGCTTTTCTGTGCATGAAGCACATGTCGTTTCGTATGACTCGCACTGTTCGTCCATATGGTTCCCGCATTCCTGACATGTCTTATCCGGTAATTTTTGATAAAACTCGACAGATGATTCGAGTCGGCTCGCCCATTCATTCATATGAAAATGCCTCCTTCGGTAAATTGTCTGACAGTTTAGGTTGTTGTCATGATTGTATTATAACAGAAATGTATAAGTCAACTATAATATATAACAGATATATCAACGAATTTTTGCTACACTATATACACATAAAAGACGAGGTGAGAAATATGAAAGTGCCCCAATGTGAGACGATTGGGATCCAATCAGAAGACGTACCGACGCTACAAACTGCCTTGGCACAATTGGATGCCCCGCGTGTCAGTCGGTTGTTTAAAGCGTTCGCTGACCCGACTCGTTTGAAAGTACTGTATGTCCTGACGCTCGAACATGAACTTTGCGTTTGTGATGTTGCCGCCGTCATCGGTCATTCAAATGCGACCGCATCCCATCATTTACGGACGTTACTCGAACAAGGACTAGTGAAATATCGAAAAGAGGGGAAAGTCGTGTATTATTCATTAGACGACGAACATGTCAGGCAGCTTGTTGAAATTGCGCTGGCCCATAGCGAAGAACAGAAAGATGTTTGAATCCAATGACCGATCCTTTTGGGATTCGGTCATTTTTTCCTATTGTCATGAATTTCATTTCGCGATACGATATATTCAAATGAACGTTTGAATGTTAGGGGGAGTGGAATGAAAAATCGAGACGTGTTACCTGTGTCTGGAATCACTTGCACGAACTGTGCTGCGAAAATCGAGCGGGATATCACGAAACGCGAAGAAGTGGCATCTTGTCAAATTGATTTCGCGACGAGTCGAATGGTGATTGAATGGATTGATGTCTCTGAACGCAAAGCGATGCTCGAGTCAATCGAGCAGACGATGAAACGAATCGAACCGGGTGCGAAGTTCATCAAAACAGAGGAAGATCAAACCGAACAACGAGATACGGTCCTTTGGCGATTCCTTGCGGCTGCCCTCATATTTTCGATTGCCCTTTGGATGGATTCCATTCCAGGCTACATCGTAGCGTATGGGCTGGCTGGATATGATGTCGTTTCTGGTGCCGTCCGAAATGTATGGCACAGGGAATGGTTTGACGAAAAGTTCTTAATGACTATCGCGACCATCGGGGCATTCGCGATTGCCGAATATCCGGAAGCCGTAGCGGTCATGTTGTTTTATCAACTTGGAGAATACGTGCAAGGGCGTGCGGTGCGCGCTTCGCGGAAGTCGATACAATCTTTGTTAAACATGAGACCAACACTCGCTCGCGTACTAGTTGGTGAGGAAGAAGTTGAGCGATTGCCAGAAGATGTAGCGGTCGGTTCACACCTGATTGTCCGTGCCGGAGAACTCGTTCCGATGGATGGGGTTGTATTCAGTGGTGCGAGTTCACTCGATACAGCTTCATTGACAGGTGAGGCGGTTCCTCGTCAAGTGAGAGCGGGTGAAGAGGTGTTGGCGGGGATGATCAATTTGGAGGGACGACTCGTCATCCGGACGACGAAGCTCGCCGCCGAATCGAGCCTTCAAAAGATGATTGCCCTCGTAGAAGAGGCGAACGGGAAAAAGGCGAAGACAGAACAGATGATTACCCGATTGGCGAAAGTCTATACACCTTTCGTTGTCGTTATGGCGACACTCGTCGCATTTGTCCCACCGCTGTTTGTCGGAGACTTGTCAGAGTGGGTCTACCGTGCGCTCATTTTCCTCGTCATCAGTTGTCCGTGTGCGCTCGTCATTTCGATTCCCTTAGGTTATTTTGGTGGGATTGGAGCGGGCTCTAAACAAGGTGTTCTTGTAAAAGGTGGAGAATATTTAGACACGTTAACAGAAGTGGACACTGTCGTCTTTGATAAGACAGGAACGTTGACGACAGGACGGTTTGAAGTGACGGACGTTGTAACAACAGAAGGGGTGCACGCTGAAGAATTGCTGCACCTTGCCGCTCGCGTCGAACGAGCATCGAATCATCCGCTCGCGCGAGCCATCGTCAATCGAGTCGGAGACGTTCAGCCGTTCGAATCGATTCAAGAAGAGCCCGGATATGGTCTCCATGCCCATGATGGCGATGATCATATTTACGTGGGTAGCGCCCGGTATATGAGGTATTTAGGTCAAACGATTGAGGATACATCGATTGGGACAAGTGTTCACGTGATGAAAAACAATCGTTGGCTAGGACAAATCGAATTAATGGATACGGTGAAGCCGGATGCGTATCCTGCAATCCAAGCGTTGAAGGATGCCGGATACCGGACGGTGATGTTATCGGGAGACCGATGCGAAGTCGCTACAACAATCGGCGAACGACTCGGACTAGATGAGGTACGAGGCGAATTGCTTCCGCACGAAAAAGTAGAAGCGATTGAACGGATGACCTCCTCCCAAAAAGTTGCATTTGTCGGAGATGGAATGAACGATGCGGCAGCGTTAGCACGAGCCGATGTCGGGCTTGTTATGGGGGGAGTCGGAAGTGATACAGCGGTCACGGCAGCGGATGTGGTCTTGATGCATGACGACCCGAGCGATGTGGTCCGAGCCATCGAGATCGGGAAGCAGACAAAACGTGTCGTCTGGCAAAATATCTTCTTTGCGTTCGGGACGAAAGCGCTCGTTTTGATTTTAGGATTATTCGGAATTGCTACGATGTGGGAAGCTGTCTTCGCGGACGTCGGTGTGGCACTGCTTGCCATCGCGAATGCGACGAGATTATTACGAATGACATCATCATGACAAAAGGAGTGTTTCAGCATCAGTCTGAAACACTCCTTTCTCTATTCGATTGTTTCATGTTCAGGTTTAATGCGCACCAGTAAAAAGGTAAGGATGACGATGATCGCAATCAATAAGAACGTGATGGTGAACAGTACTTGAGTTAAGAATGAGACTTGATTTTCTGCAGCAATCAACTCTTTCTGGATATCTTTATACTGCATCTGCTTGAGCGACCGTAAGTCTTCTAGGATGGTCTGACGTTGCTGTGTCATCGTCTCTGCTACTGCAGTGGCTTTCGTCAGGTCGCCTTCTTCATAGATGACAAGTACACGGTCGGCTTCTTTTTCCCATATGGCATCTCGCTCGAGTAAATCGAGGACGGAACTCGGTGTGTCCGGGTCATCGATGACGGACTGTTTTAACGTCTTGGCTTGTCGAGACATGCTATAGTACATTTCTAAAAAGTGTCGGTCTTCGTAGGCGAGTAAACCACGGATGGCGTTTGCTCGCTCGACGTTATAATACATGATATCTTCAATCGCCTCGTAAGAACCGAGTTGTTCATCTTGTATGATTTCGAGCCGCTCATTCGTCTCTCTCAATTGAAAAATAAAAATACCGATGATCGAGATGGATAGCACGGATAGACTGATCCATAGTAAAATCCACTTTCGTTGTGACATCGTGACCCTCCTTTCTACTCCATCGTACATGATTTTGGAAAAGTCGACAGAAAATATTTTTTTGAAAAAGGAAAAAACGGGTAAATGTATAATCAATTAGTGTAAGAACTTTATACAACAGAAGACCATTAGAAGCTTAAGGAGAGTCAATATGTCAGAGAATTCATCGTTACACAAGTTGTACCAGGTGTTACAAGATCAGCGAACGAATCTTACTTATGAGATTCCGAGTCTATGGAATCGTATGCGTTTTCCTTCTGAACCGATTCGTGACGGGGTCGAGCGTGTGAATCCGTATGATTTTTTAGTAGAAACAATAGAGAAAGCGATTCTTCCATATGCGGTAGAAAATCGAGAATATCAGACGTCCATCGCGAGTGCGGATGGTCATTTACAGACGGGTGGCGATTGGATTAAGCGTGCGTCTGTCTATTCGATGCAAGTTCGTACATCGACTTCTTGGGATCACGATGGATCGGGTTATGTGGAGATGCAGAACTCACTAGGAATGAAAGACACGGGCACATTTGTGAAAACGCTTGCGCTCATTCCACATCTCCTTTATATGGGGATTGATACATTATTCCTGTTACCGATTTCTCAGCATAGTCATAAAAATAAGAAAGGTGAATTTGGCTCTCCTTATGCCGTTCAAGATTTCTTTGCCATTGATGAAGAGTTAAAGGAAACATTGACTGGCGATTCGATGACTGTCGAAGAAGAGTTTTCAGCATTTGTGGAAGCTTGTCACATGGTAGGGATTCGTGTCGTCATCGACGTCATTCCTCGGACATGTGCGCGAGACAATCGACTCATCCTTGAAAATCCGGAGTGGTTCTATTGGATTCCGCTAGCCGAAGTCGATTATTATCATCCACCATCTGTGCCAGGGATTGGAGAGAATGTAAAACCAGAATTTACTTTCTTACCAATGGTGTACAACTCAGAAGATGTCTGGCAACACTTAAGACGGTTCTCGATGGCTCCGAACTTACTTGATGCTGAAAAATGGGAGCGGGTACGCGCTTTTTTGATCAATCATCCAGAAAAGAACGTCCTCGCGACGATTGAACGAGAGTTCGGATTGACGACAGCGCCTGCCTTTTCAGACTGTATCAACGATCCGCAACCGCCTTGGTCGGATGTGACTTACTTCCGTCTCTTCTTAGACCATCCGCTTGCGGCGGCTCCTTATGTGAACGATGCGAATATCGCTCCTTATATTCTGTTTGATTCAATCAAGTCCAATCAATTCCAGGGAAATGTGATCAACGAGCCACTCTGGGAGATGCTCGCCGATATCATTCCACACTATCAACGCGAATATGGCATTGATGGCGCACGCATCGACATGGGACATGCACTCCCTGTCGATTTGGCACAGCGCATTTTAGCAAAACCACGCTCACTCGACTCAAACTTTAGCTTTATCGCGGAAGAATTGATTGAAGCAGGAGCATGGGCGGCGAAAGATGCCGGTTATAACATGATTATCGGATATGGCTTTTATAAAGAACCTCGATTCGAGACGCATGAGACCCATCAATTTTTATACGACTCACGCTTTTTACCACTTCCAGTATTCGCGGCAGGGGAAACAGCGGATACACGTCGCCTTGCTACGCGAGAAGGGGGACGACAAGCAAGTCGATTGTTGACAGTCCTGAACGGTTTTATGCCGAATGGCGTCCCGATGACAAACTCTGGACTTGAATTATATGAAACGCAGCCGATGAATACCGGACTCGATTGCCGTCCTGAAGAAGCGTATCAACTCTTCCCGACTGACCCGTATTTCGGAAAACTCGCGTTCTTTGATGCGTATCAGTTCCATTGGGATCATCCGGAGCGAGATGAGATGATTGAAGTGATGCATCAAGTGGCAGAGATTCGTCGCCGTTGGCTTGATGTACTCGTTGATCCGAACCATTTTGAACCACTTATTTTAGACGAGCCATTTGCACCGTTTATCGGGTTCGCGTGGTTACGTCCGGAGACGAACGATACGTTGCTCGTTGTAGCGAACACAAATATGTGGGAGTCGTTACGAGGCGTGGTTTCCCTTGATGGTGTACGTCGCCGAAATTGGAACGCTAGTCGCTTTGCAGAGATGGTCTACTCACCGACTTCGTGGCCATATGCGGAACATGCGTTTGATGAACAATGGAATCTCCATGTCGATTTAAAACCTGGTGAAGTCAAAGTGTATGAGATGAAATGAAAAAACGCCTTGAACCGATACATCATTCGGTTCAGGGCGTTGCGTGTTTCATGTAATAAATGACGAACTCATCAAGTGGCATCGGCTTTGCATAGCGATAGCCTTGCATGGAGTCACATCCAATTTTACGAAGGAACGTCTCTTGATATTCAGTTTCTACACCTTCGGCGACGAGTGCCATACCAAGTTGTCGTGCCATGGCGACGATGGTCGTCGTGACCATCTGATATTCACGATTCTCTTCAAGTTGCATCGTGAATTCACGAGGGATTTTCAATTCATCGATTGGGTAACGAACGAGATAGGCCAGCGAACTATAACCTGTCCCAAAATCGTCAATCGAAAGTTTGATACCGAGCGACTTTAATTCTAGGATTCGATTCAAGACGCGATCGGAATGATGAGCGGCGACCGTTTCGGTTAATTCAAAATTGAGTCGGGACGGATCAATTGGGAATCGCTCGAACAACGTATTCAAGTAATCAATTAAATGCTCATCAAACAATTGCCGAACGGACAAGTTGACCGAAAGCTTCGGCAAATGAATATCCCCTTGTTCGAATACGTGAATCAGTTGGAACGTCTCATGAATCATCCAACGACCTAAATCGTGGATATGACCGGTTTCTTCAGCAATCGGAATGAATTGACTCGGGGGAATGAACGTCCCGTTATGTTGCCAACGCATGAGCGCCTCCGCTCCGATGACTGCCTTCGTAGACGCATCGACTTGAGGTTGGAGGAAAAGTGAAATCTCTCCTTTTTCAAGTGCGGTATCAAGTCCTTCCATCAATACTTTCCGTTCTTCCTTGTCTTCCCGTAATTCTGGTTCGAACATGACGGTTTCGTCACGACCTTTGTCTTTTGCGCGATACATGGCGAGATCGGCGTTCGAGAGCAGGTGTTTCAATTTCTTACCATGCTCCGGGAAGCGGACGATTCCAATCGAGGCATGCACTTCAACCAGTGTCCCAGCCATATAATAAGGTGGGCGATAGACGAGACGCCGTAAGCGTTCTGTCAACATTTCATCATCACCGTGCTCGGCGACGACAATAAATTCATCACCACCGAGACGTCCGGCATATTCGTTTGGAAGGAGTGCGGTCCGCAGTCGTTTTCCGATATGCTGCAGAAGCTCGTCTCCCATATGATGGCCAAACTGGTCGTTAATTTCTTTGAAGCCGTCTAAGTCAGAGAACATGAGCGTGAACGTGCGACCTTCTTCGATCAAACGTTCAATTTGCTCTTGTAGCGCGTAACGGTTGTGAAGCCCTGTCAGACTATCGAATTTGGCTTGGTATAAAATTTGTTCTTGCTGCTCGATCATTTGCGTGATGTCTTTCGCGATAGCGTAAATACCTTCGACTTCCCCGTCGATAATCATGGGAACATTGACGAGTTGCCAAACACGTGTCTCGCCTTCTTCGGTCATAATCCGTACATCAATCGTTCTCGGTCGACCGTTTGATAACTCTTGAAGAATAATCGTATACGGTGCACGATCTTTCGATTCGATGATGTCGAGGATGTTTGACCCAAGTAACTTGTCCGTCGTCAATCCAAGAATCGAACTTCCTGCCTCATTGACCGACAACACTTCGCCGTGCAAATCGAATAAGAAAATTGGTTCTGAATGATAGGCGAAGAGCGAGCGGTATTGCTGTTCACGAATCTCGAGTTCATGCGCCTTTGTCGACACGGCCACTTCTAAATCTGTATTGACGGAATGAAGACGATGGCTGATGAGCGCGTTCTGTTTTGAAACGACGAACTGGCGAATGAGCAAGAGAAGCACGGCATTCGCAATCATTGAATCGGTTACAGACGTACCGAGAAGGCGGTCTGAAGCGAGTAAAAATAGCATGACGACGATACTGTACAGAATGTAATCCAAAATGGAATCGTAAGCAAGGGCGTCTTCCGATATATCCTCAACCCAATAACTGATGGAAATCATAAGGATACTACTGACTTGAACGAGATGAACTAGTTCATGTGTGATGCCTGAAAATACAAAGAGCGTGTTCGCGATTGAGGCGACCGTGAAGCTTAAAATTCCGACGAGTACAAGGATCCGGAATTGCTGTCCAGCCGAGACGACGCGATTTAAATACAAGAAGGATAGCATCATGTACAGGCTGATCAGGAGCATCTGCTCTTCAAAGCCACTCAACTGAGATACGAGTGACACGTCTTGTGTTGAATAAAACCATATATGTAGTGCACCAATCACAAAGAAACTAAATAAGGCGAACAAGTCAAACGTACGTAATTTCAATGTGCGAATCTCAATGGATTGAGTAATGACAATCAGAGCCATGATTAAGTAAAAGAAATTTTGTAAAAACAAGAGGTATTGAGTATTCGCACCTGTCGAATCATAGTGCATTAGTATATAAAGTGCGAAGCACACATTTCCCGCAGTAATCAAAACATGAATAAATCTTCTCATCCCTCTATGTTTAACAATTGCTACTCCACTAAATAAGATGGCTGCTCCTGAAATGACGAGATAATAGATGAGCAACGTGCTGTTTCGCAGATCATGAGGGGTCAAAAATAACAATAAAAGTCCGGTCAAAAACGTTCCGATGAGAATCGCCGGAACGTATTGGCGCAACGAGTGAACTGACAACTCATGCACCTCCTTCTTTATATATAGGGGTCTCTTATTTATTATCGGAACAGGTGACCGAAGATTACACAAAAAAATCGACAACAATACGAGATTGTTGTCGAACAGGTAAATATTAGAGTGTATACGAGTGTTCTTTGAAGTTCCCTACGATGGAATCGATTTCTGATACGGTGACAAATGCCTCAGAGTCAATCTCGGAAACAATCTGACGAAGTCGAGGGATTTCATTGTTCTGGACGACGACGTACAGCATTTTTTTCGAATCGTTCGAATATCCGCCTGTCGCATCCATGATGGTGACGCCACGTTTTAAGTTCTGCTTAATGACCAAGTTGATTTCATCCGCCTTCTGACAAATGATGAAACATTGCTTTTGAGCGGAGAAGAACTTGTGAATCGTGAGTAACGTGCGTGACCGGACAAAGCTTAACACAAGGGCATACATGACCGCTTTAATGTCAAAGACGATGAAGACCATTACATAAACGATGAGATCTTGTGTCAAAAAGATTTTAGGTAACGACAAGTTTCGGTTGTTCATATAAATGACTTTCCCTAAAATATCGAGACCGCCGGTAGATGCGCCTGCGAACAAAAGAAGGGCAAGTCCGAGACCCGAAACGATTCCGCTGAACACGGAAGCGACGAGCGGATCGTCAAGTGGAGTCGGCGGAATAAGGACAGGTAAACTATCGATTAAGATAGAAGAGAGTACGACAACAATCCCCGTCATCAAAATAAAGCGACGTCCCAAGTATTTTAACCCTAAGATGAAGAGTGGGATATTGAGCACGAGCTGGGTCATCCCGATTGGCGTTCCGAATAGTTCGTTCGTAATCAACGTGATTCCGACGATTCCCCCCGAACCGATTTCATTAGGTTTGAGCAGTAAACTGACAAAGACAGACTGAAGGATTGTCCCGGCAATGATGAACAGTACCGTTTCAAGGGCAACCCGTTTTCGAGATTTAGCATACATAGATAATGGCTAGGCCTTACGCCTCCTTTTGGTAAGTCTTCTGCTAGCGTACTGCTACTCGTTCCTCATTTCAAGTCACAATTCGTTATGGAATCGGTCGATATCACTCGCTAATTGTTCATGCACATAGTCGATGACTTGAGCATCATCGAATAGGCCAAGTGGTACATCATCCGGAATCGCATCGAACGGTGAGACGAAGTATAGAATTGCCGCGACGAGCTCTTCTTGTTTGTCAGGTTGCATTTCAAATTGATCATTGTATAGCGCGCGCAACATATTCAGCATTTGTTTCATCTGGAAGTAGAGCGTCAGTTCTTCTTCGCGCTCGATATTGCTGATCTCATTGGATGCCACGTCTACGGTCACTTTTGCGAGGGCGCGTTCACCTTGGACGAGTAAGTCACCGAGTTGTTCGCGGTCGTGGATGTCTTCTTTCGCTTGTTTCAAAAAGTGTGTGTAGGTTGATTTCCAATCTGCCATAGTAAATTCCTCCTTCATTCTTCATCTACTAATATGCCCGTTTTTGCGCATTGGTTGCAACTTTTCCTGAAATTTAAGAAAATAAAGATAACTGAAAAGGAGGAACGATACATATGTCTATGATTTCTATGCCGACAGAGGCAGATTTCGCACGCTATGCAGAGCTAGCTGTGAAAAAAGGTGTAAACATTCAACCAGGACAACAGCTAGAGGTACGTGCCGATATCAGTCAGGCACCACTTGTCCGTCACGTGGTGAAAGCCGCGTATGCGGCAGGCGCGAAACAAGTATTTGTCAATTGGAGCGATGAGGAGACATCGAAGATTCGTTATTTCGATGCACCAGCAGACTCGTTCAAAGAGTTTCCAGATTGGTTAAAGGCTCGTTTTGAACAATTGGCTGAAGAGAAGACGGCATTCTTGTCAATCGTCAGTGATGACCCAGATGCCTTGAATGGTGTCGAATCGTCACGCATCTCGGATGCGAACCGTGCAGCCGGACAAGCACTTGCGAAATGGCGTCAATATGTGATGAGTGACAACGTGAGTTGGTCAATCGTTGCGGGTGCGTCAGAAGCGTGGGCTGAAAAAGTATTCCCGGGGCGTGAAGATGCGGTCGCAGCTTTATGGCAAGCGATTTTCGCAGCAACACGTATGGATCAAGAAGATGTGGTCGCGGCATGGGATACACATGATCAATCACTCCGTAGCCGTGCGAAGTTGCTGACAGAGAAGAAGTACGCGAAGTTGCACTACCAAGCACCAGGCACTGAACTTACAATCGGGCTTCCGAAAAAGCACGTCTTCCTTGGCGGTGGCGGTCCAAACGTCGATGGCATCGACTTTATCGCGAACATGCCGACAGAAGAAGTGTTCACGCTCGCGGATAAAGATTCTGTGGAAGGTCACGTGTCGAGCACGAAGCCACTCAGCTACAGCGGGAACTTGATTGACGAGTTCACGCTTTGGTTTGAAGGTGGGAAAGTCGTCAAGGCAGAAGCGAAAAAAGGACAAGCGGCTCTTGATGAGTTGTTGAACATGGATGAGGGAGCGCGCCGCATCGGTGAAGTAGCACTCGTTCCAGATGATTCGCCAATCTCAAACTCAGGTCTTCTCTTCTACAACACGTTGTTTGACGAGAATGCATCATGCCACTTGGCATTAGGTCGTGCTTACTCGACATGTCTCGAAGGTGGTCCTTCGATGTCGCAAGAAGAACTCGCGGCGAACGGCGCGAATGACTCGATGACACACGTTGACTTCATGATTGGGTCAGCTGAAATGAATATCGATGGTGAACGGGAAGACGGCACGCGCGAAGCAATCATGCGTGACGGCAACTGGGTCATCTAAACGAAAGAGCGAATTCCGTAAAAGGAATTCGCTCTTTTCATGTGACGTCGTACAAATAACGAAGAGCGTGAGGTAAACGGCGGCGCCAGGATGATTCGTGATGAATCGCATCCGGTTCCACTTCATATCGGAAAGCGATACTCTTTTTAGCGATGGCTTCAATCAGTTTTGCATTCGTGAACAAGTAATCCTTCGCTGTGATCGGTCCGCTCTCTTCATTCGTTCCGATGTCCATATACAGTTTTCCAGAGATATCGGTTTCCTGAATAGCCTGGATCAATGGATCCAGATTCGCCCATGCAGCGGTGGAGAGAGATCCGATTCTTTTGATGGAAGGATAGGTTGCCATCATATATAAAGAGATGACACCTCCCATCGAGCTCCCCATGACGCCGACATCTTCTGGATCTGTCGCATACTCTTTGTCGATTCGTGGTTTTAAGTCGTTCATAAGCCATTCTGTATACAAACGACCTTGACCACCAAGGGTTGGGCGCGTTTTCGCAAGTTCCGGTCCGATACGGCGATATAACATCTCATCTTCTTCATATGAATACTCGTCATAACGATCTAACCAGTTCGGAGCACTTGCAATGGCGACGACCATAAGTGGAAGCTGGAGTGTATCGATGCAACGGTCAATTTCCCATCCTTCTCCATATGTAGCCGTGCTTCCTGAGAATACATTTTGCCCATCATGCATATAAAGGACAGGAAGTGGGGTGTCGGCATTGACCCAGTCTGGTCGAAACACGCGGACGATCCGTTTTTGACCACGGACCTTCTCCGTTGGAATCGATACGTTCAATTGATCAATCATTCTTCATCACCTCTTTCACCTTGTATTGTGGAGAATCATGAGCGAAAAGACAAACACAAATCTTGACTACCTACCGTTCGTTAGGTAAAGTGAGGAGAAAGGAGAGTGAGACGCGTGAATACAAAAGAGAAAATTATGCAATCCGCTCGGACACGGTTTGCCCGTGAAGGATATGAAGGATTATCACTTGCGGCGGTTGCCGAAGACGTTGGCATCCGCAAGGCTTCTTTGTATGCTCACATCGATGGGAAAGAACAATTGTTTAAGCAAGTCGTGACCGATATGGCGAATCGTTACGAAGAAGCATGGCGACAGACATGTGAGGATACCGAGGACCGACCACCTTTAGAACGGATTGAGTCGATCGTTCGTACGCTCACGTCATTCTTTAGCGATCACGAGACGTGGATGTTGACGAAACGGATGCTCCTCGTACCACCCCCAGAATTTCGGGACTATATTGAAGAAGTCATCGGAAAGGTAGAGACGGAGTTAAAGCGGTTTGAAAAAGAACAGTTTCGTCTCGCGATGGAGCGTGGAGACTTACCATCGCAACCACTCGATGAGCTCTATGCTGCGTACTATTGCTTTCTAGATGGTGCCTTATTGTCTCTATTTACATTTGAAGATGAGCGGGAGATGCGACAACAAGCCGCTTTCCGAATCTTCAAGAAAGGTGTGGGCTGGAATGGATAAAGAAAAAGTCGCCTGGATTTCTCTCTTGTTCGCAGGATTGCTTGAAATCATTTGGGCAACGACGATGAAATTGTCTGAAGGATTTACCGTTCTTGGTCCGACGTTATGGACGATTGTACTCTTGGTTGTCAGTTTCGGCTTACTGGCCAAAGCATTCCGGGTTTTACCTGCAGGTACAGGGTATGCCGTCTTCACGGGAATCGGAGCGGTTGGAACGGTGATTGTCGGTGCTCTTCTTTTTGACGAGGCGCTCAGCGGCTGGAAACTTTTACTTGTGACGACGTTGATCATCGGAATCATCGGGTTGAAACAAGTGACAGGAGGAGAAGAAGCATGAGTTGGGTATATTTGATCGGTGCAGGGATTGCTGAGATGACAGCCGTTTTCTTTATGGGGAAATCGAAAGGGTATCAAATTTTGAAATGGTCAATCTTATCGATTTTGTCGTTCGCGCTCAGTTTTTATTGGCTATCGAAGTCGCTTGAAGACATTCCGTTAAGCTTGGCTTACTCCATCTGGGTCGGAATCGGAGCGGCAGGTGGGGTCATTCTAGGTATGCTCTATTTAAATGAGTCTAAAAGCCGCTGGCGAATCTTTTATCTAATGATGATTATCGGCAGTGTGGTCGGTTTAAAAGTTGTATCGTAAAGGATTGAAACAAGCTGAAAACGGGAATTGAATAATTCAGATTATGAGATGGAAGAAAGGGGCGGAAAACGATGCATCTTGTCGAGTTGCAGTCCGAACGTTTGCGGTTTGAACCGTACACGATCTCTGATTTCTATTTTGTTAAGTCGCTTCTCCAAGATCCTCGGGTGATGCGCTTCATCAGTCCGGATGGGAGACCGTATACAGACGAACAAACAATCGAATGGTTCGAACGTCAATTGGCCCGCTATGAAACGGGACGCCAGACGGGACTATTGAAGCTGATGACGTTCGAAAGTGATGAACCGATTGGTCATGCAGGTACGTTGCTTCATGAGTTAGACGGTAAACTCGAGCTAGAAGTCGGCTATTGGTTGTCACCGAAGCATTGGCATATGGGTTACGGACGTGAAGCGGCCGCGCGATTGATGCAGTATGCCTTCACTGAAGGAGAGAAGGAAATCATTTCACTCATTCATCCAGAAAACGTTCCGTCTCAGCGTGTGGCTAAAGCGAACGGTCTTCATTGGGACCGTGACACCTTATATCAGAACATGCTCGTATCCGTTTATGCAGGTGATTTGGAACGCCTCTGCCGGCATATTGATCGCCAACAAATGACGCGTTAAAAAAAGTACAAAAAACTTTTAAAAAGTTGTTGCCAACTTAATAGTTTCTTGATATATTAATAGTGTCCTTAAGAGAGGACACGACCTGATTCTGTAGCTCAGCTGGGAGAGCGCTACCTTGACAGGGTAGAGGTCGCTGGTTCGAGCCCAGTCAGAATCACTTGGGTGCCAAACCCTCGAGAAACCCACCGGAACATGGGTTTCCGCGAAGCCACTTCTTGCGAGAAGTGGCTCTTTTTTTGTATATTGACACGGCACGAAAGCAATTGGTATATTCCTCTCAATACATATAGAAACGGGGAATGCGACATGGTGCTAACGGGAACCCTCGTCAATGCCGGATTAATCGTCATCGGGTCATTGTTAGGTCTCTTATTTCACCGCATTCCAGAGCGTATGAAAGAGACGGTGACGGCAGCAATCGGGCTTGCGGTCATCTTGCTCGGCATTCAAATGGGGATGAAAAGTGAAAACTTTTTGATTGTCATCGGAAGTCTTGTCGTGGGGTCTGCGCTCGGGGAATGGTGGAAGCTAGATGAAGTATTGAATGAAATCGGCTACCGGCTTGAGCGGCGTCTTGGAAGTCAATCGAGTGTAGCGGAAGGGTTCGTTACGGCAACGCTCATCTTCGTCATCGGCGCGATGGCAATCATTGGGGCGCTCGATAGTGGGTTACGTGGCGATCATGACGTCCTGTATACGAAAGGGTTGATTGATGGATTTACAGCCCTCGTGTTGAGTTCGACGCTCGGCATCGGTGTCATGTTTTCGGCCGTTCCGGTGTTATTGTATCAGGGTGGGATTGCACTACTCGCCATTCAAATCATGAAGTTCATTCCGGAGTCGCTCATGGACAGCTTTATTTTAGAAATGACTGCGACCGGTGGTGTGATGATCGTGGCGATTGGCTTGAACTTGGTCGGGATCACAAAAATTCGCGTGGCCAACTTATTGCCGGGAATTTTAATCGTGGCACTTATTGTATCGGTCATACAGATGACGACGTAAAAAAATGGACGGAAGCCACGCTTCCGTCCATTTTTATGGTTTCTCAATTGTTTCATGATCTTCTTTGGCACTTTCGCGTAAGGCTGAAGACATCACATCGGCAAGGTTGCGGTCGCGTAGCACGCCGACTCCACGATCCGTCGGTCCACCTGGAGCAGCGACGTCAGCAATGAGTTCGTTCGTCTCGCGTGTTTCGTGTGACAGCAACTCTGCAGAGCCTTTCATCGCCTGGGCGACAATTTGACGAGCCGTTGCTTCGTCGTATCCTACGTCGGTCAAGACCGGTGTCATCGCACCGACAATTTCATAGAAGAAAGCTGGGCTACAACCTGCGGCTGCCATGAATGCCGACATCGTCTTCGCATCCGTGATGGCCGTTCGACCGACACGTTCAAAGAGGGCAGTCGCTTTTGTACGATCGGTCTCATCTGTTTCAGGACCGAACCATAAGCCTGTCATCCCGCTCCGATATGCGACAGGCGTGTTTGGCATCGCGCATACGGCAGGAAGCCCTGAAGCTTCTTCTAATTGACTCGGTTCGATGTGTGCCGCGACAGATACAAGAAGTGGGGTGTTCCACTCTTTCGACTCCACGTATGGAATGACACCGTCCGGTTGCATCGCTAATACGACGATTTCATAGTCGTTGACATTTTCTTCTTCAACGATGTGTACGCCGAGTTCGTCTTGTAGTGCGAGCAATCGTTCCCGGTCGCTTCGGTTCGTCATCGTGATGTTTGTCGGTTCGATCCCAGAGTCAATCCATCCTCGAACGAGTGCCTCACTCATAGATCCTGCGCCGACCATTAGTAATTGTTTCATCATCCGTCACCTCTTCTTTTCGATTCGGTCAATAGTTATGTTGACTATCATAACAAACCTGCTCTCGAATATCGCCCATCTTGCTCATTTGTAAGGAGATGGAAAAGGATTTGATACATAAAACGATGCACATGACAAACGTTTCAAATCGCGCTATGATGGCACTAATTCAAAAGAGTGAGGCGAAATCGTGTGAAACGTGTACTAGTAAAAGGGATTCAAGGTTATCAACGTTTTATTTCACCATTAAAGCCGCCGACATGTCGATTTTATCCGAGCTGTTCGCATTATGGGATCGAAGCAATTGAAAAACACGGGGCCGTCAAAGGGAGTTATTTAACCGCTCGCCGACTGATCCGTTGCCAACCGTTTCACCCAGGTGGGCTCGATTATGTACCGGATACATTTGATTGGAAAGCGCCTTTACAACGAGAGAAGCCTGAGTCGCAGCGAGACGAGTGAATTCGTCTCGCTGTTTGTATACAGATGTACGTTTCGAACAGTTGTTTTAGCACAATACTTTTGCATTGTTCTAAGTATTCTGAAAAAATAGGGATGTACACTATTTTTCGGGGAAAGGGGATACTTTGTATGGGGCAATCATTTAGTGAATGGGTGAGTACGGCATCCAATTTTGTATGGGGACCACCGCTTTTAATTTTGCTTGTGGGGACAGGCATTTACTTGACGGTGCGTTTAGGTGGTATTCAAATCACCAAATTACCGTATGCGTTGAAGTTGGCATTTTCGAAAAACCAGGATCAATCCTCTAAAGGGGATATCAGTCACTTCCAGGCGCTCATGACCGCGCTTGCGGCGACCGTCGGTACGGGGAATATCGTCGGGGTGTCGACAGCAGTCGTGTTAGGAGGACCAGGAGCCATCGTATGGATGTGGGTGTCCGGATTCTTTGGGATGGCAACAAAATATGCGGAAGCTGTTCTGGCTGTTAAGTATCGGGTCACCGATGAACGCGGTCAGATGGCTGGTGGACCGATGTACTATCTGGAACGAGGATTGAATCAACGTTGGTTAGCCGTAGCATTTGCGGCATTTGCCTCGATTGCGGCGTTCGGGATTGGGAATGGGGTCCAAACGAACTCTGTCGCGCTAGCGCTCAAAACGACATTTGACGTACCACTCTACATATCCGGTATTCTGATCATGATTTTTACAGGGGCAGTCATTCTTGGAGGCGTGCGTTCGATCGGAAAAGTAGTCAGCTATTTTGTTCCTGTCATGATCGCCTTTTATTTAGGTAGCGGCCTATTGATCATGATCATGAACTACTCGCTTATTCCAGATGCATTCGCGCTGATCTTTAGCAGTACGTTCAGTGCAGAAGCCATCGGTGGAGGTGCGATTGGGGCAGCTATTCGTTACGGGGTCGCACGTGGTGTGTTCTCAAACGAAGCAGGTCTTGGTTCCGCTCCGATTGCTGCAGCGGCAGCGAAAACAGATATGCCTGGTCGTCAAGCGCTCGTCTCGATGACACAAGTCTTCTTGGACACGCTTGTCGTCTGTTCGGTGACAGGGTTGACACTCGTCATGGGTGGTCAAATCGGGACAGGACTAGAAGGAGTCGAATTGACTTCGGCCACATTCGAACTGTTCCTCGGTCCGGCAGGTGGCTACATTGTCACGATCGGTCTCGTCCTATTCGCTTACTCGACCGTTCTCGGTTGGTCGTATTACGGCGAACGGTCCATCCATTACTTGTTTGGGCAAAAGTCGATTCTTCCGTATCGGATTGCCTTCGTGCTCGTCGCCGGTCTCGGTGCCATGACGACAAACTTGAATTTGGTATGGGCGCTATCCGATGTCTTCAACGGTTTGATGGCCATTCCGAACTTGATTGGTCTCTTGTTCTTGTCAGGCGTTGTCATCGCCGAAACGAAACGATTCAACCAACAGCTTGAAATTGAGAATCGAAAAGTATCCTAAACGCATCGACGCCATCCTCATGAATCAGAGGGTGGCGTCTTTTGTTTCGCTTCTAATTCATCGAGTCGTGCCTTTTGTAAGTGGTCAAATACTTTTGTGATGAAGCCGACCATAATGCCGACCCCCGTTAACACATATCCGATTGTGAAAATTTTTCCGATATCTGTTTGAGGGGCGAAGTCACCATATCCGATGGTCGTCAATGTGATGACGCTGAAATAAAGTGCGTCTAACCAACGCATCGCCTCGAACCGTGTGTAAAAAAGGGTACCGGACAGAACGGTAAGAAAGGCGAGGCTAAATAGCACTTGAAATTCAGGGTCGCGGAGGCCGCGCCAAATCCCGCGGACAATCCGGCGTAATGTCAGTAAGAACGGTAGCATGTCACTCGCTCCTTTCGATATTAGGTTTGTTCGCTAACAACGGGGGAACATCCTTTGTAGTTCGAAAAAAGAGAAAGGGTGAGTAGGATGGGGAAAGTCATTCCAAAGCAAGAAGGGCTCGACCATAGTGTCGATTTTCTACGGGAAGGATATTTGTTTGTGGCGAATCGACGTAAAAGTTTTCAGTCGAATATTTTTGAAACGCGTTTGCTCGGGGAACGCGTGATTTGTCTCGGAGGAGAGGACGCCGCTGCCTTGTTCTATGATGCGGACAAATTCACACGTCAGGATGCCGCGCCGAAACGTCTTCTCAAAACTTTATTCGGGGGAGATGGGGTGCAAACATTGAATGGGACGGCCCATACACACCGAAAACGAATGTTCATGTCATTGATGACGAAAGAAAACATCGATCGTCTGCTTCGATTGACGGACCGTGAATGGAAAAGAATCCGAAGGTTTTGGCGCTTTCAGTATCTGGAAATCTTCTTGTTGCAGTTTGTTGGTTAAACTGACACGATATTCATATGGAAACCAACTATAGAAGAACTCATACTACTGTTTCTCTAATCAATTATCACTTTGTTTTCTGTCCTCGATACAGAAGAAAGATATTCCTTCGTGACGATGTGGAAATACGTTTCAAAGGTTTGATGTCCGAAATATGCGAAGAACTGAATATCAAAATGATAGCCTTGGAATGCGATACAGATCATACGCATATGTTCCTTGACGCCCCTCCAACACTGAGTCCTGCTGACATCATGGCAAAAATAAAGGGAGTAACGTCTAAAAAGTTAAGAGAAGAATTTCCTCATCTTCAACATTTGCCGAGTCTCTGGACACGATCCTATTTCGTCTCCACCGCTGGAAATGTATCGAGCGAAACGATTAAACGTTATGTCGGACAACAAAAAACAAGGGGGTGACACCGTGTCTCAGACGCTGACAGTTAACATTAAACTGAAGCCGACAAAAGAACAGGAAGTTGTGTTAAAAAGCATGGCAGAAACATATATCGAGACGGTCAATCAACTTATCTCTGATATGGTGGATGCTAAAGCGATGCTCAAATTGACAAGTAAAAGTGTTTGCGCCCATCTGCCTAGTGCCGTCAAGAACCAGGTCATCAAAGATGCCCAGAGTGTCTTCCGGAAAGTGAAGAAGTCGAAATACAGGGTCGTCCCTGTCCTGAAGAAACCTTACTGCACATGGAACAATCAGAACTATTCGTTTGACTTCGAGTCAATCTCCCTTCCTATCATGGTAGATGGAAAAGCAAAGAAAACACCAATTAGAGCAGAAATGGTCGACAAACACAATCGCAACTTCTCGCTTCTGAATAACAAGTTGGGTGCGGTGCGCATTACGAAAAAGTCTGATAAGTGGATTGCCCAAATCGCCGTCACAATCCCCACGACGGAGAAGACCGATACGAAGGTTCTTGGTGTTGACCTCGGTCTAAAAGTCCCGGCGGTCGCATCGACTGATTGCGATAAGGTAAGATTCTTTGGGAACGGTCGTGAAAACAAGTACATGAAACGCAAGTTTCGGGCGAAACGAAAAGAACTCGGTCAAAAGAAGAAGCTGAACGCAATCAAGGAACTGAACAACAAGGAGCAGCGTTGGATGAAAGACAAGGATCACAAGGTGAGCCGTGAGATTGTCGACTTCGCAAAAGAGAACAATATTTCTGTCATTCGCCTAGAGAAGCTAGCGAATATCCGGCAGACGGCAAGAACAAGCCGTAAAAACAATAAGAATCTGCATACATGGTCGTTCTATCGCTTGGCATTATTTATCGATTACAAGGCGAAACTAGAAGGAATCAAGGTTGAATATGTCAATCCTGCATATACATCTCAAACATGCCCTTCTTGCGGGAGTCGGAATAAAGCGAAAGACCGTGCCTATTCGTGTTCTTGCGGATTTAATAAACATCGAGATGTAGTTGGTGCGATGAATATCCGATACGCACCTGTGGTTGATGGTAAAAGTCAATCAGCCTGTGAATCTATATGATCTGTCTCAGGAGGGGTGATGGCACACCCTCATCTGGAGGTTTGAGCAAAACAGAAATGGACTGCGCTCGCACAAGCACTTCAGAATCCCACTCATCCGGAAGGGTGAGCTTGCGGCTTTAGCCGTGGGAGTGTCAAGGAGGAGTTCTCGTATACCGTTCCTCCTCAAGATTTGAGTTATAGCTTCGTTGATATGCCGAGTCTACCGAAAAGTAAACTGCGTTTGACTGATGTAAAATGAATCGAATAAGCAAACGCCTACTCTTGATGGAGTAGGCGTTTAGTATAGAGTGCGGTTTATTTTGTTTGTAAATTGAGACGCTTTGAAATCGGACGAATTGGGACGGACGGGTCAATCATTCGGTTATCCCGTTTCGGTTCATCCGTGCATTCAATCTGCCAATCGGCGTCATGAAGCTCTTTTAGTCCGACGGCAATGTCATAAAGCGAATAGTTCGCATTCCCGTTTAGCTGATAGATGCCGGGTCCGCGTTTCGTCAAGATTTCGAATAAAGCTTCCGCTGTATCCGGTAAAAATGAGCAAGATGGATACCAATGCTCACTCGCTTGTATGACCCCTCGTTGTTTCATCTCGTTCGTAAAATAGTCCATCATATTGTTCGATCCGGCTTCATCCCCAATCTGCCATCCAAGACGAACAATCTGAGCACCCGGGTTGACACGAACGATGGCTCGTTCGCAGTCACGTTTATACTTTCCGTAGTCATCTTCAGCATCTGGCGCCGTGTCCGGTGAAATCGGTCCAGTCACATCATCTGAAAAAATCGACACTGTACTCGTGAACAAGAACGGAATCTTCATCTCCCCACATAAACGAGCGAGCGTCTCGGCCCATTCAACCGGTCCCATACCGATATGTAAAAAATAGTCCGGGCGGATGCTTTCAATGAATTGTCGCATCTCCTGCTCGTCGGTCGTGGACACTTGCTCACGATTCCATGCAATCCCCTCAATGCCATGACGCTGTAACGCTTCGGCAACAACCGGTGCTACCGTGCCGTTCATTCCAGTAATGATTGCTTTCATTTCATGTCGCCCCTTTCTCTCTATATCATGCCACAAAACGGGCGTGGACAAACAATCGATGTGTTTGCCTATGCTAGACTAGGTGATGGAGGGATCAATGATGAATATTCGACAAGCAACGAAGCAAGACTGTACACAAATCGCACCGCTCATGTATCAGGCGATTCATGACATCGCGTATACGTTGACGGGGTCAACGAATACCGATGAAGTATTAGAGCGATTGGCGATGTGGGTGGAAAAACCGAAGAATCGTTTAAGCCACGAAAACATATGGGTCGCCGATGTAGAAGGGGAAGTGGCGGGAATGATCATTTCGTATCGAGGGGACGAGGCGGAAGCATTAGATCGCCCGATTCGGGAATGGTTGACGGCGCATGGGAGCAAAGTGGAATTAGATGTTGAGACGGAAGGGTTCGTTCAATACATCGATTCACTCGCTGTACTAGAGGCATATGGTGGCCGTGGTATCGGGACGAAGTTGATTGAACAGATTTGTACTGTCGCGGCAGAACGTGGTGTCCCGGCCGTCACCTTGAATGTAGATCAAGACAATCAAGCGGCTCATCGTTTGTATACGCGACTCGGATTCCAAAAAGAAAAGGAAATTATGATTTCGGGATCTCGTTTTGACTATATGAAAAAAGAGACACGCTCGACTCCTTTCTCGGTCTAAAAGCGGATGCGCAAACGCTCGTTCTCGACTATACTAAGTGCTTGAGGAAAGATATATGTAAAGGAGATACATTATGGAGTGGAAGAACATTTGGCGGGGAATGGCCATGGGAACGAGTGATTTGATTCCTGGTGTAAGCGGCGGTACCATCGCAGTTATTTTAGGCATCTATGATCAATTGATTGAAGCAATCAGCGGTGTATTCAGCCGATATTGGAAAAAGTATATTGGTTTCTTAATCCCGCTAGCGATTGGGATGGGAACAGCCATCATCGCCTTAAGTCGAATTATCGAGTATTTGTTGCTCGAGTATTATGCACCGACACAATTCTTCTTTATCGGATTGATTTTAGGGATCATTCCGTTACTTTTTGTAGAGTTTAAGTCACGTGCATCGATTCGTCCCATTCATGTGATTGCCATGATTGTAGCAACGGTACTTGTAGCGAGCATGGCGTTTCTCAATCCGGTTGATTCGTCTATCATTACGGACGTTACCTTTGGAACAGCGCTCCTCTTGTTCTTGTCTGGGTGGTTAGGAAGTATGGCGATGTTACTTCCTGGAATCAGCGGATCGTTCGTGTTGTTGCTGATTGGGGTTTATCCGACAGTGATCAGCGCCATCTCGAACTTCAATTTACTCATTATCGGAATTGTTGGGGCAGGCGTTGCGGTCGGCTTTATTGTCAGTAGTAAAGTGATTCGCTATTTGTTGGCGAATTTCCCAGGAATGACGTTTTCGGTCATCATCGGATTGGTAGTGGGTTCGCTCGCCGTCGTATTTCCAGGAGTGCCGGCTACGGGGCTCATGTGGGGACTCAGTGTCATCGCGTTCATCGCAGGGATTGTTGTCGTCCGATTGCTCAGTCGCTACTCCGTATAAAACAGCAAGGAGTCCGGGATCACCGGACTCCTTTTTTAATAGATAAACGGAAATAATCGTTTGCGTGACTTTGACCATGATACATACGATTGACCGAAGTGACGGGTCAGCATCCCTTCCTCAATCCGAATCCGATGTAGTAACGCAAGAGCCGTAAGACCGGTACCGATCAAAGCGACTGCCCAATGAAGAAAATACAATGAGAAGCCTAACGTAATGAATAATAATCCTGTATATAAGGGATGGCGTAAGAAACGATAGGGGCCAGAGCTGACGAGCTCGTCTTGAGGACGAACGACAACGTGTCGGGTGAATTGATGACGAAGGTGGAAAATTCCCCAATACCGTAATGATACACCCGCTATGTAAAACGAAAGAGCAAGTATGCGTTGAGCCATTGATGGACGCGCCTCAACAAAGATTGAATAGATGATAGACAAAGAGAACATGACAAGCATCGTCGACGCGACGAAATAAAAGCTTTTTCGCTCGACGGAACCGTCCGTTGCCTCTTTTCGATTACGAAATTTCCATGTCTCCACAAGCCAAAAACAGGACACGATGATCAATGCAAGATCCATCCACTCCATAGCGCACATCCTTCCTTTTGATTCATCTTTCCTTACCCGACCTTCAATGAAGAAAAACCAATGGAGGAAGGTGTTGGGAAAAAGTTTGTAAAAGATAAAGAAACGGGTTATCATCTAATGAGAATGATTATCATTTTTAAGGTGAATAGATCATCTACATAGAAGGGAAGGATACGACGATGGGCGAAGAACAATTTGACGTGACGATTATCGGTGGGGGTCCGGCAGGGTTATATGCTGCTTTTTATAGTGGATTACGAGGCATGAAAACAAAAATAATCGAATTTCAACCTCAACTAGGTGGAAAGCTGCACGTTTATCCAGAAAAAATGGTGTGGGATGTAGGGGGGCTCCTCCCGACGACGGGAGCAAATCTGATCGATCAACTCGTCCAACAAGGCCTCACTTTTTCGCCGACGGTCATCCTAGGGGAGAAAGTGGAGTCGATTTCAAAACGCCAGGATGGATTATTCGGGATTGACACGTCGAATGGTCATCACGTATCCAAAACGGTGATTGTCGCGACCGGGAGCGGTATTCTGAAACCACACAAGGTCGAAATCAGCGGTGCAGAGCGATTTGAATTGTCAAACCTTCATTATACGGTGAAGTCACTAGAACGATTTAAAGGGAAGCGAGTCTTGATTTCAGGTGGTGGAAATAGTGCCGTCGATTGGGCCAATGCACTCGAACCGATTGCGGAGCAAGTCATTTTGGTTTACCGAAAAGAAGAGCTCGGAGGTCATGAAGCGCAAGTCGACAAGGTTAAAGAAAGCCGAGTCGATTGTTGCCCCCAGTCAAAAGTCACGGACTTGATTTCTCATGATGGGCAATCGATTCAGCAAGTGCTGTTAACACAGATTGACACGGGAGAAACAAGTGTGGTCGATGTCGATGAGGTCGTCATCAATCACGGGTATGAACAAGATGCGGAACTCCTTAGGAACAGTGAATTGAACGTCGAAATGGTCAATGGATTTTATGTGAAAGGGAACGCGGGGAGTGAATCGTCCGTTCCGGGATTATATGCTGCAGGTGATATTCTGACGCATGAAGGAAAGGTCCATTTGATTGCAGGGGCATTCCAAGATGCGGCGAATGCGGTGAATCGGGCCAAAACATATATTGACCCGAATGCGACCGCTACGGCAATGGTCTCTTCTCATAACGAACGTCTAAAAGAAAAGAACCGTCAAATCATAGAAGACACTTTATTGAAGCAGTAAGAGCGACGTCTCTTACTGCTTTTGCGTAGGATAATCACAGAGCTCGGTGATGACACCGCCTGAATGACGTGGGTCCATATAGATCAAACGTCGACCCTTTGCGGTCGTACGTAGTGTGTCTTCTAAAAAAGTGATGCCATTTTGTTTGTGTGTAGCGATGGCGATGTCTAAATCTTCTACACGATATGCGATATGATGGACGCCTTTTCCTCGTGCTTTCATGAAACGCGCGATCGGACTCGTATTACTTGTTGGTCGCAACAATTCGATGACATCTTCACCGATGTGAATGACAGCTAGCTCGGTTTCCACCCCAATGGCTGTATTCGTATAACGGTCAATCAGTTCTCCGCCAAGCACAGTTGTATAAAATGTGATCGCTTCGTCTAAATCACGGACGGCGATTCCAGTATGATCGATTTGCATAAACATTCCTCCTCCACCTTCAGTTTGCCTAAAGTTGAACAAAATGTCACTTCACAACGTTTCGACCATATCCGATATAATAAGAGAGGGAGGGACAGCGAAATGAACGGAAAAATCACAATGGGATTGGTGGGCATGTTCGCCCTAGTATCATTTGTGTTTGGACTCTCGCTTGCGACGTTTGTCGATTATCGCATCAATGAAGAGCAAGTTGTGCTCGAACGGTTAACCACCCATAAACAGATTGGTCCGACGGAGTTGCTGTCTACCGAGGTCGATTTTCATTTGAACGGATCGAATTATGCGATTCGTTTCAAGGATGAACCGAACATCACGTATTGGTTCAGTGTCGTAGATCGCCAAATCAAATTTGATCGGATTGAATCGCTCGATTTGAGAGACACGGGACTCCGGACAGAACTGTTTAAGGAAATGCCGCCTTTGGCGATGGAGTCGACAACTGCTGCAGAATAAAAGACGTCGAATGAACAACTTTTTCGTGTGAGAACGAGTTGATACAATCGACGTCTTTTTTATTGATCAATAGAGTGGAGTCGGTAGCACTTGTTGTGTAAGCATATATATCCCGCCTGACGACACTTGAGCACCTTGCTTTCGAAGTGCAAAATTCAAGTCAGATTGCAGGTTGGTCGTAGAAATACGAGCCTCGTCGATATATCTGAACGCATCGTAAAACTTTTGTTGAAGAAAGGAAAGGGCATCCCGCAACATAGATTCGTCACAATCTAACTGAATTTCTTGGACGCACACGTGATACATATGTAGTCGTACTTTCATGATTCCGATTGGTTGGTCACACCAGTTTAATGTGTAGAACAGTGTTTGTTGCCGAGTTTCATGTGCGAATTGTTCATCCGTCATCGGGATGGCGCCCGGTAAGACATGACAATGCGCATTACGAAAAGTGAGCCAATCCGCTCTTCGTGAATAGTCTATCAATTCGAGGGTCCAGTACGTATGCGATGCTTTCTCACAAGGAATGAATGGCAAGTGATACGTATTCGTTTGATGGAATACTTGAAACCCAGTTGCCTCATATATTCGAAGCTTATCTTGATTATGATAGTCCTCTTCCTGAAGATAGTATGTAATTGGGTGTGTGTTTTCACGACTTCGTTCATACATGATTCGGTCAAGCAACCCGCGAAACACATGACGATCAATATATGAGACCTTTGAGAGTTGAATGATTTGAAACGCTTCTAGATGTTCGTCGTTCGCAGCGAATGCAGCTAACGGTATATCTTTATTTAAGGCGCTATACACGTGATGATGGGGCGGCAAGGAAAGAAGCGGGGGTGTCTTCGATAAAGGGTATAATGTTTGAATGGAGATACGTTTCTGGATAGGTAATTGCCTACATTCTACAAAGCGTAGCGCTCGTTTCAAGGAGAATCCTTCTTTCTGTATGAGTTAATAAGTACAATTAAATTGTAAGCGCTATCTTAATTAAAGTTGTATGGCATTTTCATGACACCTGATGGATGAAAATAATCAACATCCTTCATAAAAAAATAAAATAAAATAGATTGTTCGCACATGATTTTGAATAAATGATTAATTATACATGTTGGTCTGTGAGTTTCATCAAATGTCAGACGTGACGTGTGGCGAAGACATGATATACTTAAACACAATGAAACCAATCAATTAGGAGTTTATGATGAAATATATTTATCAACTGATTCTCGTCGCTATGTTGTTCATGATTGCTGCTCCGACTACGGTTATGGCCGAAACTGAACCAGTAGTGATTCATGAGAACATCATTGTCGAAGAAGAGGTAGAGATTCACGAAGGATTTCAATCACCCAATGAGATGGTATATGTCTTCGTATTAATCGTGTTATTATCTGTCGTTGGTTTAGGAATCATGAACACGATCGAATAACGTGAAAACGTTCACAAAAACGCAATAAGTCGTTTGGTAACGGTTACAAACGTTGCTTTATACTTATTTGTGTAGGAAGAAAGTTCTGCACCAACTTTCTGTCCTCCTTTTCAAATGAACACCCCTCGTTCATATCATGTATTGGAGTCAACCGATGTCATCGATTGACTCCCTTTTTTTGTCTGATCTAAAATCGAATACGTTTTTCTTTTGCTAATCGTTTTAATCGCTTTGTTTCATCCGTATGACCATGACTTTCTAAAAAATCGACGTAGACACGGAACGGTTCGGAACGATGTGAAAAGAAAGGGATATACTCTGAAAATAGCTTCTGTTCGGCTTCTTGTAAGTTACCTTCGGCGACGAGGAGGCGGAGCTCTAACATTTTAAGAGCTTGATAGTTTTCAAGTGCGGTATCTTCTGTCTGGGATTTTTCTAACATCCGCTCACACAGTTTGAGAATGCGTGCGTGAAGAATCTTTCTCGTGTTGGCTTGGCTGTGTTCAATCGGCAAGGTTGATAGTAAATCGATTCGTGTGGAATCCACGTCTTTTGGCACGTGGAGGGCAGTATATAAAGCGCGGTCAATCCAGACGGTATCAATGGGTGCGTCTAGTTGGTAGTAGTGGATGAGTTTTTGGAGCATCGTGACTTGTGAGATTTTCAATAGGCGAAACGGGTCGCTCGTTGAAAAGAGAGGTTCTTCTCCGGCTGACGTTGACAGAAGATAAAACATCTCTTCATACATCGTGCGTGCCTCTGTATATTCTTCGGCATAGTGGGCTAAATCGCGGATGATTTTTTTGGCGTGGATATACCAATTTTTTTGATCACGATCGGACATGACTTGATTGGGACGAATATATAAATGTTCATATGCTGAATCGACAAAACGTTCAGCTAACGTAATCGTTTGTGAGAGCGAATGACGCTCTTCCGAATGTTTTTTTTCTTTATAGCGTGTGAACTGGCTGATCATAAAATCAAAGTCTTGATCATCAATCACATCTTTTGGAGTATGACGATACATCTCGACCAATAAATCACGTAACGTCGCCTCACCATATTGCTCCAACAACATGCGTAATTTTCCGATGCGCATCAGCTCTCCTCCTTTCATTCATACTTGTTGTATGCATCTCTGATTTGGGCAGACATCAATTATTATTCCTTTCCCGGATTTCATCTGAAACAATCATATGGTCTCATGCTTAAGACGGATTTTCCTTAGAAACGTTGTCAGATCAATGCGGGTTCGGGATAATAGAGAAAAATTGATAAAGTTGAGGATTGAAAATATGAAAGATGATCAACGTTTATCGCGTGTAGAACGTAGAAAGCGCGAACTCGAACAACAAGAAATCGAAGCGTCTCGTTTGAATCATGAGCAATCAACGGACGAGCGACAGAATATAAATGAAGTATCGGAACCGGATCGACATCAAGAAAGGACGACTTCTCAGTCGGAGCATCCTTTCTTAAACGAGAAATCGTCAGAAGCGTCGAAGTCAACTGAGGGAACATCGAAAAACCGGCGAAAACGGATGCCTCGAATGCTGTCATTCTCAAAACCAAAGCGCAAAACGTCTCGACCTAAGTCAAATCATGCTGCGCAGCAATCAAGACCGTCCAATCCGTCAAAACCATCAAAAGGTGAAGTCGATCAATCAGCAAAACCAGCAACTAAACGAAAGCGTAAATGGAAAGGGAAAGTGGCCCTTCTTCTCATTCTCATGTTGCTTGTCGGAGGGTATGTCGCGACTTCTCCGTTCACGTTCCTCATTATGGGAAGTGACGCACGGGTGGGGGAATCCCTCTCGGGGTCCCGCACAGATTCTCTACAATTGATGGAATTTGTCCCTCGTTCACGTACTGTTCAAAACGTGTCGATTCCACGCGATACGTATACGGCCATTCCATGTGAGCCAGACCGGGATGGCGATAAAATCACCCATGCTTTCGCTTATGGTGGTGCAACGTGTACGGTAGGTGCTGTTGAAGGACTGACCGATGCGTCGGTTGATGGACAAGTCGTGATCACATTTGAGTCGTTCATGGAATTGATTGATTTGATTGGTGGTGTCAATGTGACGGCAACACACTCGTTCAGTGAGAAAGGGTTCAACCAGACGTATGAATATACGGAAGGTGTCTCTTATGCGATGGATGGAGACATGGCACTTGCCTATGCGAGACACCGTAAGTCGGATACGGACGGTGCCCGTTCGAATCGTCAAACCGAAGTCATGACAGCCGTCGCAGAAAAATTGGCTAGTCCTTCGGGCTGGACGAAGATTCCGGCAACGTATCGTTTCATGAAAGAGGAAATGGGTCTTGAGATGAATGTCTTACAAATGGCGTCTGTCGGTCTGACGATGATCTCGAACCCGGACGTGAATAAGATGCAAATTGAAGGACAAGATGCTTATATCAACAATGTCTATTACTACGAACCGTTAGAAGAGAGTGTGCAATCCATTCGGGATGCCCTCGATTTATCGATGTGGGGAACGGTCAGATAATTTTAAGAAAAGGGTTTGATTCTGACTTGAAAGAGGAATTTTAAACAAATGAACTACTCTTTTGAGGAGGGAAATTTGAATGAAAGTATTAGTCATTGGAGCAACAGGAAAGATCGGGAAACGTGTATTGAAAAGTCTAGCGAAGACCCATCAAGTGACCGCTTTAATTCGTTATCCTGAACTACAAGCAGAGTACGAGAAAATGGGTGCGCGCGTATTGACGGTTGATGTCGAGAAAGAACTTGAGAAAAAGGTTCATGAGGCGACAAGTGGACAAGATGCAGTCATCATTGCGGCGACTGCTGGCGCAGACGGATCGAGTACCGAAATTGAACTGCTCGACCGAAACGTCGCGATGAACGCGATTGATGCTGCTAAAAAAGAACGAGTACGTCACGTCGTCTTGCTCAGTGCATATGGCGCGGACCAACCGAATTCCGCACCAAAGGAACTCTTTAACTTTCTGTCAGCCAACAATGCCGCCGACGAATACATCGAACATAGCGGTTTGAACTATACGATCATTTGCCCAGTGACCATTGTCGATGAACCGAGTAAAGGTTCCATCGAAGCATCTGAAGACTTGAACGATGCAGACGGTGCAACGATTTCCGAGACAGATGTCGCGACTGTCATCTCTGCATCTCTTGACAACCGTGGACTATACGGTCGCCGAATCGAAATCAAGTCGGGTAGTACGCCGATTAATGAAGCGCTTGATTTTGAAGGCCGTGGAGAAGTGGCAAACGGAGGTAGAACGACGTTACGCCGACCACAACGATCATAACGAGTTGAGGAGAAGATGATATGGAACGAAAATTGTATAAAGATCAGAATAATAAAATGATTGCCGGGGTCTGTTCAGGGCTTGGGAACTATCTAGGAGTGGACGTCACGATCATGCGTGTTCTGTTTGTGGCAATGGCGCTCTTAGGTGGTCCAGGGCTTCTGATTTATATCGTTCTGGCCATCATCATGAAAAAGCCGCCATCAGAATATGAGGCGGAACAAGAAGATCGTTTTTAACGAAAACAAGCAATCCGACATGACTGTCGGATTGCTTTTATTTTTCGATGTATAAGGTGTAGCTTGCTTCGAACGTCTCGTCTGGGGCAAGGAGTTGAACTCCTTCTTTGTGTAGAAAATCTTTTCGGTGTCCTTTGTAATCTGCGTGACCGAACCACGGTTCAAGACAAACGAATGGAGCATCCTTATGGGGTGGTGACCAAATGCCAAAGTGAGTAAATGAAGGGCTTTCCATCACAATTGCAGTTCCTGACGGTTGATGACGTAGCGCGGCGTACTCCACATTTTCGAAAATCAATGCATCGTCGTCAAATAGAGAACGGGTAAGTGGGATGTATTGCCGTTCGCCTAGTGGTTGATAGGCTCCTGTCAAATAAGGTCCTTCTAATAGATAGCGGTCAAGTGTACGTACTTCTCCGAAGTCGATTGTATAGTCCTCGAACGCACCACCCTTAAAAGGGATATTGAATGCGGGATGACCACCGATACTGAACGGTAACATGGTTTCGCCCGGATTATGGACACGATAGGTGACAATGACTTCTTCTCCTACAAGTTGATACGATACGTTCAGAGTAAACGGGAAAGGGTAATGTTGTCTTGATTCGGGTGTATCTTTCAAGGTGAAACGAACGGAAGTTTCAGTCGATGATTCGATGTCGAAAATCGCGTCACGAGCAAATCCGTGTTGACTCATCGTATACGTATTGCCTTCATATACATATTGATCATCCAATAATCGCCCTACAATCGGGAAAAGAATGGGGGCCTGTCGTCCCCAAAACGTAGGATCACCTTGCCATAAGTATTCCGTTTCGTTTATTTTCCAACTAGTCATCTCAGCACCCTGTGCTTTTAACGTAATCTGAACATTTTTGTTTTGAAGTTGCACAATACATACGCTCCTTTACGGTTTGTGATAAGTTAAGTGTAGAAATCTTAAGTAAAACAAACAAGGGGTAAATGATGCGCTTACAAAGAATCGTAATCGGAACGCTCATCCTTCTATTGATTGCTGGGCTTGCCTACAAGGGCTACGAAGAATATATGACGACACAAAAGAAAGAAGAAGCGGTTCCAATCGTCCAAAATGAATCGGTATTAGGAGGGCTCGAAGTGGGGCAACAAGCTCCGGACTTTACCTTGAATACGCTAGAGGGTGAGGGTCTGACCCTTTCACAGTTCCGAGGACAGCCGGTAGTCATTAATTTTTGGGCTTCTTGGTGCCCGCCTTGTCGAGATGAGTTCCCTGAACTGGTTTCGTTTGAAGAAGCGACAGGCATTCCGGTTCTCGGTGTGAATGTCACCAAAAATGAACGACGAGGAAAAGCGGACGTCGAGGCTTTTTTACAGGAGTACCCGGTTGATTTTCCAATCTTGTTAGATGAAGAAGCGGTCGTAGAGCAACAGTATCGTGTCGTCGCGCTACCGACAACGTACGTTTTAGATGAACAAGGAGTCATTGTTGCGAAGCAGACAGGTCCCGTCGACGAAGCGTGGATTCAGCAACAGATCGAAAAGACGTCAATGTGATATTTCAAAAAAAACTGAACGATCTGCCCTTAATGGGAGAGCAGATCGTTCAGCTTTTATAGTGTTGCTTGATCAATGCATCAAAATTTGGGGTCATATCTTCTTCAAGATAATAATGATGATTGTCTCGAATGATTGTATCACCAACACGTGCTTCGGAAGGTAAGAATCGTCTAGGAATGAAACTTGAGCCGTTATTCCATCTCAATACGGCATATTTTCCCTCGATTCGCACCAATGTACCGTACTTAATCATGCCTCTTCCTCCTCGACGAGCAGCTTCTGTCTCTTTTTATCCTTACATCATGTATTCCCACATTCCACAAAAGCTACACATTTTTACGAGTGTCTGTCCAATCGGATAAGGGAAGTTATTCCAAGAAACGCATGAGGATAAATTTGATAAATGTGAAGGAAGTTTGAAGAAAACGCTTTCTTTTTTTAAAATGGTCTTCTATAATGAAAGCACGGGGTGATTATGACGAAACTGTGAACAATGGGGGGATGGTCATGTTTTCTTCTGCAATGATTGGGTTACTCGCTCTGACGGGAGTAACGATCTATGGGGTTGACCGTATGTTCACGGTCCGCTCAGAACGCGTCACAAAGAAATAGGTCTACATAGGGGGAAATCGCAACGTCTTGGGGAGACGTTGCGATTTTTTTAATAGTCTTGTTGACGAGACCGGCGATCGGTCTCTTTTTGTTCCACCATTTTTCGATTACGTTCATGGACACGGTCGAAAAAAGAATGTTTTGGCCACATAGGAGACCAGTGGCGCTCTTCGGGAAGTGCTAAGATGTATTCTTCTGCCGCACTCAAACGTTCAATCATTTGGCTACGATTGTCGCATAGGTCACCATGTCCAGGCACGAACCATTGAACTTCATGTTCATAAATGAGGGTTTGCAACGTTTGTAATGTTTCGAGATATGCGGTCGGATCATGCTCGATAAAAGGTGGCTCGATATTCGAACCGTAATCTCCGCATACGAGTAGGTGCATCGGCTCGATTAGAACAGATAGGTGAGTTGCATCATGGCCAGGTGTCGGGATGAACGTAACGGGTAACGATCCAAGTAGAAGTGTCTGATTCGGTTGAATCACGATATCGATTTCAGGTTTTTGAATCGGGCGATCGATGTAATGCTGTTCATAGAATTCACGAATCTCATCGAGTTGATCGGACGAGTCCGCATCTACAAATGCCTGTGAGGCAATCGTTGTCGCATCCTTGAAACCATAAGCACCGATAATGTGGTCGAAATGATGATGGGTGAAGATGACGTAAAGTGGTCGATTATCTCGTCTTAGCTCGATATCCCGACGAATCGTGGCGATTTCTTCAGGAAGCCATGTGGGGTCAATCAAAAGCATGGCGTCTGGTGTATCGATTAAGGTGGATGTCGTTCGCATCAACGCACTTTCGTAAATCGTGAATGATTGAAGTTTCGCTTGAATCAAAAGAGTTCCTCCTCATCTGATTAGAGTCATTCACTCTTTTCCCCAAAACAATCGATGGAACAACAAAAAAGCAGAAAGTCAGATGACTTTCTGCTTTTGCAAGGTCTCAACCGTGCATTGTATGTGTGCGAGAAGCTCTCGCGTATATGTCGATATTGGAGCGGGTGAAGAGAATCGAACTCTCGTCATCAGCTTGGAAGGCTGAGGTTTTACCATTAAACTACACCCGCATGAAGAAAAAATATGGAGCGGGTGAAGGGAATCGAACCCTCGTCATCAGCTTGGAAGGCTGAGGTTTTACCATTAAACTACACCCGCGTTACGTCTTAACGTTACTTTGATATAATAGCATATCAGATTCTATTTGCAAACCCTTTTTTAAAAAACTTTTTAGGTTGCAGAATCCTATCCACAACGAAGATAATAGAAAAAAGGGGAGAAATCAAATATGAGTGAACGAAAATCATATTTACAACTGATGGGCGAAGGATTTCGAATGTTGAAACAGTCCAAACAAACGGATCAAACAGTGTCTCTTCGAAGCTGGACGTTCTCGATTCATCATGATAATGAATGGTATGTCGTGTTACGTTCGAATCGTGTCAAGTGGGTCGGATTGCCGAGTCATACATTTGATATTGCTCTTGATTCGATTCAAATTGGGAATCTTCGAATCATACGTCACCCTGAATCGAACGAAGTACGTTTGACAATCGATGAAGAATGGGGATTGGAAAATAAGGTTGTTTGTGACAACCTAGAATGGGAAACATTCGTCGATGCGCTCAAACAAGTGAAGGGGGAGTAAGCGTGAGTGAAGAGAGGTTGTATCGAATGGAAGCGGAAGCACGAGGGAGTGCTTGGCGGGCCCGGGTTCTAACAGGGATTCAGCGATTTCGATTTTACAAAGGCGAATTGCTCGCACCATCGAACCGGCCGTATGTCGTCCTGAGCATTTCGCAAGATGAAGGGTCTTTACCTGATCTGATTGAAACCGATATGGGCATCCTCTTGATTCATGAGCGAGTCAGTCCAATCTTTATGAATGTCTGTCCATATGACGTTCAGCTCGTCCGTGTCGAGCTTCATACAAGTACAGGGAAGACTGATCGGTATTGCGCGCTTAATGTGCTCCGACGCTTTGAAATCGAATACCTCGAACACTCGAACGAATTTCGCCCGTTGAGTACGGATCGATTCTATTTCCTATCCAATCAAACGGTTCGAATGAACTTATTTGGACATATGATTGCCCAAGATGTAAATAGCCAACGTCTGTATGTGACCGAACGACTAAAATATGCACTACAAGCGAAAATGGTCACAGGACTGGCATTTAAGCAAGTAAAGGAGAAAACAGCATGAAAGAGTATGAAATTGATGGGTGGTTCCGCCTGACGTATCCGGAACATTACGAATACAGTGAAGAAGAAGACTACGTGAGCTTCTATTCAACAGAAGAGGATGCGCAAGGAACGCTTCAAATCTCCATCTATGAGTCTGAGGATTCACAAGAACCAAGAGAAGCTGTCTTACGCGAGTTAAACACCTTTTTAGGAGAGTTCCCGATTGACGTAAAAATTGCGCCAAGCGTGACTGACGAGACAGGTGACATGACGACAGCTTACGCAAGCGGCATCGAAGACGGGATGCATCTAGATGTATGGTCGTTGACGGACGGAAAACGTCTTTTGTTCATGACGTATGTCGCCGATCAAGTGACGAATGAAAAGATGGAGATCGAATCGATCATCGACTCAGTCGAATGGACATAAAATGAGACACGACGCCAAGTCATAGGCGCGTGTCTCATTTTTTTACTGATATTTTGGAACATCGAAATTGAGTGTGTACGAATCAAGCATTTGATAGACATTATAAATATCTCTCGTTTGAATATCTGCCCAAGCAATATTCGTTGCGTATTGATGCGTGCCTGGTGAATCAGGGTTATAACGCATCTTATAAAGTGTGTTTTGTTTATAAGTCGGATGATTAATGTAGCTAGAACCAATCCAGTAGGCTCCACCGATTACTGCTGCTTCAGGCGTGAACCATTTCTGTTCAAATGCATACTTGGCTCCGCTTCCAAGTGGATTGCTGTCGAAGGCCTGAATGCCATACATATTGTATACGGTAGCGGCTACAGGTCGCTCGGGATAAATGCGGTCACCGTTTGAGTTAATCAAGGCGTTTCCGTCTTTATCAACGGGTACACCCGACGCTAGTTTTGAGGTACCGTTACCCGTTTCATGAAGTGCATGTGAAAGCAGATAGACTTCGTTGATATTATACTGACTGCCGGCATCTACGAACGCTTGACCTAATCCGCTGAGCGTCCCTTTCGACAACAGTAATTTATTGAGCGTTGTCGCTGTCGTTCCAGCACTCTTCGATAAATCCAAAAATTGATAGAACGTGCGCGAATTCGGGTCGATGCCAGTCGGGTCAACATATGTCAACACTTCATTGAGCGATGCCCGACGCCACATGTTGTCAAACACACGAAGGTTGTGACCGGATGGACGGTTGTAAGAAACTGTATAGTATGTGCCTGTCTGTCCAGTGATGGTTACTTTTTCGCCCGGATTGATTTGACCGTATGGATGAGATGTAAGGCTTGGTTGGCTTAAAATATTGGCCTTACCGACGACGGAACTCAATGTGATATAACCCGTTGCCGTACCGTATTTGACTTTATACCAAGAAGAGGAAGCGCGTTCTACATATTGAACTGTTGCTCCTTTTGGAATAGTGGCTACTGTCACAGAACTTGATGTGGCAGATGATTTTAACGCAGCACCCACATTTGAGATGACGGTCATATCCTGATTGACGATGGTACCCACGTTATCAGTGACACTGACCCAAGCTCTTGGCAAATAAGCTTTTTCGTAGCGATGGAAATCTGTCAAGGCGATTTGATTATATTGGCGCTCTGCCATGTCACGAACAGTCATCGGATAACTTGTATAGAATACGTTCTTGATGACACCGCTTCCCGGGGGCGTTGTCGTGACAGGAATTGCGTAATCCATATGAATATAGTTTCCACTATACGTACCGTTCGTTAATAATCCCCAATCTGAACCGACGATTGGTTTCACACTGACAATCGTCCCGGTGTTCAACGTTCCAGCAAGGTTGTCTGGAAGTTGTGCAGGAGTAGAACGTACGTTTAATGTACTTCCACCTTCTACATAAATCCGGTATTCGGCTTCTGGACCGTACTGTTCAGTCGGTGTTGTTGTCGGTGGCGTCAACGCAAAGTCACGAGCAGCGACATAACCAGTCGTATTGTTGTAACGCACTTGATACCATGAACCAGTCGCTCCAAATTTAGCGAATTGATCAACTTTAGCCCCTTTTGGGATGGTCTGTAGCACCGTTTTAGAACTAGACATCGAAGAATATAACTTCGTTTCTTGTTGAGCGTAATACGGTGTCACCACTTGCGTGAATTTCTCAGATAGATCACGTGTCGGGACATATCCTGTCGTAGACTGATAGGTCACTTTAGACCATGATCCAGTCGCGCCATGAGTCGAAAGTTGAGATACCGCCGTGCCAGGCGTTAACGTACGGATAGCTTTTTTAGTTGATGACATAGAGTTGTAAAGCGTCGTTTGATTACTAATATACATCGGTTTAGGTGCCGTCAGCGATTGGAGGTCGCGCATGGCCACATATCCAGTAATTCCGTTGTAAGAAATCTTACCCCACGAATTTGTCGCACCATATAAAGATTGAAGACTGACTTTCGCGCCTTTCGGGAGAGTCGTCAATACACGAGAAGTCGTCGTAATCGATGCATATACTTTTGTTGAATCAGTTGTCATATGTGTCGGATTCACTTGAGGTGTCACACTTCCACCTTCGTATGCAGAAAAGTATTTTTGAGCGACGTAACCAATTTTCCCGTTATAAGAAACTTTGTACCACGATCCCGTCGCGCCGTGCGTCGAAATATAGTTCACGACCGCATCCTTAGGAATGATCGTCAATACAGCAGAAGAAGTCGTCATTTCAGCTCTTAAATTGACGTTCATTTCCGCAACATATTGCTTCGCAGATGACTGTTCAGCGAAATATTTTTGAGCGACATAACCCGTCTTCCCATTGTAAGAAATTTTGTACCACGAACCCGTCGCCCCATGCGTCGATATGTAAGTGATGGTCGCACCTTTCGGGATTGCGCTTACGACAGAAGATGAGGTCGTCATCGATGAATACATACTTGTCGCTTCTTTAGCGATATATAGCGCAGTAGAAGCAGTAGAAGTAGTAGATGTAGAAGACTTGGAAATAGATGTATTGACGGTTAAATATTCGGAAGCGACATAACGTGTTTGACCCTCAAATTCGATTTGTGCCCAATCGTTATTTGATGAATAGACGTTTACCGTTGTTCCTTCTGTTAGTTTCCCAACAATCGATGAAGTCGTAGACGAGTCAGAACGAACATTTAAAATCTTTGTGTTGACGGTTCCTTCATATGTTGCTGCGTATGATGGAGTGGGAGCCAATCCACTAAATAACGAGGTCGAAACAAGGACGGCTGCACTCAATCGTGTAAGGTTTGATTTCAAAGTCTATTTACTCCTTTCACCAACCGATTGGTCATCGGTCGATGTAGATAATTTTCACTATGCGGTCTAAGTATAACGTACTTAAATTTTGATAAGAAGGTTATCTTTTAAAAAAGAGGTGAATCCTTGAAGTGAAATGTATGAAAAATGGAAAATAAAAAAGCTCCTTCAAAAAGGAGCTTAAACCATTTAATGGGTTTTGTTTTGTTTCATCCACATGAGTATGTCTGACCATACTTGTTCCCGGTCCGCTTCACGCAAAATTTCATGTCGGGCATCGTCATATGTCGCAACGGACAGTTCGACGTCCGCCTTGCGATATTTTTCGATGATTCCGTTCAATCCCTCCCCGTCATGGATCACAGGGTCGTCCATCCCGGCGACGAGCAACATCGGGAGAGACTTCGGATGCTCATGAATGCGTGCGACGGTCGTGACATCAAGTGAGGCACGGGTCACTTCATGTAAAAATCCGAGTGAGGGAAGCCCCCCACAATTCGAATCATCGATATACGAATCGACTTCCTCGGGGACGCTTGATAGCCAGTCACTATCCGTTCGAGCAGGCAAAAACTTAAGGTTGTAGCGCCCGAACAAGAGGCGTTCAAAGAAACGTGATTGATGCGTGGCACCTTTACGTTTCATGACGGTAGCGATTAAACGATGCCCGACTTCACCTGCGACCCCAGGGTGTGGAGGCGGAGCGACGATAATCACTCCAGTCAAGGCATGTCCCATGATTTGACCGAGTCGACGAGCGAGCAGAGAACCGAAACTGTGGCCTAACACATAAGTAGGGCGCTCATCTTCGTAACGGTTGATCAGATATTGAGCATCCTCGACAAGTTGCGGAAAGCCCTCGCCCGGAGAGAGGTGTCCATAAGTCTGTTGTTCGTGGGCGCTTGAACCGGCACCTCGTAAGTCGCATATGAACACGTCGTATCCATTTTCTGTTAGAAAATGAGCGAATTCAATATATCTTTCATGGTGTTCAAGCATCCCATGGAAGATGAATATTTTTCCAATGGACTGCTCTGCTCGAATTTCCATTACTTCTGTCTGATATCCGTCTGGATACGTCAACTCCGAAAGAACCATGTGTCATCCTCCTATTAGAAAAGTCCGATTGCTTTTCCAGATTCGTCAATACCCATATTGAGGGCAGCCGGATGCTTCGGTAAGCCCGGCATCGTTAAAACGTTACCTGTGAGAGCAACGAGGAAACCTGCTCCTACTGATGGTTTTAATTCGCGTACCGTAATGGTGAATCCTTGTTGATAACCGAATTTGGAAGGGTCGTCCGATAGAGAGAACGGTGTCTTCGCCATACAAATCGGCAGGTCTGCCCAACCTTTCTGTTCAATCTCAAGCATTTGTTTTTTAGCTTTTGCTGTGAACGTGACATCGGCCGCTCCATATACTTCCCGGGCAATCGTTTTAATCTTTTGTTCAATCGAATCGGTCAATTCGTAAAGTGGTGATAGTTTACTTTCGTTTGACTCAACCGCATCAATGACAGCTTCAGCGAGTTGTTGCCCACCGAGTCCGCCGTTTGCCCATACTTCGCTCAGTGAAGCACGAATCTCATGTGCTGTGCACCAGTCAAGTACCGCTGCGATCTCTTCTTCGGTATCTGAATTGAAACGATTTAAGGCAACGACAGTCGGGAGACCAAGTTTTTTCATCGTGTCGATATGTTTCGCAAGCAGTTTCATCCCTTTACCGACCGCACCGACATTCTCGATATGGAGTTGGTCTTTCGCCACACCGCCATGCATTTTCAAAGCACGAACGGTCGCAACGAGCACAACCGCATTTGGATTTAATTCTCCAACACGAGACTTGATATGGCAGAACTTTTCTGCTCCGAGGTCGGCTCCAAATCCTGCTTCTGTCACTACATATTCGCCTAGTTTTAATGCTGTTTTTGTCGCAATGAGCGAGTTACAGCCGTGGGCGATATTCGCAAACGGTCCACCATGGACGAGGGCAGGGGTTTGTTCAATCGTCTGAACTAAATTTGGTTTGAACGCTTCTTTCAACAGCAATGTTGCCGCACCAGCTGCTCCGATATGTTCAGCGGTGATCGGTTCTTGTTGATGATCATAAGCAACGACGATTCGCTTAATCCGATCTTCGAGGTCTTTTAAAGAATCTGCGAGACAGAGAATGGCCATAATTTCAGAGGCGACAGTAATATCGAATCCTTCTTCACGTGGTACGCCATGAGCGGGACCACCGAGACCGACAGTGACTTGACGAAGGGCGCGGTCGTTCAAATCGAGCACGCGTTTCCAAACAATTTGACGAACATCGATGCCGAGGTCGTTTCCTTGATGAAGGTGATTGTCAATCATGGCGCTGATCGTATTATGAGCTGACGTGATGGCGTGCATGTCTCCTGTGAAGTGGAGGTTGATGTCTTCCATCGGAAGAACTTGACTGAAACCACCGCCAGCCGCTCCACCTTTTAAGCCCATCGTCGGTCCGAGTGAAGGTTCGCGAAGGCAGACGATTGCCTGTTTATTCAATTGGTTCAAGGCTTGGCCGAGTCCGACCGTAACCGTCGATTTTCCTTCTCCAGCTGGCGTTGGATTGATGGCTGTAACGAGTACAAGTTTTCCATCTTTTTTTGTCTTCACACGCTCGAGGACATCATAAGAGAGTTTGGCTTTGTATTTTCCGTAAAGATCAAGATCGTCTTCTTGTAATCCGATTTTTGCTGCAATCTCTTTGATGGGCAATGTTTTAGCTTGTTGTGCGATGGTTAGGTCAGATAATGGTTTCGTTGTTGTCATAAAAAAGTACCTCCGTTTTTCGAACGATATGTTTTTATATATTATTTAATATTCGGTTTTGGTGTTTTTAAGCACGAAACGAATGAATTCATGTCCAACCCGTTCGTAATATCATTGATTTTATCATAACTCATCAGATCGTGAAATTCATTCATTCCGTTCAATATTTTCCACCCTTTCCGTCAAATGTATCCGTTTTCATAAAAGATTCTTCACGATACATTGATAGTGGAGGCGATACACATGACTGAAACTTCGAAACGGATGAAACGAAGACGAAATTGGAAGAAACCAGCGAGTTTTGTAGCATTTGTCGGACCTGCTTTTCTAGCGTTCGTCGCGATCGTGCTCATTCCGTTCTTCAATGGGATCTACTATAGTTTTACGGATTGGAACGGTGTGACCGGAGAATTGAATTTTGTCGGATTTGATAATTATCAGCGACTATTCTTTGAAGATGAACAGTTCCGCGCTTCATTTTGGATTACGACAAAATATACGATTATCTCTGTCTTACTGACGAACATCGTTGGATTCTCGTTGGCATTGCTGTTGACGATGAATATTAAAACACGAAATTTCTTGCGTACAATCTTCTTCATGCCAAACTTGATTGGTGGATTGATTCTCGGATTCATTTGGCAGTTCATTTATGTTAAAGGGTTTGCCTCAATCGGAGCGTTGACGGGTTGGAGTTTATTTGAATTACCGTGGCTCGGGGATGCGCAAACAGCATTCTGGGGAATCGTCATTGTCGCCATCTGGCAAGGAGGCGGTTATGTCATGGTCATCTACATCGCGGCGCTACAAAATGTACCGACGGATTTGATGGAGGCGGCTCGGATTGACGGAGCCAACCGTTTCAAAATGCTTCGTCACATCACGTTGCCGATGATTATGCCGTCCATCACCATCTGTTTATTCTTGACGATTTCTTGGTCGTTCAAAGTGTTTGATACGAACTTATCACTCACAAACGGCGGACCGTTCAAATCAACGGAGATGTTAGCTTTAAATATTTATACGGAGTCTTTTGTGAATAATAACTATGGTCTTGGGTCAGCGAAAGCGGTCATCTTCTTCTTGGTCGTGGCTGCGATTACGGTGACACAAGTGTACGTGACGAAGAAACGGGAGGTAGAAGCATGACGACTGAGAAATTGGAACATGTCGAGAGAAACATAGAGAAAACACCGAAGCGCGTTCCGCAACGTCCACTTCGCCCGGGAACATATTCTTGGAACCTTGGAATCATTGAGCTCGTCGCCATCTTGCTTGGACTTCTCTATTTGGTCCCGTTCTATTACGTTGTTGCCAATTCGTTTAAATCGATGGCTGAAATCTTTACGAACACATCGGCGTTGCCGAATGAGTGGTTGACGTCAAACTATACGGAAGCATGGGAAGCGATGAATTATGGACGTGTGTTTTTAAACTCGCTGTTCATTACAGTCGGGGCGAATGCAATCATCGTCATCTTCACATCGATGGCAGCGTGGAAACTTGTTCGGACGAAGCATTGGATTTCTACGATGATTTTCTTCTTATTCGTGGCAGCGATGGTCATTCCGTTCCAATCGATCATGATTCCGCTTGTGAAAGTCTCAAGCATTCTCGGGCTACTCAACAGTCATTGGGGACTGATGGTCATGTATCTCGGATTTGGTTCTGGAATCTCCGTGTTCCTATACCACGGATTCATGAAATCGATTCCCGAAGAGATTGAAGAAGCCGCAATCATCGATGGTTGTTCAACATGGGGCGTCTTTTGGCGCATCGTCTTCCCGTTACTCAAGCCGATCACGGTGACGATCGTCATCTTGAATAGCCTATGGATTTGGAACGACTTCTTATTGCCATCACTTGTTCTCCGTGATGTGGAGTTGCGGACCATCCCGCTCGCAACGTTCTATTTCTTTGGGCAGTACACGAAGCAATGGGATTTGGCGTTAGCTGGTTTAGTGTTAGGAATCGTTCCACTTTTAGTCTTTTTCTTCGGTATGCAAAAACATATCATCAAAGGGATTACAAGTGGCTCGATTAAATAACCCTCCCAAGGGAATCCTCCGTTCGCTACACGGAGGATTAATTTTTTTTGAAAAAAGTCGTTGACATTAGTCTGAATATTTATAATAATGAACTCAATTCAATTGTGAACGACGTCGAAAGGACGAGTACACGAAGGTAGTGAGTCAAGCGATCCGGGGGTGGTGTGAGCCCGGTCTTAACCCTTCGTCGAAAAACTTCCTGGAGTCGCTACCCGAACGCTTTGCCAGTAGACGTAGCCGGACCGCTCCCCGTTATCGGAGTTACGAGATGATTGTCTCGAAAAAGTGAGTAGATTCGTCTACTAATTTGGGTGGCACCGCGGAACCGAAGTCTTCCGTCCCATGTTCAATGGGAATGGAGGGCTTTTTTTCATGGCTTCATTTTCAAATATTCCACAATTGGAGGAAACGGAAAATGACAACAGCAACAAGCACGATGAAGGAAAGACAGCAGACAATCGCAACAGTAAAGGCACTCTTCGAGGAGAAGGTCTCACGTGAACTCGGACTCACGCAAGTGCAGGCACCACTATTCGTGGAGTCGGCAAGTGGTGTCAACGACCATTTAAACGGCGTGGAGCGCATCATTCAGTTCGATACGATGTATCCAGGACATGAACTTGAAATCGTTCAATCGCTTGCGAAATGGAAACGTGAGGCACTCGGACGTTATGGATTCGGAGTCGGAGAGGGGTTATACACGCAAATGCGCGCCATTCGCCGTGATGAAGAACTCGATGCGACACACTCTCTCTTCGTTGATCAGTGGGACTGGGAGCGGGTCATCGCTCGGGAAGAGCGGACGATGGAATATTTAAAAGCAACGGTCGAGTCGATCTATGCGGCACTCCGTGAAACAGAATCGGAAGTGGAAACAACGTATGGCATTGAAGCGATTCTTCCGGAAGCCATCTATTTCATCACGAGTCAAGAGTTAGAGGACGCATATCCGACGATGACACCGAAAGAACGTGAGAGTGCCATCTGTAAAGAACATGGCGCCGTCTTTATCTCGCAAATTGGTGACCTTCTCGCATCTGGCATGAAGCACGATGGACGTGCGGCTGACTATGACGATTGGTCACTCAACGGTGACATCCTCGTCTGGCATCCAGAACTCGAGTCGGCATTTGAGTTATCATCGATGGGGATCCGGGTAGATGAAACGGCTCTTGACGCACAGCTAAAGAAAGCGGATGCGGACGAGAAACGGGCATATCCATTCCACCAAGGTGTCATCGAAGGCACGCTTCCACTGACGATTGGCGGAGGAATCGGTCAATCACGTGTGGCGATGTATCTCTTGCGTGCGCGCCATATCGGAGAAGTACAAACGTCGGTTTGGCCACAAGAAGTGATTCAGTCGTGCGAAGCAGCTGGCATCAGCTTGTTGTAATATAATAAGAAGAAACACGGAACAGGACTCCAAACGTGAGTCCTGTTTTTCTGTGCAACATTTTCCACCCTATTCGTCAAATTTGACACCTACATTATGGAAGCGTTTTCATTTAAAGTTGATTTTGTAAAGAATGGATCAGGTTAAGGGAGGAAATGAAATGAAACGGAAGTGGAAATTGTCGACTGCGGTCATGACTGCTGGAATGGTACTTTCATTAGCGGCTTGTGGAGGAGGATCTCTTACAGACGAAGGGTCTTCTGAAGGTAGTGCGGATAGCGGTGACAAAAAAGACGTTACGTTAAATGTCTTCCAGTTCAAAGCGGAGATCGCCAAAGATCTTGAAGCGATGGCAAAAGAGTATGAAGAAGAGACTGGCGTCAAAGTGACCGTTCAAACGGTCGGTGGCGGTGCGGACTATGGTGCGGCCCTCAAGTCTCAATTCGCTTCGGGCAATGAACCGGACATCTTTAATAACGGTGGCTTCACAGAAGCACAGACGTGGAAAGACAAACTTGAAGACTTGTCGAGCGAGAAGTGGGTCGGAGATTTGACGGAAGTCGCCAAAGAACCGATGACGATGGATGGTAAACTTTACGGAATGCCGATGAACCTTGAAGGATACGGTTTTATTTATAACAAGGCATTGTTTGAAAAAGCTGGCATTGATGAGTTACCAAAAACACTTTCTGAATTGACTGCAGCAGCAGAAAAATTAGAGAAGGCGGGCATCACACCATTCTCTGTCGGTTATGCAGAGTTTTGGATTTTAGGCATTCATCTCTTAAATATTCCGATGGCGCAGCAAGATGATCCGGATGCGTTCATTCAAGCACTGAACGAAAATAAAGCGAAGTTTGAAGACAACGAACAGTTCCAAGAGTTTTTGAAGCTATTTGATTTGACGATCAAATACGGGAATAAGAATCCATTGACGACAGACTATAATACACAAGTCACACAGTTCGCCCAAGGAGAGACAGCGATGCTCCAACAAGGAAACTGGGCACAACAGATGATTCTCGATGTGAATCCGGATATGGAAATGGGCTTCGTTCCAATTCCAATCAACGACGATGCCGAGAAAATGGACCGTCTTCCGGTTGGTGTCCCGAACAACTGGGTCGTCAACAAGAACTCAAAGTATAAAGAAGAAGCAAAAGATTTCTTAGAGTGGATGGCGACATCTGATACTGGGAAAGACTATATGGTCAACAAATTCAAGTTCATCCCTGCATTCAAGTCGATTGAAGCGAACGACCTCGGACCGCTCGCAGATGACATCCTTGCATATTCGAATGAAGGAAAGACCATCTCGTGGAACTGGTTCAAGTATCCGGATGGTGCGGTGAATGAATACGGTGCACTCATGCAGGCATATGTCGGTGGACAAAAAACAGGTGAAGAGATGCTTCAAGACTTCACGAAAGTATGGCAAGACAAAGTGAAATAAGCGACGCACAGACGGTGAAACGACCCCTTCACCGTCTGTGTTTTTTTTATGAAGAAACTGTCACAAGAATCCCATATAAACCACACACATACCTATGGGGGTTTCAGTAAAATAAGTGATGTAAGCGGTTGAGAGAAGGAGGGGGCATGAAACGATTACTAGTGGGGATTCTATTTATGTGTTGGATGCCGCATGTGAATGCGGAAGGAACGCTGACTCCATTAACTGAACCAATCGTCATCGAATCAAACGAAATATTTGATGGGATCGGAAAAACATATGCAAGCTGTGGACACCCGGCGTTCATTCTTCGAGGGACGGGTGCTCTTCTTGAACGTGTGTCGGTTCAACAGTGCGAGGGTGATCGTGTACCCGCCGTTCAAATGTCGGGTCTCGGACACCAACTAATCGATGTGTCTATCGAATCCTCGGGCACTGGACTATTGATTGAGAATGGTTACGGCGTACGTGTCATTCGAACATCAATTCAAGGAAACGGACAGGCAGATGGGATTGTACTTCTCAATAGCGAAGCGTCAGAGCTCAGAGGAGTCGTCGCGAAAGAGGTGCGAGACGGGATATACATAGAAAACGGATCTCAGCACACGATTGTGCGACCAGTCGTCTCGCATTCACGCTATGGCATTCACTTGATGTTTCCGACTGACGTTATGATTTCTGTACCTGAACTACATCATAACCTGACGGGTGCGATGATTATGGGGACGAATCAAGTCGCTTTCCAAAATGGAAATGTGCATGATCAAGTCGGTGGAACGGCGACGGGACTGATGTTATATGAAGCCATCGATACAATAATTGAGAAGACGAGTATTTATGGGAATCATATCGGTTTATATGCGGAGCAGTCGACTGGGACGACACTCGAACAGAATGCAATTAATGGAAATGACATTGGCTTTCAATTGAAGCAAGCAAGAGGGATGATGATTCTCCAAAATAATCTATTGGGGAATCGAGAACCCGTAACGATGGTCGAGTCATCTGAAAACATCGTGCAAGGAAATGTGTGGGGTGACATGACCCTTGACCTGAATGGCGACGGCTATAGTGAGGTGCCATTTCGCACAGACCCATATTTATTCTTATTGACAGATTCATACGAGGCATTCGAATTATTGTACGGGTCACCCGGTCTTCTTTTACTAAAAAGTATACTAAGGAGCCCGGAAGACGTATCGTTGACAGATGTTTCACCACAAACTTATTCAGCGATGTGGAAATGGAACGGTTCGGTCTGGAATGTAGGAAGTATTTTATTGCTCATTATCATTTGGAGATTTGGGAGGAAACGACATGAAATCGTATAAACAAGTAGCAGGACTATTATCAGTAGCAGGATTATCGTTGGCACTTGGTGCATGTTCAAGTGCATCGGCAGAACCGTTTGAAATCAAATGGGGCGAAACGGAATGCGAAGTGTGTAAGATGAAAATCATGGATGAGCAGTTCGCAGCGGAAGCAATCATGGAGAATGAAAAAGGTTATGCGTTCGATGATATTGGATGCTTGATGCGTGATTGGTATCCAGAACAAAAAGAAGACGATATTGCAGCCATGTATGTGAAAGATTTCAATACAAAAGATTGGGTCGAATTAGACGAAGCGATGTTTGTTTACGACAAAGAGTCGAAAACACCGATGGCTTACAATATTCTATCGTTCGCAAAAGAGGCGGACGCGGAAGCGTATATGGAAGAGAACGGCGGCAAGATGATGGACTTCGATCAATTGAAAGATCATACATGGGAACGTGGCGAGATGAACATGATGATGGATGGCGAAGGTTCGATGGACGGAATGAATCAAGATAGCGAGATGGACATGGAGATGGATACGGAAGAAGAAGGGCAGTAACCGATGTCTCTATGGAGGATGGAATGGGCACGCAGCCTTCGAAAGCGAGAGAACTATGTCTTTCTCCTGACGTGGATTCTCACGCTCGTTCTACTCGGAGGACTTGGACAAGCACTACCGATTGCTGCCGACTATACGAACATCAGTGCAACGCTGATCACGGTGCTCGGTCTATTGCTTCCACTTTTCATCTTACTAACTACAGCGATTCATTGGGGACAAGAACAAGAATCGAAACGACTAAGTTTGCTTTCGACATTTACCTATCCAAAGTGGAAATTCATTTTCATCCGCTTCAGTTCGTTTTTGGTCACACAAGTACTTGTTCTATTATTGGCATTCTTCATCGCATCACTCGTCGTCGTTCAATCGTTTACAACATGGGTCATCCTATTTGCCTACGCGACCGGATTAACAACGTATGCGACGGCACTCGGTACGTTAATCGGACTATTCGGTCGTACGAGAATCCGGGCGATGTTACTCGCCTTTTTAACGTGGGTCGTCCTCGTACTATTGTGGCAGACGATTCTCGTGACGGTTATTTCCTTGCTTCCATACGGTATTCAGGTGAATGGAATGATCCTTGCGCTGTTTGTGAATGGATTTGATTTGATGCGCATTTGGGCCAGTACAACAGTGTCATCTCCAGACGTGTTTGGAGAGGTGTATCTCAACTGGTTAAATTGGATGAATCGCCCGATTGGATCCATCGTCGTCTGGACTACCTTGGTGACGATGAGTAGTGTCTTGTTGTGGTTTGCTTCGAAAGTGGCTTGGAGGAAAGCATCATGATTCACTGTATAGATGTAGGTAAAAAATATGGCGATACGTGGTCGCTCCATCCGATTCGTGAAGAGATTACCTCAGGGCGAATCATTGCTTTATGCGGGAGCAACGGGGCGGGGAAGTCGACGCTTTTAAATCTGATGAATGGAACGATCGAACCAAGTACCGGGGTCGTTCAGTTGAATGGCTACACGACAACGCAGCGAACGAAATACAATGAGAGCTTTGGCTATATGCCGGACGATTTTTCATTTGATGGCACATGGACGGTTGAAGAGACGTTCGCCTACTACGCCATCTTGCAAGGCGCCCGTCCGACTGCTGAAGTTCTCAAACGGGTCGGGTTATATGAACATAAGCGCAAGAAAATCGCCGAATTATCGAAAGGGATGCGCCAACGTCTCCTCTTGGCACAAGCGCTCGTCAATGAGGCGGCTATCCTGTTATTAGATGAACCGACGAACGGTCTAGATCCGATCTGGATGCGAATGCTTCAAGATTTACTACGTGAAGAGGCGGAGCGAGGGACGACCATCGTATTTTCAACTCATCAACTAGATGTTGCCGCTATGTTGTCAGATGAAGTCTGGATGATGAGAGCGGGATCTATTTGTGGGAAGGTGCATGTCCATGAAGAACAAGCCGCGTATGAACGTCTAAGAGAATTCTTTTTCGGATCAGAAGATGACACTTGTAAAATGGACGTGGCTCGCACAAAATAATAGACAGTTGAAGTGGTGCTCGGAACCTTCCGACGCCACTATTTTTTTGGGGAGATGGAACGGATGAGAAAAAATGTGACGGTTGCCCTCTTATTGGCAACCTTTTTAGCGGCGATTGAAGGGACGGTCGTATCAGTTGCGACGCCTGTCATCGCCAGTGAGTTGAACGGGGCGACGCTCGTCAGTTGGGTATTTGCTGCCTTCTTACTATTTACAGCAGTATCGACACCGATATATGGGAAAGTGGCGGATTTATTCGGGCGGAAGCGTGTCCTCTTGTTTGGCATCGGGTTGTTCACGCTATCCTCACTCTTATGTGGATTAGCCACGTCGATGGAACAACTGATCGTCTTTCGGGCGCTACAGGGTCTAGGTGCCGGTGCGGTCCTTCCGATTTCGATGACGATTATCGGGGACTTATATAAATACGAGGAACGCGGAAAGATTCAAGGGATTTTAAGTGCCGTATGGGGTGTGTCGGGAGTACTCGGTCCGGTCATCGGAGGCTTTTTAGTCGAAACGTTGTCATGGCGCTACGTCTTTTTATTGAACGTACCATTTGCGTTACTCTCGTTTATCATGATCATTATTTTCTATAAAGAGAAAGTCGCTGAGACGACTGAGCGGATTGACTTGAAAGGCGCGCTTTTGTTCGCAGGTGGGACGACAGCATTCCTGTATGCCCTGATCACATTCAGTGAAACGAATGAATGGACGACGACCATTGTTGCCAGTGGGGTATTCAGTATCATCCTATTGGTTGGCTTCTTCGTATCTGAACGAAAAGCAAAATCTCCGTTATTGCCGTTTGAATTACTCAAGCAACCAACGATTGCTGCCATCAACGGTTCGGTCTTCTTTGCGGCGTGGGTGCTCGTCTCCATGTCTGCTTACATTCCAATCTGGGCACAAGCTGTGTTAGGGAAATCAGCGACAGAGGCTGGATTTATGTTGATGCCGTTATCGGTCGCGTGGACGTTCACATCGATTATTGGTGGGCGTACACTCGGAGTGGCTTCTCCGAGACGACGCGCCTTGATCGGGATGGGATTGCTCATCATCGGGACGCTGACGTTAACACTGTTATCCCAGTCGAGTTCAGACGTATGGGTATACGGGGCAGTGGCGCTGATCGGTGTCGGATTCGGGTTGTCTCAACCGATGTTTATCGTCGTCCTGCAAACTGTCGTCTCCTATCAACAGCGTGGAACGGCAACGGCGACAAATTCATTCTTGAGTACGGTTGGTCAAACGCTCGGTGTAGCGGTGTTCGGAGCAGTCTTTAACTTTGTTGTTCTTAACGACTTTAAAGAGAGCAGCGCGTTATCTCAAGTTTCATTAGAAGACTTCTTCAATCAGAGTGTCACGGAGACGTTGAACGCTTCGGTTCGACTTCAAGGAGAACAAATCATTGCGATCGGATTGAACAGCATCTTTATCGGAGCGATGGTCGCTGCAATCATCGCGTTCGTCATCGCGTCCCGCTTGCCAGCTCGCCCACCGGAACCTTCACAACGCTCGTGAAACAAGGTTATGATGAAGGAAAGGGAGGCGAACCGACATGAAACGTCAAATTGGGATTGTGACATTGTTGTTTCTGATGGGGTGTGCGCCAGAACAAACGAACGAAGGAACAGAACCACCTACTTCAGAAGAGACACGAAGTGAGTCAGAGACTGACAGTGAAACGAGTACTACTGAAGAGTCGAATCTTGAGATTGGAGAAGTGACCGCCATTGCCGAGAACTTGTCCATTCCGTGGTCACTCGCTCGAACAGAGGAGGGGTGGCTCGTATCCGAACGCGGTGGTACCATCACCGTGATTGACAGTTCGGGTCGCGCAACCCGACAAGACGTGAACTTTAAGGAAAGTGTATTCGAGATTGGTGAAGGAGGGCTCCTTGGTCTTGCGTTAAGCGAAGATTTTGAATCGAGCGGAATCCTTTACGCGTATCATACGTATGGATCGTCAGGAAGAAACGTTCAAAACCGTGTGGTCGAGTTGACATGGGATGGAGAACGCTTTGAGGAGACGAATGTCTTACTTGACGAGATTCCAGGTGCACGTTTTCATAACGGAGGTCGCCTTTTGCTGGACGGTGAGCATCTTTGGGTGACGACGGGAGATGCGCTCGTGCCTGAACTCGCACAAGACGAATCATCATTAGCCGGAAAGATTCTACGAATCCCATTATCGGGTGAAGGTGAACCGACCGACTGGATCTATTCGCTCGGTCACCGCAATCCTCAAGGGTTGAGTCAAATTGACGATGTTCTTTATGCGAGCGAACACGGGGCGAGCGGACATGACGAGGTTAACGTGATAGAAGAAGGAAACAATTATGGATGGCCGATCATTGAGGCGAATCAGGAACAAGAAGGCCTTGTCACACCGTGGTTTGAAGTAGGCGAGACGTCTTGGGCACCTTCTGGTATCGCGACGGATGAACAGTACGTCTATATGGCGACGCTTCGGAACGAGCGGCTTGTTGCCATCGACCGGGAAACGAAACAAGTGACGACGATTGTCGAAGATGTAGGTCGGATTCGTGATGTGTGGTTAGAAGATAACACCTTGTATTTTATTTCGAACAATACGGACGGACGAGGCAACCCACAGCCTCAAGACGATCAACTTTATCAAGTAACGATTCGCTAGAAACTGACGACTTTGTCAGTTTCTATTTTTTTCGTTGTTTCTTCTGGAAGTAACGGTATAATTAAACATGTATTTTGGAAAAAGAAGGAGAAAATAGATGAATCATTCAAACTTGGTACATAAACGAGAAAAACTATACTTCTCACTATTAGTTGCAGCAAGCGTGCTCATGTTAATCCTCGGGATCGTGCTGACAGTAGCCTCATTCGGTCTCTTTTTATGGATCATCGGTACAATCGTATCGCTCTCGCTCTTTACTCACTGGATTCAAATCGGGTACATTCGGACGAACGGTGTCAAAGTGACGGCTCGTCAGTTTACAGAACTTCATGAGATGGTTCAACGCGTCGGGGCAGATATGGGCATTCGCTTGTTGCCAGATGTGTATATTTTACAAGCGGGTGGTGTATTAAACGCTTTTGCCACACGTTTCTTCCAGAAGAACATGGTCATTCTGTATTCGGATGTCGTGGAATTAACACGGACGGGACAGACGAAAGAAGTGGAGTTTGTCATCGCACACGAGCTGGCACACATTCGTCGTAACCATGTCCAAAAGCAGTGGGTCGTCTTGCTCGGTAGTATCATTCCTTTCTTAGGTTCTGCCTATTCACGTGCTTGTGAATATACGTGTGACCGGATGGCTGCTCATTACATTCAAGACTTCGGGGCAGCGAAGCGTGCGTTAACGGTTCTTGCAATCGGGGGACCGCTCGCGAAAGAAGTGAATGAGTTCGACTATTTGTACGAAGCAAGTCGAGAGAACGGTTTTATCGCGAAGTATAGTGAGTTGTTGTCGACGCATCCAACGTTACCGAAGCGAATCGCATCGATTGCAACAGCTGCAGGTGAAGAAAACATTCCGGTCTTCAAGACGGCTGGATATGTGAAAGCTTCTATCATTTCGATGATATTGTTGACGGTCATCGGGAACGGAGTCCTCATCGCGTTTCTTGTTATGAGCGACGATTTGACGGAGATTGTATCTGCGGCGATGAGTGAGGACCTTGCAAATGATTGGGCGTTGGAATGGGAAGAACCAATCCAAGAATTGACGTATAATAATGCGAGCTATGAAGAAATCGAAGCAGAATTACAAAATGGTGCTGACGTGAATATTCAAGACGAGTATGGCGAAACGCCACTTCACAACTTGTTCTACAATGATGAGGTTGATGAAGAAACAGTTCAACTCTTGCTAGACAACGGAGCTGACGTCACGCTCCAAAACGATAGCGGGATGACACCGATTGATACGGCACGTGATTGGGGACATAGTTCTGAACTCATTGAATTAATGGAAGCATATGAATAAAAGAAATTTCCTCGTTTCAAAAGAGACGAGGGAATTTTTTTTGTGGTTTTTTGCAAACGTTTGCATAACGCGTGATATACTGTTTGGGTAGGAGGGATATCGGTGAATAGCATACGGACAAAGTTAACGGGGATGATTGCGTTGACCATCATTGTACCGGTCATTTTAGCGACGATTGTTTCATTTTGGTACGTGCAAGATCGGGAGCGTGAACGTGGTCTTGAGATGACCGAATGGTCGCTCGAACGGGGGACACGTCAGATGGAACGCTATATCTCTGATTTGAGTCGATTGCCAACGAGTTTATACGCTGATCGTGACGTATTAGACATTTTGGAGTATGGACCGGGGCTTTCGTTACGAGAAACGGAGATTGAAGTGCGGCGCGCGCTCCTCGCGATGTATCTGTCCCGAGAAGACGTGGCGCAAATTCAGCTGTTAATGCTCGAAGATATGGATTCGTTTGCGGCTTATAAAATGAAAGTGTCACCACGATCGAAAAAAGAGCCGAGCGTCGTCCAACAACAGCTCTTGGATAATCCGAAAAGTCGTGTCTTATTGGAAGCATCCCATCCACTTGTTGCTTATCATGATTTTGGACCGATCATGACACAAGAAGACGTCGTGACGCTTCATTTCAGGCTGGACAAGATTGAAACGGATGAACCACTTGCTATTCTTTCGCTCGATATCCCTGAAAATTTATTCATCGGACAGCTGGCTTCTTTACAAAATAGTCCGGATGAGAGTTTATGGTTCGTCGGTGAAGACAACCGTGTGTTTGCCCATCTCGGTGAGGGAGAAATTCCGTCTTCATTTCAGCCGAGATCCATCTCGACCGATGGAAAACACCATCAGATCACGAAAACATTCGAGTTTGACCATCAGCAGTTTTATGTCGGTAAATCGATTCCAGATGAACTCTTGACCGAACCGGCTTCACGAACGTCATTCATCATCTTGCTTGTCGGGATGGTCTCGCTCATTTTGGCACTGATCGGAGCGACCTATGCTTCGATGAAATTGACGACACCGATCAAGACGTTGACCTCAAACATTTGGCGAATCGAGCAAGGGGACATGACCGTATCATTTGATTCCCTCGGAAATGATGAGTTCGGCGTACTCGGAAGACAGTTCAAGCGAATGATTGAACGGATCGATGATTTAATTCAACGAGAGTATAAGCTCGCCTTAGAGAATCGGACGAACGAGCTTCGTACACTTCAAGCGCAAACCAATCCGCATTTCTTATTTAATACGTTACAGTCGATTGGAACATTGGCATTGAAGGGAGATGGCAAGACGGTCTATCGATTGATCACGCAACTGTCTTCGATGATGCGGTATACGATGCATCCAGAAGAGTCGATGGTGACACTGAAACGAGAGATCGAGCATTTGAATTCATACATTCGTCTTCAAGACGTACGATTTCCAAATCAGTTTCAAGTGACCGTTTCAGTTCCTGAAGACCTCCATGAACTGATTGTTCCAAAAATGATTTTGCAGCCGTTGGCAGAGAATTTTTTTAAGCATGGGTTCGAGCGGGACGGCTCTGCTTTAGCGAATCGATTTGATGTGACGGCCTGGATGGACGGCACGTCACTCGTGATTCGTTGTGAGAACAGTGGTCGTTCGCTGACGACCGAGGAATGGGAACGAGTCATGTCACGGATTGAACAAAGTGATTCGACATTTTATGACACGGAAGGCACAGGATTACGAAACATTCGCGATCGACTCATGTTAAACTATAATCGGGAGGCAGAATTTATGTTGGCTACACCTGAAACAGGCGGTTTTCGAATTATGATGCGTTTCCCGGCTTCTTCTGAGGGGGTGGCGTCATGACGAAAGTGTTGATTGTAGATGATGAATCTCCGGTAAGGGAAGCGGTGAAATTACTCGGTGAATGGGAACGGTTCGGTGTGACGACGGTTCTTGAAGCAACGGATGGGCGTGAAGCACAGGCGCTCATTGAACAAGAACGTCCAGCGCTCATCTTATCCGATATTCAAATGCCCCATTGTGATGGGATCGAGCTGATGGAGTGGGTACACGACCATGCTTCATTTTCTAAGCTTGTCGTGTTGACAGGATACGATGAATATTCGTATATGCGACGCGCCATCCAGTATGGGAGCTTTGATTATTTGTTAAAACCGATCGACCCGGATGTATTGAATGATACGTTGGCACGCGCGTTAGGGGACGTGGTGGATCGATCGAGTGAAGACCCGATTTCTCAGATTGGAACGTTCATTGAACAGCATTTTTCGGAAGAACTGAGTTTGCAAGGGATGAGCGAACGATTCTACTTAAGTCGAGAGTACATCTCGCGACGTTTTAAACAACAATATGGCGTGAACTTGTCCGAATACGTATTGACGATTCGGATGAACGAAGCGAAGCGCCTGTTAGAGACGAGTAGACAGCGTATCTATGAAGTCGCCCAAGCAGTCGGCTTTTCGGACGATAAATATTTCCGGAAGGTCTTTAAAAAACAAGTCGGTGTTACTCCGAACGAATTTCGGGAAAAGGTTCAACGACAAGCTTAAAGGAGGAATTCAAACATGAGTGTACACATTGGAGCTCAAGAAGGACAAATTGCAGAAACGGTATTACTTCCAGGGGATCCGCTTCGCGCCAAGTATATCGCGGAGACGTTTTTAGAAGACGTCGAATTATATAATGAAGTTCGTGGGATGTATGGTTTCACAGGTACGTACAAAGGAAAACGCATCTCTGTCCAAGGAACAGGGATGGGTGTGCCTTCGATGTCGATTTACGTGAACGAACTCATCATGTCGTACGGTGCTAAAAACTTGATCCGTGTCGGAACTGCCGGTGGAATTCAAGAAGACGTCAAAGTGCGCGATGTCGTCATCGCGATGAGCGCATCAAGTGAGATGGGGCAAAACCGTGTCCGCTTCAACGGAATGGACTATGCACCAACAGCGACGTTCGACCTCCTACATCGTGCGTATATGAATGCGGAGAAAGCGGGCATCCCGGTCAAAGTAGGACAAATCTTCACAGCGGACCAATTCTATCAAGATGACTTCCACCACTTCAAGAAGTGGGCGGACTTCGGTTGCCTCGCAATCGAGATGGAAGCAGCGGGTCTTTACACGCTTGCGGCGAAGCATAAAGTAAACGCGTTGACAATCCTCACAATCTCTGACCACTTGTTGACAGGTGAAGAGACGACTTCAGAAGAGCGTCAGACGACGTTTGATGAAATGATTCGTGTCGCTCTCGATACAGCGGTTGAAGTGACGAACTAAACAGTTTTCCCTACAGTCTTTGGCTGTAGGGATTTTTTGTGTCCAAACCCATTCATCCCTATGAAACGGTTGGAGCTCCAGCTAGACTAAGGATAAGATACCGAGAAAGAGGAAATGTCTAATGAAAACTCCATCACGTTTTATATTATATGCAATTGTATTTTTTGCGTTTTTTGATCTGTTCGCCCAACTTCCAATCATGAGCACATTTGCGTTATCCGTTGGGGCATCTTCATTTATCGCTGGTTTTTCCATCGCAATTTATTCGTTGACGAACACGTTTGGAAATGTGCTGTCCGGTATATGGACTGACAAGAATGGTCCATATCGCGTATTGGTTCTCGGTTTGTTCCTGACGAGCTTAAGTTTACTCGCTTATCAATTCGTCGACTCACCATCCATATTACTGCTTGTCCGGTGTGTCCACGGCTTTATGGCTGGACTGATCGTCCCGGCTGCGTTTACCTTGTCTGCGAACATCACCGCAATGAATCGTCAAGGGAAGAAAGTCGCCATCACCGGTAGTTTCGTCGGATTAGCGGCCATTATCGGTCCTGCGTTCAGTGGAATTGTCGCCAGTATCACATCACCACCGACCGTCTTTTTATTTGTTTCTTTATTCGGCTGGGTGATTCTGTTCGTGACAATCGTAACGATGCGACGGAATCAAACGGTGGATTCGAAGAAAGATACCCATACAGCACCGATAAAACCAGACCCGAAAGTGATTCGAGCCTATTGGGGGGCATTCTTCCTCATGTTTTCCCAAGGGGCACTTGCGTTTTTGTTACCGGTTCATGTGCAGGAGCTTGGCTATGATTCACGATTGAGTGGGACGTTGCTCAGTATGTTCGGCGTGGTCGCCGTCTTATTCTTTTTATTACCGACGAACCGATTGTTCGATCGATTTTCACCGACCAAATTGACGGCACTTGGGGTGGCGATTATTGGGACGTGCCAGATGTTAATTGGACAAGCAGGTGTACAAACGAGCCTTTATGGGGTACTTGCCTTATATGGTGTCGGGTTTGCGATTCTTTTCCCGGCCATCAATACACTGTTGATTCAATCAACTTCTCCTCAAAATCGAGGAAAAGCATACGGGGCGTTCTATGCCTTCTTCTCTCTCGGTACGGTAGCGGGATCTTCTTTTTTAAGCGCTCTTCCACTTTCGGTCGTCGAGCAGTTTACGCTGACTGGTTTGATTTTATGGAGTGCGAGCCTCCTTTTTCTTGTCAGTGTGGTAAAGGGAAGACGGATATTTTGACACGATAAAAGTAATGTATTACTCTATGGTTAAATGTTTAAACATTTAAACGGTTAGTGTACTTTGCATTGATGAAAGCGTTTTTTTGATTCACTTTTAACTCGATGATAAAATGAAATCAATGTGATGAATCATAAGGAGGAAAGTTCATGCTGGCACCGATTGAACAGTTGACGATTGACGAGCTTGTCCAGAAACAGCGCCGCTTCTTTAAAACACAGGCGACAAAATCGATGGCATTTCGTTTGAGCATGCTGACGTTTTTAAAGGAATCGATCAAGCATCATGAAGCGGACTTGCTAGAAGCCCTTAAAGAGGACTTGAACAAGTCGGAAATGGACGCATATACGACAGAAATCGGATTCATTTATGACGAGATTTCCCGGACGACACGCGAATTAAAACGATGGATGCGTCCGAAGCGTGTGCGTGGAACTGCCATCCATCTTGGAATGAAGAGTGAAATTCAATATGAGCCATACGGTACGGTATTGATCATCGCTCCGTGGAATTATCCGTTCCAACTAGCGGTCGCACCACTCATTGGTGCCATTGCCGCGGGAAACACAGCGGTCGTCAAACCTTCAGAACTGACACCGAACGTCGCGCGTGTCCTGACACAGGTGCTAGAACGTGCTTTCACCGATCGATATATAGCCAGTGTCGAAGGGGATAAAGACACAGCCCAGGAGCTGTTGGCACAAAAATGGGACTATATTTTCTTTACAGGTTCGACGCAAGTTGGTCGAATCGTCAATAAGGCGGCAGCAGAACATCTGACACCCGTCACACTCGAACTCGGAGGGAAATCACCTGTCATCGTTCACGGAGATGCGAACGTCTCCATTGCGGCAAAACGTGTCGCGTGGGGGAAATGGATGAACGCCGGGCAAACGTGTGTCGCGCCAGACTATGTGCTCGTGCATGAATCGCAGCAAGAAGCATTTTTAGAAGCGATCAAACAAGAGGCGTTTGCGATGTTCGGGAACGGTGTCGGTACAAAACGATACACGCGTATCGTTAATGAATCGCACTTCGACCGTTTGTCTCACTATTTGACAGAAGGTGAACTTGTTTTTGGTGGGGAAACGAACCGGGATGAGCTAAAAATCGCACCAACCGTCATGACGAATCTCGAAGAAGATGCTGATGTGATGAAAGATGAGATTTTTGGCCCGATTTTACCGGTCATTCCGTATCGTCAGCTGGATGAAGTGATCGAGTTCATCTCTGACCGACCGCATCCACTTGCTCTCTATCTCTTTACGGAATCGAAAGATGTGGAAAGAACGATCATGAAACACCTCTCCTTTGGAGGAGGATGTGTGAACGATGTCATCATGCATTTGACGAACCCGAATCTCCCGTTTGGTGGAGTGGGCGAGAGTGGCATGGGGGCCTACCACGGACGTACGAGCTTTGAGACGTTTAGTCATGCGAAATCCATTTTGAGAAATACGACAAAATTTGATTTACCGGTCCGGTATCCGAACTTCAAACCGGCCGAACAATTGATTCGATTCATTCAACGATAAAGCTATAGAGAGACCCGGTACAAATGCCGGGTCTCTCCTTTTTGAAAAAGATTGTTTGAAATGTCACATACTTTTCTGATACTCCCTGTCACACTCCTGTATAATAAAGTCATAATTGGAACGTACGAATGAAACGTGGAGGGAGCACCGACCTATGTCAATGCAATGTGGAACGACCCAACCGAACAGTTTTGTATTCTCAGATGAAACGAAACAATTGCTGTTGGAAATGATGACGATTCAACATCATCCGAAAGCGAGTATCGTATGTTGGGAAGGTGAAAAGTGTGATAAGTTCTTTTACTTAAAGAGTGGTTCTGTCAAATTCACGAAAATCACGAAAAAGGGAAATCCACTCGTCATGTTCATGTATGGTTCGGATGATTTCTTTGGTGAGTTTGACATTGTCGAAACTTTCCCCAGCTCGTATAGCATTGAGACGACTGAGGAAAGTACGATCGGGACGATTTCAAAACGCGAGTTGGAATCGCTCATGCAACGTGATATCCGCTTTGCCGGAGAAATTTTGCGATGGACATCGATGATGCGCAAACATTCAGAGATGAAAGTACGCGACTTATTGCTATACGGCAAACCAGGCGCTCTGGCTTCGACACTACTCCGCATGGCAGCCATGCATGGGGTGGAGGAAGAGGGGACGATCGTCATTCCTCGTCATCCGTCTGATGGAGAACTCGGACAATTGATCGGGGCACCGCGTGAGACGGTGAATCGATTAATCAGTCAATGGCGAAAAGAAGGAGTCATCAGTACGACAACCAAATCGATCGTCATCCATGATGTTGATTTTTTAAAAGAGCTTTGTCACTGCGAAGGTTGTCCTGCAGGAATATGTCGTTTATGAACCGCCTCATGTGAAGGCGGTTTTTTTGTGACCTATTTTTATGGAAATGTGAATTTTGTGTGTTGAAACTACGCAAAATTGATGTGATTGTCACTTTTAGAGTGATAAATATCACATATTATCCACTAGGCGATTGCATACAATGAAAGTGGAAAAACAACCGAAAGGGGTCTTACACGTGGAACATAAAGATGGGCAAGAACCGAACCTAAAAGGAACGTTTACATCGGTCATGATCGTTGCAGGTGTCATCATCGCCATGTGGTCATCAGTATTTTACTTATTCGTCACACGATAAACATGTAGGGAGGAGGGTCTCATCGTGCATATTCATAAACTAGAAAAGTATTGGCTTACATTTGGTATTATCCTACTCGCGGTCTTCTTGACTGTTCTCGGGGTATCGGCATTCGCGGCAGGGAACCAGCCAGCATCGGATGCGGATTTGATTGACCCGGCAAAAGTAAATCAGACGGCTCCATTCGACAAACCAGGACTTCATCAAATTGGTGAGAATGAATACGAACTCGTCATGATCGCACAAGCGTTTACGTTCACACCAGGGAATGTTGAAATTCCAAAAGGCGCAAAAGTAACATTTCTTGTGACGTCACCTGATGTCGTACACGGATTCCAGTTGACAGGTACTCCGGTCAACATGATGGTTGTCCCTGGACATATTAACTCATTGACGTACACGTTCGAGGAAGCTGGCGAATTTTTGATTCTTTGTAACGAATATTGTGGGACAGGGCATCACATGATGTCGACTAAAATCAAGGTGGTGGAGTAAATGAACGACGTATCATCTAAACTGAAACAATGGGAGATGGAGCGAGGGGTTCCTGTTCCAAGTATCGGAGCGAAAGAGGCGCGTCTTGCCTACGGACACGTTCTCGTATCGGTGCTCGCCATCTTGATTGGAGCGCTAGCCGGATTGACACAGACGTTGATTCGGACGGGTGTCATTCCTGAAATCTTTGGATACTATCAATTGCTAACGGCTCACGGTATCATGCTCGGGATCGTCTTCACGACGATGTTCATTATCGGTCTTTTATATGCGTTATTGGCAAAGTCGTTCGGTCGCTTTGAATCATTCCCGACACGTGTCGCTTGGCTCGGTTTTTGGACGATGATTATCGGTGCCGTCATGGTAACGGTCATGATCTTGGCTAACAAAGGGACAGTATTGTATACGTTCTATGCACCGCTCATGGCAGATCCGCTCTTCTATGTCGGACTCGTCCTGTTCGTAGTCGGAACATGGTTGTCGTCATTCGCGATGTTCCGTATGTATGCGGACTACAAACGCGACAACCCAGGCGTTCATCCGCCGCTCCCGGCTTATATGAGTATTATGACGATGCTTCTATGGGACATTGCGACACTCGGTGTCGCAGCAACGATTCTGTTCCAACTCCTTCCTCTCTCGTTAGGATGGACAGATACAGTCGGAATTGAGTTATCTCGTACATTGTTCTGGTACTTCGGTCACCCGCTCGTTTATTTCTGGCTCATGCCGGCATATATTGTATGGTACACAGTCGTGCCGAAAGTCATCGGTGGGAAGATCTTCTCGGATGCGTTGGCACGGATGGCGTTCTTGTTGTTCTTGCTCTTCTCATTCCCGGTCGGCTTCCATCATCAGTTGACAGAACCGGGGATTGAACCGTTCTGGAAGTTCGTTCAAGTTATCTTGACGTTCTTGGTCGTCATCCCATCGTTCATGACAGCATTCTCGCTCTTTGCGACGTTCGAACTTCGTGGACGTGCGCTCGGCGCGAAAGGATTGTTCGGTTGGGTGAAGAAAATGCCGTATGGTGATGTTCGTTTCCTCGCACCATTCATCGGGATGCTATTCTTCATCCCTGCCGGTGCAGGTGGGATCATCAACGCTTCTCACCAATTGAACGCGATGGTTCACAATACACTTTGGGTCACAGGTCACTTCCATATCACAGTCGGGACGGCTGTCGCCTTGACATTCTTCGGAACGGCATACTGGCTTGTACCGGTACTTCGTGGTCGCACGTTGACGAAAGCGATGAACAAGCTTGGATTGATTCAAGCAGGGACGTGGGCGTTCGGTATGGCCATCATGTCGTATGCGATGCACATTTCAGGATTGAATGGTAACCCACGTCGTACGGGTCCAGCAACTTACTTCTCGGATGCATTGACGCGTGAATGGATTCCGTACCACGTCATGATGGCGATCGGAGGAACGATTTTATTCATCTCCGTTCTGATCTTCGTCTACTCGATGTTCAACTTGTCATTCCTCGCTCCAAAAGGCGAAGAGGAATTCCCGCTCGCTGAGACAGAAGAGGCGGCGATGGATACACCGCGCTATTTCGAAAACTGGAAATTGTGGATTACGGTAACGTTCGTCTTGATCGCATTTGCATACACGGTTCCAATCTGGCACTTGATTGAGAGTGCGCCTCCTGGAGCGCGTGGTTGGGTACTCTGGTAAACTAAAGTCAGCTCATACGTGAGCTGACTTTTTTGTGTGGGGAGGAACGATATGAACGTATTAGACGTCATCCATGCAGCGCGTTCGATGCATTCAGCCAATCGCCCGTTTGTCGTGGCGATTGATGGATTGAGTGGAGCGGGCAAGACAACGCTCGTCTCGCGTTTGAGTGAAGAGCCGACTATACTTGTTCTTCACATTGATGACTATATTGTCGAACGAGACAGACGCTATGAGACCGGACAGCCTGAACCGACCGAATATTACGCACTCCAATGGGACGTGTCGCGTCTTGAGCGTGAACTGTTTCGTCCATTGAGGAATGGGATAACGGAATTGACGTTACCTCGTTACGTGTATGAACGAGATGTCATTGCAGAAGAGGTCGTGGACGTGTCATCTGCTTATACCATTGTCGTCGAAGGGATTTTTCTACAACGACCGGAATGGCGACCATATTACGATTACGTGATTTATCTCGACTGTCCCCGCGAGGTTCGGTATGAACGGGTATTGAATCGAGATACATATCTCGGCGTCCCGGAGGAACGGCTTGCGAAATACAAGAGGCGCTATTGGCCAGGGGAAAATCTTTATCTCCAACTCGTCGACCCGAAAAAAGGAGCAGATATCGTGCTCTGACTGAACGTTTCAACATCTGACGCATGCGTCAGGTGTTTTTAATTTGGAGAAAATTTGAAAAAAAGATTGACGTCTAACTGTATTACGCTAATAATACAGTTAGAAAGTGTATTAACCATGTCATACACTTAGAAAGGTGATGAACATGCAATTCAATACGAGGGCACCGGTTTACCTACAGGTCGTCGACTACTTCAAGAAGAAGATGGCGCTCGGTGAACTGAAAGCCGGGGATGAGATGCCATCTCGGCGTGAGCTTGCGAATGATTTAAAAATTAATCCGAACACGGTTCAAAAAGCGTTCAAGGAAATGGAGGACCAACAATTGATTACGACCGAACGAAATCGACCGAGTCGCGTAACGACAGATCGAACGGTATTGGCACAAATCCGCTCTGAAATCGTAGATGACGCGGTCGCCGTATTTGTAGAATCGATTCAAGAACTTGATGTCTCGGTAGACGAACTTGTTGAAAAAATCAAACGACAGTACAAGGAGGGGATGTACGATGATCGAAGTGTTGGGAGTTAAAAAACGTTATCGGTGGAAACAAGTCATTGAAGACGTTTCGTTCACAGCGAATAAAGGTGAAATCACGTGTCTCATCGGCTTGAACGGTACGGGGAAGTCGACGTTGTTGAAAGGCATCATGGGATTGACACCTTTCGACAAAGGTTCGGTATTGATCGATGGGAAACCGATTGATTTGAATCGTGTCGCCTTCGTCGCCGACCATGCGATGTTCCCGATTCACTTTACAATCGAACAATGTGAGGCGTTCATGAAAGATTTTTATCCGACATTTGATTCGTCATTATTTGCCCGTCTCGTCGATGATTTCAAGTTGTTTCCGGAAGATAAGTTGAGCGAGTTATCGAAAGGGACGCTCGCGAAAGCGAACCTCGCACTCGGGATTGCGCAAGACCCGGATTATTTATTGCTTGATGAACCGTTCTCAGGAATCGATGTCTTCTCAAAAGAACAGATTGTCGAACTATTTTCGAGCGAGGTCATGGAGAATCGTGGCGTGCTCATTACGACACACGAGATTGAAGATATCGAGTACTTGATCGACAAGGCCGTCATGTTGAATAACGGAAGAATCGTCCGTGAGTTTGATGTCGAAGATGTCCGTTTCATTCACGGGAAGTCCATCGTCGATGTGATGAGAGAGGAGTACGGGGCATGAATCTATTGAAACTTTTGAGTTGGGAAATCGAGCGTGTCACAAAACCGTTCTTGATGTTAGTTACTGGCATCCTCGTCGTCCAGTTTGGGTATCTCGGTTACTTTTTATGGGATGAGACAAATCTATTTGAACGGTTACGACGTGAAGGGAACGCGGACTATCAATATACGTTCTTGGATTATCTCGGCAGTACGCCGTATCTCTTGTCACTCGGAATTGCGGTCGCGGCGATGTTATTATACAGCGCCTGGATCTGGTATCGCGATTTTCAAGGACGAGGGACGTTCATGTTGCGACTACTCACGATGCCACAAAAGCGCATGACGTTGTTTTTCGCCAAACTCGCTACAATCTTAATGATGACGTTGGGGCTATTTTCCATTGAATGGATTGCTCTTAAGTTACAGTACATAGCGTTCACGAGTTGGTTCGATGAAAAGATGATTCCAATGAGAGGTTCATTCGAGCAAGCGATTTCCTATCATGGGATGTTTACGGTCATGTATCCTTCTTCACTCGTAAATTTCGTCATCCATCAATTGTTGATCATCATCGTTGTGCTGTTTATTTTTACATTTGTATTGATTGAACGCAGTTTCTGGCAACGGACGATGTGGTCGCCTGTACTTAGTTTATCGATTCTAGTTGTCATCTTAACTATTCCCATTTTAGGCTACGCGTTCCTGTCGAATCGACTGATTTATGATGAGACGATCGTGTACGTCGGTATGGTATTGGTCGTTTGGGCAAGTGTGACGATTTGGCTAGGTCGAAGATTTTTACAGACGAAATTAAATGTGTGAGGTGAGAAGATGAAACGAATGTGGAACGTGGCTGCGCTCGGTGCGGTCATCGTGATTGGGCTTGGAACGTTTGCTGTTGATGCGACAGAACCGAAAGCAGAATGGTCGTTAGACATCAGTTCGAATCCAGCTGTTTGGGAAAATCAAATTGTTGAGATGACTTATAGTTCTGATGATGCTGTTGATCAACGGTTTGAAGTGACGGCTGATGAAAGTCGCATCACATCAAACTTGAACTATATAGCTGAGGGACAACAATATCGTGAACGTTTGAATGGAGATGTACGTTCCATCCATAGACTCATGAATGGATGGACGTATGCGCAGTCGATTCAAACACAAGACGGATATATCGGAGTCGGGCAGGATGGGATGAAAGAGCTCATCGTTTTTCAACAATTAAAAGGAAACGAAATATCGAGATTCGCATTCGATGCCAGTGATTCAAAAATATACGACATCGTGAACGGGGTGTGGGCAGGCGTATTCCTGAATGATGGTCAGTTAAACTTAATCTATCGAGATGGATATGACGAAGACGTAAAGACAATGATTGCCACGTTTAATGAAGCGATGAATGAAGTAAGCGTCAAAGAATTGAACATGGACAAAGGATTTATCACCCATGTCATCAATACGAATCGTTTTTACGCCACCGATGTATCCTCTCAGATGACAGAAACACGTTATATCCCTGTCGGTGTTAGCTTCTACGATGTTATCGAAGAAGGAGAAGATAAGTTCAATGTTGAAGACAGATTGCCAGGTCAATTCGCTTATGACACGAAAACGGAGAAAGTCGTTCAATTGGCAGAAGACCAAGGCTTTTGGGATTATACAACGTCGGGCCAAAACCTGTTAGCGATAAATGAAGATGGCGAGGAAGTCGTCATCGACTTGAACACAGGGAAGAACATGACCCGAAGCGTTCTCGACTCAGTTGATCACGCCTTCTATTCAAACGGTCGCCTGTACCAAACGCGTCAAGCGAAAGACGGTGTCGTCATCGATGTATACGAGGATGGGGAACAAATCTCAAGTGCGGCAATCACGCCTGAAAATGAGGAAGCGCGTGACATGCTCAAACAGATTGACGTGTACGTTAGACAAAAATAAGCAAAGGGCCGCGGCCCTTTGCTTATTTTGATGGTTTCGGTATGATGACGCCTTCTTCTAAATCAAGCAACAAGTCAATCAGTTCCGCGCAGAACTCCGGGAACTGCTCCAAAAAGGCACCGGGACCGACTTCATCCGTAAAGTCGATATATAGGTCGGCCACGTTTCCAGACATTTTCGCAGGTAAGGCGAGGAACGCCGAACCGAAGCGCCAGCTGCCTCGGATGTCGAGTAACTTTCCGAGGACGAGGTCGCCGGTCTCGCGTTCTTCGGGTAACTGAACAGCGTACGTCTCTTTTGACTCCCAGTCTTTCAACTGACCGTCTTCCGTCACTTCAAAGATGCTGCAGCGCGGGACGGCTAGTCCACGGAGTGCGTGATAAAGGGCAGGTGACATGTCGCCTTTATGGTCAGCCAAATAGCGACCGTGGGGCGTCATGCCATCTTCGTCCGTTTCAAAGAAGACGGCCCAATCAATGAAGAGGTCACGGAAGAGCTCGGCATCTTTTAAATGCCATGTTCCTTCCGATGCGATCTCTTGAATATAATTCGTCCATTGTGTGCTTCGCGCAAGAGCGGCTTGCTCATATAACTTTTTCAGTTCGGCAAGCAATTCGGACTCTTCGACGAGCAAAGGGAAGGGAATTACTTTCCGGTCTTTTTTCATCGGCGCGGTCCTCGCTTGTTCGCAGGGCGTTTGACGACAGGAGGCTTCTCCTCAATCCGTTTCTCGATTACATCGCCACGATAAATTTCGAGTTCTTTCAATTCGACACCGAGTTGACGCGCGAATGATTTTAAGTGTGGTAAATCGTCCGTCGTCACGAGAGAAAGGACGGTTCCGCCTGCATTACCGCGAGCCGTACGGCCTGAACGGTGGATAAAGTCATCGATTGATTCCGGTAAGTCGAAATGGACGACGTGCGTCACATCTTCGATATCGAGCCCGCGTGCCGCGAGACCCGTCGTGATGAGGAGCGGGTATTCGCCTTTACGGAATTCACGGAGTGTCTCGACGCGTTCGCGCTTTCCTTTCAAGCTGTCGAGCATGCGGTAGTCCACTTTCAACTTTTCAAGCTCCCCACGAAGTGGTGGCAAGAACGAGCGGTTATTAATGAACGCAAGTGCTTTCACGCCATCGACGTGCGAAAGACGGCGTAACAGTTCGGGTTTGTAGCGACGCGTCGTCAACAAGTAACCGTACGTCACTTGATTGCTGACAGCACGTTCGATTTTGATATGTGCCGGCTCGTTCATGAACGGTGCCGACCATTCTTTGAGTGAATCGGTGAGTGTTGCCGAGACGAGTGCAAGTTGACGCTCATGTGCAGTATGCTTGATGATGCGCTCAGCCGCCTCTGTCAAACCGCTGTCGATGATTTGGTCGGCTTCATCGAGAATGACGGTATGTGTCTCATGGAGCTTCAGCTTTTTCTTGTCAATCAATTCGACGAGACGTCCCGGTGTCCCGACGATCAAATGCGGCTTTTTCTTGATTCGATCGATTTGACGTTTCAATTCGACACCGCCAATGAACGAGCCGATGCGAACATCGCCTTTTTCGGTGAAACGTTGTGCGACCTGTTGGATCTGCATGACAAGTTCACGAGTTGGAGCGACAATGACAACTTGGATCCGGTCGTTCGAGGGATCAATTTTTTCAATCGCCGGGAGCAGGTAAGCGAGCGTTTTACCCGTTCCGGTCGGTGCCTCGATTGTCACGTCTTTTCCATCTAATAGTAGGGGGAACGCCTCTTTTTGGACCGGCATCGGCTCGTTAAAGCCCATCCGTTCCCACGTCTCGTTAATAAAAGGTTTTGTAAAATTCATAATAGGTCTCCTTATCTTTAGGCAAAAACAAAGGAAGCGAAAGCGCTCCCTCGTCAAATATAGCGAACATGCTCCTGACCATCTTCCATTGAAGAACGTAACGTCTGTGTATACGTTTGACCGTCTTCGATGAGTTGGATGTGGGCATCCGCGCCTTCTGCTGTCAATTCCACTTTCTCAATCGTGAATCCTTGATAAACGCGATACTGTAACTCGGACGTCATTTTCTCGAACGGTTTCAGTTCCGGATGTGTCGTGATGACATGGATTGGACGCGACAAAAGTCCGGCGAGTAATTGGTCGCGATAATCGATAAAATCTTCGTTCTCGATGTCATCGTCAAAGCGAATCCAAAACCCTCCATCTTCAAATTCTGTGATAAATCCATCACGCTTTTCACCGGCTTCGTCGACCTTCAACGAGATGCGATCGCCGACTTGAAAGGCGTGGCTTGGTGTTAATGGTTCGTACGTCATGAGTAGAACCCCTTCCTCTTATACAATGTTCTGCCTTCATTGTGTCTGATACGACACAAAAATTCAAGTTCTAACCGAGTGATGTGAGATTTATCACCCACAAAACTGTATAGTTCGTCACAGAACAATCAAATTAGTACAGACCATAGTTCGACCCTAATGAAATGGGATTCAGCTGTTTCAAACTATATAATTAATCGAATATAACAGTTTGTAAAACGCTTTCAAAAACGGCTATTTCATCACGTTCATAAGATTGTTACAAGTTTCACAATACTGTAAAACATATTGTTCACGTTTTCACGTACACTCACAGTATAGATAACACGCAATTACTTTCGAGAATGAGGAGTGAATCAACATGGCAACCGAAATCAAATCCGCATGGTCAGGTTTTATCCCTGGTCAGTGGATGAATGAAGTCAATGTCAGTGAGTTTATCCGTTTGAACCGTCATGAATACACAGGGAACGATACGTTCTTAGCAGGTCCGACAGAAGCGACAAACGTTCTTTGGAATCGTGTGATGGAACTGACAAAAGAAGAGCGTGAACGCGGAGGCGTTTGGGACGTTGATCAACACACACCATCGACAATCGTGTCGCATGGACCAGGTTACTTAAACAAAGAGTTAGAGAAAGTCGTTGGCGTTCAGACGGATGAGCCGTTCAAACGTTCGATTCACCCAAATGGCGGGATTCGCATGGTGGATGCCGCACTCGAATCATATGGTTTCGAACCAGATGAAGAAATCACAAAAATTTATTCAGAGATCCGTAAAACACATAACCAAGGTGTCTTCGATGCCTATACGCCTGAAATGCGGGCCGCTCGTAAATCAGGGATTATCACAGGTCTTCCGGATGCATACGGTCGTGGACGCATCATCGGTGACTATCGACGCGTCGCGCTCTACGGAATTGACTTCTTGATGGCAGAGCGCAAAAAAGACTTGGCGAAACGAGGTGGATTCTTATCTGAATCAGACATCCGTGACCGGGAGGAACTATCGGAACAACTTCGTGCCCTCCAAGAACTCAAACAACTCGGAGCCGCTTATGGATTTGACCTCGGTCGCCCTGCGGAAAACACGCAAGAAGCGTATCAATGGGTGTACTTAGCATACCTTGCTGCGATCAAAGAACAAAACGGTGCCGCGATGTCACTCGGACGCGTCTCGACATTCCTCGATGTGTACGCTGAACGTGACCTTGAAGCTGGTCGTTTAACAGAATCAGACGTTCAGGAAATCGTCGATCACTTCATCATGAAGCTTCGAATCGTCAAATTCTTACGGACACCAGACTATAACGAATTGTTCTCAGGTGACCCGACTTGGGTAACGGAGTCAATCGGTGGGATGAGTGAAGATGGTCGCTCGAACGTCACGAAGAGCTCGTTCCGATTCTTACATTCACTCACAAACCTCGGTCCTGCTCCAGAACCAAACTTGACGGTCCTTTGGTCGACGAAACTTCCAGAAGGCTTCAAACAATACTGTGCGAAAATGTCGATTGAAACATCGGCGATTCAATATGAGAACGATGACTTGATGATGCCACAATTCGGTGATGACTACGGTATCGCATGTTGTGTGTCACCGATGAAAATCGGAAAACAAATGCAGTTCTTCGGTGCACGTGCCAACATGGCAAAAGCCCTTCTTTATAGCATGAACGGCGGACGTGATGAGAAGAGCGGCGCTCAAATTGCTCCAGCTTGGGAAATGAATACAGAAGATGTGCTCACGTACGATAAAGTATATGCCGACTTTGACCGTACACTCGATTGGTTGGCAGAGCTATACGTCAATACGCTCAACGTCATTCACTTCATGCATGATAAATATGCGTACGAACGCATCGAAATGGCGCTTCACGATCCAGAAATCTTACGGACGATGGCTTGTGGGATTGCGGGTCTCTCTGTAACGGCAGATAGTCTTTCAGCAATCAAATATGCAAGCGTCAAACCCGTTCGGAACGAAGAAGGAATCATCGTCGACTTCGAAACGGAAGGCGACTTCCCGAAATTCGGTAACAATGACGACCGTGTCGACGCGATTGCCGTAGAACTCGTCGAATCGTTCATGGAAAAAGTACGGAAACATAAAACATACCGTGACGCGCTTCATACGCAATCGGTCCTCACCATCACATCGAACGTCGTCTACGGTAAGAAAACAGGGAATACGCCAGACGGTCGCCGTGCTGGTGAACCATTCGCTCCAGGTGCCAACCCGATGCATGGACGGGATACGAAAGGTGCGGCTGCATCGCTCTCATCTGTTGCGAAACTTCCGTTTGAACACGCACAAGACGGGATCTCGTATACGTTCTCAATCGTACCGAAAGCACTCGGAAAAGAAGAAATCGCACGTGAACTCAACTTGGCGGCACTTCTCGATGGGTATATGAGTGGAGAGCACAAAGGACATCATTTGAACGTCAACGTCTTCAACCGCGAGACGCTTCTCGACGCAATGGAACATCCAGAAGAATATCCACAACTCACGATCCGCGTATCTGGATATGCGGTCAACTTCATCAAGTTGACGCGTGAGCAACAGATCGACGTCATCAACCGTACGTTCCACGGTTCGTTGTAAGTAAAGGCTTAGCGGCCTTCCACGGAGGGCCGCTCATTCGTTAGGAGGTCATTTCGATGACAATGGGATATGTACATTCGGTCGAATCATTCGGAACAGTTGACGGCCCAGGGATTCGCTTCATCGTCTTTTTACAAGGTTGTGCGTTACGTTGTCTCTATTGCCATAACGCGGACACATGGGATTTCAAAAAGAATAACCACCGCTCGGCTGAAGACGTCATTCAAGAGGCGCTCAGTTACCGACCGTTCATGGAGGCATCGAACGGCGGCATCACCATCTCAGGTGGTGACCCACTCGCGCAACCTGAATTTTTAGAGGCACTGCTGCGTGAAGCGAAAAAGCATGGGCTCCATACGACACTCGATACGTCCGGTGCACTCCGTCCTCCTAACTTGGATGCGATTTTAGATCACACCGATCTCGTCTTACTCGATATCAAGCATATCGACGACGACATGTGTAAAAAATTGACGGGGCGTAGCAATGCCAACACGCTCGCGCTTGCCGAACACCTTTCCGAGCGCGGAACGAAAATGTGGATTCGCCACGTCCTCGTACCTGGATGGACGCTTGAAGAAGGGGCGCTTCGTCGTACCGCCGCGTTCATTCAAAAGTTAGACCATGTCGAGAAAGTCGAGATTCTGCCTTACCATGAGATGGGCGTCTATAAATGGGAGGCGCTCGGACTCGATTATCCCCTCAAAGGAACAAAACCTCCGACGTCTGATGAAGTCGAATGGGCGGAAGGAATCTTACAGGGAACTGTATAAAAAACAAGCGCAGGCCGCTCGGCCTGCGCTTGTTTTTTATATTTAGAGATTAGATAAAGGTTTGGACAATCAAAAATATATTTAATGCGATGACAATCGCTGTGATACCCCATCCAATCCATGTCGTAAAACGATGATTCACAAGCCCGCCCATTAACTCTTTATTACTCGTAAAGAGAAGCAGAGGGATGAGGGCGAATGATATACCGAAAGAGAGAACGACTTGACTCCAAACGAGAGCGTTTGACAAGTTGACACCGGAAAGAATGAGTAAGAGTGGAGGAGCCATCGTAATCACACGACGTATATAAATCGGAATATGCTTTTGAATGTACCCTTGCATGACGACATCCCCGGCCAATGTTCCGACAGATGCACTTGATAATCCGGCAACCATTAAGCCGATGCCAAATAACATGGCAATTGGTGATCCTAAAAAGGAGTCAAACTGCTGGTGAGCGATTTCTAAATCGTTTACGAACATCCCATTCTTATAAAAGACGGCAGCTGCGATAATCAACATACTGGCATTGATTGCGCCAGCGAGGACCATTGCGATTGTCACATCAATTCGTTCAAATTTCATGATGCGTTTTCGTGCTACCGCATCTTTTCCCTTGATTCGCCGTTGTGTCAAAGCAGAGTGCAAATAAATAGCGTGCGGCATGACAGTTGCACCTAATATTCCGGCAGCTAATAAAATACTCTCTGTCCCGTCAAAACGAGGTATGAGGAGACCTGACAAAAGGGGTTTCACTTCGGGCTGAGAGCTAAACGTTTGAATGGCAAACGCAAGAGCAACGACGAGTAGCATCCCAGTCACAAGCGTTTCAAGTGGTCGATAGCCACGTCTTTGTACTTCTAAGATGGCAAAAGAACCGGCCGCGGCAAGTAGTGCTGCTTGAATGAGCGTTATATCAAACACGAGGTAGATCCCGAGTGCCGCACCAACAAATTCTGCCAAATCAGTGGCCATAATCATTAATTCGGCTTGAATCCATAAAAAGACTGCGGTCTTCTTAGAGAAGCGGTCACGACAAATTTCAGGTAAGTTTTTCCCAGTCGCGATTCCGATTTTAGCAGACAGCGTTTGGATTAATCCGGCCATCAAGTTTGCGATTAAAATGACCCATAAGAGTAAATAACCAAATTGAGAGCCTGCTGCAATATTAGTTGCATAGTTTCCAGGGTCGATGTATGCGACCGAAGCGACAAAAGCTGGACCTAGAAAAGGGAGAAGTGTTTTTAGTTTTTGAGTCATCGAGCGATGTATTCGAATTGATTCGACTTCATTCAACATGACAGATCCTTCTTTCTTGCCTAATGGTTAATTTGTTTACTTAGGTAAACTTTTTAAGTATATGGCAAGTTTACGCCTGCCTAGAGAACCTGTCAAATTACAATAAAAAAGGACTGCGAGCAGCTTCGCTCACAGTCCAACGAACTTATATCCGCCGTTTTTTCTTTTCTAAGACGCGGGCGTGCTCTGCCTGTTTCTTCTCCATATAGAGAAGTTCCCGTTCTAGTTTGACGTAGCTCGCATAGCGTTTCGCATCTAACGTACCGTTCGTTAGCGCCTCTTGGACGGCGCAACCCGGTTCTTTCTGATGTGAGCAGTCGCGGAAGCGGCATGTCTCGGCAAGCGCTTCGATATCACGGAACGTCTCATCGAGATGCTCGCTTCCTTCCCATAGTCCGAATTCTCGCATCCCTGGTGTGTCGATGACGTATAAGTCGTCGATTCGAAACAGTTCGCGATGTGTCGTCGTATGTTTGCCGCGCTCGTCCTGCGCCCGGACGGTTTGCGTGACGGCAAGTGTCTCGTGGGCTAGGGCGTTTGTCAGCGTAGATTTTCCGACGCCAGACGAACCGACGAAGGCGATGGTGCTTTCGCTCGGTAACGCGTGACGAAGTTCAGCCACACCTTCTCCCGTCACAGCACTGACAGGAAATACTTGAATTCCAGGTGCGTTTAGCTCAATGTCTTCGAGCAGTGTGTCGACCGATTCGACTTGGTCCGTTTTTGTCAGGACGATGATGGGGATTGCACCTGTGTCCCACGCAGCTAGCGTATAGCGCTCAAGGCGGCGGATGTTGAAATCGTGTCCGCATGCCATCGTGATCAAGACGTAGTCGACGTTCGCACAGATCAGTTGTTCACGCGTCTCGTTGCCGGCGGCCGCTCGTGATAGAACGGTCCGACGCTCAAGGAGATGGTGAATCGTACCTTGACCATGCTCGCGAACTTGAATCGTGACATAATCGCCGATAACCGGGTAATCCCGTTCGCTCGTCGCCTCATGTCGAAATTTTCCGGAAACTCCGCACATGTAGGCGTTTTCTCCGATTGATACCGTGTAAAGATGTTGGAACTGTGCCGTGACACGTCCCGTTTCAGTTTGTTGATTCAAAAAGAATCCTCCTTTTAATGATGGAGGACGACAGCCCTCCGATTCGCTGACATTTGGTGACGTGCATGCATCATGTTGCTCATAAAACATCATCCTTTCATTGTTCGATAGCATCAGTGTACCACAGTTATTGGAAACGGTAACATCTCAGTCTAAAGACCGAGGCGAAACAAGCCTTCCGCTCGTCGACCTATACAAAATAACGTATTATGATAAGAGTGTACTTAACAAGGAGGGATAACAGATGAATCACCAAGTGAAAAAGGTGTTGTTCATCGTAGCCGCGATCGCTCTAGTGCTTGTGTTGATCGGTGCTTTACCGAATATGATTTTATTCGGATTAGGAGCGCTCTTGACGCTTTGGGCTGGAGTCCGTTTTCAGGCTGTGACACACATCGGTGCTAAAGTTGGTTTCGGAATCCTTGCCGTCATCGGGATTGGGACGATGCTCTCAAACATTTGGGCACTCATCGGAATCATTGTCGCGTGGTTGTTGTTTAAAGGGTATATGATGTATACAGGTGAGAAGCGCGACCCGGAAGTCGAAATTTTAAATGCCGACGGAACGCGTGCTAGCCGTAGCAGCTTCCAACAGTTCGATCAAGTGTGGCAAAAATTTGTTAATCGTCGTTAAGATTTCATAAGGAGGATTCACCATGAAGACACCGTTTGATCAGTTTCGTGAACTAGCGAATGAATTGACGAAAGAGATTTCAAAAGAAGTGAAGAAGTATCAAGATAAAGAGATGCCACGTTCGAGTGGAGAAGCGGAATTGAACCGCCATATCCGTGGAGCGGAGAAGGAAGCGTTATCGGTTGAGCGTCTCGTCGAACGTCAACGCACACTGCTTGCAGAACTTGCTGAAAAGCGTGATGATGCCAAAAAGATGGCAGATAAACGATATGAACAGACAGAACTGGCGAAGCAGGCTGGTGAAGAGAAGTTGGCAGAACGTGCAGCTCTTGAGTCAAAACACTACGGAGAACAGTATCGTTATTTCGAAGGGTTGATTGATGAAGGGGAGCGTGAATTGGATGCGCTAGAGCGTCGTGCACTCGAGATGAAACTCAAGCTCGATGAAATGCAAAACAAACGATATGAATTTGCGATGCGTGAAAATTTAGATCTTCTAAAAGGGGCACTTGACCAAATCTTCGGTCAAAACACGTCGCAGTCTCATCCGTTTACCGAGGAAGAGAAGAAAGAACAACCTGTTGAAGAGAAGAAAGACACGCAAGCAGATGAAGATGATTTTGAAGCAAAACTGAAAGAACTGGAGCGTCGCTTTAAACAAGAGTGAGGTGACGGTTCGGCGATGACCTGAACAAGGTCATCGCTTTCTTTGCTTCATACATATGAACAGAAAGGGGGAATGGACATGGAACGTTGGAACACACGTCAAATCATTGGATTCATGATTATTTTATTTTCAGTTGGACTCTTTATCGACATCGTGACGGGTGGGAATAGCGTCTTATTCAGCATGATCCTCCCATTGCTTCTTCTTTATATTGGAAGACGCTTCAGTCGTCGAGGTAAACAGTCGGCCAGCTATATCTTTTACGCCATCGGGGGCATTCTCTTGATTGGCTTGATCTTCTCGTCGGCCGCGTTTGGGTTTGTGCTCTCGGGTCTGTTGTTGCTATTCGGGTATCGACTCTATAAGAATCGACCGGTTGAATCAAAAATTCGGACACCACTTCGTCAGGAACAAGCCTTCTCGTTCGGTATGAAAGAGTCAGGGCACTATGTGTTACGCGATACGAATGAGTTCTTTTTGTTGCGTGATGTTGAGATGGATCTATCACAAGCCATCATTCCTGAAGGGGAGACGTTCTTGCTCCTAAATGGACTTGCGGGAGACATCCGCATCCTCATTCCAGCGGGTTATGATTATTCGATTGATGCGTCGATTGGATTTGGGAAAGTCCAAGTGGATGATTCGAACTATTCACCGGTTTTTAACCGGCGCTTCTATACGGCGTCTGATGATTATGTCCAGGCTACACGGAAAGTTCGGATTCATATCGTGCTCATGAGCGGAAGTGTTGAGGTGATGACGGTATGAAAAAGGATTCTTATCCACGAACGGTCGTCTGGCATCAATTGTTCAGTAGCCTCTTAACGGCTTTCTTGATTACAGTGGCGTTTCTCATAGGTGACTCGACTTCACTGAGCGACTTGTTTTCGCGTGAAGAAGGGTTGCCTTTCGGTGTGTCCATTTTGGTGATTGCCGTTTTGATTGGCAGTATCTTTGGAGTCGCATCATACTTTTACTTACGTCGAGACTTCCGAGAGGTCGCGAATGCCCTTTGGAAACTAGAGAACCAAAAAGAAATCACGTTCCGACCGTTGTCGCCTTACCGAGACACGCTCGAACGAATCGTCCGCGTCTCAAAACAACGTCAAGAGATGATCGAGATGGCGAAGCGAGTCGGTGAGCGTCCAGTCAGTGTGGAAGAGGCGCGTAGTGAAGCGGTCGTCGAAGAAAGACGTCGCGTCGCACGAGAACTTCATGATTCGGTGAGTCAACAGCTCTATGCCATCTCGATGATGACGACTGCGGTCAAACAGACGATGCAGACGAAACCGGAATTAGCGAGTAAACAAATGGAGCAAGTGGAGCTCATGGCTCAAACGGCACAGGCAGAGATGCGGTCGTTACTCCTACAACTACGACCGGTGGAATTAGAGGGCATGACGTTAAAAACTGGGATTGAACGCCTATTAGAAGAACTGTCGCGTAAACAGTCGACTGAACTCGTCTGGCGTCTAGAAGAAGTGAAGCTATCACGGCACACCGAAAATGAACTGTTCCGCATCGTCCAAGAGGCAATCAGTAACACGTTGCGGCATGCGAAGGCGACTCGCCTAGAAATTGAGATGCGAACGGTACAACAGACGGTCATTTTAAAGATCAACGATGACGGAATCGGATTTAACGTGGACGATACACAAGTCGCCTCATATGGATTACAATCGATAAGAGAGCGCACGGCGGAAGTCGGTGGGACGTTACGATTGGTCAGTGTGCCGAATGTCGGAACACAAATCGAAGTACGTGTGAAACAACAAGTGGAGGGGTAATGATGATTCGAGTTGTATTAATTGATGATCATGAAATGGTCCGAGCGGGCGTGTCTGCCTTTTTATCGACACAACCGGACATTGAAGTCGTCGGTGAGGCATCGGACGGCGCGACGGGAGCGGAGCTTGCGATTGCGGAAAAACCGGACGTCGTCCTCATGGACTTAGTCATGGAACCGGTGGACGGGGTTGAATCGACGAAACGAATCAAAGCGAATTGGAAAGAGGCTAAGATTCTAGTCGTGACGAGTTTCTTGGATGACGAGAAAGTATACCCGGTCATTGAAGCCGGTGCGATGAGCTATGTCCTCAAGACGGCAAACGCCAATGAAATTGCCGACGCGATTCGTCAGACGGCTGCCGGCAATCCCGTTATGGCTGCCCAAGTGACAGGAAAGATGCTCGAACGTCTACGTCACCCGGAGATGACCCTCCATGAGAGCTTGACTGCACGTGAACGAGAAATTTTGCAACTCATGGCAGAAGGGAAGTCGAATCAAGTCATTGCGGACGAATTGTTTATTTCACTGAAGACGGTAAAGACGCACGTCTCGAACATCTTGACGAAACTTGACGTCTATGACCGAACACAAGCGGTCGTGTATGCGTTTCAACATAATCTCGTGAGTAAAGGATGAATCGGCTCCCGGTAATTGAAACGGAACGTCTTCGACTGCGCCCCCTTCAAATGGAAGATATTCCACACGTATTCGCCATTTTTTCAAATGAACGCGTGCTCCAGCATTATGGGATGGAGCCGCATCAAACACTTGAAGAGACGGAGCAGATGCTTACCCACATGCTCGCTCAAATTGAGACGGGGGCCATCATCCGTTTTGCGATTGAACATCGAGAATCAAAAACGTTAATTGGAACAATCGGTTTTCACAATCGGGCGCCGTCACACCGTCGCGCCGAAATCGGTTATGAACTCAGACCAGAATATTGGCGTTCGGGTTATGCGACCGAAGCCCTCCATGCGGCCCTACAGTTTGCCGAGACATGTGAGATTGAACGTGTCGGTGCCATTGTCTATATCGACAATCTCGCATCGCAACGTATGCTTGAGAAGAATGGGTTCGTTCAAGAAGGTCGACTACATAATTACATGCGTCAGCGGGGACAAGCCCATGACGTCTATGTCTATAGCTATATGACAACCGAACTGACTCATCCGTCGATTTGAGCACACCCGCATTACGCGTGGTGTGCTTTTTCGTTTGTGAGACAAACAAAATGGGAACCGAGTAAAGGTGAGTTATTCGCTCAAAGGAGGACGACAGGATGAAAGCAGCATATATCGAACAGTATGGCGGATCAGACGAATTCAAAGTAGGGGAGCTTGAGCAACCGACAATCGGTGCAGATGACGTATTGATTGAGGTTCATGCCGCAAGTGTCAACCCGGTGGATTGGAAGTTGCGTGAAGGATACTTAAAAGAAATGCTTCATTTCGAAATGCCGCTCGTCATCGGATGGGATGTATCGGGAGTCATCAAAGAAGTCGGGGCGAATGTGACCGAGCTTGAGGTCGGCGATGAAGTATTCAGCCGTCCGGATATTGCGAGGCAAGGCACATATGCCGAATATGTGGCGGTCGATGCCCATCTCGTCGTCAAGAAACCCAATTCATTGAGCTTCGAGGAGGCCGCGTCACTTCCGCTCGTCGCGCATACGGCATGGCAAGTCATGTTCGAAGTGATGGATGCGAAACCGGGTGACCGAATCTTCATCGGTGCTGGTTCAGGTGGTGTCGGAACGGTTGCCATCCAGCTTGCGAAAGCACACGGATTGTATGTCGTCACGTCAACCAGTACGCCGAACGTGGACTGGGTCAGCGAACTCGGGGCCGACGAGGTCATCGACTATAAACGACAAGATCCATCAGAAACCGTCCGCGATCTTGACTTCGTATTCGATACGATGGGAGGAGACGGACAGAGCAAGCTGTATCACATGCTTAAAGAAAATGGGATGCTCGTCTCCATTTCCACACCACCGAATGAAGAAGAAGCCGAACAGGCGAATGCCCGCGCGGAGTATGTCTTCATGCAACCGACAGGGGAGCGCTTGAAAAAAATTGCGAAAGCTGTTGAAAAAGGCGAACTGAAACCTGTGATCGACCGTGTCTTTGATTTGGAAGACACGAAACTTGCCCATGACTATGGAGAAGAAGGGCATGCCAAAGGGAAAATCGTCATTAAAGTGAAATGATAAAAAAAGAGGTGGATTCCCGGAGTGCGAACCGGAAATCTACCTCTTTTTCATTAGATGTGAAAGGCTACCTCATGTGGAATCAGCCCTTTTTCTGTGCTTGTATCTGTTCATCGATTTCAGACAAGTATGTCCACCGTTCCATCTTGGCATCAAGTGATTCTTTCAGTTCGGCGATTGTTGCGTACAATTCATTCACTTTTCCGAGGTCGCTGCCCGCGGTCGCAAGCGTCGCTTCTTGTGCTTCAATCTGTTCTTCAAGCGCGGCGATGTCTTCTTCAATCGTGTCCCATTCCTTCTGTTCTTTGAAGGTGAATTTCACGACTTCCGACTTCGCTCGTTCTTTTTTCTCTTTTGGTTCTTTCTCTTTCTTCACTTGACGAACCTCTTCTTGGCGCATCGCCAAGTAGTCACTGTATTCTGCGTGATACACCTGGATCGTACCGTCTTCAAATGCGATCAACTGTCCGGCAACACGGTCTAGGAAATAACGATCGTGGCTGACGGCGATGACGGTGCCAGGGAACGATTCTAAATAGTCTTCTAACACGGATAACGTTTCCGTATCCAAATCGTTCGTCGGCTCATCGAGGAACAAGACGTTCGGTTCGTCCATGAGAATCCGCAGGAGGACAAGGCGTCGTTTTTCTCCACCGGATAACTTCGCAATCGGTTTATATTGCGCGTCCGGTGAAAAGAGGAAGCGTTCGAGCATTTGACCGGCCGTGATTGTCTCGCCGTCCGGCGTATAAATCACTTTCGCAATCCGCTCGATTTCGTCTATCACGCGTCGTGATTCGTCTTCAAACTCGACTTGTTGACCGTAATAGCCGAGATGGACCGTTTCCCCGTGCACGATGGTACCGTTTGTCGGTTCCAACCGCTTGGCGAGCAGGTTCATAAGTGTTGATTTCCCGCTCCCGTTCGGTCCGACAATGCCGTAGCGTTCACGGCGTCCGAAAATCCAATTGAACTGCTGAATGAGGAGCGAATCGTCGTATCCAAAAGACAAGTCCTCGACTTCGATGACCTTTTTACCGAGTCGGCGCGATCCGACGGAAACGTCGAGTGACTCTTCTTCGGCCAAGTTTTCTTGATGTTTCAAGTCTTCGACACGTTGAATGCGTGCTTTTTGTTTCGTTGTTCGTGCTTTTGCGCCTCGACGTAACCAAGCGAGTTCACGACGTAAAATATTTTGCCGTTTCTGTTCCATCGATTGTGCCCGTGCTTTTCGTTCGGCCCGCTTCTCAAGGAACAGCTCATAGTTCCCGTTATAGAAATAACTCGTCCCGTCTGCAATCTCTAAGATATGGTTTGTGACACGATTTAAGAAGTAACGATCGTGGGTGATGAGAAGGATGGCTCCCCGATAATCCGCAAGCATCGTCTCGAGCCATGCGATCGTGTCGGCATCAAGTTCGTTCGTCGGCTCATCTAAGAGCAGTAAGTCTGCTTCGTCGAGTAACGCTGCGGCGAGAGCGACACGCTTTTGTTGTCCACCTGACAAGGCGTTCACATCGACGGACACGTCAGGAAGACCGAGCCGGTTCAAGATCGACTTCAGTTTTGCTTCCGTTTCCCAAGCGTCTGCGACATCGACAGCCTGCTGCGCTTTCATGAAACGTTCGAGTAATTGCTCACTCGTTGGATTTGCTTCGAGCGCTTGGCGGGCACGTTCGAATTGTTTCAGAGCTTGAACGGATGGTGTATCGCTCGTGAACAAGGCGTCAAGAATCGTTTGACCTTCATCAAATTGGACGCTTTGAGTCAGGTAGCGGATGCGGTAATCATTTGGATGTTGCATCGTTCCCTTGTCTGCCGTCTCGGCACCAGCGATGATTTTCATGAATGTCGACTTTCCAGAACCGTTCACTCCGATGATTCCGATGCGGTCTCCTGGATGAATCGTCATTGTCACATCGTCAAATAAGACTTTGTCGGCAAACTCTTTATGAATGCCCTCAATCATTAATAAACTCATGCGTTCTCTCCTTCAATCTGTTGACGAATGGCTGCTTCGACCGTTGCAGCGATTTCCTTATTCGGTAAGTCAGCCGGATCGATCGCGGGTAAGAAAGTGACGTCGACCGTTGCCGGAGTGATTCGATTTTTAGCTTCTAACAGTTTGTAGCTCCCTTGAATGGCAACCGGAACAATCTTCGCACCACTTGACGTCGCGAGTGTCAAACTCCCAGCTTTAAATTCTTTCATAGGACCGCCTTTTGAGCGTGTTCCTTCTGGGAAGACGATCATTGACTGACCGGATTGGATTGTCTCGACGCCTGAGCGAATCGCTTTAATTGATTGACGACGATCGCTTCGATCGATAAAAATACAGCCCATCAATTCCATCCAACGCGGGATAATCGGGAATTTCTGTACTTCAATTTTCGAAATGAATGCCTTTGGTCGTTTCGTGGCCGTCAACATGATGGGAACGTCAAAGTTTCCTTGGTGGTTTGATACGTAGACGACCGGTTCATCCGGAATGTGATCCTGTCCATGGACCCGAATGTCGGCACCGGCAATTTTCAACAAGAATTGTGCCCATTTATAAGCGATGTCTTGTACATAGCGATAACGCTTTGGTGGATCGATTTTTTTCGCCTTCTGTAAAAATGGGACGGTGATCGGTAACACCGCAAAAAATGAGAAAAACCATACAGCTGTTCGAATCATTTTATTTTCTCCTCTCATAATGACAACAAGAAAGAGTCTTCTTCTCTTGACGAGAATCCGACCCTTCGGCATGAATCCTTATTCCCAAAAGCGAGAATCGCTCTCTTCTTCCTCTTCCTCAAGCTCGAACGTAATGCGTTTATTCACAGGATCGACGACGAAATAAGCGCCGTCTTGTTCAATACTTTTAATTTGCATGGCTTGGTCGTTCCCGATTTCAAGGGTGAGGCGGATGCGATTGTCGTCATCGACAAGTAAGATTCCATCTTCCTTTAACCAAAGCTCCATGACAGGTGAATAACGAAGTAGCCATTCATTCGATAACGGAATTTCATTCATACGATTGTGTGCCTCCTGCGATTATAAATCCAATGTACGTTGTCTGTTCCTTCATAGAATACCAAATGTGGAGAGGGAAGACGAGCGTTATGTAGAGCGTTTCCGTGTCGTCGAATGCATTCTGGCCACGACGCGTTTGATTCGTTTCTGGTTCCGCCGTTCCACAAAGAACTCGCTCGCTTGCATAAAGAGTTGTTTGAAGGAAGACAGTCCCATCGCAATTAAAACAGCAAATAGAAAAGTCCCAATCGGATCTTTATACAGTTCGGACTGGAACAAGAAAGCGAGGCCTGCAGTCGATAAGATGGTCGTAAGAAAATAGAAAATCATAGCGGAGTCTCCTTTTCTTATGTGGTAGTAAAGAAAAAGGCAAGGTCTTTTAATCGTATTCGACCTTTTGTAGGAAATTCCTGTTTGCGTTTGGCAAAGAAAAAACGCCTCCAGTAGCACGGAAGACGTTTACTCTTGAGTCATATAAGTCGATGATGACGATACGTTTGTATCCACACCGTTTGAAAAAATGAAGCTGAGTGATGCGAGTAATGCGAAAAAGGCGACGAGTAGCCCTTTTGTAAAACGTTTTGCAAACGAACGAGACTGTATATCAAACATTTATTATCCCCCGATCAATCCTAAATGAAACCTTATCTATACTGGACACTTCCTATATAATAACGTTTTCAAAAATAGGATACTAGAAGAAAAAAAGACGTTCACAAAATTGTCACAAAATTTTAATAAATCATCTACCTTCCATTTGTTGTGACGTTTTTCCCTTTCTTCTTGCATTCACAATTTCGTCACATTTATTCAAAATGTTGAAAGAGAACATGATATGATTAGGAACGTGTGTAGATAGGTATACTGACAGTAATAGATTAGAAAAGGATGTGGGTGTAATGGCATTGCGCGCAGGAGAAGTAGTAGACTTGGTCGCGGAACGTTCTGCTGATTTTGGAGTATTCATTAGTAACGGTCGCGAAGAGGTACTCCTTCATCGAAAAGAACAGACGGAAGAAGTGACGGTCGGTCAAACGGTTCGTGTCTTTTTATATCATGACTCAGAAGGGCGTCTCGCATCAACGATGACGATTCCGACGGTCTCTTTCGATGAGTATGAATGGTGTGAAGTGACTGGCGTTCGATATAACACAGGTGTCTTCGTCAATATCGGGATTCAAAAAGATGTTCTCGTCTCGATGGACGACTTACCAGAGAACCGGTCATATTGGCCGCAAACGGGAGACCAATTGTGCATTCGTTTGAAGTATGACCAAAAAGGACGTTTGCTTGGGGATCCGGCACCTTATGCATACTTGAACTTGTTGGCACGTCCATCGAAAGAAGAATGGAACAACCAAGATGTTCAAGCGACTGTCGTCAATAAACGTGAAGTTGGCGTCAACGTATGGGTCGAAGGAGAATCACTCGGTTTCTTACACGAAGCAGAAATGACACGTTGGCCACGTCTCGGTGAACAATTGACGGTTCGAGTGACCCAAGTGAAACAAGATGGAACGGTTCTCGTTTCTATGAAACCACGTGCCTATGAGGCGATTGACGGCGATGCGGCGAGCGTCCTCTCTTATATCGAGGAACGTGGTGGTCAAATGCCGTACGGCGACAAGACGGCTCCCGACGTCATTGACCGTGAGTTCGGGATGAGCAAAGCCGCGTTTAAACGGGCGCTCGGAAAACTATTAAAAGAAAAGCAAGTTGAAAAGCTCGACAACGGCTACAAATTGAAATAAGATAACTCATGTTCGGATGACATGAAAAAGTTTGAAAATGTATTTCTTTCATTTTAGGAATAAATACGTTATAGTTAATAAAGTTGACTATGAGGAAACATTGAGAAAACGTCTGTAGATCTGTCAAACTGAACTCAGACGTTTTTTGTATGAACAAAGGAGAATATAATTTGACAAAATTCCAAGATTTACAATTAAGTGAAGCGTTAGTAAAAGGTGTACACAAAATGGGCTTCGAGGAAGCTACACCGATCCAAGCTGAGACAATTCCTGTCGCACTCACAGGAGTGGACGTATTAGGACAAGCACAAACAGGTACAGGGAAAACAGCAGCTTTCGGTATTCCGACAATTGAGCGAATCGATTCAAAGGCACGTCAAGTCCAAGCACTCGTTCTTGCACCGACACGTGAACTTGCGATTCAAGTTGCAGAAGAATTAAACAAAATCGGAGAAACAAAGCGCGTATACGCACTTCCTGTTTACGGTGGTCAGCAAATCGACCGTCAAATCCGTGGTTTGAAAAAGAACCCACAAATCGTCGTTGCAACACCAGGACGTCTCATGGACCACATGAAACGTAAAACAATCAAACTTGATGACATTCAAACGGTCATCTTGGATGAAGCAGACGAAATGCTCAACATGGGCTTCGTTGAAGATATCGAAACGATTTTGGCTGGTCTTCCTGAAGAGCGCCAAACGCTTCTTTTCTCAGCGACGATGCCACCACAAATCAAAAAGATTGCAGAGCGTTTCATGAAGTCGCCGACAATCATCAAAGTCAAAGCGAAAGAAATGACAGTTGAGAACATCAACCAACAGTTCATCGAATTGCGCGAAGGTCAAAAATTCGATACGCTTTGCCGTTTGATCGACATCGACTCACCAGAACTCAGCATCATCTTCGCTCGTACGAAGAAACGTGTTGATGAAGTGACAGAAGCACTTATCAAGCGCGGATATACAGCAGATGGTCTTCACGGAGACTTGACGCAATCAAAACGTGACCAAGTGATTCGTCGTTTCAAAAACGGAACGATCGATATCTTAGTAGCGACTGACGTTGCTGCACGTGGACTTGATATTTCAGGTGTCACGCACGTTTACAACTTCGATGTACCACAAGACCCAGAGAGCTACGTACACCGTATCGGTCGTACAGGTCGCGCTGGTAAAACAGGTACTGCCCTCACATTCATCACACCACGTGAGTTTGGACAAGTAAAAGCAATCGAACGTGTAACGAACAAACGCATGAACCGTCGTCACGTACCGACAATCGCGGAAGTACTTGAAGGAAACCAAAAGCAAGCAGCTGAAGAGTTGATCGAACGCGTTCAAGCGGGCGACTTCAAAGCGTACACGCAACTTGCGACTGAACTTCTTGAAGAGTATGAAGCAGTTGAAATTCTCGCTGCAGCCCTTCGTGGATTGACGAAAGAGCCAGATTCAACACCTGTTGAAATCTCGTACGCTGAACCAGTTCGTGTCAAACGTCAAGGTGGCCGTGGTGGCGATCGCGGTGGATACCGTGGTCGTAACGACCGTCGTGGCGGTGGCCGTGGTGGCGATCGTCGTGGTGGACGCGGTGGCGAACGTCGTGATGGACGCAGTGGAGACCGTAAAGGATCATACCGTGGTGACGATCGTCGTCGCTCGGATGACCGTGGTCCACGCCGTCCGCGTGACTAATCATCGTGAAATGCCGCATTTCCTTAAGTGGATTTGCGGCTTTTTTTATTGTGTCGTGCTACACTAGTTGAGTAGAGATAGAAGGATGAGGTGTCAACGGATGGTGGAATTAAGTTTCGGTCTCCTTGTGCTATTTGGTTGTGTGCTCGCACTCAAACCAATCGTGTCAAAGACAGACCGTCCTAACTTTCGTTATATCCCCGTGGCGACATTGTTGTTTGGAGCGATGATTTTTTTAGTGTTAGCCATTGGAGTAGGCGGGAAGATGGGCATTGCATATGGCGTAATGAGTATCGCCTATTTTATTGCTTGTTTCGGTGCCTATATGTATGTACACACGCGAACGAGCTGATTGTAGCTCGTTTTCGCATTTAACGAAGAGGTGATGAGTTATGGATGCGGTAGAAGTGATGGTCCATCCTGAAGAAGTGATGGTGACGTATGAACCAATCCTTGGAGCGGCAACGTTTCAAGTGGAAGGCTATATGGTACATGGGCGATTCCGAGGCGAATCGTTGACACCATTTTTTTATGATGATGACGTTCCGCTCGAGTATCAGTTAGACATCGCCCAACGGATGGAGCAACTGGCAGCAGCACAACTTCGAGACGCCAAGCCATTCGTCACATTCAGATGTCGGTCGGAATGGATTCTTGAAGAAGGGGGAGAAGCTTTTTTAGCTCCGCTTCGCGAATTGAATTTCCCGTTACATCGTATTTATGTGACGCTTCAAGGGACGGATTTGGTTGATGTTCCTCGCCTATCGCGTGTCATTCAATACTACCGTTCATATGGACTGAAAATTGCCCTAGACTTCGCAGAGTCGACGAGTATCGAGGACATTATGACACTCGCGCCAGAATTGTTGCTTGTCGATCTTGGTACGATGGTGGAGAAAAAGACGTTGTCGGTCACCTATCCGAACATGCTTCAAACGATGGAATATATCGCTTCGAAGCTCGGTGCACCGCTTCTGTACAAATCCATCAACCATATCGGACAGCTTCGTTATGCTTGGCAACACGGCGGTCGCTATTATATGGGTGGTTTGCTTGGTCTAGAAGACGAGCTTCCACAACGAGAAATCAAAGGAATGGGTGTCTTGGCGCAAGAAGTGCCTTCTTTCTTTTTACATGATCAGAAGCGATTGAATCGTTTATACGAACTTGAGTTTGAGTTACATCGTCGAATCGGAGAACTCGTTCAATCCGGGAAATGGTCGAGAGATAAGAAAGACGAGTGGATTCAATACATCGCACCGAAGCTCGAGGAAGTGTTTGTCCGTTACTATTTGACGGATAAGACAGGTTTTCAGACGAGTGCAAACGTCTACTGTGTGAACGGAGAATGGCGTGTCGATAATACGTATCGGGGTTACAACTGGAGTTTCCGTCCATATTTCATTCAAACGATGGCGGCCATGGACGTTCGAGGACGTGGCTATTTATCAGGAGACTATCGTGATTTCAGTTCAAACGAAGTGACGCGTACGTTCAGCTATCCGTTACCCGACGGCATGTTCTTGTTCGCCGACATATCCGAAGAATATCTGTACCAGAATCGATTATTAGACTGAAAGGAAGAGTTATGATGTTAGATTATGATTACGATGCGTTACGCGAGATCGGTCGAATCGTCGCACTTGCACGAGATGAGATGGCGAAAGCCGTCAAACCGGGCATGACGACAAAAGAATTGGATGCGATTGGGCAACGTATTTTAGAAGAAGAGGGTGCGGCTTCTGCACCGATTACGATGTATGAGTTCCCAGGGTACACGTGTATCTCACTCAATGACGTCGCCGCCCACGGGATTCCTGGAGAGGAAGTCATTCAAGAAGGCGATATCGTCAACGTTGACGTCTCGGCTGTGAAGGATGGCTATTATGCCGATACGGGTCGTACGGTCATTGCGGGCGCAGCAAAATCACCTCAACATGAACGATTGGTCGAAGTGTCGTTGACGTCGCTAGAAGCGGGTCTTAGCAAAGTCAAAGCGGGCGTGAAAGTCAACCAGATCGGGAAAGCCATTTATTCGGACGCGAGGAAGAATGGATTCACGGTCATCCGTAACTTGGCCGGACACGGACTCGGTCGGACGTTACACGGAGAGCCAGAGACGATTTCAAACTACTATAGCCGCGAAGAGAATCAGCTTTTAAAAGCTGGGCAAGTGATTGCGGTCGAAACATTCATTTCGACGAAAGACGAAATCGTCTATCAGTCGGAAGAAGACGGATGGACACTCTTCACACCGAACAAAAGCCTCGTCTCACAGTTCGAGCATACGGTCATCGTCACTGAAGATGGATATGAAGTGTTAACGGGGTCATTCCGTTAAAAAAAGGTGTGGTTCTCGTGAACCGCACCTTCTTTATGTTTGTAAGAAAATCACTTCTTCGCGTAACTGTTCGATTACAACCCAGTCTGGATGTACCGAATCCGGTAGCGTCAACTTCCCATTCTCGACATCGAGTGGTGTATCGAGCAAATCTTGCTCGAAGTAAGCGCTCGTCCCAGACATGTCCGCCGGAAAGCTCGCGCCGCTGAGCGAAGCGAATAATAGGGTATGATACCTTCCGATCCCTGATTCATACATTCCACCGACCCAGTACGGCGTTCCGTGTTTCCGAATGTGTAACGCCTCACTGAAACCACCGACACGTGCCGGCTTAATATTGACGATTTTACCCGCGCCGAGTTGCGTCATCGTCTCCACATCGTCGTAAGACGTAATCGACTCATCGAGGCAAATCGGTGTTTTGAGTTTTTGTTGAAGAGTCGCCGATTTGGCGAACTGACGGCTCGGATACGGTTGTTCAATCATCAATAACTGATGGGTGTCGATTTGTTCGAACCATTCTATCGGTTGATCGGACGCGCTTCCGTTTAAGTCAATCATGAGTGGCGCATCTGGAAAGACAGCTCGGATTTCGCGTAGTGCCGGGAGTAATTCATTAGGGGAGGCTTTTAATTTGATTCGCTCGAAACCATCGGCTAGCGCTGCTTCAATCGAGTTCATCGTCTGATGGAGTAGCCCAATCCCGATCGTTCTACCGCAGGAGACGGTATCCCCGGCCTTCATATACGACTTAAGTGACATGTTCGCGCGTGCTGCTTCAATCTCCCATAATGCACTTTCCCACATCGCTTTCGCCATTCGTTGACCGATAACCGATGAGACGAGGGTCGGAAACACGTCCGTCGTGACCGTCATGCCCTTTAATAGATGAAGAATCAATTTTGATGTATCAATCATGGACTGAGTCGTTTCTTCCGTGTACCAAGGTGTCTCAAAGGCGACACCTTCGCCATATCCGACGACACCATCTACAGTTTCAAGTCGAAGGATGAGTGTTCGTCTCACCGACAAAACGGCGTGCGCCGTTACGATGGGGTGTTTAAATGTCAAAGGGACGATTGAAAGGTCAGCACGTCTGATCATGGCAGTAGCTCCTTTAAGCGATGACGCATTAATTTTCCGTTCGCGTTTCGGGGTAGGTCCTCTACGTGATGAATCGCAAGCGGATGTTTATACTTGGCTAACTGGGAATCAAGGATTTTCTGCATCTCCGTCGGGTCATATGATCCGACGACGAAGGCGAGCGGGACTTCTCCCCAGGTCGGGTGTGCTTGTTTCGTAACCCCAACGTCTCGGACACCGGCACATCGTAACATCGCAGCCTCGATTTCAGCAGGGTATACGTTTTCACCACCAGAAATAATGAGGTCGCTTCGGCGATCGTGTACATATAAATACCCGTCTTTCATCGTTCCGAGATCACCCGTTTTCCAGTAACCGTCTGGTGTCCAGGCGTCTGATTCGGGTTGTTCGAAGTACCCACTCGTCACAGTTGGTCCTTTTACCTCAATCTCCCCGTCCTGACTGATTCGGATCACGGTCGGTGCGATGGATCTCCCGCTCGAACCGATATGTGAGAGCGCTTCGTTTGGAAGTAGCGTGGCGACTTGAGAACACGTTTCGGTCATCCCATATGTTTGAGCGACCGGTAACTGTCGTCGCTCTGCTTCTTCTAGTAACGGACGAGGGACTGGCCCACCTCCGACGAGCAAGGTGCGAAGACTGTGTTTTTCTAGCCCGGCATCCAGCAGTCGCTGAAGCATGATAGAGACGAGTGACAACTGAGTAATGCCTTCAGTTTCAATTAAATAAAGGGTGCGGTCGACATCAAAACGTGGCTCAACATAAAGCGTCGAACCGATGATTGCACTCCGATACACTTGAGAAAGTCCACTCATATGGAAGAGTGGCGTCACCGTAAGCATTCGGTCAGATGGACGATAGTCTAGATGCGCTTCGGCAGCACGTGCGCTTGCGAGATGATTTCCATACGTCTGTTGTACAGCCTTGGCCCGCCCCGTCGTACCAGACGTAAACATGAGAGACATCGTGTCATTTTCTTTCCACTCATGTGTCACCGTGAAACATGATCGCGCCCGACGTGTCACGAAAAGTTGTGTGACTTGCAAATCAATCTCATCATCGACAAGAAGCAAATCGACTCTTGCTGTGTTTAACTGAGTGCGCACTTCCTCTTCAGTCAAGCGTGTGTTGATTGGAACGAGTACTTTGCCAAGCAGGTGCACCGCATGGATAGCGATGATATAGTCTTTGCTGTTTTTAGCGAATATGCCAATCTTTTCGGCAGTGGGTGTCTGTTCATGGATGTATTGGGCAAGTTGCAGGCTCTCGGTACGTAACGCTTCCCACGTCAGTCTCTCTTCACGTGTCACGAGTGCAATCTGTGATGCCGGATGTTGATCAATCCATTCATACATGTCTGTAACCTCCAAAAAAAGAGTAGCGGAATCGCTACTCTCTCAACAAAATTAAGGGAAACGTGGGAATTGACCGAAGTCAGGGTCACGTTTTTCTTTGAACGCATCGCGTCCTTCTTTCGCTTCATCGGTTGTGTAGTAGAGAAGCGTTGCGTCTCCAGCGAGTTGCTGAAGTCCAGCAAGACCGTCTGTGTCCGCATTCATTGCTGCTTTCAAGAAGCGAAGTGCAGTTGGTGAGTGTTGTAAGATTTCTTGGCACCACTTGACTGTTTCTGCTTCAAGTTGATCGAGAGGGACGACTGTGTTGACGAGTCCCATTTCGAGTGCTTCTTGTGCATCGTACTGGCGGCAAAGGTACCAGATTTCACGAGCTTTCTTATGGCCAATGATGCGCGCTAAGTAACCAGAACCATATCCTGCATCGAACGAACCAACTTTAGGACCTGTTTGTCCGAAGCGAGCGTTGTCCGCTGCAATCGTTAAGTCACATACGACGTGAAGGACATGTCCTCCGCCGATTGCAAAACCTGCGACCATGGCGATGACCGGTTTTGGAATGACGCGAATGAGGCGTTGAAGGTCGAGGACGTTCAAGCGCGGGATTTCATCTTCCCCGACGTATCCGCCATGCCCACGAACTTTTTGGTCTCCACCTGAACAGAATGCCTTTTCGCCTTCACCCGTCAAGATGATGACGCCGACTTCTTTATCGTCGCGTGCGCGTGCGAATGCATCAATCAATTCATTGACCGTCAACGGACGGAACGCGTTGCGTACCTCTGGACGGTTGATGGTGATTTTAGCAATCCCATTCCATGTTTCATATTTAATGTCTTCATACGTACGGACCGATGTCCAGTTCGCTACTGATTCCATTTTAAATACCCCCTAAAATCAATTTCTTTATTATTGTACCAAACTCTGGTGCATTCTCGATATGAGGAGCATGCCCCGCATCTGAAATTTCATAGATTTTAATATCAGACCGTTCTTTCTGCATGTCTCGTGCAATCGCTTTGAACTTAGAATCTTCTGCCCCGACAATCAAATCGACGTGGGGAAGGCGGTGCAATGCCCCCCAGAGCGAAGGCATATGACCTGTACCGATGGCGCGCAAACTGTTCGCAAGAGCAGTCGGATGTTGTGCGAGTCGGTCCTTCCTAAGTGATTGTTTCATCTCTTCAGTTTGTCGCCAAAGTGGAAGGTTCTCCCATCGCTTGACGAATGCGGAGAGTCCTTCGGTTTCGATGAATCGGGCAAGTTCTTCGTCTTGACGTCGACGAGCTGTCCGTTCTTTAGAAGATCGGAGACCGGGTGTCGTGCTGACCCCGATGACATGTTCGACGCGTTTGTCGCACGCGGCGAGTGTCAATCCGATTCGACCGCCGAGTGAATAACCGACGACTGTCCAAGGACGATCGTCTAAATCGAGTAGGCGTGAAAGATCCTTCACTTGTTGACTCATCGTCGAACGAGTGACGGGAGGGCGTTCCGTTGCGCCATGTTGCAATAATGAAGGTGACACGAGTCGAACCGGTAAGCTAGGGAATGAATCGACCCATTGAGCATTTCCCGTGAACCCGTGTAAAAATAATACTGGTTTTCCTTCTCCTCGAATGCATACTTCATAGTCGACACCTCGCAACTCGACGATCATGCCTCATTCTCCGTGACGAGACGAGCGCAGACAGACTGCGTCCATCCTCGGTGAGTCGTCACGTTTTGCTCCCGATCCGATGGGAACTCAATCAAATGAATGCCGTCTTCAATCGCTTCTTGAATCTCCTGTGGTTGCTCAATCAGACGATAGGACAACCCGTAAGTCTCGGCAAACCCACGAATGTTCAAATTAAGCGGTGTCCCAAACAAATCTTCGAAAAGTTGGGTATCGACGGAAGCTTGCGGTAAAAAGGAGAAAATCCCTCCACCATTATTATTCGAAATCACGACTGAAAACTTCCCAGGATGATGTTTTAACAGTTGTAGGGCATTGCTATCATGATAGAATGCCAAATCACCAATCAGTAGAGCGGCATGAGACGTGTCATAACAGCTACCGAGTGCGCTCGAAAGAACACCGTCAATCCCGTTGGCGCCTCGGTTTGCAAGAACTTGCACGCTCTTTCCGGCGGATAATGTCGTATCGACATCACGAATCGGCATACTGTTACTGACGAAGAGACGTTCGATTGACGTATCGAGCAACCGTTTCGTCAATTCGGCTTCTCCCTGGAGTGAAGGCTTCGCCGTTTCCGTGACATTCTCGAAGAAACGTAGTCGTTCGACGTAACGTGAATCATTTGTTGATTCAATGAGTGGTAAAAAGTCGAGTGCGTCTCCGTAACAGATGGTCGCACGGCTACTTGGGTCACGATAAGAGCCCAGCTCTTCAATCACAACTAGCTCCGTCGCAGTCATCCACTGATTGAGTCGTTTTGAAACGGGTGCGGCACCGAATCGGATGAACACATCCGGTAACCAGTCGGCTTTATGTTCACTTGCGAGCCACGTGTCGTAGTTCGTCAAGACACCGTCGAAACGACGCATGCCGCTGAGTGGATCCGCAAAGATCGGGATATTATGCTCGGTCGCTGATTTGTAAATGGCTTTTTGCCATGATATCGGTGTGTAAGGCCCGACAACGAATGCGAGTTGCTTTTGACTCGTACGTTCCAAAAAGATTTCCCGATCGATGTTTGTCGGGCGAACACGCTGTCTTTCCGGTATAGCGGGTTCACCTCTCAGCATCAGCTTCAACTGTTCAAGGTCTGGGAGTAACGGTTCTCGGAACGGGACATTCAAGTGAACGGGTCCCATGGGTGACTGCATGGCAAGATTCGTGAAGCGAGTGACTGTCTGCTGCATGAACGGCAGCGTTGCTTCTTCAGGTACAGGTAAGTCGAGACTCGTCTTTACTTGTTCACCGTATAATCGGACTTGATTGATTGCTTGTGGTGCCCCGACGTTCCGAAGTTCATGTGGTCGATCGGTCGTCAAGACGATGAGCGGCAATTGCGAAATGAATGCCTCCGTCACCGCCGAGTAGTAATTTGTCGCAGCCGTACCGCTCGTGCAAATGAGTGCGACAGGACGGATAATGTCCGTCGATCGAGTCAATCCGAGAGCATAAAATGCAGCGGAGCGCTCATCGACGATGATGTGATGGCGGATTTGCGGGTGTAAATAAGCCGCTATCGCGAGTGGGGTCGAACGAGAACCCGGACTGATGACCACGTCGGTCACGCCAGATTCAACAAGTCGATTCACCATGGATGCTACCCAGTCGGTCAACATCTTATTCATGTAGGGTGCCTCCTTAATCGTGCGAATCAAACTGCAAAGCTTGTTTGATTGGACTCATTTTCATTTCGGTTTCTTCAAGCTCTTGCTCGAGAACCGAGTCTTTGACAATCCCGCCTCCTGCGTAAAGTGCGACGAACTGATGCTGGACGAGTGCCGAGCGGATGGCGACGACAAACTCGCCATCCCCATCGTTATCGACCCAGCCAAATGGAGAACCGTACCAACCACGGTCGAACCGCTCGATTTCACGAAGTAATCGGACCGATGTCCGCTTCGGTGAGCCACCAAGGGCTGGGGTTGGATGGAGTGCTTCCGCTAACGACAACAAGGAAGCGTTTGTTTCGAGTGTCGCCTGGATTGGAGTGTGCAGGTGAAACACCGACCGATTCGCAAGAATTTGCGGTGTCTCGCTCGTGTGAATCGGCGCGGTATAAGGTGTCAAAGCTTGCTTAATATCTTTTACGACGATTTGATGTTCTTCACGATTTTTCGCATCATGTAACAGTTGTTCCTTCGCAAGGTCGCTTTCGATTTCAGTCTGAGGGCGCTTGATGGTTCCGGCGATGGCAGCTGTATTCAGTCGCATCCCTTCTTTTTGAATCAATCGTTCAGGTGTCGCTCCGAAGAAGCCGATGTCACGTTTAGGTTGATATAAGTAGATATAGCTCGACTCTTGATGTTCCGCCAAATGCTTCAAACTCTTCGCGAATGGAAAGGCATCGTCAGAACGTTGATAAATCTCTTCTCGCGCGATGACGATTTTTTCGACTCGCTCTTCCTCAATTAACTGCTTGGCTTGCTGAAAGCTTGATTTGTAATGTTCCACACCGTCTTTTACTTTCGAATAGGACGGTGTTGATTCCTCGGTCGGGCGAAGTGAACTGAATTGTGCCAATTGATCGGCCAATTGAATTAAATACTGCTCGACCGATTGTTTCGAAGAGACAAGAGTCGCGACTGTCAATGTATGTCGGTCTTTATAACGACGGTATAAAAATTTTGGAACGACGAGTGATGCCTCCCCAAAGGCATCCCACATGCTCTTTTGTGGACGCATGAACGTATCGAACGAAAAGCCAGCAAACGCATGGACGGTTGCGTCGACATCTCGCCGATGGAGACTCCAATCGTACTGGAGTCGCTGAAATCGTTCGGGGCCTGAGGCACTCAAGACGAGCGCATCTCCGCAACCGAGCATTTCAAGCGTACGGTCCGGTGTCATGAAGTAATAATGGGACGTATCCGTGTTTTGAATGATTTGAAACGCATCGAACGCCGAAATTTCCCACGTGTAGGATGCGAGGACAGGACGTTGCCAAGCTCGCGCCCGTTTGTGAGCTTGCTCGATTCGTTGTTTTATATGTGTTTGAGTATCTGGCATGAAAGAAAAGCCTCCTCAATCCGATAGAATTCTCACTCTTTAGTGTATCATGAGTTCGCAATTCACTTGTCTATGAAATGCTCGAGAAATTGTAAGGATCATGAGATGGATGGCTGACGTTGACAGATTTTTTCATCGAGACGTAAACTAACGAAGGGAGGGAACGAAATGAAACAGAAATCAAAAGGGGCATATTGGCGAATGATTCGCCCGCATACCCTGACAGCAAGTTTTATTCCGGTCTTGCTCGGGACGTTCATCGTCCTCGATCAAACCGAACTGAAGTGGGGACTCTTTCTTGCGATGTTAGTCGCGTCAGTCCTCATTCAAATCGCAACGAACTTATTTAACGAGTACTATGACTATAAGCGAGGATTAGATCATGAAGGATCAATCGGGATTGGTGGGTCCATCGTGCGCGACGGGTTTACGCCAAATCAAATCCTGTCAATCGCCCTTGGCATGTATGCTGTCTCGGCGATACTCGGACTTTATATCGCAGCGTCAACGAGTTGGCACCTGCTTTGGGTCGGTGCGTTATCCATGCTCGTTGGATACTTGTACACGGGAGGCCCGTTACCGATTGCGTATACGCCGTTTGGTGAGATTGTTGCCGGTCTCTTCATGGGATATGTCATCATTGGAATCGCTGGCTATATTCAAATCAATACGGTGACGACGGAATTGTTGCTCGTGTCGTTCCCGATGGCCTTGTTGATTGGGGCAATCTTACTGGCGAACAATATTCGAGACTTAGATAACGATAAAGAGAACGGGCGAAAAACAATCGCGTGTCTAGTCGGTCATCGACGTGCTGTATATGTGCTCGCGGCATTCTTTATCGCCGCATTAGTCGGCATCATCGTTGCCGTCGTGTATTATGGAGTCACACCATGGGTTTTGCTATCCCTATTCACCGTGCCAGTCATGATTAAAGCGATTCAACGGTTTTGGCAAAAAGCCGAACCGGTCGAATTGATGCCTGCGATGGCGATGACGGCGAAAGTGAATACGTTGTTCGGGGCATGGATGGTCGTCGGACTCATTGTTTCAAGATTTGTGATGTGAGAAAAGGGGAGGCGTTAATGTGTCAGTCGTAAAAGAAATGCTTGAATTTAACAAACGTTTCGTAGAGGAAAAACAATACGAACCGTTCGTATCTGATAAATTTCCGGATAAGAAAATCGTGATTTTGACGTGTATGGATACACGTTTGACGGAACTGTTACCTCAAGCGCTAGGACTTAAGAACGGAGACGCTAAAATCATCAAAAATGCGGGAGCTGTCTTGTCGCATCCATTTGGTTCAGCCATGCGTTCGATTTTAGTCGCACTTTATGCGCTAGGCGCGGAGGAAGTTGTCGTGGTCGGTCATTACGATTGTGGAATGGCAGCAATCGAGCCGTCTGTCGTGATTGAAGAGATGGAACGACGGGGAATCGATCCTCAGACGTTGAAGACGTTGAAATCGTCAGGGATGGATTTGGAGCAATGGCTACATGGATTTGATTCGGTCGAGGAGAATGTCGTTCATTCAATCAACTTAATCAACAATCATCCATTGTTGCCACCAGGCACGAACGTTCATGGATTCGTGATTGATCCGGCGACGGGACGCCTTGACCCAGTTGAGGCATAAGAAAGGAGCGCGTTCAGCTTGAACGTGCTCCTTTTTGTATTAGCCATACGTATTCGTTGGGATGTCTTCGTAGTCATCCTCTTCTTGTTTTTGTTTCGCTTTCTTTTTGTTCTTCTTGAAGTCACGTTCATATTCTTGTTCACTTGGCGTTTTAAAGAAACGCATCCACGTCGCGTTAATTTCAGACCCGATGAGGATGATCATTCCCGTCAATTGTAACCAAAGCAACGTGACGATGATTCCACCGAGCGATCCATAGGTCGAGTCGTAACTTCCGAAGTTTGAGACGTACAAACTGAATCCGAAAGATACAAGCTGCCAACCGATGACACCGAAGATGGCTCCTGGAATCGTACTTTTCCAGAATACATGTTGTTGCGGTGAAACTTTATAAAAAATCGAAAGCGTCAAAATCAAGACAACCGTCGTTAAAACGTAGCGGAACACATTGATCATCATCTCTTCTGCCCCGGTAATGTTGACGGGTAAATATTCGGTGACGAACGAAATGATTTGCGCCCCGAACACGTTTGAGATAATGAGGAGTAACATCCCGATTCCGAGTAAAATCGTCATTCCAAGCGCTAATCCTTTTTTGACAAAGAAATTCCGTTCATTGTCCTCGCCATACGCGTGTAGGGAAGTCGTGATGAGGCGATCTACCCCTTTTGCGGCAGACCATATGGCCAAAATCGCACCGAGCGATAAGAGACCGCCCCGCGGCTCCCCGATTGCGTCAAAGATACCCGTCAAGAATCCGGAAGCGGCGGATCCTGGTGCCAAATCATTTAATTGATTTTGGAATGAATCTTGTGAGACATCAAAAAATGATAAGAGTGCCAAAATGAAGATAATGCCGGGGAAAATCGATAAAAACCAAAAAAATGCGAGCGTGGCCCCGTAGTCTTGTACGTCATGCTCTTTAAAACGACGGAATAACTCTTTTCCAAACCCGAACCAATTCTTTTTTTCCTTTACTTCTGTCATTGCCATCATGAAACCCTCCTGACTCGGTCATTAAAAAAATGTTTCCCGAATTCGGTCGAGGATACACATGATTAATCCTCAGATAACGTCAAATCGTAAAAACGTGACTCATGCGAGGCGAGTTTTTCAGCGAGCGATGGAGGACGGACCGGAAGATGGGGTAACGCCGATCGCTTGATCCACATCGGGGTGTACGATCCGTTTGTCTGTTCTTCTTGGAATTCTTCACCCGTTCCGGTCCCGAATTCGCCACCCGTCATCTTCGCCCAATAGTAAGGGTTTAACTCGTTGTTAAAGGCAACATAGGCAGCAACCCCTTCTAACTCGACATGAACGCCGAGTTCTTCAAACGCTTCACGAACGGCTGTTTCTTCAGTCGTATGCCCATATTCTACTCCCCCTCCGGGGAATACATAATACAAGACATCTTCTTTTTCGCGGCGAATCAAAGCCACTTCATCTTGATCATTCATGAGAATGATCGCACTTCTTAATTTCGTTCGAACCACTGAGATCGTTCCTTTCATTCCTATAATTTTGCACAAAACGCATCGACGATTCGCCGATGCGTTCAACTCATTTTTGCGTAGGTTGTTCTAATGAATCATACATGTCTTGCGTCAATCCGTTCTCGTGTGACGCGATGACTTTTCCTGCGACACGCATCCCGAGACGAAGCGCATCTTCGATTGGATGCTGTTTCATCAGTTCTGAGATGACAGCGGAGAAGAATGAGTCACCGGCCCCGGTAGAGTCGGCCACTTTTACTTTCGTTGTTGGGACGTGACCTTGTTCATTCGTACGAAGGTCGACATAAACAGCCCCGAGCTCGCTCATCGTAACGATTGTGAGGGGTGCACCTTTCATGGCGAGTACTTCGGCGACGCGTAGTGCGTCGTCCACCGTGACGATTGACATATCGGACAAGATTTCCGCTTCTTCGCGGCTACAGATGAAACCAGTGAAGCCTTGAAGTAAATGACGGTTCCGTTCGATGACAGAAAGGTGGCCACACACACCGTATAGTGGCAAGTCCATCTCACGGCAAAGTTCAATCGTTTCGTTTAAGACGTTAACAGACAAGTCTAAGTCGATTGCGACCGCATCGCTCTCTTTAAAGACTGTGTCGATTCGACGTAAAATCGCTTCTTCCATCCGCGCTTCGTCAGGTTGTTTCGAAATTGATGTTTGAAGGTCGCCATTGTTATCCATGACGGCGAGCCACATTCCCATTCCGTTATCGTCGAGCATATCGACACCATCGACATTGACCTGTAAACCACGTAACTCCTCGAGGACGCCGACCCCGATTTGGTCGTTCGTGACAGTTGAGACGAAGCGAACGTCATTACCGAGTACACCTAAGTTTTGAGCAACGTTCCGACCTGTTCCGCCATTAGAGAAAGTGATGTCGCCGACATTTTTCGCATCTTTATGAAGCGGTGCGAAAGATGTTCCTTTAATATCGACAAACACTTTGCCGATGACTGCAATCGTATTCATATCATGTACCACCTTTAGCCAATCTTTCGATCTGTTTCAGTCTATTTAGACACATTGTTTCAATTATAACGAAATCGACATATCGTTTCAATCATCGATTCGATTTTGTCGAATCGGTTATTCCCATGAAGAGGTGAGAAGACGAAGTCCATTCAAGATGACCAGAATAGTAGAACCCTCGTGTCCGACGACCGCGAATGGCATGATGAGCAGTTCGAAAATGTTTGTGGCAATAAGGACGAGAATGACACCGAGCGCAAAGACGACGTTTTGTAGGACGATTCGGTTCAGCTTGCGTGATTGACGAATAGCGTCGCTCAAACGCATGAGGTCGTTTTTCATCAAGACGACGTCGGCTGTTTCAAGAGCGGCATCGGTTCCTTCACCCATCGCGATTCCGACATCAGCGGTCGCGAGGGCAGGTGCGTCATTGATGCCGTCGCCTATCATTCCAATTGAACCGTACTCTTCACGTAACGCTTTGATTTGTGAAACTTTTTCTTCTGGTAAACATTCGGCAATATAACGTGTCAATCCAGCTTCATTTGCGATGGCACGAGCAGTCGCTTCATTATCTCCCGTAATCATGATTGTCGCGATTCCGAGGTCATTCAGACGCTTGATTGCTACTTTAGCCTCGGCCCGCAACGTGTCTCGGAGAGCATAGGCGCCGATTGTACGAGAATCATCACTAATAAACACGAGTGTGTGACCGGCTTCTTTCAGCCGTTCCACATCTTCTTTGAAGAAGTCACCACTTCGGTCAGCGAACTTCTGTTTACCGACGCGATATGTCGTCCCGTCAATTGTCGCCTCGATTCCAGAACCGGTGATGTCTTTAAAGTGCGTCATCTCCCCGGTATGTTTTCCGGTATAAGAGACAAGTGCCTCTGCGAGCGGATGCATCGAATGTTCTTCAATCAAACTGACGATTCGGTTGACTTCGACTTCCTGTAAATCAGGTGAGATGAGCGCTTCTTGGACGATTGGTTTCCCGATCGTGAGCGTTCCGGTTTTATCAAATGCGATTGCTTTCAACCGTCCCATGTTCTCGATATGAGCACCACCTTTGAACAGGATCCCGTGTTTCGCGGATGAGGCGATGGCTGCTAGGGCAGCAGGCGTGATGGCGGCAACAAGGGCACAAGGAGAAGCGACGACAAGTAAAATCATTCCGCGATAAATGCTCGTTTCGAGAGACCATGACGTGAAGAAGGGGCCGAGCAGGATGATGGCTGCGACGGATAGAAGAACAACTTGTACATATCGCCCTTCGTAGCGGTCAATGAACTGCGCAGAAGGCGACTTTTCTTCCTGCGCTTGCTGGACCATTTGAATGATTTTTTGGAACAACGTCTCGGTCGCAAGCTTAGTCACTTCAATCGTCAAGACACCGTTTAAGTTGACGCTTGAGCCAAACACGTCATCTCCGACTTGTCGGTCAACCGGGACAGACTCTCCTGTAATAGCGGCTTCTTCGACAGATGCGCTTCCTTTCATGATTCGTCCGTCGACAGGGATGCGTTCGCCTGGGCGGACGTAAATGCGATCACCGACTTTCAAGTCGTCAATGTGCACAACTTCAAGTTCATCAGTAGCGGTTAAACGAGTTGCTTGTTCAGGTTGTAATTCCATCAATGATTCGAGTGCGCGTTCATTTTTATTCATCGTATACGTTTCGAGGGCACCCGATAGAGCAAAAATAAAGATTAAAATCGCACCTTCCATCCAATAGCCGATGGATGCGGCACCGATAGCGGCGATAATCATGAGTAGCTCTACGTTCAAGGATTTTGTCTCGATCGTGTCTGTGATTCCTTCTTTCGCTTTTGCGTATCCTCCAATGAAAAAAGCAGATAAGTAAAGCGTGACATGAATCCAAGGAGCTCCTTCTTGTGTTTCGGCGATATAAGCGAGTACAATCAATACACCGCTAATAAGCGCCATGATCAATTCGATATGTTCGTACCAGCTAGCCCGTTTGAAAACGTGGCTTTTTTCGTGTGTAACCGATTGGACGTTCATAGAATCCCTTCTTTCTAATTGAGAATAAATCTCGATTAAATGATAATGATTGATGATGATTATCATCTTCAATTGGCTTAATATAAGGTTTTAGTCTTTAATTGACTCAATCCCTTTATTTATAATAATTATTATCTAGGTTCATTCTAACACGCTCATCAGTGACTCACAAATAAAAAGATTAAGGAGTTTTTGTGTCATGCAAAATATATTTCAACGCCCATGGACAGTGGGGTTTTTGGCGATTTTTAATACGTTGTTATGGGGCAGTGCCTTCCCGTTCATCAAACTGAGTTATGAGAAGTTGGATATTCAGTCGAACGAATATGGTCAACAGTTGTTGTTCGCAGGTGAGCGCTTCTTGCTTGCTGGGATCCTTCTACTCATCATCAGTCAGACGGTATTGAAACGTTCGATTCGATTGACGCCTAAGAAGTTTAAAGCGTATGCGCATCTCGGTTCTTTTTTAACGTTCCTTCAATATTTGTTCTTTTATGTCGGACTCTCAATTTCGACTGGCGTTCAAGGGTCAATCATTGCCGGATCGACATCGTTCTTCCAAATGGCGCTTGCACATATCCGCTATGACGATGATAAATTGAATCGTTTGAAAGGACTTGCTTTGACATTTGGCTTTTCTGGAATCGTGATTGCGAACTGGCCGGCAACTGGTACGGAGGTCGGTTTTGGATTGGGTGAGATCTTACTGATTTTAGCGATGGTCTCGGGTGCGTTTGGAAATTTGATTGCGAAGGATTATTCGAAAGAATATGATGTTGCCCCGATGACAGCTTGGGCGATGGTGATCGGTTCGATTGGATTGCTCATTATCGGCTATTTGTTAGACCCAAGTGGGATCTCGATGCCATACACCGGACAGACGATTGCCTTCCTCTTCTATTTAGCAATGTTGTCAGCGATTGGTTTCACACTCTGGAATACGTTGATGAAACATAATCCAGTCAGTCGGATTTCACTCTATATCTTCCTAGTTCCCTTATTTGGTGTCATGTTGTCAGGTATTTTACTCGGGGAGACCATACCGTGGAACGCGATTGTCGGACTCATTTTCGTTATCGTAGGGATTTATTTGTCTACTTATTTTCAAGGGAAGCGCGTGAAAAAACGAAGCGTGAGTCATTGAAACAAGAGACGGAGTTGACGGAATTAACATCCCGTGACAAAATAAATTAAAAATTCTGAATTTTAAGCTCGGAAATCGGTCTTCGTTTGTAAAGACTTGCGTACGCAATCATTCAAAGGAAGGAGGAAAAACAATGACTAGAAATCGAATCGTCCGTAATATCCTCATCTCGCGTCAACCGAAAGATGAGTACGTCAAGTACGTGATGAAGTGCGTGAGTCAGAGTTTAAAAGAACGTCACGGTCCTGTGGCGACCCGCGCGACGAGACAAGGGGATGACATTCAGACGAGATGGCAGTTCGAAGACCGTGTCGTAGAGGTGACGTTGAAATCGGAAGTCCTCGCCTCGCTGGACACGGAGCCGTTCGCACTAGATGAAGTGTTCATCCAGGCGTTGCAGTTAAACGATGAAGAGATGGATCGAGTTGTAGAGTAAAAGAGGCAGATGGTTCATGGGAACCATCTGCCTCTTTATATTATATATTGATCGGTTTTGACTTAGAGGTGAAGAGTCGCAAGGCGAGAATGCCTAAAATCAACGTATACATGAAGAAATAAACCTCTTTCGGAAGCGATAACCAATAGGCGCCAATCATTGGTCCTGAAATCGAGCCGATACTGAATGAGATGCTATACAGCATGTTACCAGTCGGGAGGAGGGAGCGAGGGAGCACCTCTGTCATGTGTGCTAGACCGAGTGAATACGTCGACCCTAACCCTGCGCCGGCAAGAGCGAACAGCACGAGTAGACCGACATAGTGATCGACAACAAGATTCGCTAAAGCGAAGACGAGTGTACCGAACGCCAGAACGATTTGCAAAATTCGTTTCTTCCCATACAAGTCAGCGAGTCGACCGAGAGGGAGTTGGACGACGATCGACATGACGATGAACGTCGTAATCAGTGTACTCGTCTCTGTCAGGCTCATCCCGTTACGCGACGTAAAGATTGGGAAGTTGGCATTCAAGCTCGCTTCCAGGAATCCGTATGTAAACGCAGGGAGAAGTGTGTATCCCGCACCGACTAGAATCAACCGGATGCGTCCCTTCGAATCCGTCTTCACTTTCTCGATTTCAGGGAACTCATTCTCGACTTTAAAGACGAGCATCAATGAGGCAAGACAGAAAAAGACGATGATCAAAAACGGTAACCAAAACCATAGATCGACAAGTGGTGCAAGTAAAGGTCCGACGGCGAAACCTAGACTGAACGACATCCCATAATACGCCATCGCGCGACCGAGACTACGCTTATCCGTAGAAGATGTCACCCACACTTGTGAACCGTAGTGGAGGGCAGAGTCACCAAAACCGATAAAGAACCGCATCATCGCCCACACGAGTAAAGACGGCCAGATGGGCAAAGCGAAAGTCGCGAATGCGGTTAACACAATTCCGAGGACGATGGTCGGACGGAATCCGTATTTTCGGACGAAGCGCTCAAGGAGCGGCGCAGAAACGATTACCCCGACATAGAGCATCGTTGCATTCAATCCGTTCACCCAAGCAGGTGCTCCGTCACGTTCAATCAACGTGGACAGGAGGGGAATGAGCGCACCTTGAATCAAGCCGGATATAAAAACAATCAATAGTAAAATCATAAAACGAAAGCGGAGCATGGATTCACCTCATGAAGTCAAAGTAAAAAGCCGAGAAGGTTCTCAGCTTTTCGTGTCGTCAATCGGTTGTGGAGAGTGATTCAAGTGAAGCAATTCATCATCCCAACTGCCTTGACTAAACATTTCATCATGCTCTACTTTGTCTGAAACGAATGCGGCTGTCAATAAGATGCTAAGCACACCACCGAAAATAATAATGGCCATTACAGTGATCATGAATACATAAATCGCTGTCATCTATACACACCTCGATTCAGTTAATATACAGAACATTTCCCGAATAGAAATAATTAAAACGAGGTAGCTTTACGGGATTGGAAATCGACCGTCGGATAATAAGCTTGCTTGACAAGTGCGTTCGGCCCGAGACATTTCACAGCGGGGCAATGACAAGAGAGTGTAGCATTCAACTGACTGTTCGTCCATGTATCGTAAGCTTCCTGGAAAGAGGTGTCGTATACGGTGCCGAGTGTACCGAGCTCGTCACCAAAATCCGTCACAATAATCTGACCATCGAAGATATTCGTGTTAAGGCGTGAACGGCCGTCCGGATCGTTTCGGACCGTCACGTTTTTCGATTCATGAAGTCGTTTCAATAAAGCGCGATCTTCCGGCAAATCAGAACATGCATAGAATGGTAACGTTCCAAACAACATCCAGACGTTCTCGTCTCGGACATCGAGCAAGTCGTGAATCGCTTGTCGCGTATCCGCGAGTGACGCCGACTCGAGTGCGCTAGCGAAATCTGCAGGGTACATAGGGTGCACCTCATGACGTTGGCAACCGAGTGAGACGATTTCTTCATGAATTTCTTTTAAATGCGGAATCGTCCGTTTGTTAATCATTGTTTCTGCTGACACGATGATCCCTTCAGCGGTAAGGGCGCGGGCGTTATCTTTCATCGTTTGAAGCATTTTTAACCGGGCCTCTTCACTCGGTTTCCGATCCATCATTGCAAATCCACCTTCAAGGAAATCGGCATCGGTGCCCCAGTTATGCGAAATGTGCAAAACGTCCAAGTAAGGGGTAATAAGATGATAGCGAGATAACGGTAACGTCAAGTTCGAGTTGATTTGCGTACGTGCCCCACGTTCTTTCGCATAACGTAACAACGGAACGACATAGTTGCGAACCGATTTCATCGATAACATCGGTTCACCTCCTGTGATGGAGAAGGCGCGTAAATGTTCGATTTCGTCTAACCGTTGAATCAACAGTTCGAGCGGCACTTCCGGTTCTTCCGTTTGGTCGAGCATATAACCGACCGCACAATGCTCGCAGCGCATGTTGCACAATTTTGTTGTGGTTACTTCGACGTTGGATAAGACGAGTCGACCATGTTCAACTTGGTCGAGATAGGCTTCCCAAGGGTCGAAGGTTGGGGAGATGTTTTGCATGTGGATTCCACCTTTTCATCAAGTTACACGAAATAGTATGCTATAATAGCAACTCTTTGTCACGAACCAAAGGAGCGATTACAAGATGGGTAAATCACGTACAGATACCGCCGGAAAGATGAACGTCCTAAAATCGAGAACGGAATTGCTATGTCTATCGGTCAATACGCTAGATGAGCATACGACACCTGAAGATTTACATCGCCTGTTAGCCGACATTGATTCGTTGCGCGCCAAAGTTGTGCGTTACGCCAAAGACCTAGAACAATCGTCTCGAAAGGATGAATCAGATTGAAATTAATTACAGGAGATTTTAAAGATGTCACAGTCGAACGACTTGGCATCAATGGAGAAGGCATTGCGACAATCAATCGCATGGTTATCTTCATTCCGAACTTATTGCCGGGAGAACGTGCGAAAGTTGAAATCACGCGTGTCGAAAAAAACTACGCGGAGGCACGTGTTGTCAAACGCGATAACGACTCAAAAGACCGAGTCAAAGCACCTTGCCCGATTTACGACGAGTGTGGTGGATGTCAAATCCAACATATGAGTTCACGTCTGCAGATGGAGTATAAGGAAGAAATCGTTCGAAACGCTTTCCGTCAAAAGACAAAACTCAACGTGGACAAATCGGATATCCGTCCGACAATCGGTATGGATGATCCGTGGTATTACCGCAATAAATCACAGTTCCCGCTCGGTACACGCCGTGGGGAAATCGTGTCCGGTCTTTACAAGCCGAATTCGAACCATCTCGTACCAATCGAGCACTGTATGGTTCAACAACGTGACACGACAAACATCAACAATGCGATTGTCCGTATTTTAAACGAACTTGACATCCCCGTCTACGATGCACGCCGTGACACAGGTTATGCTCGGACGGTCGTCGTTCGCTCAGGTTACAAGACGAATGACGTACAAGTCGTTTTGGTCGTCGGACATGAAGATGTTCCGGATTTAGATGAATTAAGTGACCGAATCATGGAATTGCCAAACGTCGTCTCATTCCATATCAACATCAACGCGAATCGTTCAGGTGTGATTTTTGGTTATCGGACAGTCCATATCGCAGGACAAGAGAAGATGGATGAACAACTTGATGATGTGCATTATCATCTATCACCACGTGCATTCTTCCAATTGAACCCGGCGCAAACTGAAAAAATGTATCGCGAAGTCGTTGAAGCGGCAGGGCTCACGGGCGAAGAACGTGTCATCGATGCCTATGCAGGTGTCGGTTCAATCGGTCTTTGGTTGGCACCTTATGCAAAAGAGATTCGCGGGATGGAAGTCGTACCGGAAGCGGTCGAAGATGCGAATGATCATATGCGTGAAAATGGCTATAACCATGTCACGTATGTCGAAGGACGTGCCGAGCACTGGATTCCACGTTGGGTGAAAGATGGCTGGATTCCAGATGTCGTGGTCGTCGATCCGCCACGAACAGGGATGGATCATCAATTAATCAACTCGATTATTTCATCGAAGACGAAACGAATCGTTTACGTATCATGTAACCCGCAAACGCTCGCGCGAGATGCCGATCAGTTGATGAAAGCGGGATACAAGGTCAATTACGTGCAACCGTATGATATGTTCCCGCAGACGTCTCACGTTGAATCGGTCGTCGTGTTCGAGAAAAAGAAAAAGAAAAAATATTGACGAGTCCGTGAAAACACTTGCTGAGTAAGCGTTTTCACGTTATAGTTCAGATGTCAGACTTCTTCTCAAATTTAGAAGTGGAGGAACATCCAATGATTTCACAAGAACGCGTACAAGAACTCGTGCATAAAGCCATTGAAGCGCGCAAACGCGCCTATACACCGTATTCAAAATTTAACGTCGGAGCCGTCGTCATCGATGCATCTGGTAAAGAGATTACGGGATGTAACGTAGAGAACGCCTCGTACGGACTTTCGATGTGTGCCGAACGGACAGCCATCTTTAAAGCTGTCTCGGAAGGTAGTGACTCGATTGAGACGGTCGTTGTTGTCGGCGACACAGAAGGTCCGATTTCACCGTGTGGAGCGTGCCGTCAAGTCATCGCCGAATTCGCAGGAGAGGATTTTACCTTAATCCTTGCGAACTTGAACGGTGACACAAAAGTGATGACAAAAGAAGAAATGTTGCCTTACGGATTTTCACCGAAGGACTTAACGTAACAAGCTGCGGACGATTGTCCGCAGCTTGTTTATTCGTCTTTATATTTCTTTTCACTCGCCGATTCATCTTTGGAGTGACGTTTATTCTTCTCATCCTTCACCCGTTCATTCAATTCCTCGACGGGAATCGGGTCGACGGTTTGCATGCCGTCCTCGTCAAAAATACTCTCTTTGTCCGTATCGACAGCGTCCGGGTTATCAAACGGACGTTTCGACGTAGGTCGTTTCTTTTCCATCCAATCGCCTCCTTCTCACTACAGATTCCACTCCTTGAAAAGTTGTAAACGTTTTCGGTTTGGGTTTTAAGATGATGAAATGGTGGAATGAAGACTTCATAATGAAGGAGGGGACAGGATGGATCGTAAAGTATTGATGGGGATTGTACTCGGTGTTGCAGGCGCAGCACTCGTTGCACCGAAAGTGGCGGCATTGCTTTCGCAACGCGAGGAAGAAGATACGTGGCAGAAGATGGATGAGCGGGAGAGCGTCGATGCGGATCAGGATGAAGCAGAGCAAGGTCTCACGCAACTCGATTCGAGTCATCGTGCCGAATGGCAAGCGAACGGATACCCGCAGACACATGCAGAACGAGAGCGACTCGAGCAAGAGTCGGTCGAACAATATAAAGGGAAAGACATTTAAAAGGCAGCCTCGCAGCTGCCTTTTTACATATCGAACGCTTCTTCTGGTAAGAGAGGTAAGCCGACCGTAACCGTCGTCCCTTGCCCAACTTCTGAGCTGAAGTGAAGCGATCCTTCATGTCGTTCGATAATATGCTTCGCGATGGCGAGCCCGAGACCGGTGCCGCCATCTTTTCTTGTCCGTGATTTATTGACGCGATAGAAACGCTCCGTCAATTTATCCAGATCTTCTTTCGGAATGCCTCGACCTTCATCGCGTATTTCTGTGATCGCATAGTTTGTCTCGGCGAATGTCTTCACATAAATCGTCTTGCCCGCCTCGGTGTAGCGGAGTGCATTATCGAGAAGGTTACCGATGACTTGTTCGAGTCGGTCATGGTCGCCAAGAATGATCAAGTCGAAGTCTAAATCGGATTCGATTGTCACTCCTTTTGCCCGGGCAATCGGTTCGAGTCGATAAAGGACATCTTCAAGCACTTGAGAATACACGACGGGTTCTTTTGTCATCGGATACGAATCGCGCTCTAGCTGTGCGAGGTCGAGTAAGTCCGTGACGAGACGTTGAAGACGGTTCGTCTCGTTTTCGATGATGTCGTAATATTGCGCCCGTGTTTTTTCATCCAACGTGTCATCTTGAAGCATCTCCGTGTACCCACGAATGTAGGAAAGTGGGGTACGGAGTTCGTGACTGACGTTCGCGAGAAACTCTTTTCGCTGTTCTTCGACGAGTCCGAGTGACTCCGCCATCGAGTTGAGGGTATCCGCCAACTCGCCGATCTCATCATCATAAACGATTGGGATGCGGTGTGAGAAATCGCCTTGCGCATATACTTGTGAGGCACGCTTCATCTGGATGAGCGGCTGAATGATCGTATCGATGATCTGTTTACCGAATAGGAGCAAGTTCACAATCATGAGGACGAGTAAGAACGTGATCATGAGCCGGATCGGTTGGAACGGTTCGCTGATTTTACTAAGTTCCATATAGAGGATGAGCGCATTATCGAGTTCCCCGTCACGTATGAGCGGGAAAGCGGTCATTAATATATCGACGTCCTCGGTCGGATGCTTTCGCGTAACAGAAATGGCATACCCGTCTTGGAGACGTTCGAGGTCTTGTTGCCGTAGGAACGTCTTACCGGAGCCTAGTGTATCTTCTCGAACGGAGGAAAGAAACACTTTCGTTTCGGTCAGTTCGTTCGTATACGTCATACTGTCAGCGAACGCGTCAGAGAAACCGTCGGCCTTATAGATTGTGACGAGTTTCTCTCCGCGGTTGATGAGCAGTTCTTCTTGCGTTTGGATATAGAATTTGTCGTACAAATAGAACGTCATGATCAGAAACACGAACGCTGAGAAGAGGCTGGCTGTCCAGATGGTAATCCAAATCCGCTTCCGGATCGTGTATCGCTTCATCCGTTTGCCTCAAATTTATATCCGATGCCCCATACAGTTTGAATGTAACCGCCAGCCTCCCCGAGTTTCAGGCGTAGCGTTTTAATGTGCGTGTCGACCGTGCGAAGGTTACCGTGGTATTCGGTTCCCCAAATTTGATCGAGCAATTGTTCACGAGAGAACACTTTTTCGTCGTTCGTGATGAACAGGTAGAGTAAGTCAAACTCTTTTCGTGTCAGGTTGACCGTTTTCCCTTTCACGCTGACGGCGCGACCTTCGATATCGATGGAGAGAATGCCGACATCAAACGTCGCTTCTTGTTCTTTTGAAAAACTGTGTGTGCGACGGAGTGTCGCTTCGATACGAGCAAGTAACTCGCGCGGGCTAAACGGCTTCGTGATGTAGTCGTCAGCCCCGATTTTTAGACCGTGTATGCGGTCGAGTTCTTCAGAGCGTGCCGTCAACAGAATGATTGGAACGTTCGAGAACTCACGGATACGCATGCAAGCCGTCAATCCATCGAGTTCTGGCATCATCACGTCGAGTAAGACGAGATGGAACGTTTCTTCTTTTAAGCGTTCAATCGCTTCAAGGCCGTTTGAGGCGGTGACCGTCTCATACCCTTCTTTTTCTAAATTTGATACAAGTAAATCTCGCATTTGTTCTTCGTCATCAGTTACGAGGATACGAAACATTGATTCTGACATATGCCATTCTCCTTTACGAAACGGTTAACGAGAGTTGTGATGAATCCCTCATACCTTTATCATACCTATCTCTTCGAATTAGAACAGATTTATTCGGCTCCGACAAGTTACCTCCATCAAATCCACACAAAAACGCCACAAAAAAGCCAATTCTTTGACAGAATTGGCTTATGCTTCGAGTTGTGCCTCGTAAGGGACTTCGTATTCCGGGATGTGAAGGGCGTGCAAGTAAAGTTGGAAGCTCGATTTGGATACTTCGTATAATACATATTCCACATCACCTTGGTTGATTTCAGCGAGCAGTTCAGAACGAAGCTCATTCGCGCAAAACGCGTACGGGAGCTTCTCTGCTGCAGCAATCGATCGTTCATTCGACTTACGAATCTTTAAGAACACACTTTCAATATCAAGCTCGAAGAACAGTTCTGAGAAGAACGCCTCTTTCGCAACTTGATTATAACCTTTGCCGTGATACGGCTTGCCAAGCCACGTGCCGAGGAATCCATAGCCGGATTCGACATCGAACAAGCTGATCGTCCCAATCGGGGTGCCATACTCGTTCGTGATGGTACGTGAGATGATATTTCCTTGCTCCTCTAGCTCGATGATTTGCTTCGTGCTAAATAAAAACTCATCAAAGTGGACCGTCTTTTGACGGACATACGGAAAGACATCTGGGTGTTGCATCAGTTCGAACAACTCCGCGCAGTCGGTGAGCTCACGAAATTTGAGCACCTTTACATTCCTCCTCCTATTTCAGACCGCTGAAGAATAGTCGTAACGAAAGCATACTTCTGGCTTCGCTGTTCGAACCGCCTTGGCTGCTTTATGAAGTTACAAGATAATTTTATATAGTATTTTTAAAAAAGCAAGTAAATTATGCGTAAAACGCTTATGAAAAATAATGAAAATTATTCGACCTCATGATGCGTTTCCGCACGGTCTGTTTTAAAGACAACTTCACCATTTACAATCGTCATAATCGGCTTCGCTAAATAGTCGAGCGGGAAGTGATTCCAGAGCACGAGATCGGCGTCTTTTCCGACTTCTAGTGAGCCGATGCGGTCGTCAACACCGAGTGATTCAGCAGGGTTGATGGTGATCCCTCGTAGCGCGATATCGACGGGTAACCCTTCACGTGCAGCAAGACCAGCACAAAGATTTAAATACTGCACCGGCGTGTACGGATGATCGGTTGTAATGGAAACAATCATGTCGTGCTCATGGAGGATGCGGTACGTTTCCCACGTCTTATTTTGAAGCTCGATTTTCGACTTTCGCGTAAAGGTCGGTCCGACGGTGACATGTTTCACACCGAGCTCTTGTAACTTTTCTGCGACGAGGTGACCTTCCGTACAATGTTCGATGCGGTAGTCGAGGTCGAACTCTTTTGCAAAACGGACGACCGAAAGAATATCGTCTGCACGGTGCGCATGCACGCGAATCGGCATGTCGCGGTCTAGGGCGAGTTGGATCATCTGACTCCCGAACGTGCCGATCGTCTTCGTCGAACCGACCGTACGAAATGCTTCACGGAGCAAGCCCATGATTCCCATCCGCGTCAGGTCGCCCGTTTTCCCCATACTATGAATTCGTTTCGGGTTTTCGCCGAGTGCCATCTTCAGTCCCGCATGACGGCGGACAATCATATCATCAATATAGCGGCCGTGCGTTTTGATGACACTTGTCACACCGCCGATGACGTTCATACTCCCGGGCATGACCTGAACAGCGGTCACGCCAGCCATCAATGCTTCCTGGAACCCTTCATCGAGTGGGTAGACACCGTCGATGGCACGGGCATGTGGTGTCATCGCTTCGACCGTTTCGTTGGCGTCATTCCCGACAGAGCCTGTCCCCTCGTCGTATAGACCAAGATGGGTATGCGCATCGATAAAACCAGGGAATAAAAAGTTCCCTTCTGCTTCGATGACATTCTCACCATCCGTCGGCTCGAGCAATTCTGCCATTTCGACAATTTTTCCATCACGGACACGGAGGTCTCCGTAAAAATGGGGGGCGGTAATCGGATAAATATGGGCGTTTCGAATAAGTAAGTGACTCACAATTCATTCTCCTTAAGCATCTTGTAATAAGTTTTTTAATGCGGGTTCTAATGTGTCATATCGGAAGTCAAAGCCATGTTGGAGCGCTTTGGTCGGTACGACTTTTGCTCCTTCTAAAACGATGACACTTTTTTCACCGAGTGCGAGTTTCATCATTGGGGCGGGTGCCGGGATCCAGTGAGGACGGTGCATCACTTTTGAGATCGTCTTCCCGAATTCATTCATCGTCACCGGTGTAGGGGCGGTTCCGTTTACAGGACCTTCGATTGTATCCGTTTCGATGATATGCACGAACAACCGCACGAGATCATCTAAATGAATCCATGGAACCCACTGCTTTCCTGATCCAATTTTACCACCGACTCCGAACTGATAGGGGAGTTTCATTAATGGGAACGCACCGCCGTCATTCGATAAGACGACACCGGTACGCATTGTCACGAGACGAACGCCTAAATCACGAATCGGTTCAGCCTCTTGTTCCCAGAGGACACAAACATTCCCGAGGAAATTGGTTCGTGTCGGTAATGGGGTTTCTTCTGAATACGTGATAGAACGGTCTTCGCCGTATATGCCGATTGCCGAGCCGCTGATGACGACTTGAGGTTTTTGTTTTAACTGTTGAATGATCCGGACGACTTCTTTCGTCCCCTCGATTCGACTTTGGAGGATCGCTTGCTTTTGTTTATGGGTCCAGCGCCCGTCGTTGATGGATGCCCCTGCCAAATGGATGAACGCGTCTGTTCCTTCGAGCTCTTCTTCTGGACTGCTATTTGGCGTTAGCCATTCGATGAACGACACCCCGCGATGGCGGGGACGTGGATGTCTTGTCAAGACGACGACTTGGTGACCGGCGTCAGCCAGTGCGCGGACGAGCGGTTGACCGATCAACCCGGTTCCACCGGTGATTGCGATTTTCATGAAATTCCCTCCGATATCATGTGTTGTTTCTAAAATGGGTATAAGTCAGTATATCCAGATGAATACCCTTTCTTCTAACTTATCAAAAATCCTTTCCGATTCCTGAACGTGATATGTTAGAAACATGAAATGGAGGGGGAGTCGTTGTGAAAATTGCGAAGTTCACGACCCAACAAAAGAATAAAGACCGATTGAACGTTTTCATTGAACGCGAAGGGAAAGAAGAGTTTGCATTCGCCATCGATGTTGACGTGTTTATCAAGTACGGGCTCACGAAAGGGATGGAGCTCGAGGACGACTTTGTGCAAGATGTGCTCGAGGCGGAAGAGGCACAGAAAGCTTATAAACTAGCCGTCAATTATTTATCGTACCGAATGCGTGCGATTTCAGAGGTGCAGGACTATCTCATGAAGAAGGAGTTAAGCGAAACTGCCATCAAACATGCCATCACGCGACTGAAAGAGCAGCGTTACTTGAATGATGCGGAATTTGCGAAAGCTTATGTCCAAACCAAATTCAATACGAGTCCAAGTGGACCGATTAAAATCGAACGTGAGCTCGAACAGCTCCGCATTCCACCGGACGTGGTTGAATCCGTATTGGCATCAATCACACACGAAGAACTCGTCGAAAAGGCTGGAAAGTTCGTAAAACGGAAACAAATGGAAACAAATCGTCGTTCTGCCACAGAAGTGCAACAAAGAATTCAACAAACCCTGATGCAAAGGGGGTTTACCTTTGATATTATTTCAGAGGCGATTCAAACTTTTTGGGAAGAAGAGGACGAAGATGTCGAGATTGCGGCATGTCTGAAGCAGGCTGAAAAGTTGAATCGGAAGTTCAGCGGGTATGATGCGTTCGAGCGCAAGCAGCGCATGAAGATGCAGCTTCGGCGCAAAGGATTTCCGTATGATGTGATTGAACGTACGTTAGAGAGACTCGTTGAAGAAGAATCGTGATGGGACATCTGTTTACGGTAGGGGAAAACACGAAAAGGTGGGTCTACATTGACGATTTTAGAATGGATTACAGCACTGACGCCAATTGTGGCCGTGCTCATCTTATTGGTAATTATGCGTTTACCTGCATCAGTAGCCATGCCCTTGTCACTCGTGACGACGGCGATTTTAGCGTTCTTCGTTTGGCAATTGGATGCGACTCGAATCATGGCGGCGACATTACAAGGACTCGTCATCGCCGTGACGACTGTATGGATTGTCTATGGTGCGATCGGAATGATGAATACGATGAAAGAAGGCGGCGGAATGAATGCGATTCGCTCTGGATTCGTCAACATCACACCCGATCCGCGTATTCAAGTTCTGATTGTCGGTTGGTTGTTCGTCTCATTCATTGAAGGGGCTTCAGGATTTGGTACACCGGCGACGGTTGCGGCACCGCTTTTAATCGCCCTCGGTTTTCCGCCGATTGCTGCTGTCGTGATCGCACTGTCTGCGGACGTATCAGCCGTCACGTTCGGTGCGGTCGGGACACCGGCACTCATCGGGATTGGGAATGGCCTTTCGCTTGACGTGAACCAACCTGAGTCAATCGCCTTTTTGACGGAAGTCGTCTTGCAAACCGTATTGATTGATATGGTCGTCGGTCTATTCATCCCATTCATTTTGATTTTGATGCTGACACGCTTCTTCAGTAAGGAGAAGTCAATCAAACCAGCCCTCGAAGTATTTCCGATTGCGATCGTGGCTGCGCTGTTATATAGCGTACCAGCCTACATTTGGACACTTGTCCTCGGATTTGAATTTGGTGGAATGCTTGGTGGACTAACAGGTCTCGTCATTCTCGTAACCATGGCACGAAAAGGGATTCTCATGCCGAAACGCGTATGGACGTTCGATGGATACATGGATGAATTGAAACCATCTACCGAAAAAGTAACGGTAACATCGAACAAGCGTGAACTACCACAGTGGAAAGCGTGGGCGCCTTATCTCATCTTGACGATATTCTTAGTCCTCACCCGTACGGTTCCGTTTTTGAATGAACTTTCTCGGAGCGTTCGGATCAACCTGCCGAACATTTTGGGCGTAGAAGGAATCTCGACGTCTTGGGAGCCGTTCTATTCACCGGGCTTCATGTTCATCTTGACGATAATCGCAACATTCTTCTTGCACAACATGAGTTGGTCGCAGGTGACGTCGGTCTTTAAAGCGACGACGTTTGGAATCGTCGGGACAGTCATCACATTAGCAGCTTCTGTTCCAATGGTCCGTATTTTCATTCACTCTGAAAATGGGGGAGCTGGACTCGCATCGATGCCGGTCGAACTTGCGACGGCTGCTGCTGACACGTTCGGCGGGGTATGGCCACTCGTCGCACCGTGGATTGGGGCCCTCGGCGCATTCGTTTCGGGCTCGGCGACCTTCTCAAACATGATGTTTTCAAGTTTGACGACAAACGTAGCCGAGTCTGTCGGAATCAACGAGACGCTCGCCTTGTCGATGCAGATGGCAGGAGCGAACGCAGGGAACATGATTTGTGTGTTGAACGTCGTAGCGGTTGCTTCCGTTGCGGGACTGCTCGGTAAAGAAGGGACCATCATTCGATACACGCTCATGCCGATGATTTATTACGTCACGGCAACAGGGGTCATTGGTCTCATTTTGGGCATGTTTTTCTTAAACTGAATCAAGTTACAATTTTTTTACAAAATAATATTGACAATTTTCAGAACAGTCTGCTAAGGTTTGAGTAGATTTTAAAACTATGAAACGAGAGGAGCCAGAATGATGAATAACATTGCACTCACAAACACACTCAAAACATCATATGGCTACTCGTATTTAACTGCGTGACTTTGGCAGCTGGATAGGGGTAGTGTCCTTTCCCTGACCATGCAAAAGATTGAAGACTACTTCAAGCGCGCTTCATTTGATTGGTTGCACAATCAGGTGGAGTGCGCTTTTTTGTGTGCTTAGGTGGATTGGACGGAAGGGGGAAATCAGTCATGAAGCTGATTAAACAATTAGATTGGTTTATTAAAAGACAGAAACGGACGTATTTGATTGCCATCATCTTACTCATCATCACGGGAGTTGTAGATATGCTGCCACCGTGGATTATTGGACAGGCGATCGATGCGATTCGTGAAGGAAGTTTGACGACAGAACGATTGATTCTCATTGTGTCATCACTTTTAGGCATCATGGTGTTGTCTTATGTGATGTCGTACTTGTGGATCGCCCGACTATTCGGGACAGCCTTTTTACTTGAAAAGAAATTGAGAGGTCGTTTTTTCGGTCACCTCCTCAAACAGACGCCACGTTTTTATCAACAGCATCGTACGGGTGATTTGATGGCACTCGCGACAAATGACTTGAAAGCGGTTGAGCGGACAGCGGGATTTGGGGTTATGACATTGGTCGACTCGTTCAACATGACGCTCATCGCGTTGACAATCATGGGTGTATTCATCGATTGGAAGTTGACACTTGCTGCACTTTTACCGATGCCGATTCTCGCTTGGTCGATGAATAAACTCGGAAGCCAAATTCATACACGCTTCACGGCGGCTCAAGACTCGTTCGGGGTGATGAACGACCAAGTCGTCGAGTCGATCTCAGGTCTCCGGGTCGTCCGTTCATTCGTTCAAGAAGAGGCGGACACGAAAAAATTTGATGACATCACAGACGATGTCTTAGCGAAAAACATGCACGTCGCTAAAATCGATGTATTGTTTGAACCGGTCATCAAACTTCTTGTCGGACTCAGTTATTTGATTGGGCTCTCGTTCGGGACGTATCTCGTCTTTACGAACGACATCACGCTCGGTCAACTCGTCTCGTTCAACATTTATTTAGGGATGCTCATTTGGCCGATGTATGCGTTCGGTGAACTGATCAACGTCGTACAACGGGGAACGGCGAGTCTCGAACGAATCGAATCGACAATGAACGAAGCTCCGGACGTTGCCTCTACGGGGACGGTCCAAATCGACGTTCCGGAGAAAATCACATTTAAATCGCTCTCATTCCGTTATCCGAATGCGAATCGTGACTCGTTAGAGGACATCGTCCTGCACGTTTCGCGTGGTGAGACGATTGGGGTCGTCGGACCGACTGGGGCCGGGAAGACGACGTTACTCCGTCAGTTACTTCGGGAGTATCCAATCGATGATTCACTTCTCGTGAACGGCGTGCCGATCTCGGACATCAAACTCGAAACCGTTCGTGGCTGGAGTGGTTATGTGTCACAAGAACATCTTCTCTTCTCGAAAACGGTTCGCGATAACATTCGTTTCGGAGTGGATGATGTCTCGGATGAGGCGCTAGAGACGGCGATTCGTCTCGCGGCGTTTGATACAGATATCGAACATTTAGAGAACGGTTTAGATACGGTAGTCGGAGAACAGGGTGTCATGCTGTCAGGCGGACAGAAACAACGTCTGTCGATTGCACGAGCGTTGTTGAAGAATCCTGAGATTCTACTCCTTGACGATTCGCTCTCAGCGGTCGATGCGAAGACAGAATCACGCATCATCGATTCCGTTCGTACGAGCCGCGAAGCGAAAACGACATTTATCGTCGCACACCGTCTTTCTGCGGTGGCGCACGCTGATCAGATCCTCGTCCTTCAAGACGGGCGTGTCACAGAACGTGGCACACATGACCAACTGATGGAGCGCCACGGTTGGTACTATGAACAATTTATTCGACAAGGAGAGTCGGAGTAATCCGAGAAAGGGGGAATCTCTCATGATCGATCAATATGAATTAGATCCAGTTCGTCGGAAGAAAACGATCCGTTCACTCGTTGGGTACGCCAAACAAGTGAAACGCTCGATCTTCCTCGGATTGACATTACTCTTTTTAGCGGTCGGTGCAGAACTTGCCGGACCGTATATCGCCAAAATCATTATCGATGAGCATATCGTTGCCATTGAACGTGATTGGGTTCAAGTCGAGTCTGGCGGTAGCGTTTCCTTTGATGGAAACTCGTACGAGAAAGAAACAAGGCTTGACGGGCAAGACGTGGTTCAGCCTGTCTCTATCGTGCAAACGACGGACGGATACTATCTCGTCCCTGATGCTGTGATGAGCGGGGGGATTCGAGATGTCGAAGGAGACGTGCTGACAATTACACGAGGTGATGAGACGGCGACATATGACAATATCGTTTCACTCTCATCGACTGACGTGTTCCAGTTTTATCAGACAGATTTACGAGCAGTGCTCATGCTATCTGGTCTCTATGTCGTCCTATTGCTACTCGCAGCCGGATTGAACTGGGGACAACAGATGCTCTTGCAACGTTCGGCGCACAGTATCGTGAAAACGATGCGTCTCGACGTGATGAAGCATTTGCAAACAATCCCGGTACGTTATTTTGACCAGACGCCGATCGGGAAGATTGTCAGTCGTGTCACAAACGACACGGAAACGATTCGGGACCTGTATTTAGGAGTACTTGCCCGTGTCTTCCAAAGCGTCGTCATGATGATTGGGGTACTGATTGCGATGTTCTTCCTAGACGTACGTCTAGGCTTCGTCTCACTCATCATCATCCCGGTCGTCATTGTCTGGATCAAATTGTTCCAGCGCTTCTCGACGAAAAATAACTTCCGCGTCCGTGCGCTCGTCGCGGATATGAATGCACAGTTGAATGAAAGCATTCAGACGATGCCGATCATTCAATCGTACGTCCGCGAAGACCTCGTCTATGACGAGTTCAACGAGAAGAACAGTGACAACTTCCAAACGAGACGAAAACTGTTGAAGTTGGATGCATTGATGAGTCATAACTTGGTCAACTTCTTCCGAAACATGGCGCTCGCCTTACTCATCTGGTTCGTCGGGGCGCAAACACTCGGTGGGGGAAGCATCCTGACACTCGGGATCTTGTATGCCTATATCGATTACGTCTCACGGATTTTTGAGCCGGTGACACAAATCATGAACCAGTTATCACCGCTTCAACAAGCGCTCGTATCGGCCGACCGGATGTTCCAGTTGCTCGATGAAAAAGGAGAGCCGGTCTCATCGGAACGCATTCCACGATTTAAAGGGGAAGTTGTCTTTGATGACGTGACATTCAGTTATGAAGCTGGGAAACCAGTATTACAACAGATTGAACTACACGCGGCTCCGGGTGAGACGATTGCCCTTGTCGGACATACAGGCAGTGGGAAGAGTTCGATTATGAATTTGCTCATGCGTTTTTATGACCCGTCGAAAGGTGTTCTTCGCATCGATGGGATGGATGTGACGAAGCTCCCGACTCAGGCGGTACGAGACCATCTCGGAATTGTCTTGCAAGACCCGTTTCTCTTCACTGGGACGATTCGTACGAACGTCACGTTAGGAGACGAGACAATCACGGACGAACAGGTGTGGAACGCACTCACGGCCGTCGGGGCGGATCGTTTTGTGAAACAGTTGCCAAAGGGAATCGATGAACCGGTGATTGAACGTGGTGCTTCCCTTTCGAGTGGGGAACGACAGTTGATCAGCTTCGCTCGCGCCCTCGTCTTTGACCCGGCCATCCTCGTTCTCGATGAGGCGACAGCGAGTGTCGACTCGGAGACCGAGGCGCTGATTCAAGAGGCACTCAAAACACTCACGTACGGTCGAACGACGTTTGTCATCGCGCACCGACTCTCTACGATTCGGGAAGCGGACCAAATCCTCGTTCTCGACCATGGTCGAATCATCGAGCGTGGGAATCATCAGTCGCTCATCGAATTCGGTGGTGTCTATGCTCGAATGCACGAATTACAAAGTAAGCAACAAGCGATCAGTTAAGGAGGTCACATGGAAATCACGGGGAAATATAACCGCGCCAAAGTATTCAATGAACGAATCGATGACATGACGCGGAATCAGATTCAAACCCTTCTTGACCAACCGTTCACAGAAGGAGCATCGATTCGCATCATGCCGGATATGCACGCCGGGAAAGGGTCAGTCGTTGGCACGACGATGACGATTCACGATAAAGTCGTACCGAACTTGGTCGGTGTCGATTTAGGGTGTGGGATGCTTTGTACTGAAATCAAAGCAAAACGAATCGACTTTCAGCGACTCGATGACGTGATCCGCGAACTCGTACCGAGCGGGATGAACATTCGCGAGACGGTTCATCCGTACGCGTCTGAACTTCCACTTGAAGCGGTTCGAGCGCCGTATAAACTCGACCGTGCCTTGCGCTCGGTCGGGTCACTCGGCTCGGGGAACCATTTCATTGAAGTGAACCAGGATGACCAGGGACGTACGTTTCTCGTCATTCATTCGGGTTCGCGCCATCTCGGGGTACAGATTGCCGATCATTATCAAGAGCGCGCGATTCAACACATGATGGAAACGAGAGATGTAAAAGAAGCAATCGAACGATTGAAGGATGCTGGACGGCAGGGAGAGATCTCGACGTATCTGGAAGCGGAACGTGAAGCGCGGAAACCATTCCGTGACCTGGCTTATGTCGAAGGGGAGGACATGGACGATTACATGCACGACGTGCGAATCGCCCAACAATACGCAGCAGCGAACCGTCGAGCGATGACAGATGTGATTGTGGAAGCGATGAAGTGGAACGTCGTCGATCAATTCGACACCGTTCACAACTATATCGACCATGACGCGATGATTCTTCGTAAAGGAGCCATCTCCGCGCAAGAAGGAGAGCGTGTCATCATTCCGATGAATATGCGAGACGGTTCGCTCATCTGTACGGGGAAAGGGAACCCAGACTGGAACTTCTCTGGTCCTCACGGAGCAGGTCGGATCATGTCCCGTTCAGCCGCGCGCAAACGCGTCGACTTCAAAGAATTTAAACGTACGATGGAAGGCGTTTGGTCGACTTCGGTTCGACCGTCTACGGTGGATGAGTCACCATTCGTCTACAAATCGATGAACGAGATCGTCCGTTATATCGAACCGGCGGTCAGCATCGACCAAGTCATCAAACCGTTGTACAACTTCAAGGCGAACTGAGTGGATTTCACTCAGTCTCGTCTTTTTCTTTTTTTCGCAAAATCTGATACGCTTACATCGAGGTGAACGAAATGGAAAAGCGGTTAAGTGATTTATCGAAATATGAGTTAGAGCAGGAGATTCAAGCCTTGCATGAGAGAAAACGGAAGGCTGAACAGATGGGCATGGTCAGCGAAATCGAAGTTGTCCTTCGACGGATTGCGATTGCCGAAAGCTATTTGGTCGACCCGACTTCGTTTCGTCCAGGTGAAACATATGTCGTCAACTACAACGACCAGCCGTTCCGCTTAAAATTCGTCAACGGTGTCATGGGTTGGGGTACGTTTGAAGGGGACATGACAGAACGGGCCATCCCGCTCTCTGAACTGTCGGAGGTGAAACGATGAACCGAAACGAACAATACGAGCGACTCGCGGCCATTCTAAAAGAGAAGAACGACGTGCTAAACGATTCGGAAGCCATCACATGGGTCGAAGTGCTATGGGAAGACTTTGAGACGTCGCTCGCCAAGGCAGGCGAACCGTATCCAGGAGAAGCGAAAGCGTTTCAATACGTCATTCAACAGATTGATGCATACGGCGCACAGCTCCATTTGTTCCAAACGAAGAACGAGAAATTTAAGCACTTGATGTCAAAACGAAATTTACACTGAATCACGTCCGTTGTGGCGTGATTTTTTATTTGCAATTCTCATTCAGTTCGTTATAATGAAGGTCGCTAATAGTTTGCTTGTAAGTATAGTATAGATAAACTTTCTTTAGTTGAACTCATGTTTCACTAAACTAGAAGGAGGCGTTCAGTCGTTGGAAGTAGGTCAAAACATTAAGCGACTCCGGATTAAAAAAGGATTGACCCAAGAGGAGTTAGCGGAGCGCACGGATTTGAGTAAAGGATATATCTCTCAAATCGAACGTGATTTAAGCTCTCCTTCATTAGAGACGTTATTTGATTTGTTGAGCGTCCTTGGAAGTTCACCAAAAGAGTTCTTCGATGAAGACTTGAATCAAAAAGTCGTATACACCGTCGATGATCGCACCACGTATACGGATGAGGAACGAAAATATCGAACGGAGTGGCTTATTCCGGAATCGAATGAGAAAGAAATGGAGCCAATTCTCGTCACGTTTTGCAAGAATGGAGAATTCAAACAATATGAACCGTCCCGCTCAGAGACATTGGTATATGTCTTGTCCGGAAAAGTGGCTTTGAAGTTAGGTCATCACACCTACTTTGCCAAGGCGGGAGAAACGATGTATTATGTCGCCTCGGACTCACACCAACTCGTCAACGATCACGATGGCGAAAGTGAATGTCTCATCGTAGCGACTCATTCATATTTATAAGTCAATAGAGGAGGAAACAGCATGAATGCAGAGACAATTATTCGTTTTGACCACGTGTCAAAGCGTTACGACGACACCGTCGTCCTAGAAGATATCAGTTTTGAGATTGAGCGTGGGAAGTTTTATACGCTTCTCGGTCCATCGGGATGTGGGAAGACGACAATCCTACGTCTCATCGCTGGATTTACCGACGCGACTGAAGGTGATCTTCACTTCAGTGGGAAGCGAATCAACGATGTACCCGCCAACAAACGACAAGTGAACACCGTGTTTCAAGATTATGCGCTGTTTCCTCATTTGAACGTATTTGAAAATGTCGCGTTTGGTCTCCGCATTAAAAAGTTGAAAGAAGCAGACATCAAAGCAAAAGTGGAGCAGGCTCTCAAGTTTGTTAACTTAGAAGGATACGGCTCGCGCGAAATCGATGAGATGTCAGGTGGGCAACGTCAACGTGTCGCGATTGCCCGCGCAATCGTGAACGAGCCAGAGGTCATCCTCCTCGATGAACCGTTGTCTGCCTTAGATTTGAAACTTCGTACAGAAATGCAATATGAATTACGTGAGTTGCAACAACGTCTCGGCATCACCTTCATCTTCGTCACACACGACCAAGAAGAGGCGCTTGCGATGTCCGATGAGATTTTCGTCATGAACAATGGGAAAATTGTTCAGAGTGGGACGCCGACTGATATTTACGACGAACCGATTAACCGCTTCGTCGCAGACTTCATCGGAGAATCGAATATCGTACCGGGTGTCATGCCAGAAGACAATGTCGTCACGTTCGCTGGCAAAACGTTCGATTGCGTCGACCAAGGGTTTGACCGTAACGAAAAAGTTGAGGTTATCATTCGTCCGGAAGACTTGGAGATGACATCCATCGATTCTGCGAAACTGATTGTCGATGTTGATTCACAACTGTTCCGCGGCGTTCACTATGAGATTTGCTGTTACGACCAAGAAGGGAACGAGTGGCTCGTTCACTCGACGAAGAAGTCGACCGTCGGATCAAAAATCGGATTGACGTTTGACGAGGAAGCGATTCACGTCATGCGATTAGGAGAGACAGAAGAAGAGTTCGACCGTCGTCTCGAATCCTATGAGGAGGTCCCTCATGAATCAAACTAACCAGACCGCAAAGACGGTATATTTGACGACATATTGGATTTGGATTGCCTTATTCGTCGTCGCGCCACTCGTCCTCGTCGTCTATTACTCGTTTTTTGATATCGACGGGAACTTGAGTTTAGAGAACTATGAGACGTTCTTCTCTTCGACGTACTTGTCGATGACGTTATCATCATTTTGGTACGCGTTCCTGATTACGTTCTTCTCGCTACTCGTCGGGTACCCGACGGCGTATTTGTTGACGAAGACGAAGCATAAACAGCTTTGGCTCTTGCTCATCTTGCTTCCGTCATGGATTAACTTGTTATTAAAAGCGTACGCGTTCCTCGGGATTTTTGGAACGTACGGCATCACGAATCAGTTTTTAGAGGCGATTGGGATTGGAACGAAGCAGATTCTCTTTACGGACTTCAGTTTCGTCTTCGTCTCGGTATACATTTTCATTCCGTTCATGATTTTGCCGATTTACAACGCGATTGAAAAATTACCACCATCTCTCGTCTATGCATCACGCGACCTAGGTGCATCGAACTGGACGACGTTCCGACGTGTCATCTTCCCGTTGACGCTTGACGGCGTCAAGTCAGGGATTCAAATTGTCTTTATTCCAGCGTTGTCACTCTTCATGATTACACGCCTGATCGCAGGAAACCGTGTCATCACGCTCGGTACGGCGATTGAACAACAATTCCTCGTTACGCAAAACTGGGGGATGGGATCTACGATTGCCGTCTTCTTGATCTTGGCGATGGTTCTCGTCATGGTCATCACGCGTGACTGGGGTGCGAAAGGAGCGGTCCGTCGATGAAACGTAAACGATTCAAACTATCAAACCTATATTTGGCGGCCGTGTTCTTCATTTTATACGCGCCAATCTTATATCTCGTCTTTTACTCGTTCAACAGCGGCGGGACGATGAGTAACTTCGAAGGATTCACCCTTGAGTGGTATAAGTCACTCTTCACGGACACGCGACTTCTTGTCATCGTCTTGAACACGATCGTCATCGCCCTATTATCGGCGACAATTTCGACCGTGCTCGGTGTCATCGGAGCGCTCGCCATCTATACGGCGAAACAAAAGTATACGAAGACATCTTTGTTGTCTTTGAACAACGTCTTGATTGTCAGTCCGGACGTTATCATCGGGGCATCGTTCTTGATTCTCTTCACGATGCTCGGAATTCAGTTAGGCTTCTATTCGGTTCTCTTGTCGCACATTGCGTTCTCGGTTCCAATTGTCGTCATCTTGGTGTTGCCGAAACTTCAAGAGATGAGCCCGACGCTGATCGATGCGTCGCGTGATTTAGGGGCAAGTACATGGGATGTGTTGACGAAAGTCATTCTCCCTTATATCACACCAGGTGTGTTCGCCGGATTCTTTACAGCACTCACGTATTCGTTAGATGACTTTGCAGTCACGTTCTTCGTGACAGGGAACGGGTTCACGACACTTGCAGTAGAAGTCTACTCGCGGGCTCGTCAAGGAATCTCGCTTGAAATCAACGCGTTATCTGCGATTTTGTTCGTCTTCACCCTCATCCTTGTCATTGGATATTATGTGTTGGCGCAACGAGGAGCAAAGGAGGTTAGACGATGAAAAAATTAATCATCATGCTAGCTGTTCCGTTGATTGTCAGCTTCGGTCTCCTTCTTTGGATTCAGCAACTGAACGCTGCGCAAGGATTTGGTGGCGACAATACGCTTGTCGTCTATAACTGGGGAGACTATATCGATGAGGACTTGATCGGTGAGTTCGAAGAACAGAGTGGACTAAAAGTTGTCTACCAGACGTTCGATTCGAACGAGGCGATGCTCACGAAAATTGAGCAAGGGGGTACGGCGTTCGATGTAGCCGTCCCGTCAGACTATGCGATTAGTAAGATGATTGAAGAGGATTTGTTGCTTCCAATCGACTACGAGAAGCTTGAGAATTTCGATAACATCGATCCACGCTTTCTCGATAAATCGTTTGACCCAGGTAACAAGTACTCGGTCCCTTACTTCTGGGGAACGGTCGGGATTGTCTATAATCCCGAAATGGTCGATGGTGAAATCACATCGTGGAACGACTTGTGGGAGATGCCGCTTGAAAATGACATCCTTCTTGCAGACGGAACAAGAGAAGTGATGGGCTTCGGCTTGAACTCGCTCGGCTATTCGCTCAATACGACGAACAAAGATGAGTTGATTGAAGCGGAACAAAAGTTAGAAACGCTTTGGCCAAACATCAAAGCAATCGTCGGGGATGAAATTAAAATGTTGATGGCAAACCGTGAAGCGGCAGCGGCTGTCGTGTGGTCTGGAGATGCGTCGGAAATCATGTACGAAAATGAAGAACTAACGTATGTCATTCCAGAAGAGGGGACGAATCTTTGGTTCGATAACCTCGTGATTCCGAGTACGGCACAAAATGTAGACGGTGCGCATCAATTCATCGATTTCATGCTAGATGCCGAGATTGCAGCCCGTAATACGGACTATGTCGGCTATTCGACTCCGAACGAAGCGGCACTCGAATTTTTAGATGAAGAAGTCACATCAGATGAGCGGTTCTACCCATCTCGCGAAGTGACGCAAGAACTTGAAGTATATGAAAACTTAGGGAAGCGGATGAACGCTTACTATAACGAATTGTACTTGCGCTTTAAAATGCAGAGTAAATGACAACACATCCCTCACTCATTACGAGTGGGGGATGTTTTTTTACCGCTTATAAGCTGATTCGATGTCCTCGACATGTTTCATCATGACAGCTGCGTCGACTTGTGTGAAAGATAATAAGGTCTCATATAATTGTATTTGTTCATCTTGGTCGAAGACGAAATCTTGGTAGGTGGTCAACTGTTTAGCCCATTGTTGACGATTCAAAACGGGAACGTCTGATGACTCAATTTGTTTCAGTGTAGATCGATTGCTGAATACAATCCATGAATGGAGATGTGTTCGGTCGAGTCCGAGAACTTGCTCAATGGCTTTCAGGTGTAGCTCATTTTGTTTGATTGGGTTGAAGAAGCGATGTTTTCTACGACGGGGAAGTGTCTGCGTCCAGTATTGGTCACGTGCACGCCCAAAAATCCATCCGCTATAATTTTTGGATTCAATGACATGGATTCCAGCCTGATTGATGAAGACGACATCAATCTCTGTTGTTCGATCTTTCTTTGAGGGATGAGGCAAATAAAGATTCGTCAATATGAGCGGTTGAGAGAATGTTGACTCAATGTCTGCCACACACAAATATTCACCATAAAGGCCTGTATCTTGAACGACTTTGACATATGAATGCCGTGTCTGTTCATAGTATTGACTTCGTTTGTAGCGTCTAATCTTGTAGACGATGATGGATGCGAGTATGAGAAAAATCGGTGTGAAGATCACAAGCAAGGTCACAAATATATTCTCTAATAATTCGGTAAGTAATGTAGTCATCGAAGGCCTCCCTTTTTCTCCACTATACATAAGAAATCAATTATATATGTATATTTTTTACAATTAAGGATAATCGTTTTTTGAAAATGAGAAAGGACCCATCGGAATGGGTCCTTTCTGTCATGCTTCATGTTTTAACGCGTCACGCTCTTCTTCTGTAAAGACTCGAGAACGTCCTAAAAATCGTTTCCCTTCGACACCCTCGAGGGAAAACATACCACCTCGACCATCGACCACATCGATAATGAGTTGTGTATGCTTCCAATAATCATATTGTTTCTCGTGGATATAGAATGGGGTGTCTCCGATTTCACCAAGGAGCACATCGTGATCGCCCACCATGAACTCGTCGCGTGGAAAGCACATGGGTGAACTTCCATCACAACATCCTCCCGATTGATGAAATAGAAGTGGGCCATGTTTCGATTTTAGACGTTCGATCAGTTCGAGCGCGGCGGGGGTGGCCTCGACTCGTTTCACCATCTTAGAAGAACCCGAGCTTCTGTTCGCTGTAGCTGACGAGCATGTTTTTCGTCCGTTGATAATGGCTAAGCATCATCTTATGGTTCTCGCGACCAATCCCAGACATTTTGTAGCCGCCGAACGCAGCGTGTGCCGGGTATGAATGGTAGCAGTTGATCCAGACGCGGCCTGCTTGGATTTCACGACCGAATCGATAGGCACGGTTCATGTCACGTGTCCACACGCCGGCCCCAAGTCCGTAGAGCGTATCGTTCGCGATGGCGAGTGCTTCAGCATCATCTTTGAACGTCGTAACGGATAAGACCGGTCCGAAAATCTCTTCTTGGAAAATACGCATCTTGTTATGACCTTTAAAGATGGTCGGTTGAATGTAATACCCATCCGCAAGGTCTCCATCCATCATGTTACGTTCTCCACCGATGAGACACTCCGCGCCTTCTTCTTTCCCGATTTCAAGGTAAGAGAGGATTTTCTCCATTTGTTCGTTCGATGCTTGTGCACCCATCATGACGTCCGAATCGAGCGGATTGCCGAGTTTAATCGCTTTGACGCGCTCGAGCACACGCTCCATGAATTTGTCATAGATGGATTCTTGGATCAATGCACGAGACGGACACGTACACACTTCACCTTGGTTTAAGGCGAACATGACGAGGCCTTCAATCGCTTTATCGAAGAAATCATCATCGGCTTCCATGATATCTGCGAAGAAGATGTTCGGAGATTTCCCACCAAGCTCGAGTGTGACCGGGATGATGTTTTGTGAAGCGTACTGCATGATCAAGCGACCCGTTGTTGTCTCGCCTGTGAAGGCGACTTTATCGACACGGTCACTCGAGGCGAGCGGTTTACCTGCCTCAAGACCGAAACCGTTTACGATGTTGACGACACCTGGTGGCAATAAGTCTTCAATGAGTTCCATGAGGACCATGATCGAAGAAGGTGTTTGTTCAGCCGGTTTTAAGACGACACAGTTTCCAGCCGCGAGTGCCGGTGCGAGTTTCCAGACGGCCATCAAAATCGGGAAGTTCCAAGGAATGATTTGAGCGACGACGCCGAGCGGCTCATGGAAGTGATAGGCGACTGTATCGTTGTCGAGTTCACTAATTCCGCCTTCCTGAGAACGAATCACACCGGCGAAGTAACGGAAGTGATCAATCGCGAGCGGAAGGTCGGCATTGAGCGTTTCCCGAACAGCTTTACCGTTCTCCCATGTTTCTGCATATGCGAGCATCTCGAGATTTTCTTCCATGCGATCAGCAATTTTATTCAAGATGACAGAACGTTCCGCGACGGACGTTTTGCCCCAATCCTCTTTTGCTGCATGTGCAGCATCCAATGCGAGTTCAATATCCTCTTTCGTTGAGCGGGCGACTTCACATAATACTTTCCCATTTACAGGAGATGTGTTTTCAAAGTATTCTCCACCAGCCGGTGCGGTCCACTTTCCGTTAATAAAGTTCTCGTAACGGTCCTTAAACTGTACTTTCGTTCCTGCTGAGTTCGGTACTTCATAAATCATGTTCGTTCCTCCCTTTTCATACGAGATAGAGGAGTTATGTATGCGCTTACATTATTATATAAGCGAACGACTCCCTTTTTTCATCGTAACGGTTTGTTGTGATAAAAGTCAAAATTTTTTGACAATAATTTGTCAATCTTTTGTAAAAACGTTTTGAAGTCAAGATTTGTGGTAATCAGTACATTGTGTACATCATTTAATAACCTATAAGGAGTGAACCGACATGGCGAAGACATATCAAGTTGACCCGGCGCACAGTTCCATCACCTTTACTGTTAAACATATGATGATTTCAAAGGTGAAAGGCGAATTTAAAGAATTTGATATCGAAGCGAATGGGGACCCGAACGACTTGGCAAATGCAAGTGTGAAAGTGACGATTCAAGCGGCGTCCGTGGATACGAATAATTCGGATCGAGACAACCACCTCCGTTCAGGAGACTTCTTCAATGCAGAAGAATATCCACATATCGTGTTTCAATCGACATCATTCCGCTCAAAAGGTGGCGGTGAGTTTGAATTGACAGGGGATTTGACGATTCGTGGAACGACACGGGAAGAAACGTTCGAAGTGGAGTATGAGGGAAGTGCAAAAGATCCATGGGGGAACATGAAACACGCGTTCTCAGGGGAAGGTTCTCTCAACCGAGAAGATTATGGATTAACATGGAACCAAGCGCTTGAAGCGGGAGGTGTCCTCGTCGATAAGAAAGTCAAGTTTGAGTTCGAGTTGCAATTCACTGAAGCCGAGGCATAAGAAAAGTCGCTCAACCGAGCGACTTTTTATTGTTCGTATACTAGTTTTTTCTGAAGGCTATCTTCGCTGAATACCCAACCAGTAAAGGAAGATAATACTTCATTTGACTGTTCGTCTACGATGACGACAGCGACGAACGGATACATATTTTTTGAGAAATAACGTAAGTTCGTGAAACGGTACTCGATCATTCCGTTATGGCGTGTCACGGTATACGTGTGAATTTTTGAAAACTCGAGGAATGCCTGTAAATCTGCATTTTTTCGAGCTTCGACGAAATGAAGATCCTCTTCCCCAGGCATCGGTTTGTCGCGGAAGCGACCACACTCGATGACTTTCCCTTTCTTCACTTTCACGGCTCCGAGACCATCGCGGAAACGGACGGCAACGTGCCAATCATCCCAACCGATTCCTGGTGAGATAAATAGTTCATGTGCACCGGCAAAGTGTCGTGCCACAGTAGCGAGCGCACGGTTACGCAATTTAAACTGAATTGCATAGTAACTAATGACAAGCGCAATGAGCAATGCAAAAATAGGGACAGTCGCACCGGTAATCATCCATAATGCATATGCACCGTAATAAGCAGAGAACAAGTACGGATCAAACGTTCCGATGACACCCCAGCCAATCCATTTTTTCGAAAATGGCTGTAGCGCTTGCGTCCCGTAAGCGTTGAACAAGTCGACCGTGACGTGTAACAACACAGCGATTTGTGCCATGACCCATAGAGAGGCGGGGTTGACGCCAAGCACCGTACCGATGACGGCACTGACGATAATCGGCCAAGCAAGCAGTGCGGTGATTCCGTGTGAACGACCGCGATGTTGGCGTAAATACGTACTATTACCTTTTAACTTAAAGACGGTGTCGAAGTCTGGGGCATGCGAGCCGACGAGAGCCGTGGCTGTCATGGCCAGAAACATCTGTGCATCACCTGACACCTCCGGGCTGAGCGTCGCGATGGCACTTAAACCAAGTCCCATACCAATGTGTGTCGCAGTATCCAATGTGCTTCAGCACCTCCATCAATAAACACAATATAACGTCATCTATTCTTATTTATCATACAATATTTTTAAAACGAGGGGAAACACAATGCTTAATCTTGATAAATTGTTCACAAATTATAATATTCATCAATTCAATGAGGAATTGGTCACATGGTTCAATCGTGAAAAGCGTGATTTACCTTGGCGTCATGCGAAAAATCCATATCGTGTTTGGGTGAGTGAGGTCATGTTACAACAGACGAGAGTCGATACGGTCATTCCGTATTACAACCGTTTTATGGAACGCTTCCCGACACTTGAGGCGCTCGCTTCTGCTGAAACAGACGAAGTCGTCAAATATTGGGAAGGTCTCGGTTATTACTCACGCATCCGAAACTTACACGAGGCAGTCAAAGAAGTCGCTTCTGTTTATGATGGCATCGTCCCCGAAGAGAAGGAACGTTTCGAAAAATTGAAGGGAGTCGGCCCTTATACGACGGGAGCGGTGTTGTCGATTGCTTACAACCAACCGGAACCAGCAGTCGATGGGAACGTCATGCGCGTCATGTCGCGACAATTCGGGATCTATGACGATATCGCCGTACCGAAGACGCGTAAACTGTTTGAACAAGTCGTTCGTCGTTTGATGGACCCGACACATGCGTCCGATTTTAATGAGGGCGTCATGGAATTAGGGGCGACGGTCTGTACACCGAAAAATCCGATGTGCTCGCTTTGTCCGGTCCAAGACACCTGTTATGCGTATGCCCACCACGTTCAAGATGAGCTGCCGGTGAAAACGAAAAAAGGAGCGGCACGTGTCGAAATGTATGACGCGCTATGTATCGAAAAAGATGGGAAAGTCGCCTATGAACAACGACCAGAAAAAGGGCTGCTCGCTGGGATGTGGCAATATCCGCTTACCGAACGAGGAACGGGGGAACAGGTAAACGGAACTTATCTCGGGCAAGTGAAACACGTCTTCTCCCATATCGTTTGGTATATCGATTTATATCGAGTCGATACGCTCCCGACCGATGATGTCGTCTGGTTAGACGCCTCAGAGCGCGAGGTGAAGACGGTTTCTGTGGCTCAACAAAAACTAGAACGATTGGCAGGTGGTGAAAGTGAGACGATTTGATGTAGAGTCGACATACGATACGGCGGTTGATACGCTATGGGATCTATTACAGGATGCTTCGCTTTTGACGAAGCTGACGACATTTCCTAAAGTACGTCTAATGGGGGATGGTGCCTCAGTCGAAGGCAATGAAGTGAAGTTGATGATTGGAGTCGGACCGGTGGAACTCCCGTGGAATAGTGCCATCACGATTTCAGGGAACCGTGCGTTCTGTGATCAAGGGAAGACACTGCCGTTTCCCTTCAAACGGTTCACGCACGTGCACCGTGTCGAGTCGCGTGACGGAAAGGCAGTCATGATTGACGAAGTGACGTTCGATAGCTATGTCCCGAACATACTCGTCGAATATTTCATGCTTCGTCCGATGTTTCAGGAACGGGCACGGGCCTTCCAAAAAACACTAAATTCATGAAAATAAGAGATTTCCTTTTTCATTGGTTCTGAAAGTCGCTATAATTAAATATGAGAATTGTATAGCATCACAGCGGAAAGGAGGAGCTTATGAGCTTATTTCCCAAAGCAGGTAGCAAAATCGAGATACAGAGCTACAAGCACAACGGAACTTTGCATCGCGTTTGGGAAGAAACGCTCGTCCTTCAGTCGTCAAAAACGGATATGATCGGATTCAACGACCGCATCATGGTCAGTGAATCAGACGGTCGGCAATGGAGAACGCGTGAGCCGGCAATTTGCTACTTTTCATCTGAGTATTGGTTCAATGTCATCTGTATGATTCGCGAAGACGGGATTTACTACTACTGTAATCTAGGTTCGCCGACTACATTTGATGGGGATGAACGTGCCATCAAATACATCGATTACGATTTGGACATCAAGGTGTTCCCGGATATGTCGTATACGATTTTAGATGAAGATGAATATGAGCGGCATCGTCGCGAGATGAATTATCCGAAAGCGATTGATCGAATCTTGAAGCAGAACGTGCAAGAACTGATCAACTGGATTCGAGGACGGAAAGGGCCGTTCAACCCAACATTCGTCGATGAATGGTATCGCGAATACGAAGCACGTTACCGGAGATGATTCCTCATCTCCGCTTTTTTTCTTAATGAAGGAGGAACTATGGGTAGTATTAAACGTTATCTGCAATTTGTTAAGCCTTATAAAAAACAAATTGCCCTAACGATTTTCGTCGGGATTTTAAAGTTTTCCATCCCGCTCGGATTACCGTTACTTTATAAATATGTCATTGATAATTATTTAGGTGATGATGCGCCGAGACAGGACTATACGACGCTTGTCTGGTTGTTCAGTATCGTCTTCTTCGTCTTCCTGGTTCTCAAGCCACCAATTGAATACTTGCGTCAATATTTGGCACAGTGGGCTGCGACCCGTGTCTTGTTCGATGTGCGGAACAGACTGTTCGATCACGTCCAGAAGTTGTCGCTTCGCTTTTATTCAAACAATAAGACGGGGCAAATCATTTCGCGGATCATCAACGACGTCGAACAGACGAAAGACTTCGTCATCACCGGCTTGATGAATATTTGGCTCGATATGATTACGATTTTCATCGCTATTGGAATCATGTACACGATTGATCCACAACTCACACTGATTGCCATCTTACCACTTCCGTTCTATGCATTTGCGGTCCGTTATTTCTATGGACGGTTGCGTCGCTTGACGCGTGAACGTTCAGCAGCACTCGCTGATTTGCAGGGGCATTTGACGGAACGTGTGAACGGGATGGCGGTCATTCGAAGTTTTGCGCTAGAGCCTTATGAAAACAAGGCGTTTGAGCAACAAAACGGTGGGTTCTTGAATGCGGCGCTTAAACATACGAGTTGGAACGCCAAAACGTATGTCGTCGTGTCAACCATCACTGATATCGCGCCAATCCTCATCTTCACAACGGCGTCTTGGCTCGTTATTCAAGAACAGGTAACGCTCGGTACGCTCGTTGCATTCATTGCTTATATTGACCGTCTCTATGCGCCGCTCGGGCGTCTCGTCAACTCTGCGACGACACTCACGCAGTCGGTCGCTTCGATGGACCGTGTCTTTGAATTCTTGGATGAGACATATGATATCGAGGAGAAGCCGAACGGATTCGTTCCACTGTCGACAGCGGGTAAAATCGATCTTGAGCATGTGAGCTTTTCATATGAGCAAGACGGAACACGAGCATTAAACGATGTGAACCTTCAAATTCGCTCCGGGGAACGCGTGGCATTCGTCGGGATGTCCGGTGGCGGAAAGTCCACACTGGTCAGTCTGATTCCACGCTTCTATGACGTGACGGATGGAAGTATCAAAATCGACGGGGTCGATGTACGTGATTTCAAATTGCGTGCGCTCCGTGACCAGATTGGAATGGTTATGCAGGACTCCGTCCTCTTCAGTGAATCGGTCGCGATGAATATCCGCATGGGGAATCCGGATGCGACGGATGAAGAAGTCATCGCAGCGGCGAAGGCGGCTAACGCCCATGAGTTTATCTCGAAACTACAGGACGGATATGCGACACCGGTCGGGGAGAAAGGTGTCAAGCTCTCCGGGGGACAAAAGCAACGACTTGCAATCGCGCGTGTGTTCTTGAAGAACCCTCCGATTTTGATTCTAGATGAGGCGACGAGTGCGCTCGACTTAGAGAGTGAAGCGATGATTCAAGACTCGCTTGCTCGTCTGACGAAAGGGCGGACGACGTTAATCGTTGCCCATCGCTTATCGACGATCACCGATGCCGATCAAATTGTCGTTGTCGAGAACGGACAAATCATGGAGACAGGAACGCACGAAGAACTGATGCGTCGTCGTGGTGCCTATTATGATTTGTATATGATTCAAGATTTAGCCATAGTGGAATAACGAAAAAGTCGAGTCCGTATAGGGCTCGACTTTTTTAGTGGTCTAAAAATCGTTTACGCACATCGGGGGAAGGGAGCGTGCACACTTCCTTCTTCCCGAATAGACGTGTTCGATGTTTGGCGAAGAGATCATATCCGCGATCACGAATCCATTTGGGTACGAATCGGATGAATCGGAGCAGGCGCCAACGGCCATCAAGGTGCTCGGCAATCCGAATCGCTGCGTCTGATTTCAAGTAAGGAACACCTTCTTCAATGTAGACGATACTGTCGACTGCTTCTGGGATTCGGTGTCGTGCTCGATACGAATGACCGACCTCGCTTTGGAGCGATGCAAAGTGAATCGAGGCATGTCGGTCGTGACGAATAATGAACTGGACACTGGCATCGCAAAAGTTGCAGTCTCCATCGAATAACACAATCGCAGGCAAGTGCTTCGCCTCCTTCATCGTACTGTTTTACCGTTTTGTCTTCATGTTAAACGTCAAGCCGCGAGTTGGCGAGCGGGTTGCATCTTATATAGCGATACATAATACAAGTAAGCACCGAGGGCACCAAAGATAAAGATATACCCGCTCATGAAGATAGGACCGATGAACGCACCGACGACGATACCGGCTGCCGCGACGAGTTTGGCACCATGGAACGTCAGGCCGCCGAATGCAAGATAAGAAGCGCGTCGCTCAGGGTCGAGCAAATCGACTTGTTTCACTTGTCGAATCGGAGAGTAGAGAAGTTCACCAATCGTAAAGATGATTGCAAGTGCAGCGAGAACGATGAAGGAATTCATCGATGTGATGGCAGCATAGGCCGTCACGTACAACGATAATCCGACGAAGAAGACGGCTTTCTCTTTAAACCGCTTGACGAATGCGGTGACGGCGAACGTGATGGCGACGACGAGCAACGTGTTTTCAAGTTGCATAAAAGCCATCATGCGTACTCCGTCAAATGGTATTCCGAAAATTTGTCGACTTTCAAATGACTCGGCTAAATGGACACCAATGTAATTCGCCATATGAAACTCGGTCGAAAAGACGAGCATACTTCCGAGGACGAAGGTGATCCAACGACGATCGCGCAACGCGATTTTATAGTTTTCGATAACCCCGTGAATCGGATTTGACGGAGTCGAACGGTTCCCAGTATACGTATCGACCAAATAACGTTGAAGTACAATCGTCGTGATTGTAAGAACGATTGTCATGCCGATGAAGAGAGCGAAGCGATGGTCTCGATAAAAGGCACCTCCAAGCATGACGCCTCCTGCGATGGCCAAATTGACGAGCCAATAGTCATATACATAGATGGCTTTTCGATTCGACTCTTCCATCGAATCGATGACAATCGCCTCGAGTGCCGGATAGTTCAATCCGTTCGACACGGCATGCCCGAAGTAAAGGATGGCGACGACGAGTGCCCAGTTGTTCGATGGGTGAATGGCGACGGTCATACCAAGAAAACAGATGATTTGAATCACCTGACCAATTTGTAAGATAACTTTCCGATTAAACCGATCGGAGAAGTACCCACCGAATAGGCCGGTCAAGTAGCCGACGATCACGAATGACGTCATGATGATTCCGGCGGGCACTTTACCAAGTTCTTCTGAAAAGTAGAGAGCCATGAATGGGAAAATGGCAGAGCCGACGATTCGAATGCAAAATCCACAAACGAGTCGCAAGCGGACGTTTAATGGAAAATTCTTAAATTTCATATTATGAGCACCTCCTTGGTTCTACTGTAATGGGGGACGGTGCTCAATAAAAAGAGACACTTTTGGTAAAGATGTCCCCTTTTAAACAAAGAAAAAAGAGATGCTCACGCATCTCTTTCTCACAACTGTGCAAACGAGCGGTTGACCGCTTCGATTGTCTCGTCGATATCTTGTTCCGTATGTTCTGTTGTGAGGAACCATGCCTCATATTTCGATGGGGCCAAGTTCACGCCGTTTTCAAGCATCAACTTGAAGAAGCGTCCGAACTTCTCACCGTCCGATTTTTCAGCACCCTCATAATCAGTGACGATTTCATCCGTGAAGTATACCGTGAGCGCTCCCTTCAAACGGTTGAGCGTGATGGTCACGTCATGTTTCTCTGCCGCTTCACGGATCCCTGCCTCAAGTCGTGCACCGAGCTTGTCTAACTTTTCATAAACGCCAGGTTGTTCAAGTACTTCGAGACACGCGATTCCTGTCGCCATCGAGGCCGGGTTTCCTGCCATTGTGCCGGCTTGATACGCAGGTCCGAGTGGTGCGACCGTCTCCATGATTTCGGCTTTTCCGCCATAAGCGCCAATTGGTAGACCACCACCAATAATCTTCCCAAGTGCCGTCATATCCGGTTCGATTCCGTATATTTGTTGGGCACTTCCATATGTGAAGCGGAATGCTGTGATGACTTCATCATAGATGACGAGAGCGCCATGTTCGTGCGTGATGTCATTAACAGCCTGGAGGAAACCTGGCTTCGGTTCTACGATTCCGAAGTTCCCGACAATCGGCTCGACGAGAACACATGCGACCTGGTCTCCCCATTCCTTCATCATCTCGCGATACGCTTCGATGTCGTTGAATGGGACGGTGATGACTTCTTTAGCTGTGGCTTTTGTCACACCTGCTGAGTCTGGAGAACCGAGTGTTGCCGGACCACTACCTGCTGCAATCAGCATGAGATCCGAATGTCCGTGGTAGCAACCGCTGAATTTCACAACGAGTTCACGACCGGTATAAGCACGGGCGACTCGAACTGTCGTCATCACGGCTTCTGTTCCAGAGTTGGTGAATCGTACCTTATCCATAGAAGGAATGGCTTGTTTTAGTTTCTTGGCAAACTCGACTTCAAGACGGTGAGGTGTTCCGTATAATAAACCTTTTGAAGAAGCGTTCATAAGCGCTTCATGAATGTGTGGGTGGGCATGACCCGTAATGATTGGACCGTATGCCGCCAAATAATCGATGTAACGGTTGCCGTCTACATCATAAAAATAGGCACCTTCGCCGCGTTCCATATAAACAGGGGCGCCGCCACCGACCGCTTTAAATGAGCGGGATGGACTGTTGACACCTCCGACGATGTGAGTGAGTGCATCTTGGTATAATGCATCGGATGACTGACGATTTGATGAAGTAGTCATATGTATTGCCTCCTTATTCAAATTCGCACTTATTGTATCATAGCCGTCAACCGCATAAGCTCAGTGTTTGACGAGTAGTTGAGAAATCAGTACACTATTTATAAAGATTACTATGTAAGAAATAAGTTAATGTTCAAAACTATTTCGCATGAATTTTATAGAAGAAATGAGGGATTGACGTGGGAAGCGAAATGCTTGACCATGCTGTTCAGTCGCTCCGGGAACATGGAGTCAGAATGACGCCTCAGCGCCAGGCCATTTTGGAGTACCTCGTCACGGAGCACAGTCACCCGACAGCGGATGACATTTATAAGGCACTTGCCGCACGGTTTCCAAACATGAGTGTGGCCACTGTATATAACAACTTGCGTGTCTTTAAAGAAGTGGGTCTCGTTCAAGAGATGAACTATGGGGACGCCTCAAGTCGCTTTGATTTTGTGACGTCGAAACACTATCACATCATCTGTGACACGTGTGGGAAAGTTGTCGACTTTAACTATCCGGTATTAGATGAAATCGAATCGGTTGCATCTCAATTGACTGGGTTCAAAGTTGATCGTCACCGTCTTGAAGTGTACGGAACGTGTCCGTCTTGCCAATCTGAGCAATCACAAACACATTAAAAACCACATCCGAGCATTCGGATGTGGTTTTTTGTTGTCAGTCAATTTGTTCTGACTGACGCTTGTTATATTTTTCATCAAACTCTTTACCTTCAAGTGAGCGGTCAATTGTGAGCGGTTCGTCACAATGCATACATAAGTCGACGCGCCCAAGCATTTTCGTCTCTTTTTCGCAATTCGGACACGTGACGATGATTGCTTTTGTCGAGGCCATCCCGACGATGAAGTAAAGGGCAGAGCTTGCGAGCACCATGATAAATCCAAGCAGCATAAAAATAATCATGAGCCAAGTGATGGATTTAGCGAGAAGTCCGAGATACATGACGCCGATTCCGCCGAAAATCAGGAGTAATGCTATATTACGTGCACGGTTGATTTTGTTCCCCCGTTTTTTCATAAGTGAATCCCTCCAATAGTCTGTCTCTATCATAGCTCATCTTCAAACGGGTGAGAAGTTCCTGCACTTTTTCGGCAGGAGTTTTTTGAAAAGAGGGCGAATCTTGTTCGTATCGAAAATGACAATCGTCATATATAGTCAACTTACGATTGGGAGAGAAGGGGTCCAGATGACGATGGAATATGCGACTCGCACTATTTATTCAGAATATGCTGCATTAAAAACAACACTTGGAATTATTGAAGTGAAGAAAAAACGAGCACGTGATCCGTTGACGGATCAATCGGACCGTCTGCTCATTGTCATTGAAGCGAGACCGGATGCATTTTGGACGGTGAAACATTATCAGGTCGGTCAAGAAAGAATCGTCTTGCACGTCGTGAGTGACTCGATGATGGACAGATGGATCGTCTTAAATGAAAACCGACGCGCGATTCATTGGATTGAAGACGGAATTGTTCTATTTGAACGGAATGAATACATCTTAGAGTTGAGACAACGAAATCGTAATTTGACGAATAGGGAACAACGTCTTCAACTATCGCTTTCGTTTGCGAAACTATTGCGTCGTTTTGAAGATGGTCGCTATTTATTTTTAGAAGGCGAATTCCAAGATGCCTTTACCCAGATTCACCATGCGCTCACACACTTGGCGCGACTTTCGATTTTAGAGGCTGGAATTCATCCTGAAATTGTTTTATGGGAACAAGTCCGAGCAATCGATCTTGAAATTTATAAGCTACACGAAGAACTTGTCGGGGGACAAGAGACACTTGAACAACGAATCCATCTTGTCGTGATTGGAATGGAACATTTGATTCAATCAAAAGTGTTGCCCGGCACACTGTTGTTACTTCAGACGATGCAAGAGAAAGATGGGGCTTGGACGTTCTCCGAATTGATGGATCATCCAAACTTAAATGAGCTTCGTGTTGACCTCGGAAGTATCATCGGATTTTTAGTGAGAAAAGGATATGTTCGTACGGTCACGAGACCGACAAAGGGAGTTGGAGTAGAAGCAGTACTTTATGAGATTGCCTAATTCCCCGTATGTAAGCATGATGAGGAGACGATACGTCGCATGAAATTTTTGAAGTTTAGCATCGGAACGATTTTCATTCTATTTGTCACGTTTGTGATTTCCGTCGTTGTCGCTCTCTTTACGATGGGAGACCCGATTACGCAAGGACGCCCCATTCTTTGGACGATTTGGTATATGGCGACTCTGTTGATTGTATGTATGGGACTTTACGATTTTTCTCCTTTAACGAACCATAAAGTGAAACAGGTCCTCGGTTGGGGAGTTTTATCAGGTGTTCTTTTATTCGCTTCTATTAAAGGGTACTACATGTATCAAGACCATTTGAAAATTGAAGAGCGTGGTGTAGAGTTGATCGATTATCAGCCGTTTACGAATTCGGAGCGATTGGCAAAATTGAATCATCAAACATCGGTTTCATTTGTGAACGGCGTGCCACGGTTGGATGGTGCGACAGCCCTTTACCCGATGTATGCTTCATTCGTAGAAGCGGTGTATCCGAACTCCGGAACGTATGACCCGTATAACGATCAAGTGAGTAAAGTCGTTTCGACGACAACGCCAGAAGCATACAGTCGATTGATGAACGATCAAACGGACTTGATTTTTGTCGCGGGTCCGTCAGATCGTCAGTTGCAAGTCGCCAAGCAAAAGGACGTATCTCTACATATGACACCAATTGGTAGAGAAGCATTTGTTTTCTTCGTTCATGAAGATAATCCAGTCGAGTCATTGACGATGGAACAAGTCCGTGGAATTTATGCAGGGGACATCCGAAATTGGAAAGAGGTCGGTGGCAACTCCGAAACCATTCGTGCTTTTCAACGACCAGAGGATAGCGGTAGTCAAACAGCATTGCAAAAGATGATGGGTGAACGAAAGTTGATGGAGGCACCGGTTGAAGATGTACCTCAAGGGATGGGGGGAATCATTCAGCAAGCCTCATCGTATCGAAATCATAAAAATGCGATCGGATTCTCATTCCGATACTATGCGACAGAAATGGTGAATGATCATAAGGTCAAGTTACTTCGTATAGATGGAATCGAACCGACCGTTAAAACGATTCAAGACGGATCCTACCCGCTGACCTCTGAATTTTACGCAGTCACTACGGAAGAAAAAGCAGAGCAATATGATGCTTTTCTAGCATGGTTAGGTAGCGAGGATGGCCAGGCGTTGGTCGAAAAGACGGGTTACGTTCGTCTTAAATGAAACAGGTGATCAAGGTTTACTTTTCGTCTTATCAGCGAAGAGTAAATCTTTTTTTAAATTTTATTGTTTTTTGTATTGACGAAGTGGTAAATAGAGATTATAGTTATAAACGTTGTCACGGCAAAAGATTATTTCAGAAAAACAATTTGTGAAAAAAGTTGTTGACGAAAACAATTGAAACGTGATAGATTAATGAAGTCGCCAAGAGCGGCAGACGAACTTTGAAAACTGAACGATGAGGCAAAAATAAGTTTTACAATTTTTGAATGAAGCGCAAGCTTCGTCAATCTAAGAGCTA
>NZ_JBNNHU010000004.1:0-137019 GCF_050269125.1 Exiguobacterium sp. NPDC077395
ACCCGTTCCCATGCCGAACACGGAAGTTAAGCGTCTCAGCGCCGAAAGTAGTTGGGGGATCTCCCCCTGTGAGGATAGGACGTTGCCAGGCAAGAACAGAGAGGACGACCGAGCATACGCTCGGTCGTTTTTTTGTTTCATTGAAACTTTATCCCTTCTTTTTCGTACTAAGTATGAGAAAGAGGGGATTGTTTTGTATATTCGTTTAGCCACTTTAAAGGATATTTCGAGGATTACAGAAGTTTCAACTGCAAGCTTTCGACAAGAGGCAGACACCTTGCAGCTACCAGTAAGAGATTTGAATGTCGAGCCTCCTGGATACGACAATGAACCAATGACACACTATTTGATCGAAGAGTTGACAACCTATGTGACGGAGCAAGACGGTAAACTTGTAGGTGGCATTGTGCTTACATTGACAGGGGAAGACTATGCACGAATCGATCGTGTTTTTGTACATCCTGATGTTCAAGGGCAAGGAATCGGTAAGGCATTGATTCAATACGTGGAAGCTGAGTATCCACATGTACGAATTTGGGAGCTAGAAACATCAACTTATCAAAAGAGAAATATTCGCTTTTATAAACAGTTAGGATTCCAAGTCGTGTATGAGTCGGATGATGAAGTATGTTTTGTCAAACGAACAAAAGCAAAACCGAGTACACATTGCTTTGAAGAACGGTCATGTGAAGGATGGCAGGCGTACGGGGTAAACGCGAGTCATCTGGCAGTGACGAACAGTAACATTTCTTTATTTGATGCGAGTAACTGTAATTTCAGTCAAAGTCGTTTTCGGAACATTAATTTCCGCGACAGTAAGTTCAGTGATTTGAATTTGTCAGGTTCACAATTCAATTTTGTAACGATGCAAGAGAATGAACGTACTATTCAAATGCATCATTCGAATCTGAGAGGTGCTACATTTAATCAATGTGACCTGACGAATGTGACGTTAACAGGATGTGACATCAAAGGTATGAAGATAAATGGTATTTCAATTGACACCTTGATCAGTACAAAGAGAGGAGAAATGTAATGGAAAACCTTGTACAACTCCAATTAGACCTACAACAACGTATCGCCGAACGCGATCGACTTGTTCGCAAACAAAAGACACTTGAAAAACAATTAAAGGAACATGAAGCGGTACGGAAAGAATTGTTGAATACATTTACGAAAGAACAGCGTGATGTTTACGATCTTGAAAATTTTTCGCTCGTCAATACGTGGCGGAAGTTACGAGGCACGTTTGATGAGCAACGCATAAAGGAAGTAGAAGAAGCTGCTCGTGCCGAACTGAAATTGCGCGAACACGAGAAGATGATTGATGAATTGACGCTCGAGCATCGAGATTTACAAGAACAGCTCGAGAGATATGAAAGCATCGATACGGAGTGGGAGACTTTCCTCGAAACAAAAGAAGCTCACCTCACAAAAGATCCAGTTGTTCGCCGAGACCTACATGATCTCACCAATCAACAAGCTAAGACGAATGAACTTCTCATCGAATATCGAGAAGCCATTGTTGCGGGTAAAGCAGCACGAGCAACGATTACGAGGACGCTAAAGCACTTAGACAGCGCCAAAGGTTGGTCGACATATGATACGTTCTTCGGGGGAGGTTTGTTTGCGACGGCAATGAAACATGATGCGCTAGATGCTTCCGAGCAAACGATGCATGAATTACAATCTGCATTGGAACGTTTTTCCCGTGAATTAGCAGATGTCCAAGAAATTGTTCAAGAATTGCATGTCGATCGAGGTTCACTCATTCAGTTCGCAGATTACTTTTTAGATGATATTTTTTCAGAATGGACGATGCATGGGCGAATCAATGATTCATTAGATCAAGTGAACGGACTGGATAAGGAGATCAGTCAGCTGATTGCTCGTATGACGATACAAGTGGAACAGTTAGAACAGAAACTTGAAGAGACTGAAGAAAAAAGAAGACAGCTCATCCTAACGCGATGAGCTGTCTGTCGTAAGAGAACAAACTGAAGAGGTTCATGATGTAGCAGATTCGTTTTCTTACTTGAAAGGAGAAACGCACGGATGAATAAATCAATCTCATTTCTCATTAGAGGAATGGGAATCACAGGTGCCTTACTCGTATTATCGATTCCTTTTTTCTTTAACCCTCCTATATCGACCACACTTAAAGTGGTCAGTCTTGGATTATTGATGATTTTCATCATTTTCGCTGCATCAGCCATCAGACTTCGGAAACGGATGGAAGATGAATGACGCGTTCTATCGTTAAAGGTGATCCAAAGTAGGCGCGAGCGTTTGATTCACCTACATGAGGTCAGCTAATTCGGAGTGCTCGTTCATTCCGGTCGTTTTAACCAGTGGCGAAGTCCTTTCCCTGCATGAGGTCCTGCCTCGTAACGAGGAATGACGTGCAGATGGGCATGAGGCACGGTTTGGTTTGATGCAGTGCCGACGTTCCAACCTAGTGTGTATCCGTCAGGTTGAAACGTTTGATCAAGATGTTCCTTCGCCTGATGAAGTAATTCGTATGTATGTTGCCACTCTAAAGGCGTTAAGTCGAATGTCGTCGCGCGGTGTGCTTTCGGGACAATCACACCCGAGCCAACGAGGACATCTTGCTCGTGGTCATGCATGAGAAAGTAACAAGAGTCATTCTCGGCAATAATAGTTTGATGTGGATCGAGTGTCGGGTGACAAAATGGACAAGTAGACATGAGATAGGTACACTTCCTTTCTATATTAAGTGTACCAAAGGGGGAGAATCATGGAACGACTCATCAATGAAATCGTGCAAAATGTGCAAACAGGAAAACGAACGCTGATTGCGATTTCCGGACATGGGGCAGCAGGAAAATCGACGTTGGCCGAAACATTACGGGAACAACTCGGTGATATAAACCTGCTTCACACAGATCCATACATCATCGATTCACAGTTACGGAAACAAACGATCCTCACATATCAACACGATGGAAAAACCCATCATTATAAGATGACGGCGTGTCATCCGGCTGCGCATCATCTGCTGTCACTCGAGCGTGACGTTCTTATGATTCGAGAGGGAATCGGCTTTTACACCATCGATGTCTCATATTTAGAACGTACGTGGATTGACCCGAAAAAAATGATTACGATTATTGAGGGCATGAGTGTCGCATTTCTGGATCTCTCTTCTTTTGACCAGTCGATTTATCTTTATACGGACGGAGAGACAGAATTTAGACGCAGAGCGAATCGTGATATCCAGGAACGAGGAATGAAAATGGATTACTTACGCGCCTCGCATGACGAGCGACGTCTTCAATATGAGTTGTTCATGCATCCGTATCGCCATCACTTCCAAACCATCGTCAATACGAGTGGGGATATGATTCAAATTGAAAAAACCGCTCACGAGGAGCGGTGACTGCGTAGCGTATCTTGAATACCGAGACCGAGCTGTTCTTGCTCACGTTCGAGTTGTTCCCAGGTGAGGGAGCGATGACGCAATTCGACGTCAGTCGCCATCGACTCGAGCGTTCGTTGTGTTTCGATGTTGTCGAGCCAGTAGTAGAGGTCGATTCCATCTTCATGCAGACGCCAAAATGATTTGACGACCTCAAACTCATCGGCCCACTCACCGACCGGTTTGAATCCATACTTTTCGACAAACGGATAAGGACGCTCTTCTCCGAGCGGGTCAATCACGTTCCGAACAAACATCGGTTCAAGTCCAGCATGAGCCGTTGCGTCGAGCAATCGTTTCAGTTCAGGCATCGGTTCGATTTCAATGTGTTCAATCACGTCAAACCAGACACGTTTCATGTCCTTGTCCCATAACGTTGCTTCCACGCTGTATGGGGCGCCAGCAGACGAAGGGGCATACATCGTCAATTCGAAGGAGAACGGAACATCTTCCTTCGCACCAGGTTCTAGTACGACAGTGAGTGGAATCGGGATCTCTTGGATGTCGGCTTCTCGATTGAACTCATTTCCTTCCATGGTGATGTCTTTAAATGTCGTCAAAAAGTTAAGTGTCAGTTCTTGTAACCGGACGACAGTCGTCGTCGGGTTGGATACATGCAGGGTCCCGGTCACTACCTGCTTCGGAATGAGTGCTGCCGGGTCAAACGTGATGTCGGCTTCGATCTCCGAAAAGAACCATTTCTTGAATCGGTTTCCCCATTTGGACATGGCGGTCGCGCCCCTTTTCTCTAAATTCTATGCTGTTATACCTGTTCCCGATTCCATTTTTCAAAAAACATTGAGAAAAAGGTTGCTTTTTATAACTGTCTCACTTATTATAGAGGATGTCGAAACAATTCAAACCATCGCGGGGTGGAGCAGTCTGGTAGCTCGTCGGGCTCATAACCCGAAGGTCGTCGGTTCAAATCCGGCCCCCGCAACCAATTTTTATTTAATTTCATATGTCGTCGCGGGGTGGAGCAGTCTGGTAGCTCGTCGGGCTCATAACCCGAAGGTCGTTGGTTCAAATCCAGCCCCCGCAACCAATTTTTAAATGAGATAGCGAAACGATGGCGTTTCGTGTTTTTTTTTGCTTAAAATGAAGTGTACAATGAGTACGTATGAGAAGTGATAAAAGGAGAACCATTCATGTATACATTGATTACGCATTCTGCGGCGGAGACGCAGGCAGTGGCAGAACGTTTGGCCACGCTCGTCGAAGCAGGAACGGTCATCACGTTAAACGGTGACCTTGGTGCCGGCAAGACGACGTTCACACAAGGGTTCGCAAAAGGACTCGGAGTCACGCGGAACGTCAACAGTCCGACCTTCACCATTATGAAACAATACAAAGGGCGATTGCCGCTCTATCATATGGATGTCTATCGTCTTGAGGATACGGGGGATGACATCGGGCTTGAGGAATATATTAACGGTGATGGTGTCGCCATCGTAGAGTGGTCGAACTTGATCGAGTCTTCTCTTCCGGAAGAACGCTTGGCGATTACGATTGAACGGGTCAGTGATGAAGAACGGAAATTGACACTCGCTCCAACGGGTGAGCGTTACGTTCAAATCGCCAAGGAGGTGCTCGCATGAAGCAATTGATGATTGATACCGCGACGACACGTTTGTCTGTCGCATTAAGTGAGGCTGGAGAAATTCAAGCAGAAGCGACGGTCATGGTCTCGAAAAACCATGCGGTCACACTCATGCCGATGATTGAACAACTCATGGCAGCTGTGAAATGGACTCCGAATATGCTCGAACGCATCGTTGTTACGACAGGTCCTGGGTCGTACACGGGGATTCGGATTGGAGTGACGACGGCGAAGACACTTGCTTATACATTGAACATTCCACTAATCGGCGTGTCTGCCCTTCAACTCATGGCAGCGGCCCCAAATACGGAATTGCCCGTTGTCTCGTTGATTGACGCACGACGCGGCAACGCCTATATCGGATATTATCAACAGAACAAGGCACTGACGCACGATCAACATGCGTCTGTCGCCGACTGGCTACGACTGAATATCCAAGGACGTTTCCTCGTCGTTGGAGACGTTGAACCGTTCCGTGACGTGTTGAGTGAATATGAGTATGTCGAAGCGCCGGCTGCACATCGTTACGGCCGCGCGAGTGATTTGGTCGTCTTTAGCGATGAGACGAGTGATGTCCATGCGTTTGAGCCAGAGTATTTGCGACTCGCTGAAGCGGAAGCGAAATGGTTAGAGGGTCAAAACAATGGCTGACGTTAAAATTCGTCGAATGACGTGGCTCGATGTCGAAGAAGTGACGAAAGTCGAAGAAGCGTCGTTCTCCATTCCTTGGACAAAAGAGGCGTTCATGAACGAGATGCTTCGAAATGAACAGGCTATTTATTTTGTCGCGGTCCATGACAAACGGGTCGTCGGTTTTGTCGGAGTATGGCAAATCGTCGACGAAGGACATATCACGAACATTGCCGTCTTACCTGAATTCCGTGGGCAAGGAATCGGTAATCAACTGTTAGCGGAACTTGTCGCGTTTGCCAAGTCAAAGGGGCTTGTCGGATTGACGTTAGAAGTCCGTGTGTCGAACGTTGGGGCGCAAAAACTGTATGAACAGTTTGGGTTTATGCAAGCGGGACGAAGAAGACGCTACTATCAGGATAATAATGAAGACGCCTATATTTATTGGGCGAAGTTAGGAAGTGACTCAGAATGAACACATCACTGATTCTCTCGATCGAGTCGAGCTGTGACGAGACGTCTGTTGCGCTCGTCAAAGACGGAAAGACGCTCTTGTCGAACGTTGTCTCTTCTCAAATTGAGAGCCATAAACGATTTGGTGGCGTCGTCCCTGAAGTGGCGTCTCGTCATCACGTGGAGCGGATCACGTATGTCATTGACGATGCGTTGAGCGAAGCAGGCGTGACGATGGAAGACGTCGATGCGGTCGCCGTCACACAAGGACCGGGTCTCGTCGGTGCCCTTCTCGTCGGGATTAGTGCGGCCAAAGCATTGTCGTTCGCCCATCAAAAACCGCTCATCGGCGTCCATCATATCGCGGGACACATTTACGCGAACGAACTCGTCGAAGAGATGGAGTTTCCACTCGTCTGTCTCGTTGTCTCGGGTGGACATACAGAACTCGTCTATATGCCAGAACACGGTGTCTTCGAAGTCATCGGGGAGACACGTGACGACGCGGCAGGTGAGGCATACGATAAGGTCGCGCGCACGCTCAGTCTCCCATATCCGGGAGGTCCTGCGATTGACCGCTTGGCAGCGGTTGGGGAAGATACGTACAACTTCCCACGTGTTCGTCTCGAACCGGGTAGCTTCGACTTCAGCTTTAGTGGCTTGAAGTCATCGGTCATCAACGCCGTACACAATGCGGAGCAACGTGGGGAGACGGTCATTCCGGAAAACTTGGCAGCGAGTTTTCAAGCAAGTGTCGTCGAAGTGCTCGTTGAGAAAGCGATTCGCGCCGTGAAAGAAAAAGGAGCGAAGCAATTGCTTGTTGCCGGTGGTGTCGCGGCAAACCGTGGACTTCGCGCAGCGCTTCAAGAAGCGACTGCTGCTGAAGGGATTCAACTTGTCATCCCACCACTCGATCTTTGTGGAGACAATGCCGGCATGATTGGGGTCGCGGCACATCACGCGTATGTGCGCGGGAAGCGCGATACACTAGCGATGAATGCGGTTCCTGGGTTATCCTTAGAAGAGAGCATGACAGTCTAGGGGGAAATAGAGACATGACGAAACGCATCATCATTGGAGGACTCATCGTACTACTCGTCGTCGCGACGTTTTTACAAGTACGAGAAATCATCCGCGCTTACAATATCGCCTATCAAGAGGAAATTGTGCCAGAAGAGACACGAGTGAAGTCGTTGACTGGAGAAGAGTCATTAGAAGGTATCGGTCGTGTGACCGGAGAGAATACGCTCATCGAGTCATTGTATGGTTACACGAGTGTCATCGACCAAGAACCAGAGCGTGTGATTGTCGTTGATCGCAATCTCGGTGTTCAGCCAAAAGCGAGCGATGCTTACTATGAAATTGAGCGGGGTCGCGAGGCAACAGAAGAAGAGGCTGCGAAGTTTGATGATTTGATCGAGAAGCTCGACGAACAGCAACTGTTCGCACAAGTCATCTCGACACACGAAGCACGCTATGTGACGAATGACGAAAAATCGTTGACGTTCTATAAAGTGTTCACACGTGACGTCGATACGAACGAGGCGGTCTTCTTTATCGCTGAGGACGGGACGAAGCTCGATTTCCATACGGTAGGATTCCAACCGTTACGATACTTTTAAGATAAAGAGAGGCCAGCGTATTAAAAACGCTGACCTCTTTTTTCATGCCTTCAAATTGGCAACGATCTTCCCGACGACATGTCGGTCCGAGAGTTCGACCAATTTCTTCGGGATATCCGCAAATGGAATTTTCTCTTGAATCATCGGTTGAATCTCACCCGCTGCAAGCAGTTCGAGCATGTGCGTACCGATGCGGACGATGTTTGCTTCGCTCACACGGTCTTGTTGATGATGAATCGCATTAAGTGCGACCTCATGGTAGGAGATGACACGTGTGAACGGTTTGATGACACTCATGTCAGGGGCTCCTGCGATATGGGCGATGTGTCCGTTGTAGGCGATAACTTGGAGGGAAGCGGTCGCCGTCTCCCGACCGACGGGATCGATGACGGCGTTGACACCGTGACCGCTCGTCAGTTCCATCACCCGTTGTTGCCAATCTTCCGTATTGTAGTCAATCGCCTCGTCGGCTCCGAGCTGTTTGACCCAGTCATGGTTACGCGCTGAAGCGGTCGTGATGACACGTTTTCCAAGATACTTCGCCAGCTGAATGGCAAAGCCACCGACACCACCGGCACCCGCGTGAATGAGGATTGTATCGATTGCATTCATCGGAAGTTTTTCAAAAATGGCTTGGTACGCTGTGAATCCAGCTGTCGGTAAAGCGACCGCATCAGCGAACGAGATCGATTCTGGAATCGGGACGACCATGTGCGCCTTGGCACGAGTGAACTCGGCGAAGCCACCCCATTCATTCCAGTTGCTGTGGTAGAGGACACGGTCACCGATTTGTACGTTCGTCACGTCATCCGCGACAGCGGCAATCGTACCCGCGACATCGAGCCCGAGTACGTGAGGATATGACCATTCGGGTTTGCCGTTAGTCGCCGTTTTATAGTCGACGGGGTTGAGCCCTGCATATTCTCCCTCAATCAATACCTCGCCGGAGCGAAGCGTCGGTGTATCGACCTCCTCGATTTGCATCGTCTGCCACGTGTTCGGTTCATGTAGTAATAAAGCTTTCATCTAACATCCACTCCTTATAAATTTATTTATCGATTGATGATTTAAACGTTATTTGTCTTATGATTTACTGCCTTTTATACTGAAGATAATGAATATAAAAGGAGTTTACACAGATGATTGATTTTGAATGGTATCGCAGTTTTATCCACGTGTACCAACAACGTTCCGTATCGGCAGCGGCGCGTGTTCGCTTTTTGACCCAACCGGCTGTCAGCCAACATATCGCCGCACTCGAAGCAGAACTCGAAACGTCCCTCTTCACACGGGCACCACGTCAGATGATTCCGACGGATGCGGGGAAGGAACTATACACGCAAGTGGTCGGCTTGATTGACCGTCTCGAGGAACTATCGCTTGAGATGAAATATGTCTCAGGGGAACAACCGCGTCCTGTCCTCAAGTTCGGTGGACCGACCGAGTTCGTCACACATGAGATTATACCCGCTTTGCCGCTTGATGCTGCACAGTACATCGCAGATTTCGGGATGACAGCAAATTTAATCAAACGCTTAGCAGACGGGGAGCTCGACTTTGTCATCGCGACGAAGCGGATGGAGGAGCCTGGTATCCAATACGTCCCGATTGCCGACGAATCGTTTTTGTTAGTGGCACCGAACGATTGGGAAATCCCAACCGACGAGTTAAAAGACTGGATGGATCGTCAGCCGTGGATCAGTTACGGACTGGAGCTTCCCATCATCCGGCGTTACTATCAGACACAGTTCGGGGAACGTCCAGACATCCGTCCGGAGATGATCTTACCAAACGTCGACGCCATCCTTGCGGCAATCGAATCGAAGTGCGGCATCAGTATCTTACCGAACTATTTGATTCGACACGCACTCGAGCGAGGAAGCGTTCAAATCGTAGCACCGGAGCGTTTTGCGACGAACGTTATTTACCTCGCGCATCGGACCGAATCGAAGCATGACCCTGTCATCAACCAAGTCATCCGAGCGCTGCAGGATGCAAAATGAAGTAGGACCCACGTGGGTCCTACTTTTTATAATGCATTTTTTAGGATTGTCGCTACGTCTTGTTGACGGAGCGGGACGTACTGGCCGATTTGTTCAGCGACCATTGCCCGTTCTGCCATCAATTCGAGATGCGTGGCGTCAATTTCATAATCACTGAGACGTGACGGTGCACCAATCGATGTCCAGAAGCCTTGTAACGCCTGAACTGTCTCCTCGACAAGGACGTCATCCGATTTGTCGTTCACGTCAATGCCGAAGACGCGTTCACCGAGTTGAATGATGCGTTCAGGACATGTCTTCCCGACATAGCGAAGCCATTCCGGGAAGAGAATCGCAAGTCCGCCACCGTGTGGGATATCGTAGACGGCAGAGACCGCGTGTTCAATCATATGAGTCGCCCAGTCCGTCTTCACGCCCATCGATAAGGTCCCGTTTAAGGCAAATGTTCCGTTCAACAACATCGTTTCCCGTGCGTCGAAATCATTCAAGTTTTCAACGAGGCGAGGTGCCGTCTCCATCATGGTCCGTAAAATCGATTCCCCGAACCGTTCTTGGAGTAAAGCGTTCTCTGAAGCGTGGAAATATTGTTCGAAGACGTGCGACATGATATCAACGATTCCGTAAACCGTTTGGTTCGCCGGTACACTCAACGTATAGGTCGGGTCGAGTACGCTGAATTTCGGGTAAGTGAGGGGCGAGCCGAACGAGCGCTTATCTTGCGCCTCCCAGTTGGTGATGACGGCGCCACCGTTCATTTCTGATCCCGTTGCCGCCAATGTTAAGACTGTCCCAATCGGTAATGCATCTGTGACGGGGACTTGTCGTGTCACGATGTCCCACGGATTCCCGTCATATTTTACACCGGCTGCGATTCCTTTCGCACAGTCGATGACGCTACCTCCACCGACAGCTAGGATGAGGTCGATTTGATGTTCATGGACTAAGTCAATCCCTGTTTGAACTGTCGTTAGACGCGGATTTGGTTCGACACCAGAAAGTTCGACGACGGTTACGTTCATGTCGGCTAATAGAGCGGTTACTTCTTCATAAAGACCGTTCGCTTTGATGCTCCCTCCACCGTATAAAAGAAGGACACGGTCCCCGTATCGTGGGATTTCGGTACGGAGTGATTCCAGTTGTCCTTTTCCGAATAAAAGTTTGGTCGGGTTGTGATATTGAAAACGTTCCATTGGTTAATAAACCTCCTTGATTTCTTCTAAGTATTGAACGTCCCGACTAGCGAGAAGTGCCTCTGCTTCTTTGCGATACGTTTGATAGTGGGGTGAGGCGATATGCGCATCGAATGCCTCCTTGTCAGCCCACTGTTCGTAAAAGACGAACGTGTCTGGGTTGCCTTCGACACGGTGTAGCGTATAGAAGACACAACCTGCCTCCGCGCGTGATGGGGTGACGACTTGGCGTAAGTGTGTCTCAAGCGCGGACCCGAGACCGGGCTTCGCTTGAATCTGAGCTAAGATGGTAATCATCTTCATTCCTCCTCATCTATAAAACCCGCCTGTTTGAGAACAGGCGGGTCGCTCTCTTTCATCGATTGGCAACGAGAAAGAATCGATTAGTTTAACGTGTTGATGACGGCTTTTGCGACAGCAACGGTCGATTGTGGATTTTGGCCTGTTACCAAGTTTCCATCGACTTGAACGTTTTCTGTGAAGTTGTCTGCGAGCACGATGTTCGCACCGAGTTCACGAAGACGCGTTTCAAGCATGAACGGCATGTAGATATCAAGACCTGTCGCACGTTCTTCTTCATCCGTGAACGTCGCAATCGTTTTACCGTTCACGAGTGGTGTGCCGTCAGACAATGTCGCACCGACAAGACCAGCGGGACCGTGGCAGACGGCAGCAACCGTTTTGCCTGCTTCAAATAGTGAACGGATCGCAACATTCAATGCTTCGCTTTGTGGAAGGTCGAACATCGTTCCGTGACCACCTGGCATGAAGATGGCATCGAATTGATCGAAGTTGGTAATCGTCTTCAAATCAATCGTATCTTCGAGAAGGGGAGCCGTCGCTTGAATGTCAGCCGGTACTTCGCCTTCTAAACTGCGTGCGTCGATTGGAGATTGACCACCGTTCGGGCTAGCGACTGTGATGTCATATCCTTGTTGTTTGAACTCAACGTATGCCTCACCAAACTCGGACAACCAAAGTCCAGTCGTGTGACCGTCCTTCATTTCTTTTGCGTTCGTCACGACCATTAATACATGTTTACTCATCTGTCATTCCTCCTAAGAAATCATCCGTCATTTCGGTACGTGACTAGAATAACGCGCACTCTAACGAAAAACAAATTAAGAAAAATCACCTTATCTATAAATAAATTTATACATAAATGAAAAAGCCGTCCCCTTCGAAAAAGAGGACGGACTGTTTACGCTTTCGGTTGTCGATAATTCTCTCGGTGCCACGTATTGATGCGGCTCACGATGAACACGAGAAGGGCAAGGATCCACATGAAGAGCGTCTCTTCATAGAAGTGGGCCCACACCGATCCCGGCGAATAGAACGTGTGAACAGTCACATCGACCGGCCAGACGACAATACGGATGAAGAGCGTGCTCATGAGCAGGCCACTGAAAAGACTGAGTAGAATCCCTGGCCACGTCTGAATGATGAAGCCGATGACGACTGGTAAAAAGTAAAAAAGAATAGAAGGGACAATCGTCGGCTCCCCGCGGATGAGTTCAGATACGAACTCGGTTCCGGTTGGCACGATATAGGCCAGTCCCGTGAGGAACGCTTGGATGAGCTCGATTCGCATGGCACGTGTACGCATCATGTATGGAGTTCCTCCCATTCCGCATAAAGTGCGGTGATGGATTCTTTCGCTGCGTCCGATTCGGTCGACAACTCCTGGGCACGGGCGAAGTCGTTGAAGACGTCCGGCTCACAAAGCAACTGTTCGATTTCGTCGAGGCGATTTTCATGTTGCTCGATTGCCAACTCAATCTCTTCGATGCGCTGTTTGATGCGGCGCTCTTCCCGTTGTTGTTCCTTATCGGCACGCTGTTTTTTCACGACGACCTGCTTTGTCTCTTCACGGGCGAGTCGCGCGAGTTCTTCTAGTTCTTCTTTCTTCTCGACGTAGTACGAATAGTCACCGAGATACTCGTCGATGCCGTTCGGCGTGATTTCTAACACACGCGTCGCGAGACGGTCGATGAAGTAGCGGTCGTGCGAGACGAAGAGAATCGTACCTGGATAGTCGAGAAGGGCGTTCTCTAAGATCATCTTCGAGTCGAGGTCCAAGTGGTTCGTCGGCTCATCCAAAATGAGGAGGTTCGGTTGCTCGAGCTTCAGCTTGGCCAACGTGAGACGTGCGCGTTCGCCGCCTGATAATTCATGGACACGCTTCATGACGTCATCGCCGCTGAAGAGGAACTGTCCGAGAAGACTCCGCACTTCTTGCTCGCGCATGAGTGGCCAGTCGTTCCAAATCTCGTCGATGACACGGTTCGCGTCCGACAAGTTCTGCTGCTCCTGATCGTAGTAGCCGATCTCGACGCCGGTCCCGTAGCGGATATCACCGGTAAGGGCGGCTTGTTGTTTCGTCAACACTTTGAGAAGTGTCGACTTCCCGACCCCGTTCGGACCGACGAGAGCGACGGATTCCCCGCGCTGTAGCTGGAAACGGAGATTTTGGGCAATCGGTTCTTCATACCCGATGGCGAGGTCACTCGCGCTCAACACATCGTTCCCGCTCTGTCGTTTGATGGAGAACGAGAGGACCGCACTGCGTTCGTCACCGTCCGGAGCATCGAGACGGTCGACTTTCTCCAGACGCTTCCGTACGCTTTGCGCCCGTTTCGTCGTTGTCGCCCGGGCGATGTTTCGCTGAATGAAGTCCTGCATCTTGGCAATCTCTTCTTGCTGCGACTCAAACTGCTTCTTCTCTTGTTCGTAGAGAGCGGCCTTCTGTTCGAGATACTTCGTGTAGTTCCCGACGAAGCGGCGGCTCCGGTGACGCGACAACTCATAGACGACCGAGACGACACGGTCGAGGAAGTATCGGTCGTGGGAGACGATGAGGACGGCCCCTTTATAGCCGCTTAAGTACTTCTCAAGCCATGCGAGCGTCTCGATGTCCAAGTGGTTCGTCGGCTCGTCCAAGATGAGCAGGTCGGGACTTTGAAGGAGCATCTTCGCCAAGGCGAGACGCGTCCGTTGTCCACCAGAGAGCGTGTCGATCCGACGCTCGAAGTCGTCCGGATAAAAGCGCATCCCGTGAAGGACCGAGCGGATGGTCGCTTCATATTGATAACCGCCACGCTCTTTGAATGTATGCTGCTCTTCATCGTAAGAGGAGAGGAGGCGTTCATACGCAGCGGCGTCATTTAGGATTCGTTCTGAGCCCATGTCGGCTTCCATGCGACGGAGCGTCTTCTCTTGCTCAATCAAGTCCGTGAAGACGGTGAGCATCTCGTTCCAAATAGTCTCGTCGGATTCTAACCCTGAGTCTTGGGCGAGATAGCCGATTGTGACGTCTTTTGGCTTCATGATGTCCCCGGAGTCATAGTTATATTCACCAGCGATGACTTTCAAAAGCGTCGACTTCCCGGCCCCGTTTCGGCCGACGAGGGCGACGCGTTCGCCTTCTTGGATTTCGAGTTTGACGTTTTCTAAAATCGGCTCGACGCCGAAGGATTTGGATAAGTTATTGACTTGCAGTAGGATCAAGTGAAAAAACCCCTTTCTCTCTATTTAGTATACTGTATTTTTCAGCGATTTTAGGTATATTCGTTGAGTGGTCATGTGAATTCGTTTACAATCAAGGTGTATGAAATTCAGATTCGTTTGTAACGTGTCGTAAAAAGGAGGCTCTTTCCGTTGAGTCAAAACGAACCAAAGATTCCACAAGCGACAGCCAAACGGTTGCCACTATACTATCGATTTATTCAAAGCCTGCACGCGTCAGGTAAACAACGTGTCTCTTCAGCAGAACTGAGTGAGGCGGTCAAGGTCGATTCGGCTACGATTCGCCGTGATTTCTCGTACTTCGGTGCGCTCGGTAAAAAGGGATATGGCTATAACGTGCAGTATCTGTTAGACTTTTTCCGAAAGACACTGAATCAGGACGAGATTACGAATGTCGCCTTGGTCGGGGTCGGTCACCTTGGGACGGCATTCGTCAACTATAACTTCCTTAAAAACAATAACACACATATCGTCGTCGGGTTCGACGCAGACGAGACAAAAGTCGGCACGACGATGTCAGGCGTCCCAATTCATCACGTCGATGAGATGGAACAGATTATGAAGCAAAACAAGATTGACGTCGCCATTTTGACGGTACCTTCTGCCTATGCGCAGTCCGTCGCAGACGACTTGGTCCGTTTCGGTATCAAGGGCATCTTGAACTTCACACCGGCACGACTTACCGTACCGGACACGGTTCGCGTCCATCACATCGATTTGTCGATTGAGCTGCAGTCACTCATTTACTTTATGCAACACTATCCAACCGCTGAGGGGGTCCATCAATAATGGAATTACTAGCATCATCACTCGTCGTCGGGATTCCGGGTGGGGCGAGTCTATTCATCATCGCCATCATCGCGCTCATCATCTTCGGACCGAAGAAATTACCGGAGTTTGGTCGCGCGGCCGGACAAACGCTTCGTGAGTTCAAAAATGCAACGAACGGCATGATGAACGAGCACGACGAGAACGACAAGAAAGCTATCGAAAAGAAAGAGCAGTAAGCCATGAATCATCAACCTGATCAAGAGCGGGAAATCACCGATCACTTGACAGAGCTGCGGAGACGACTGATGCTATCTGCATTTGTCGTCTTTGCCTTCTTTTTGATGGCTTTGCCGAGTGTCAAATATGTACTCGCGTACTTGCAAGAAGATCTCGTCGAACGCGGGCTCGAACTGAACGCCTTTGGGGTCGCGGACCCGCTCATGATTTACTTGAACTTGGCGCTCATCATCGGCCTGATTGCGGCGAGCCCATTCCTACTGTATCAAGTGTGGGCGTTTGTCGCACCCGGTCTGCATCCGAATGAACGAAAAGGTACGCTCGCTTATATCCCGATCATCTTCGGATTGTTCTTGATCGGCCTTGCGTTCGCCTACTACTGGTTATTCCCGCTCGTCCTCGATATCTCGACGGACCTCGGGCAAGACCTCGGACTCGAACAAATCATCGGGGCGAACAATTACTTCACGTTCTTGTTGCAACTGACGATTCCGTTCGGTCTATTGTTCCAATTGCCGGTCGTGACGATGTTCTTGACCCGAATTGGTGTCGTGACACCATACTTCTTATCGAAGATTCGTAAGTATGCGTACTTCGCGCTATTCGTAGTCGCGGCATTCATCACACCACCGGATTTGACGTCGCACCTTATGGTGTCATTGCCACTCTTCTTCCTATATGAGATTAGTTTATCGATTTCACGCGTCACCTACAAAGGGGTGTTGCGCCGGGAGAAAGAAGCGATGGTGCAAGAACAGATGGATTTAATGAAACAGATGAATGAGAAATAAGCATCGTTCCGTAAATGGGACGATGCTTTTTATATGCATTACACTGTAGTTCAACTGGTGTTCAAACTTTAGACACTTTTACGTGAAATAGTGAGCATAGTCGTTGAATCCTATATTGTGAAATAGTACACTAAGGTCAAGAAGTTAATGTGATATTTATCACAATCTAAAAACGAAACGTACTGTCTAACATAAAAGGAGAGACGACTCATATGAAAATCGCAGTCATCGGATGTACACACGCAGGAACAGCAGCTGTCAAAGGATTACTCGCCAAGCACAACAATCTTGATATCACCGTTTACGAGCGGAACGATAACGTCAGCTTCCTCTCGTGTGGGATTGCGCTCCATGTCGGTGGGGTCGTCCAACGTGCAGAAGAATTATTCTACTCCTCTCCACGTGAGCTTGAAGAGCTCGGAGCAACCATGCGCATGAAACATGATGTCTTATCCATCGACACCGACGCGAAGACGGTCCACGCCAAAAATCTCGAAACAGGGGAAGACGTGCACGACACGTATGACCGCTTGATCGTCACGACGGGTTCATGGCCGATTGTCCCAACGCTCCCAGGAATCGAAATGAATGGAATCGAACTCTGTAAAAACTATGCGCATGCACAACGTATCATTGAGCGCGCGACAGATGCAACGAAGATTGCTGTCATCGGAGCGGGTTATATCGGAGTCGAACTCGTCGAGGCGTTCGAAGCATACGGTAAACATGTTACGTTCATCGATAGTGCCGACCGCATCTTGAACAAATATCTCGATAAGTCGTTCACGGATCCATTAGAAGCAGACATGACAAGTCGCGGGATCGACCTCGAACTCGGTCAGACGGTCGAAGCGTTCCGTGGTACAGATGGAAATGTCACACATGTCGTGACGGACAAAGGTGAATTCGAGGCGGATCTCGTGATCCTCTGCGTCGGATTCCGTCCGAACACAGGACTCCTCGAAGGGCAGGTCGATATGCTCGGGAACGGCGCCATCATCGTCGACGAATACATGCGCACGAGCAACCCGGACATTTTTGCGGCAGGTGACAGCTGTGCCGTCTACTACAACCCGGCACGCACACACGCCTATATCCCACTTGCGACGAACGCTGTCCGCATGGGAACGCTCGTCGCGGAAAATATGATGCAACCACGTGTCCGCTACCAAGGGACGCAAGGAACGTCAGGACTTCGTCTCTACGACTGGAACATCGCGTCGTCTGGATTAACGGAAGAAGCGGCAGTCCTATTCGGACTCGACGTAGAAAGTGTCGTCATTGAGGATGCATATCGTCCGGAGTTCATGCCGACTGCAGAGAAAGTCGAATTCAAACTCGTCTATGAAAAAGAGACACATCGCATTGTCGGTGGACAAGTATTGTCAAAAGCGGATTTGACACAAGCAGTCAACACGCTCTCCCTCGCTATCCAAAACGAGATGACGGTCGAAGAGCTCGCGTACGTCGACTTCTTCTTCCAACCGCACTACAACAAACCATGGCACTTCTTGAACAGCGGAGCGCTTGAAGCGATGAAAGACAAAGTGAATGCTTAATAGAAAACGCGGAAGCTAACAGCTTTCGCGTTTTCTTATAGATAGCGTGGCGCATCTTTCATGGAATTCGTCAAAATCATATAAAGAAGGAAACTCCCAGGGAGAATCAAAAAGATGAGTCGAACTCCGATTGAAGAAATACCAAAGTATTCAGCAATCCCACCGCATACTCCAGACAGAGAGCGGTCCGTCGCGGACTTACGAAGTGTACGTTGCATAGCAAAGCTCCTTTTAAGTTGATATGTAAATTTTACCATATGTATGTATGAAAAAGCGCACCAATACAATTGGCGCGCTACTCATTATTTCAACATGTCGACGAGTTCATCAAGCACTTGGTTGGCAGAAAGGACGCCACCCGATGTGTTCCAAATGTCATCACTGACCTCTGTTACTTCGCCTGCTTTGACGGCATCAAGGTCTTTCCATAACTGATTCGACTGCCATTCTTCGGCTGTTTTTGATCCGTCTGCTCCGCCATAGGTGAAGTAGACAATATGATCGCCAGCCATCTCTGGGATGCGTTCCATCGTGATTTCTTCAGCGAACTCGGTACGATCTTGCGAAGCTGGGCGTTTTACTCCGACATCTCCTAAGATGACACCCGAGAAGCTATCCGTGAAGTAAATGCGTGACGCACCAGGAAGGAAGCGGACGACCGAAAGTTCTTTGTTCACAGCGTCTCCGAGTTCAGCCTTTGTGTCTTCGACATGCTGATCGTAATCTGCCAACACTTCGTTCCCTTCTTCTTCAAGGTTAAGTGCGTTCGCATAAAGGGCGAAGTTTTCTTGCCAATCGCCTTTGAGTGTTTCTGACATGACTGTTGGCGCAATGGCGTTCAATTTGTCGTAGATGTTCTCTTGACGAAGTTTTGTTCCGATGATGAGATCTGGCTTAAGTTTCGCGATGGCCTCTAAGTTGACTTCACTTTCTGTCCCGACTTCCGTGACATCTGTCATTTCAGACTCGATGTGTGGGTACCACGGGTCACCGTTCCAAGATTTGACGGCCCCGACCGGTTTGATGTCAAGGGCGAGAAGGGCCTCTGTCCCTTCGTTCGTCAAGACGACGACACGTTCCGGGTTTTCAGGCACATCCGCCGTTCCCATTGCGTGTTCGATTGAGCGAGTTGCTGTCTCTGAACTTGTATCGTTCTCTGTTTCGTCTGACCCGCCGCAAGCAGCGAGGACGACGGTTAAGCAAAGCGTCAGTAACGCGAGTATCCACTTTTTCATTGCAATTCTCCTCTATGTAAGTGATTTTCCTACCTGACTATAAATGATAATGATTCTCACTGTCAACCCCTTTTTCTGGAACGCAATATTTGCTATGGTAGGAAAGGAAAGAAGTGAGGACATGAAAAAACCTTGGATCAAACTACTTCTCTTGATCATTTGCTTACCAATTTTAAGCTATATCAGCTTGCGGGTCGGTGTCATTGCCGTCAGTCATGAAGATGTGATGATGTTTCAAGCAGACGGTTCATCACAAGCGATGATTGCGTTGGCAGACAATCGAATCCCACGTACAGTCGTTGCGCTACTCGTTGGGAGCGTACTCGGTCTCGCCGGTCTCATCTTTCAACTCGTGACGCGTAACCCGCTCGCATCTCCCGATATTTTGGCTGTGAACGCAGGTGCGAGCCTGGCCATCGTGCTCGTGACCCTTTTTGGGTTTAGCAGTATCGCCTCATTCACGACAGCTTCGCTCATCGGAGCGTTTATCGCCGGTGTGATTGTGTATCTGCTAAGTGCGAATGGTGGGAACGTCATGTATATGACACTTGCAGGTGCATCGCTCGCTGCTCTATTCAGCTCATTCACTCAGTCGATTATCGCTTATGAGGAAGGAGCGCTCGATGAGGTACTGTTCTGGTTGACCGGGTCGGTCGCTGGACGTTCGCTCAGTCTTGTCGAGGTCTTATTGCCATGGATGATGGGGGCGGTCGTGCTCGTCCTGCTTCTCAGTAAAGAGCTTGAGACGTTATCGCTCGGAGATCAGGTCGCACGTTCGCTCGGACAAAATGTCGGTGTCATCAAGTTTCTCGCGGTGACACTAGCTGTCGTGCTCTCCGCATTCGGGGTGGCGCTCGCAGGACCGATTGCATTTGTCGGCCTGCTCGCTCCCCATTTGGCGAAATATGTGTTCGGAACGGCCTTTTTCGCTCGTCTCGCAGGAAGTGCCCTGATCGGAAGTGTCCTGTTGCTTGCGGCCGATATTTTAGGACGAGTCATCTTGTTCCCACGCGAAGTGACGGTGGGCGTCGTGCTCGCGGTCGTCGGTGGGGCATTCTTCATCTATCTCGTCAGTGTCAGACAAGGAGTCTTTAAATCATGAAAACATATCGCTTTCGAAAAGGTCCCGTCTCGTTCACGCTCCGAAAGCGTGAAATCGAGTTGGCCCTCCTACTGATCACAGGGTTACTCCTGTCAATCTATTTCGGGCTCGCAATCGGCGACACGTTCCTCAGCCCGGCTTCGCTCGTTGCTTTGTTCGTCGGAGCGGGGGATGCGTTCGAACAGCTCGTCGTCTTCGAGTTTCGGATGCCACGCGTGTTGATGGCCATGACTGCCGGTGCGAGTCTCGCCGTCAGTGGCCATTTGTTACAACTGACGATTAAAAATGAATTGGCCTCCCCAGAGATTTTCGGGATTGTCGGTGGCGCCGGAGTTGCGACAGCCACGTTTTTCACCGTCTTCACGGATGAGCGAACGAACCAACTGTCGGTCCCGCTCGCTTATATCCCGATTGCCTCGTTTCTAGGAGCAATCATTGTCGGCATGTTCCTCTTTTATTTATTAAAACGTGGAGTTCCACCCGTCCGTCTTGCCCTCGTCGGGATTGGAATCAGCATCTTCTCGCAAGGGATTGTTCAGTTCATGATGCTCGCCTCGAACGTCTATCGGAAGAACGATATCCAACAATGGCTTACCGGTACTGTGTACGCCGCGACGTGGAATCAATTGAAGATCATGGTGCCGTTCGTGCTCCTCTTTTTATTGGCGGCCTTTTTGATTGAACGTCACGTGCGCCCGCTCCATATCAGTGAGGCGACGGCGACTAGCATCGGTGTTCCGGTACGCGGGATTCAGCGTGGAACGCTATTGCTATCGTGTCTACTCGCGGGAATTGGTGTCGCTTTCGTCGGTGCGATCGGGTTTGTCGGATTGATGGCACCCCATATCGCCCGTCAAGGATTGAAGCTCCCTTACGTCTGGGCGACGCTTCTCGTTGGGGCAACAATCGTGGTGTTGGCGGACGTACTCGCCCGGACTATTTTTTATCCGTACGAATTAAGGACTGGCGTGATGACGGCTGTCATCGGAGCGCCGTATTTCTTCTATTTACTTCGACGGATGATGAAAGGAAGCATGAGATGAACACATTTGATTTGAAACAAGTGACCATCGGATATGAACAAAAGACAGTGCTCGATCATTTATCGTTCTCTATTCCCCATGGAAAAATCACCGTTCTTCTCGGGGCGAACGGATGTGGGAAGTCAACGCTCCTCTCGACGCTCGCGAGACAGCGAGATGCACTAGGCGGGGAGATCGCATTTCGGGAAAAACCGCTTGATTCGTATCGGGCGAAAGAGGCGGCGCGACTCATGGCATTTATGCCGCAAGTAAACGTGGCACCGGATGGATTGACCGTCGAACAACTTGTCCGCTTCGGTCGTTATCCGTATCAGACGTTCTTCAAACGATACTCGGAAGACGATGAACGGGCGGTTGAGCGGGCACTCGCCTTCACGGATACAGTGTCGCTCCGTGACACGCTCGTTAGCAACCTTTCCGGTGGACAAAAGCAACGGGTATGGATCGCCTTGGCACTCGCCCAAGAGTCGGAGACGATTTTGCTCGATGAACCGACGACATACTTGGATATGTCGCACCAAATCGAGATTTTGGATTTAATGTATCGATTGAATCGGTTAGAAGGCAAAACCATCATCATGGTACTTCATGACCTCCATCTCGCTTGTCGCTATGCCGATCATGTCATCGCTCTCGCAGGTGGTAACGTGTATCGGGAAGGCAGTCCGAACGATGTCGTCGACGAGACGTTCATGAAAGACGTATTCGGTCTCAAGGTCGTCGTAACCGAAGACCCGCTATATGGGACACCACTCTGTGTACCGTATTCGCACTACGAGTTGAATGAAAAACGACCGATCTGAACCTAGTCTACGGACTAGGTTTTTTTACGGAAAAGCAGGGAAAAAGAGTAGGGTAAGTGCGCGTCGTGTTTTTTACCTTAGAGGAGGAATTTTTCATGGCTAAAAAGGAAAAACAACCGTATCACATCGTCACGTTCACGTTCCCGGAAGAGGCCATCTCGTATCAGGCGTTCAGTAAACTGAAAAAGTATCATTCGGATGGACTCGTCGGATTCGAACAATTGGTCGTCATCAAGCGTGAAGAAAACGGGGCGTTCTCGTTTGAGGATGCGGCGCAACTCGCACCCGTCAACAAGTCAACGAAAGGTGCGCTCATCGGGATGGCGGTTGGAATCCTCGGAGGTCCGTTCGGAATTTTGTTCGGGACACTCACAGGTGGTCTCATCGGCGGTACGAAAGACGTGAAGCATATGCAAGGCATTCAAGATACATTCAAACGAACTGTCGGTAACATCGAACCCGGTCAGACCGGCGTCATGGCCATCGGGGAAGAATTTGACCCATCGATTTTAGACGGGCTTGCAGAAGAGTATGGAGGAACGGTCACACGGACAGACGAGGAGTTGTGAGATATGAAACTCGGAATCTTAGGTGCCGGGAAAGTCGGGCGCACGCTCGGAGAGCAATTCGAACAGGCCGGTTATGAGGTGCTGTACGGAACACGGACTGAGCGGGAAGGGACGTTGACGTTACAAGAAGTCGCCTCAGCAAGCGATGCCCTTCTGCTATGTACACCTTTTGCGGCAGCGGTGGATCTGCTGCCGACACTTGATGGACTGAATGGGAAAGTCCTGATTGATGTGACGAATCCGATCGCCATCGAGTTTAACGAAGTCGAGCGACCGGACGGGGTGTCGGGCGCGGAGTATTTGCAGCGACTCGTTCCCGATACGAAAGTCGTCAAGGCGTTCAACCAGACAGGCGTCGAGAATTTAGGTAATCCGGATGGTTCTGTCATGTTTGTCGCAGGAGATGATGAAGAAGCGGTGCGACTTGTCGTCGAGCTATCGAACAAGATCGATTTCGATACGCATCCGCTCCATGGGTTGAAGCTTGCCCGTGAACTAGAAGGGTTAGCGTGGCTATGGATTCATTATGCGGTGAAAGAACGGAAGACACGGGACTTCGCATTCTACTTAAAAGAACAGTGAAAAACGATCGGGGCGAGTAGCCTCGATCGTTTTTTGATTAGAATCCTGTATAGCGATCAGAACGTGTTTGAAGCAGCTCAATCGTCTCGCGTTCGATTTGTTCGACTTCGCGCTGTTGCCAACCTGGCATGAGAAACGCATCGACGAGTGCCCAGATTCCTGTGATGATGGCACCGAAACCGAGCGTCAAGACGACGAGGAGGACCATCGCAATTCCTGACCCAATCTTTTTGAAATAAAAGCGATGTGCACCGAGTGCACCGAGGAAAAACCAAAGTAAATACGCGACGAGTAAGCTGCGCTTGCGCTTCTCGACTTCGCTGTTGACGAGCTGCATTTCTTCCGTCATCAAATCCATGCGTGACACATTCATCGGATTTCAACTCCCTATCCATAATTGTTATAATAAGTTCGGACTCTAGTATATCGGAAAATGGATTTGTTTCCATGATTTCCTAAAAAGAAAAGAGGTTTGCTATGCTTTTTCCGATTTTGACGTTCATCGTCGCGTTTGTTCACGTCGTCGGTGGGGCGATTGCGCTGTATCAATTTCCACAATATAAACGAATGGCCATCAGTGCCATCGTACTCGGATTCGTCTACGGTGGGTTGACTGTGGCTGTGATCGGGTTATGAAGTGGGGGGGCAAATGGACCACTTCGTTCGCGTCTTCACATGCAGAGTGGCTATCAGTTGGGGACATATCTATTTTTAGGTCTCATCATCTTTGATTTACTTTTAGGTGACGTTCCGAGAACCTCATTTGCGATGTATGCCTTGTTCTTTTACTTTTGGCAACGGGAACGTGTCGAGAAAGAAGAGAAGGGGTTAGCCGAAAAGATGAAGCAGCGGTCGAACGAGTGGACGATCACACTTGTCGTCTTGCTTTGCTTCGGAGGCTATGTCGTCTCGCTCGGTTTACAAGATCCTTCTATTTCATTGCTCGAGCTGAGCATTTACGGCTTCTCGACAGTCTTTTGTATCCGGGCGTTGACATTGATTTATGCCATGCACCAAGAACAGCTCGATTAAAACCCATCCCTCCGCATGAGAAAGGATGGGTTTTATTTAGGAAGCCGCTCGTCGTAGGACGAGCTTTTCTTTTACATAAATTCCGCTATAGACGAGGAAGCAGCCGAAGCTGACCAACAGTCCGATATAGACGCTCATCATGAACGGGGTGAGAAGCGACCCGATCAAAATCGTCGAACGTGATAAGAAGTCGGCACCGGCGAACGACGTTCCGGCAAATGCTGAGTACGCACCACGTCGGTCTTCTGGCATCATGTTCGCCTTCTCCGTGTTCAATACGGGTGAGTACAACAATTCTCCGAACGTGGCGATGAGCATGAAGCCGAGAAGGAGCATCATCGAGTTCGCGCTCGTGATGACCGCGTAGCCGATTGTGTACAACGCGAGCCCGCCGAGTAATGTGTATTTATTCGAGAAGCGTGAGGCGAGACGTTGAATGAAGAACGTCAACGCGACGACGATGAGCGTGTTCTCGATTTGAATGAGACTCATCATCCGCACCCCGTTGATCGTCCAGTCTTCGAACGAGAGCGGTTCAAATGAATCGGCGAGTCGGACGGCGACATAACTACCCATCGAGAACTCAGCGGCGAGGATACACATCGAGCCGAAGACGACTTTGACGAACGGGCGGTCACGCCAGGCGATTTGATAGCTTTGAAACACGTCGACGAAGACGAGCTTGAGCTTTTGTGAGGTCCACGTCTGTTTCGTGTCTTCAAGGAAGATGGCGTACGCAATCGGCAACATGCTTGACGTGAACGTCAAAATCCAAAACAGTAACAGCTGATTACTGACATAGAGCCAGCCTCCGAGCGCCGTCCCAATCGTGATCGATAAGTTGATCAACCAGTAATCGAGCGCGTATACGGCTTTTCGGTTCTCCGGCGTCGTCGCATCGATGATGATCGCGCTCATCGCCGGCCGACCGAGGTTATTTGTGACCGTGAAGATCGTATAGGCGATCATGAAGACGATCATCTGGTCGAACTGAAGACTGAGCGTCATGACGAGAAACATGAATGCTGTGAGGCTAGCCGTCAACACGAGGAGTCGCTTCCGTGAAAATTTATCAGCGAGGTATCCCCCGATTAACCCGATGACGTATCCGAGACAGACGAGCGAGACTAAGAAGATGCCTGCAATCAATTCATTGAACGCTTTGACAAAGAGGAGTGCCATAAACGGCATGATGGCGAATGAGACCGAACGATTGAAAAATGATGTCACGAGTCGAACTTTAATTGGCTTAGGTATATCTTTCCATTTCATCTTGTCACCTTCCATTCTGTACCTGTATGATAAACAAGACAATGGATTTGAAAAATGGACGATATGGGGAAAAGATGTCCACTTTTAGGGGGATGCGACGTGGATGCATATTTATTTCGATTGTGGAAAGAGTGTCGGGACGGGGCGTACACGATTTCTGATATGGCGGAAGCTATCCATTTAAGCCCGAAGCAGACGAAGCGTCATTTGGCACGATGGCAAGAGGAAGGATGGCTCACGTATACGAGCGGACGCGGTCGCGGAAACTTGACGCGACTTGAATGGCTGCGACACGTGGAGCGCGACTTGGCGAAACAGCTACTCGAACGCATGGAGAAAGAGTCGGTCGAGGCGGTGACGAGTCAGCTCGAATGGGACTGGTCGCCTGCGCAGGCAGGGCGCTTCATGCGCCAGCTTGAGAAGAAGTTCGGTTACGTCCAAACATCGAGCGATGCGCTCATCATTCCGCGCCGTCGTCACTTTTTAACGACACATCCGCTTGAGGCGGCTGACATTCATAGCGCTCACCTCGTCCAAAACGTATTCAATCGTCTCTTCATGATTGATGCGTCCGGAGAGGTCACAGGAGAGCTTGCCCATCATTACGAATGGCAAGGAAGTACGCTCGTCTTGTTTCTTCGGAAAGGCGTCCGTTTTCATGACGGGTCGCTCATGACGAGTAAAGACGTGACGAAGAGTTTACGCACACTCGTTCAGTCGGATGTGTATCGCTATATGTACCGGCACGTCCGGCACATCGCATCGAACGGCACGTATCGCGTCGATGTCACGCTCGACCGGCGCCGAAATTCCTACATCCCGAAACTGTCGATGATTCATACGAGCATCGCGAAAGGGAGCGTCGGGACGGGTCCGTTTCAATTGGATCGCCACGACAAGGAGAAGACGGTCCTTCTCGCTTTCGAGAACTATTTTGGAGTCCGAGCGCTCTTAGATCGTGTCGAGTTCATCAAAGTGCCGGACGGATATGACCCGACGTATCGAATCTCGTCGCGGGATTCCAAGGAGACCGGACTGATCTCGACACCGTCCGGGTTCGGGCTTGTCATCTTAAACAGTCATCCGCATAGTGTGTTCGCGAATGAAGAGGCGAGGCATTATATGCATCGCTTGATTGCGGAGATTCGTCCGGAAATCGGGACGTTGAATGAGCGAAGAACACCGAACGACCGAGGTTTTCTCGGTTCGCTGAGTGAGACGTATGATGTTCCAAAAGGGGTACCCGTCACGTTCGACCGTCCGATACGAATCAAACAGACGGACTATACGAACGATACGACCGACTGGATTGCCGAGATGTTGACGCGTCATGGGATTGCCTATGAGTTCGTGCCCATCAGCTTCAAAGATTCGATTCACGACAAAACGTATTATGAATATGTCGACCTGGTCGTTCACGGGGAAGTGTTCGAGCGGAACGTGACGCTCGGGTTCGAACAATTTATGTCGAACGAGTACTCGCCGCCGCATAAGGTGTTCCCTTACATGGAGGGGATAGCGGAACGGATCGAACAGTATGACGAGTTACCGTTTGAGGACTGGTTGCCCCTGCACCGCGAGATTGAGCGTGAGTTGAAAGAGAAGTCGTACTTCATCCCGCTCTATAACGAGGAGCGGACGATTCCGTTCCCAGTCGAGCTGAAAGACGTCTGTGTCGACTTGTTCGGTTATTTTGATTTTGCAAAACTATGGATTCCGTCGTAAGGAGGGGTATGGTGCGTAAGAAGTTACTCATTGGGTTCATGATCTTTTTTGTAGGACTGTTTTTGTTCGCGCTATGGGATGGTGAATTCGTCGCCTTGTCAATCACTGGTCTAGGGTTTGCGATTTATGGTTATCGACACGAAGAGATTGAAAAGCTTGAGGAAAAGGTGACGAAGAGAATTATGAGACAAGTCGATGCGACACTCATGAGCATCACAATCTATGGATTGTTGGTCATTAGCATTATCATCAATTTCTTTATTGATGAACCACAAATCTCATTGATTGATGTCATTTATGTCGCATTAGGTGTGTTGTTCGGTCTGCGTGGACTGCTCATTCGGAGTGTCTATCAAGAAGAAATACAGGATCAATCGAAAGTGACAACGATAAGAAAAACCCCGAGTTCGTAAGACTCGGGGATGATGAAAAATAAAGTAAACATCTCATATCGTTTCAATAATCAGGAACGCAATAATGATTTTGATTTAGGCACCAACAATTAAAATGATACGACCTTCTTCTAGGGCAAGAGATTTAATGTTTCCAACCTTTACTTTTTGAAGAATTCCCATCGTACTCAAATCTAGAGTGAGAGTGCGAGCATCATAGGAAATATAGGGATCGTGGTTTAAAAACATAGCATTAAACATCTCTTTGTCAGTCGGTTCAACGTTGACCACTGAGAAGACAATTTTTCGTCCTAAAGCTTCTTTAGGTACAACTGTTAATTTAAAACGTACATCTTTTGAAAAAAAGGATACTCCAACTTTTTTGGTCCCACTTAAGATGAGTTGTCCGTCCGTCACTGCAACAGTGACATCCGATAGTTCCTTAATTTTTGGATCTAGAAAAGATTGAAGTAATGACGCCTCGATTGGGACAGTAACAGCTAAGTTATTCATAAGATTTTTAAACATAATACCAGCTCCAATTCCCATTTTATACTTAATAATGTAATTATAATCATGGAAAGCGAATTAGTGTTCAATATCTTCTGTAAGAGGTCAATAAAAACCCCGAGCTCGTAAGACTCGGGGTTTCGTTATGCGGATTTGTCCGTGCCTTCTTTTTTGACTTTTCGGGCGAGTGCCAAGATTTGATACACTTTGAAAAAGTCGTAAGCGGCGACGGCGATGATGAAGTACGTCCAGAAGCTGAACCCATACTCTTGTACCGAGAAGTACGCGAGGACGGTGAACAACACACCGAACGAGAGACTGAAGAGCATCATCACTTTTAATTGTCGCGGCATAACTGCCACCTCATTTCTACATTAAAAATAGTACGAGCATCACGAGCGCGTTGTTGAACGCGTGGATGGCGATTGGCACGATTAAGCGTCTCGTTTTCGCATACGCGTATGAGAACGCGAAGCTCATCGCGATATACACGAGGAACCGATTGTCTTGGTGGATGAGCGCGAATAGGATCGAACTGACCCCAAAAGCAATCCAGAACCCGAAGCGAGCGTTCAAGTTTCCGAACAAAATATGACGGAAGAGAATCTCTTCAATAATCGGTCCGAGCAAGACGACCGGCAAAATCATGAGTGGAATGACTTCCACCATCTCGGCAATATTTTGTGTGTTCATCGACTCGACCAGTTCACCAGAGATGGCCGTCTCAATCAAGTTCGCCACGATGACAAGTCCATATTGCATCAAAATTCCGAGCCCGATCCATTTAACCGTGTCGTTCAAGTTCGACTGAATGCCTTGCGCCTTGTATTGTTTCAAGTCCGGCCAGATGAGTAAAATCGACAGAACAATCGTCACACCGAATCCGATGGCGAGCCAGAGCCCGACGAACGTTTCTGTTAACCATTCCGGTCGCACTTCGCTAATCACGAGCGGGAACAGTTGGACGAACGCATATAGTAAAATCGGGGTGAGGTGCCGGAGACGAATGTTAGGCGCCATCGAAAAACGGGTATTTATCGATTGGTTTGAGTTTAGTGTAGCCAATTCAACACGTCCTTAATCATAAGAGTGAACCTACCTTTTTCTCATTGTAACAAATAAGTTCTCTTGACCGCGAGTAAGAGCATTTTTTAATGTATCCCCCTTGATTTTTTTATCGACACATACTACACTAATCAGTGTTAGCACTCCTTTTAACTGAGTGCTAAAACCTTACGATACACATTACATCATTCATATTCGGAGGAGGGTTTTTCCATGTTAAAACCACTAGGCGATCGTGTCATCATCGAAGTCGTGGAGAAAGAAGAAAAGACGATCGGGGGCATCGTGCTTCCTGATACAGCGAAAGAAAAGCCACAACAAGGGAAAGTCGTCGCAGTCGGAACAGGCCGCGTGACAGACGAAGGCAAGCGCATCGATCTCGACGTGAAAGAAAATGATTTGGTCATCTACTCGAAGTACGCAGGTACCGAAGTGAAGCATGATGGAAAAGAGTACTTAATCGTTCGCGAGAGCGATATTCTCGCAATCGTAGGCTAAGCACCATTATTCAAAAACTTTTTTAGGGGGAAATGAACGATGGCAAAAGATATCAAATTCTCAGAAGATGCACGTCACGCGATGCTTCGCGGCGTCGACGCACTCGCTGACGCAGTCAAAGTAACGATTGGACCAAAAGGACGTAACGTCGTCCTCGAGAAAAAATTCGGTTCACCACTCATCACGAACGATGGCGTGACAATCGCGAAAGAAATCGAACTCGAAGACCGCTTCGAAAACATGGGCGCGAAACTCGTTGCTGAAGTCGCGTCGAAGACGAACGAAGTCGCAGGGGACGGTACGACAACAGCGACAGTCCTCGCACAAGCGATGATTCGTGAAGGGCTCAAGAACGTCACAGCGGGCGCAAACCCGATGATCCTTCGTAAAGGAATCGACAAAGCGGTGCGTCGCGCACTCGAAGAATTGAAATTGATTTCAAAACCGATCGAGTCAAAAGAAGCGATCGCACAAGTCGCAGCCATCTCGGCAGCTGACGAAGAAGTTGGTGAATTGATCGCAGAAGCGATGGAGCGCGTCGGTAACGACGGTGTCATCACCATCGAAGAATCACGCGGCTTCACGACTGAACTCGACGTCGTCGAAGGGATGCAGTTCGACCGTGGCTACTTGTCACCATACATGATCTCGGACTCTGACAAGATGGAAGCGTCACTCGACAACCCGTACATCTTGATCACAGATAAGAAGATCTCAAACATTCAAGAGATCATCCCAGTGCTCGAGCAAGTCGTGCAACAAGGGAAGCCAATCTTGATCGTCGCAGAAGATATCGAAGGCGATGCCCTCGCGACACTCGTCTTGAACAAACTCCGTGGTACGTTCAACGCGGTAGCCGTCAAAGCACCAGGATTTGGTGACCGTCGTAAAGCGATGCTCGAAGACCTTGCGACACTCACAGGTGGTCAAGTCATCACAGAAGACCTCGGTCTCGACCTCAAATCAGCATCACTCGACATGCTCGGTCGCGCATCGAAAGTCGTCGTCACAAAAGACACAACGACTGTCGTTGAAGGTGCAGGGAACGAAGAAACGATCAAAGCACGCGTTCAAACGATCCGTAACCAAATCGAAGAGACAACGTCTGACTTCGACCGTGAAAAACTCCAAGAGCGTCTCGCGAAACTCGCGGGTGGCGTAGCCGTCGTCAAAGTCGGTGCAGCTACGGAGACAGAGCTCAAAGAGCGTAAACTCCGCATTGAAGACGCACTCAACGCGACACGTGCAGCAGTTGAAGAAGGAATTGTTGCGGGTGGTGGTACATCACTCATCAACGTCATCCCAGCTGTTCGTGCGTTGCTTGCAGAAGTGACAGCGGATGAAGCGACTGGTGTCAAACTCGTCCTTCGTGCGCTCGAAGCACCGGTCCGTCAAATCGCGGAAAACGCGGGTGAAGAAGGTTCGGTCATCGTTGAAAAGCTCAAGAACGAGTCAGTCGGTGTCGGGTACAACGCGGCAACTGGCGAATACGTCGACATGATCGCACATGGTATCGTCGACCCGGCGAAAGTGACGCGTTCAGCACTTCAAAACGCAGCATCTGTTTCAGCGATGTTCCTCACAACAGAGGCCGTCATCGCAGACAAGCCAGAAAAAGACGCTCCTGCAATGCCTGACATGGGCGGTATGGGTGGAATGGGCGGTATGATGTAAGTCTATTCTTCAGAGTTGAAGGGAGAAACTCGGTTTATAGAGTTTCTCCTTTTTAATATGAATTTTAATAAAACCCTGATAAAGTGCACTGCGAAAAACGAATATTTGAGCTACAAAATAACTGCTATTAGACTATAATTAGTGTAAGTTATCTTCCAGAAAAATAGAAAAGAATAGATTTATAAACGACAGATTCTTAATAAATGTAAAATGAGGTATTCAAAATGATTAATTTTCAAGACAAAGTAAGTTTTATTTGGTCAATCGCAGAGGTTTTACGTGGACCTTACAAACCAGAAGACTACGGAAAAATTGTACTGCCATTAGCCGTATTGCGCCGATTTGACTGTGTGTTAGAAAGTACGAAAGAAGAAGTATTAGCAAAAGCTGATCGATTTTCATCAATGAGTGAAGAGGCTCGTGAACCCATTTTGAATCGCATCTCTAAGCAAAATTTTCACAATACAAGCAAATATGATTTTAATAAGTTATTAACGGATTCGGATAATATCGCTGATAACTTACGCGACTACATAAATGGCTTTTCAAAAGTGGCACGAGATATCATGGATCATTTTGATTTTGATCGCCAAATTGATAAGTTGGATCAAAACAACTTATTATATTTAACGATTAAGCGCTTTAGCGAAATCGACTTACATCCTGAAACTGTTTCGAACATTGAAATGGGTTATGTATTTGAGGAATTAATTCGTCGATTTAATGAGAATGCAGAAGCAGGGGACCATTATACGCCTCGTGAAGTAATTACCTTAATGACCCATCTATTGTTCTTACATGACGATGCAAGTGTTCTAACCAAGCCGGGTTTAACACAAACATTGTACGACTGTGCTGCTGGGACTGGCGGAATGGGGTCTGTAGCTCAAGATTATCTATCAAGTCAAAACCCTACGGCGCACTTAGAATTTTTCGGACAGGAAATCAACCCAGAATCATATGCGATTTGTAAAGCAGACTTACTCATTAAAGGTGAAGATGCACGAAATATTCGTTTAGGAAATACATTGTCCAACGACCAGTTCTCTCGTGAAAAATTTGATTATCTCATTTCGAACCCTCCTTATGGAGTTGATTGGAAATCATATGAGAAACCAATCAAAGAAGAACATGCGCAACAAGGTTTCAGTGGAAGGTTCGGTCCAGGGACACCTCGTACGAGTGATGGACAACTACTATTTTTATTGCATTTATTATCGAAAATGAAGCCTGTAACACCTGAAAATCCACAAGGTTCACGTTTGGCCATTATTATGAACGGATCTCCTTTATTTACAGGAGATGCTGGTTCTGGTGAAAGTGAAATTCGTAAATATGTTCTAGAAAACGATTTAGTAGAAGGTATCGTGGCGTTACCAAATGATCTATTCTACAACACAGGTATTTCAACGTATATTTGGATCCTAACAAATAATAAGTCTCCACTTCATAAAGGAAAAGTGCGCTTAGTTAATGCGGTAGACTTCTCGAAAAAGATGAAAAAATCTATGGGTAGCAAGCGTAATGAAATTACAGAAGAACAAATCAATGAAATCGTGCGTTTATACGGGGATGCGCAGCCACATGAAAATGTAAAGATTTTCGATAATGAAGACTTTGGTTATTCGAAAATTACAGTAGAACGCCCGTTACGATTGAACTTCCAAGTGAGCGAAGAGCGTTTAGCACGTGTTGCTGAAGAAAAAGGGTTCGTGAACTTAGCAACATCAAAGAAGAAAGGCGATGCAGGTCACTTTGAAGTTGAAGAAGGGAAGAAGCTACAAACACAAATTTTATATGTGTTACGTACATTAGAGAGCGATACAGTATATAAAAATCGTGATGAGTTTACGAAGGTGTTAAAAGCTGCTTTCAAAGAAGCAGACATCAAGATTGGAGCACCTGTATTAAAAGCGATTTTAGCAGGTCTTGCTGAAAAAGATGAAACAGCTGATGTATGCATGAAGAACAAAACGGAAATCGAGCCTGATTCAGATTTACGTGATACAGAAATCGTTCCGTTAAAAGAAAAGATTGAAGACTATTTTGCTCGTGAAGTGTTACCGCACGTACCTGATGCATGGATTGACGAAACGAAAACAAAAATTGGGTACGAGATTCCATTCACTCGCCAGTTTTATAAATACACAGCATTGCGTAGCTCAGCAGAAATTATGGATGAAATTCGTACGTTAGAAACGGAGATTGCGGAGCAGTTAAAGAAGGTGATGGGTAAATGACGTATCCATTAGTCAGAATGAAATTCATTGCAGATGAAAAGTTAATGTATGGTGCAAATGAATCAGCAGAATTAGATGATAGAGACTTACCACGATACATTCGAATAACAGACTTAAATTCAGAAGGTAATTTGAAAGAAGACACTTTTAAGTCTCTAGAGTGGGAAAAAGCCAAACCATATTTATTGAGAAAAGGTGATATTTTATTTGCACGTAGTGGAGCAACTGTCGGTAAAGCTTATATTCACGAAACGGGTGAACCGGCTTGTTATGCAGGGTATTTAATAAAATTAAAGGTGGATTTAAAGAAGTGTTTGCCAAAGTTCGTTTTTTATTACACACAGACAAATAAGTATGCGGCATGGATTGCAGAAAATACAATTCAAGCTACTATTCAAAATGTTAGTGCAGAAAAATACGCAAATTTATTTTTACCACTGCCTAGTCTTAAATTACAAGAAATCATCATAAAATATTTAGAGAACAATGTTGCACATATAGACGGGCTTATTGCTAAAAAGATAAAATACATTGATTTATTAGAACAACAACGCCAATCAATCATCACAGAAGCGGTAACAAAAGGGTTAAATCCGAATGTAAAAATGAAAGATTCAGGTGTTAAGTGGATAGGTGAAATTCCAGAAAAATGGAAAAATGTTAAGTTAGGTTGGTATATATCGATTTTTGGAAGTGTTGAAATATCAGGTGGTTATTTTACTGCACCTTTTTTCAAAGTCAATGATTTGAATATGGACAAAGGCAAGTTAGTTTTAAGTAAATCTAATGGAATGGTAGAAAACAATACTCCACCAATTACGGGAAAGAAAATTTTAATTCCAAAGAGGGGAGCTGCTATTTTTACAAATAAGGTGAGAGTTATTTATGAGGACTGTTATATTGACTCTAATCTTATGGCTATCGTACCTAAAAAAGAACTTAAGATTAAATATTTAGCTTATCTTTTATGGGCAAGAAAATTAGGAGATATAGCTGATACTTCAACGATTCCACAAATTAACAATAAACAAATTAATCCATTAAAAGTTCCTTTACCTTCTATTGAAGAACAAAGTGAAATTGTACGTTATATTGAACATTCTTCTGATGAAATACTAAATTTAATTAGAAATATAGAAAACCAAATTAACAATCTAAAAGAATACCGCCAAGCCCTAATTTACGAAGCAGTTACAGGCAAGATTGACGTACGTGATATGGAACTTGATTAAGTGAGGTGAGTTGTAATGGCGATGGATACTTCAGAAAAAGGATTCGAATCGAATATTGAAGTTGAGTTAATTGCGAATGGCTATAAAAAACGCGTGCTGGAAGGTGACGCAAGTAAAGCTTTTAAGCAGCATGCTATCGACGTAGAGGAACTGTTTGCGTTCTTAGAGGATACACAGGAAAAACGCATGCGTACGCTTGAGAAGTCGTATGGTCCTTCTTACAAAGAAGAAGTGCTAAAGCGCATTAAAGATCAACTGCATAAGCAAGGGCTAGTCGAGTGCTTACGTAAAGGAATTAAAGATCGTGGTGTGACGTTAAACCTTGCTTATAATAAGCCACCAACGGATATGAACAAGACGTTGAACGAGCAATATCAATTGAACCGTTTTAATGTGTCTCGCCAAGTCTATTACAGCGACAAGCATAACAATAGTTTGGATATGGTGTTGTTCCTAAACGGTCTACCACTAGTCGTGATGGAGCTAAAGAATCCGCTAACGAATCAAACGGTGGAACATGCGATGAAACAGTTAAAAAATGATCGAGATCCTTGGGAGCAACTGTTTAAGTTTAACGAACGAGTGGCAGTTTATTTTGCTGTGGATCCGGACGAAGTGTTCATGACGACAAAACTCGATAAAGGGAAAACCTATTTCTTACCTTTCAATAAAGGGAATCAGGGAGGCAAAGGAAATCCTTTGCCTCAGGACAGCAATTATCGGACACATTATTTGTGGGATGAGATTTTAGCACCTGACAGTCTCCTTGATATCCTTTATCGTTTCATTTTCGTGAAAAAAGATGATATTAAGGACTCGAACGGTGAGATTATTGGAGAGCGACAAATGCTCATCTTCCCTCGTTTTCATCAATTGGATGCAGTTCGTAAAATCGAGACAGATGTATCTCGTCATCTCGTCGGTCGTAACTATCTAATCCAACACTCTGCTGGCTCAGGGAAAACGAACTCGATTTCATGGCTCGCCCATCGATTGGCGAAATTACATAACGAGAACAACGAATCGATTTTTAGTAGCGTCATCGTCATTACAGATCGGCGCGTCTTAGATAAGCAGTTGCAAGATGCGGTTTATCAGTTGGAGCATAAAGCAGGGATGGTTGAGCCGATTGATAAAAACTCTGACCAACTCGCACGTGCGATTAACAACGAGACACGCATTATCATTACGACGCTTCAAAAGTTCCCGTTCGTTTTAGAAAAGGTGGCGGGACTAGAACGTAAAAAGTATGCAGTCATCATTGATGAAGCGCACTCCTCTCAAGGTGGTAAAGCATCGACCGCTCTGACAAACGTCTTATCCGATAAGACGTTAGAAGCAGCATACGAAGAAGATCGGATTGCCGAGGATAACTTGGATGATGTCGATGAGAAAATCGTAGAAGCTATCATGAAGAGTGGGAAACAAGATAATGTGTCATTCTTCGCGTTTACGGCTACCCCAAAACCAAAGACGCTAGAAAAGTTTGGAACAGTCGGTCCAGACGGTAAACCGGCAGCATTCCATCAGTATACGATGCGCCAGGCAATCGAAGAAGGATTTATTCTAGATGTCCTCGAGAATTACACGACGTACAAGACGTTTTGGAAGATTGCGAAAACCGTAGACGATGATCCAGAAGTCTCGCAAAAGCAAGCGACGAAGAAATTGGCTCAATACGTGTCTCTGCACCCACATAGTATTGCGCAGAAGGCAGAAATTATCATTGAGCATTATCGGAATTTTGTACAGCGTAAAATCGGAGGTAGAGCCAAAGCAATGGTGGTAACGGCGAGCCGATTGCACGCCGTACGCTACAAAATCGCCTTTGATCGTTATATTAATGAGATGGGGTACAATGACTTGAAAACAGTGGTGGCGTTTTCCGGAACTGTTCAAGACGGTGGACTCAATTACACAGAGCCGGATATGAATCAGTTTTCAGAAAGAGAGCTCCCGGAAAAGTTCAACTCCGATGAATATAAGGTCTTGCTAGTAGCGGAAAAATATCAAACTGGATTTGATGAACCACTCCTCCACACGATGTATGTAGATAAACCGTTAAGCGGTATAAAGGCGGTTCAAACTTTGTCTCGTTTGAATCGGACTTGCCCCGGTAAAGAAGATACATTCGTACTAGATTTTGTAAATGAACCAGAAGAAATTCAGGCATCGTTCCAACCTTATTATGAATCGACGAGCTTATCTGAAGTGACTGACCCGAACATCTTGTATGATATGCAGGCTGAAATCGAACCATATCAATTATTTACGACCGAAGAAGTGCAAAGGGTCAACGAACTTGAAGTGACAGGTGGAGCGAACAAGTCCACAAAAGCTCAGATTGAGTTGAATGCGATTCTTGATAAAGGTGTAGACCGATTCAAAAACCTTTCAAACGAGGAACAGGATGCATTTAAACAAGTAGCTACTAAGTTTGCACGAACATATGGATTCATTTTACAAGTCATTACGTTCATCGATTTGGACTTACACAAGTTATATATTTATCTGACGTACTTACTCCGTAAGTTACCTCGAGGTCGGGATGACAAAGATGTTTACTTGGCTGATGATGTGACGCTTGAATACTATCGCAACCAAAAAGTGTTTGAAGGTGGCATCGAGCTCCAGAAAACCGGAGGATATGACTTGAGCCCTCAGAAGCATGGGTCAGGTGTTGCAGGAGATGACGAGAAGGTCCGCTTATCGAGTGTATTAGACAAATTAAATGAACGCTTTGGCACACAATTCACGGAAACAGATTTTCTTTCGCGTGAGCAAGTAAAAGAGGATATGTTAAATAGTGAAGATATTCGTGAAAAGGCAAAGAACAATACAAAAGAGAATTTTAAATTCGCATTCGAGAAGACGTTCATCAACTTCGTCATTGACCGAATGAGTAGCAATGAAGAGTTCTTCCTGAAAATCTTAGAAAACGATGAGTTTAAAACGGTGATTATGGAAGATATGATGAATGAAGTGTATGGGGAAGTGAATAATTAAAAAATGGTGTGAAGACTCACATAAAGTCTTCGCACCATTCTTGTATCTTGCCTTTTACTGACGACAGGTTATAGATCAAAGAACGCAAGATGATCATCCGATAACTTTGGATGAAGTGTCCGCCGATCTAACAGTTCATTGTTCCATTCACAGGATGTCTCACTTAAGAACAAACAACAATGGCATGCTGCAGCTTTGCGATCTTGTCCACCTTCCAGGCAAGTCGGGTCTGAGGAGCAGTACTCCGTCAATTCAATGGCACGCTTTAACATCAATGACATCTTCTCTGGCTTGGCGAGTTCAATTAATCCTCCTAAACTGCTTTCAGAGTCACCTTCGGCCGTATGGATTAGTACAGAGGCAGCACCATTCTCAAAATATAATCGTTCCCGTAAGGAGGTAGAAGAATAACCGCTCGTTTCAGCGAACGCTCGAATTAAAGCGTGAGCAAATGTGTGAAGCAAGATGTGACGCGGATATAATTCGATCTCAGCTTGGTCACGTTTCAGACGTTTTTGTTGAAATCTTGCTAACTGACTTTCAAAGATACGCTTTACAGAGTCGCGACTTTCCCATTCTTCAATCATCTCTGGATTTAATTCAATAAATATCCCTTCGCCAAAAATTTCGATTCCTGGATACCAGTTTGTATGATTTTTAAAGATGGAAACACCATCTCCTGCTTTACGTTCGACGAATGAATCGGCATATTTCAAACGATTAAAACTAGTCAAGGCACGGACTTCGCGCATCAAATCTACACGTGTAATGTGACTGATGTAGTCCGTCCAGTCTTCGGGAACAGGCACCCGCTCCGCTTGGCAATCTTTTTCTTGGAGTGGCGCAGTTTTCGTATGCTTCCATGCACTAAGTTCACGTTGCTTAATAGAACCAAAAGAAATGTCGTCCAATTGTCGATTAGAGTCTAAGTAATGAACTCCTTTTTGAATATCATTTTCTGTCCAATCTCCGTCACTTAATATGCCTTTCAACATGACGATTTTTTGTTCTGAGGAAAAATTTGACCATGTATTTTTAAATAACTCATATTTTTTATCGATTTCTTGATAAATCGCTTCAGAACTTGCTGTTTTAAGTGGAAGTGTAATCACGCTTTGGACATTTGGAATGTGTAGTTTTGTCTCTCCACGCAAAGCCACTGTCATTTCAGCATCGCAAGTCTCGACTTGATGATGTAAAATCCATGGTTTGGTTCCAGCGCATTTTTTACCCGTGACGCGTTCGAGCTCTCCTTTTTCTTTGATTCTTGCTAAAGAAACGGGAGGTGCTTCACAATTCATGCATATAATTCGCATTGTTTTGTAAGAACTCGATAGCGTCCCCTTATCTGTCATCAATCGTAAACGAGGCTTATCGCAAACATCATGTCCTTGATGCGCCCACTTTACCCAAGGGAAATCGCTAATGTGTCCCTTACGACATACCGTTACAAAACGCATCGGCGCATATTTCACTCCAAGAGGTTCACATTTTGGATTCGTACAAAACGTACGTCTCGGTTGATCTGTCATGGATCCACAATTCGGACAGAAGCGCCAGATTGGAAAACGTGATACTTTCGTTCGGATTGCTTCGGGGTTGCTATTTAGTAGGCGAATCGGCTTCTGATTGAATGCGCTCATGACAGCATCATGATCTTCCTCTCGAATTTGACCGTATTTAAACTTCCATTGATCCACTGCATTCGTGATAAAACTACCATCCGGCAAATCAACGATCGCTCCCGGTCCAAAGTGATGAAGTAATTGAGCCGCTCGAATTGAGCCACGTTGATAAGAATGCTTTGAATCACCAGCTGTCATAGCGATTGACCTCCTCTTCCACTTTAATTTCAGGTTCCACACTACGTAAAGAAGTGAGTGCAAACATCGCCTCGTGAGTATAAGGTGTTTCTTCAAAGTACTTCAACAAATGATGTGACGTATTCATCGGTCTACCATTCACAATTTTTTGCCGATAGGCTAGTTCGTGATTTGTACGAGTAGCGAGTGATTCCCATGTATCTAACACTTCACTGACGAGCTGACGAGTTTCTGTTTCTGAACAATCGTAAACAGATTTAGCTCGAGCAACGAAGCGATCAATCATCGAAGCATCTACGGCATCTAAGTTAAATTGACCTGCACTATTGGCTTTTGAAATAGGAGGTGAGGTCATCGTTTGACGAATTAATCCCACGAGAACACCAGTAATTCCACGTTTTAATGCACCTTTTGAGAATGGTGTGACACTTGTAGGTTCGACATATTGATAGAACGACTGATGAAATGATTTGAACTGCTCAAAGTGGAACAAATCGCGTGTCCGTCGAGGATTCAGAATTGTCACGACAATACCAGGGTGTTGACGCCCAACTCGGCTTGTAGCTTGAATATACTCAGCAGTTGTCTTCGGTTGACCATGCACAACCATCAAGCCAAGGCGGTTGACGTCAACTCCAACTGAAATCATATTTGTACATAGCACAGCATCCAATACTTCATCATTCTCAAATGTTCGTTCCATTCGAGCTAATAATTCAGGAATTTCCTGTGCTTTTTTGCGACTCGTTAACTCTTCGAAATCGAGTAATGGTTCTTCAACTTCATTTGCCTGAAGATAGGTTCGAATTTCGTCATAAAACATTGTATTCGTTCCGGCCAATTCACGTATGGTATTGAAATATCCGACGACGGTCCAATACGGATCGAGTTCTGCTTGCTTTTCTTGTTTCCGAGTCGCTGCAATTAGCGCTCCATATACATTCACTGTATGGATTTTCATACTGACGCCTGGCGAAGAAACTCCTACATACAGACGTCCTGGTTTCTCATCAATCGGAACTGTTTTAGAGAAAAATGAGTCGTCAGGTGATTGAATATAGACAGGGAATTGATTTGCCGGGCGGTCATATAGCCCTCGAATCTGAGATTCTGCCCCACTGATTGTAGCAGTTGAAGCTACTATTTTTGGTTTTGATTCCCCGAAGCCCATAAGCTCCTCAATCACAAACTCATATAATCCTGTTAAAGAGCCCAGCGGACCATTTAATAGATGTAGCTCATCTTGAATTACGAGATCCGCAGGTGGGAGCCAAGTCTGTTGCTGAGTCAAATCTTGTGTCGGAGAATCACCTATAAACTTATTACTAGAGGCTCGATAGGATGATTTGCGACCAAACAATTCGCCAATTCGTGGTTGCCAAGCGATTTGTGCTAGTTTATCGACTGTTCCAATGACGAGTGACGGTAAATGGTCATAAATCGCCTCGTCAATCGTATAAGCTGGTATACCACTATGAAACGTGCATCTTGCCTTTGGACATTTGATTGTCGCTTTACTCCGATCGACAGAATAGCATTGTACATTTAACTTCTCACCACACCAAGGACAATGGCTAAGTTGCATCGGGTTTCCGACCTCACCGTTCTCGAGAGGCTCGTTACTTTCTAGTTTTTGGAGAGCAATTTTTGCATCATCATAATTATTTGGTGTAGATGCACTTCCGATCCAAAGTCCAATTGAAAACGGGACGGTGCCTAGATCTGCTGATTGAATATCAGAAATCTGTTTTGAGTAAGTATCTTCGTGTCGACGAATTGCTTCCATGGCACATATAAGAAGTGTCGCGCGTTGGAACTGTTGAATGGTTAGTAAGCGGAGTGTGTAGCGCATCATGACACTCATGCCACCATAACTCATTGGATTGCTAACATCATTCTTTAAGCGGCGAACAAACATCACAAACGCTGCTAGACCGAGATAAGCTTCCGTTTTACCTCCACCGGTCGGAAACCACAGCAAGTCGACAAGCTGACGGTCTTCATGTTGCTCGTCAAAACTACTAGGTAAGTTCATGAGAATAAAGGCTAACTGAAATAAACGCCATTCGCTTTTAACGGGTTCAAAATCATATCGTCCTGTTTCTTTATAGACCGAGGCATGGATTCCTTGCTCGCGTTGAATATGCATCGCTAAGTTCGAGAGTCTGAAACCGGTCCATGCTTTGTCGTTCGTCTCCAAAAGACGAATGCCATCGTACATACGCGAGCAAGTTTCTCTTGCTTGTTCAACTTGTTGTAAAAGTAAGGATTGATCCATTTCGCTAAGTCCATCTAACTTCGCTGATTCATCCCTAATCCATTCCATATACGCATCTGGTAATTTGTTTAATCGAGAAATGACTTCATCTTTAGGCTGTTTAGCCAAATCGAGCATATTAAACGACGTATCTGTCAAACGTTGATGCTCGACAAGTGGCACTTCTTCTTTTGGTAACCATGTTGTTGTGAAGTAGTAGGTTGTATCATCTACAGACCAATCTGTACCGATTTGGTGACCGATAATCGGTACAGTTCGTTCGCGATATAAGAAGTTAATTAAGTTATTCATGCCGTAAGCAGGACGAGGCACAATCGACTGCTTATTAATGCTAAACGATAGTTGCGGTTGGAAGATGATTTCGTCTTGTCTCGGAAAACGGTTAGTTGAACTCAAATCCAAGCTATGGACGAGATAAAGACTAATGTCTAACCCTGATTTACCTGAGCGAACATACCATTTTAAAAGTAGGTTTGAATCTAAGTCGACTGACAGTTCACCACTTTGTTTTAAATCGAGTGAGATAGTTTTTGAGAACGGACGCCGCTTGTAATGAAAAGAGCTGTCTTCTTCTACGGATTCATAACGAGCCCAATTGATGTGACAAGTTAGTGGGGTAATGTCATTTAAAATGAAACTAACGCCCATGCTTGAATTACGGAATTGGTCTTGAGAAGTAATGATTTCTTCAATGGCTTCACCTTCAACAGTAATGCCTTCCACTTCATTTAAAGGTTGATCCGTTTCTTCTTCATGAATGACGTTAGATGAGGCACCATATGGAAAGAGGCGACCGGTCAAATAGTAAGAACTTGGTGCAGCTTTGAGTGTTTCATATTCACCATTTTGTGGTCCTATCAATCTTTTTTCTAGGTTTTCAACGAGTGCAGTTCGTTGTTTAGGTGTAAAAGCTTTAGCTTGTGTAGATTGCTTCTTCTGACTAATTAATTGAAGAGTTTCCTCATTCATTTGAATTTGCGATTGATGTGTTAAAATCTGTCGAAGTTGTCGCAAATCGATGAACTCATCTTCAAGTAAATCTAATACCTCATCAATCGAGGCTTGTTGATTATCTTTACCTGATAAAAAATTAACTAGGCTTTGGATAATATCATTCATTATTTTGCCCCTTTCTTATATAATTTAATTGTAAAACATTTGAATAAAGGGGGCGAGGGGAAATGATGGAATCTTCAGGGGTAGTCTCTTCAAATATTAGTTATATTCAGTTGGCATTTAACTCACTTCACACTGACGTATTGACGCGAGAGAAATTAATTGAATATTTGATGATGATTTGGGATTCAGGGCGAGGCTGTAAGCGAGAAGATGCTGTACGGAATTTAACTACAGCGTTAGAAGCAAACGTACCGTCAGTCATTAGCGAAGGAGATTATGTAAGACGAAAAAATGATCCTTCGTCACAATTTGACTCGCTTGAGCGTGAACTACGTCAAAACCGAGAACCTATTTTAATGAGTAATAACTTGAAAAACAAAATAGCAAGTTTATATAAAGACCCTCGATTTATTGTTTTAAACGGAAAGCACGGGCATAAAGACGCACAGTATGTCATTCTTAGCGAATGGCAATTGCTAAATGATTTGGTCCATCGCTATATGTACAAGAATAAGCTTGAAAATATCGTCAGACATGATGTGATTGCAAAAGTAAAATCATACTATGACATTCAAGATTCTAACGTCTTGTTCTTTCCTAAAGTAGATTCTCGTTTCAAGACATCTTATCAACGGATTAGTTTAAATGATTATGATAATCCACCAATGGATTACAACATCACCGTTTCACCAGATATTCTTGAAGAAATTGAAGCACAGAAAGGCGCCATTGTTGAGCACCTGAAACGGAATCGTGAAACACCAATTAAAATTCGAGAAGTGATTCAAAAATATTTTCGAAAACAGCCATATGAAAATATATTCTCTGCTTATTATGAAGGGTTGAGACAAGTTTTAAAGATGGAACGAAATATTGTTATTTCTCAAAACACAATTATTTATGATGATTCCAAACCTAAAGAACTACTAGATCTCACTTTAAATAAAACGCGAGGGAAAACAATTATTTCTCCAATTCCATCGCCACGACTAAAGCAGAGCTTAAACGTTACCGAACCAAATAAACGTGAACGTACAGCCAATAATCGTGTGACGGTTCGTTTATCTACACTCGAACGAAGAAATTCTACGTTTCAGGTGTCTGGTGAGTTGGCAAAGTATTTTGCCGCTGGACAGTTAGAGGTATTAAATCAGTCGAGTCCTTTTATCCTTACCATGAACGCAAAAGGTCAGGCAGGAAGCCACAGCTTTAGCGATTTTCTCTTTGAACATCGAATTAAACCGGGGCAAAAGATGATATTCGAGAATCTTCAGGAGGGTAAAGCGACTGTCAGATTGGCTCCGTATCTACCAGAGGATATACTCGAAGCTGAGCGGCTTAACCGTCTACAAGAACTCGATCCATCCATCGAACATCCAAGCGCACGTTCACTCTTAGTAAACTATTTATTGAAACAGAAATCTCCCGTTCCTGTGGATAAGTTAATTGAAGAGGTTCAACAGCAATATCCATATTCACCGAAAACGGTCGAGTCAATTCTGTACAAACATCCCTACTTCATTCAAGATACGCTTCACACATGGCGCTTTGATCCGGGCCTTTGGAATTCACGTCAAGAATCCAATAGTTTGTTAAATATGAACGAAGAATTGATTCAGATTTGGGGAGAGTTAATACCATTCATATATGAAGGTAGTAACGCACCAGCTCCACATTTTATCCCACAAGATGTCGAAGACGTTCGTGTCATTATATGGGGTGGTCAATCTCCATTAAATCGAACTCAGGAATTTGAGTATAGAGAAGGTGGAATGCTACTTAACCCTAATTCAATCAATCAGAATTTGGACGAAGAACAGTTTTTGACATGGGCGTCTCTCATATATGAACAAGGAAAAAGTAGTTCGACTACAAGACATGCTTTTGATCAAAAAATCGAACGTTTCTTTCGACTAGCTGGAGTTAAAACGAATGTACTAGCGATCCCTACTTTCCCAGCTTTACGGTTACCTCATCGATTAAAGTGTTCCCGATTAACGAAATCAATCTTGAATGGTAGCCATCCTGAAAGTACGCTTTTAGCACCGTTGTTATTTGAACAGTATCGGATAATGATGTGGTTTATTAACGAACATAATGCACATGTCGTTGTCTTGAATTTTGATGAGACGGAGTACTCATACTTCCTCTATGCGATGCTTGGATACTCTGAGCCGATAGAACGCAAAGCGCTCACTGCATTGTTAGAAGATCGACAAATGCCAATTAGAGAAGACAAGCGTGTGTTGTGGAATTGGAGCGAATCTACAAAACCATTCTTTAATCTAGGTAACGTAGCATTTGAGCGGAATTACCAATTGGCTAGCGAGTTGTTTAAATTGTATGACGGTGAAGCATGGAAAACTGTTAAGCAAGAAGAGTTTGTGGTGCGTTGAGATCAGGTTTTCAAACATGGAGGTATCTGATGGAAAAATCCGTTATTTTCTTAGATCGGTTCCATAACATTGAAACGATGTTGCGTCAGCAATTAAGACAAGAAGAGCATATTTCGTTTTCTTATCTTGTGGATCAAGCCGCTAAACAGAATCCCTTGATTCGACAAAAAGCGGAGCGGCTCAAAAGTTTTGGACGCTTGCGCAACGCAATTCAACATGGGAGTGGATTGAACGGTGAGCCTATTGCGGAACCGCACGAGAAAATTGTGAGTGAAATTATTGAAATTGAAGAGAAGTTACGTTCTCCAAAGCGAATGAATAACTTCTTCTGTGACGTCTATTCATTGAATGAATCGGATTCGATGAGTAAAATGCTTCAGTTCGTTCAACAGTTTCAGTACTCTCAATTTCCTGTATTTAATTCTAAGGGAGAGTTTATTTCACTTGTTACTGAGAGCGGTATCACAAATTGGTTGGCATCAAAGGTTAAGGAAGATCTTATTTCATTTGAAGAGACTAAAGTGAGTGATCTTCTTTCCGTCGATGAACTTGCTGAGACGTATCGCTTTATTTCAAAAAGAAACACTATCTATGAAGCGAAAGATTATTTTTTACAGGCAGCAAATGAAGGACGAAAACTAGAGGCACTATTGATTACTGAATCAGGGAAGTCAAATCAATCATTATTGGGGATTGTGACACATTGGGATTTAGCAACGTTCGATTAAATGAAAGGGGAGAGTTAGTGTTTAAATATCAGAAATCTACTATACAAAAGATACCTATTGACTATATAACGGACCAATTAAAAGTAAATATTGGAATTGGAACAGTTAGCGTCTGTTTTCAAAATATGACTGAAAGTAGATTAATTAACAATCAATTATTCCACATCGCGACTCTAGATAAAGTGACATTGCATCGTTCAAATATGTTTCAAATATTAATATCTCGGGAGGAACGATGCCTTGAGATTGAAACACGCTTCAATCCAGACGAACTAAAGAAAAAGATGCAATTTAGTATTTCTGAATCGAAGTATGAAACATCTTATACAATTCAATTTCGCAATAAAGAGCATAAAGAAAAATTAGTCCATCCAATGAGACAAAATGATACGAATGTAACGTCAATTGATGTTCAAATGACACACATTCTTCAAACTTTCGAAGAGACTGGTCGCTTTATCCTCATTGAACGGGAGTTAGATGACTTATTAAGTAAACGAAAATCATTAAATAAACAGAAGGGAAGGTTGAATCAATTTTTAAAACTATTGCAAGTCATCCATTATTCGGGTGGTACGTCTTTTAATACATGGATATTGAAAAACTTTAATGTGATACGCGATTTACCAGATCTGCATAAAGAGATTCACCCAATTATCTATTTTAGAATTATACGTTTTTACTTTTCATGTTTTTCAAAACAACAGTATAAGGAAAAATTTAATCAAAGTAGTAGAATCCCTGCTGAACAAGATGCCATTAGTTTCTATGGACGAATGCTCGGATTAAAATTACCGTATCGCGCTGTGACTCCATATGGGATGTTCTTAAAAGATTGGGACCGAAAAGAATTGAACGCTCGTATGTTAGATAAAATACTGAGTTATTTGCAATTAACGAATCGAGAAACAATAGTGATTGAAAATATGATTCAAGATACCTTCTATAAAAAAGTCCCACTTCAACTAAATAAAAAAAGTGAATTAGCTGCTTATGGATATATTAAAGTCACATCTATTTCAATGAAAAAACGAAGAGAAATTTTAGTTAGAAAGTGCATTCCTGAATTAGGTCTGCAAAGAACTGTCGATTTATTGTTCGGTATTTCAAATTTACATAAGCATCATAAAAATGCTCATCTTGTTTATACGAGTGATTTGCAATATTTAAAGAGAAATTTTAAAGAACAGAATATTAAATGGCCACGTATAGAAATCACATAACGAAAGAAAAAATAGAGTGGTAAGCGAGGAGGTTCATGAAAGTGACGGCTGTTATAGAGCAGGAACAAAAAAGATTGAATGATTTTTGCACAATCATTGAATCTCATTTAACGGGAAAAAATACTAAAGAAAAACCAGGTCTTGAATCAAGCGACTATGAAATGATTGACATGCGAGGACATTCACGTCAATCGGAAAGCGCACAGGAACGCCAAAAGTATGAGGACGCCCTGAAAGAACTGTATTCGTTCACATTCGTAATTGAGGACGAAGGGGAAGAAGAGATTTATCCGGTCGGGAAGTTCGGGGTGGCGCACCCTCGTTCACCTGAGATCCCGCTCGTCCTAGATTGGCGGAGTGAGATGGCGATGCGTGCGTCTATGTTTAACGGGGAGGCGATTGAAACGCCAGGTGGTGACATCATCGGGATGACACAGCTCGAGCTTGATCGAAGACAGCGACGTGTCGTTCAGGCAAATCATCGTCGTGCTCCAAAACGGCAACCGAGCTCACTGACAAAACGATTTACCGAGCAAATCAAATCGACATTCAAAAAGCCGTCGACGGTGCCTGACGTCCCACAAGAGAGTTTTATGGAGAAAGAGTTGACGAAGAAGCAAAAAGATCGTTCTATTGATGGATTCATTGCAACACGGCAAGCCGAACAAAACCACATTATCCAGGCACCCGTGAATACATATATGATTGTCCAAGGTGCGGCCGGGACTGGGAAATCGTTAACTGCGTTGCACCGTATGTCTTATTTGCAGTATCAAGATGAACGCCGAAAGATGCTTTATTTAGCTCCGAACGAAGCGACGATTCATCAATTGTTGAAGGATGCGGAGCATTTACAAATTCAATCGGTTTCTACAATGGCATTTGATGATTTTGCAGTTCAATTGAACAAAAAGTTTTTAAATCAGAATGGCCATTTGGAATTACTTCCGCTGTATGAATCGAACCATTTAATCAAGTGGGTTGATGAGGCGCTGGCAGAATGGAACGAAGACATCTGTGAAACGCTTTTTAGTTATGAACCAATGGATGAGTTAGTCCATTTACATGAAAAAGCAATTGATATGTGGATGTCCGGAAATGGGACATTTCACGAAAAGAGATTGCGGATTCTTCAAACGATTCGAAGTGAACTTGAAAAAATCCATATTTTAAATAAAAAGGAATATGAACAAGAATATATTGAAACAGCCTCGATTTGGACAAAATACTTGTATGATGAAAAACGTCAAAAGTTAAGTGAATTGATGAAAGAGAATTTTGAAAATCGATTACTATCCGAAAAGAAAAAGCGAGAAGCATTTTTAAACTTTTGGAGTGAGATCTTACGAATTGATGCCGAAACGGTTTGGAAAATGCTAAAAAATCCATTGATGCTTGAACACATGAAAGTAGATGTGGATGAGACCCTATTGAAGGCATGGCATAAATATAAATCTCCGACTAGATTAGATCTCTTCCTCTGGATGTATCTTCACTATGAAACTAATGGGTATCCTGAAAAATGGAGCCATCTCTTTGTTGATGAAGCACAGACGCTTCGTCCGCTCGATTTAATGGTGCTCGAAAAAATCTGTCATGGGATGACGGTATTCGGAGATACGTTACAAAGCTATCAAGCGTTTGACATGGAATCATGGGATTCAATTCAAACTCATGGAAAGTCAAAATGGCGCATCGAGTATTTAACGAAAGCATTCCGAACGACGAAACCTATTATTAATTTTGCTAAAGAAATACTGTATGACTCAGATCACGATACAACATGGATTGATCCATTTAACCGAGATGGGCAACCTATCGAATTTCTAGTGACAAAGAAAAGTAGAGAAATAAAAGACGTACTAGCTCGTTGGCGAAAACAACAATTTACGATTTGTATAATCACACCAACATTAGAACGTGCACAGTTCTTACACGCAAAACTTAATTTACGTACTCAACTCATTGTATCTGATACTACTAAAGTTGGAGAAGAAATTGTTATTTCTACAGTAGACTACTTGCGCGGTATGGAATTTGATGCAGTGCTTTTAATGGATGTCGATCAAGAAAACTATCCTGAATTTCCACAAGAAGCGCGGCGATTATATGTCTCATTGACACGAGCCTTACATGAAGTAGTTGTTCATACGACAGAAGACTACTCATTGCTATTCCGCAGTATACAATTCAGAAAATAGAAAATCAAATTACATGATATGAAAAAACAAAGTGTGAGTAGTTTTTGACAAAATCAAGCGTAGTAAAATCTTATGTCGTTGAAAAGCGGAGATAGAAAATATAAGATGTAAGACCCCATCAATAAACCAATTACTTATAGCCTTTTTAAATTGTGTACTTGGATAATAAATAAAAGACCTATACATTTTTTGTACACCCCTATCTTCAAGTCTTTTTGTATAGTGAATGCATATGAATGTATGAAAGGTTGGAGAATGATTGGGGATTTATTATACACATCAGCATGAAGACGCTTGGAAAGCAGCATTGGAGCGAGGGTATCTACAAGGTGATCCTCAGTACGCTTTTTTCAACGACGAAGGGTTTGAATTTTTTAAACCAGCCTATGATTGGATGGTTGAACAATATGAGCAACGAATTGGAATTTCGTTATGTGGGAACTATCCGGTCTGGTGTTGGGATGAGTTTCCTGACTTAAGCAGGGGTGGACATATCGGACAAGGAAACAAAGGTGTTGTGTTGACAGTTGAATTACCGGATGATCAAGTACTAGCTTCAGAAATTTCATTTTGGGAGTTTGTTCCGTATCATTCTACTTTTTGCGATACAGCCGAGGCCTTTGATCACAGAGAGAATATTGATCCGGCCTATACCCGAAAGTCATGGGAAAAAATCTTTGATAAAAAATGGTGTGAGGAGATGGCGATTCATCGGTCTATCGAGGCACCAGACTATCAATACGTGATTCATCGGATTGAACTGCATCAGGTTCGGGCTGTCATGCCTTTTCGGGACTTGGATGATCATTTGATGGACCGGGTTCGAGGATTAGCCTGGCAGCTCAGTTATAATCTTGGATTGAAAAAGTCGATTCCGTTTAGTTTAGAAAATCAGAAACGCTAAGCGATACTATGTTTTCTACCAAGCCTTCCATTGTGAAGGCTTTTTCTTATTCTCAAGTAAAGGAGCAAGTTGTGTTGCCATCGCATATGTAATTTGTTTACCTGTTCTAGAAACCGATTGCCTTTCCTAAACATACCTCGTGTTGCACAATTGTTCATTTAATTGTACATTTGTGCAAAGGGGTGTGACTGAATGTCAGAAGAACTGAAGAGGCTTTATGAAGTAGCGCATTTGTATTACGAACAGAATCAAACACAACATCAGATTGCAGAGACGCTCGATGTCAATCGGGCAACCATCAGTCGCATGTTAAAACGCATTCGGGAATTAGGAATTGTGAAATTTCAAATCGATTATGATCGCTATCAATCAATTGACGTGGCAGTCCAACTGAAAGAGCGGTTTGGTCTAAAACATGTCATCCTTGTACCTGAAAAGTCAGGACAACGCGAAGAGACGTTACAGCGTATGGGGGAAGCGTGCGCAACATACGTCGAGTCGATGGTGACCGATGACGATGTGATCGGCTTTTCTTGGGGGACAGCACTCGCTTCCGTCGTGGAAGCACTGACATCGAAAGAGGAATATTCAACTATTCAATGTGTGCCCCTCATCGGTGGGCCGGACGGAAAGCTCGAGAGTCGTTTTCATGCGAACACGTTAGCCTATGACGCCTCACGAAAATGGCGTGGACGTTCTAAACTTATCGACGTTCCTGCTATTTTACCGAATGCTGCCATCAAACAAGCATTGACGCAATCAACACATGCTCAAGAAGTCGTGGAGCTGTGGGGGCGGATGAACATCGCCCTCTTTGGAATCGGTTCGGCCCAACTGAACCAGGAATCCAACTGGTTGGCTTTCTATGGTCAAACGTTTACCGAAGAAATGAACGACCTCCAAATCATCGGAGATCTTTGCTCGCACTTCTATAATCAAAATGGAGAGACCGTGACCACTTCGTTATCGGATCGAACAGTCCATATTGAGCATCAACAACTCGCGAAGGTGCCGCTTAAAATCGGAGTGGCCTATGGAAGTGAGAAAGTAGAGGCGATTCGAGTCGCCGTCGAGCATCGATTGATTGATGTCATCGTGACAACTGATCGCACGGCCCAACAACTGTTACAGGGGGAATGAACAGATGGATGTGAAAGAGAAGTGTGCGGAAGCCGCGCTCCATTGGATTGAATCGGGGATGACAATCGGTCTTGGGGGTGGCAGTACGATTCAACACCTCATCAATATGATTCATGCGAATGAACTGGACGTGACGATCGTGACGCCTTCTTTTGTAACGCGACGCGCTTGTCTGGAAAAAGGGCTTCGGGTTGTCGAGACGGGGGATGTCTCGCTGATCGACCTTGCTTTTGACGGATGTGACCAAGTCGATACACGACACCACGCCTTGAAGAGTGGAGGCGGGATTCATACGGAAGAAAAACTTATTGCAACCATGGCGAAGCGGTATGTATTACTGGTGGATGATTCTAAATTTGTTGAACGATTGACGTTTGATCATCCGGTTGTCTTAGAGGTTCTTCCACAAGCATTCACTTATGTGAACCAAAAAATTCAAGAGTTCCCTTGGGTGACATCTCTACAAGTTCGTCAAAGTTTGAACAGTGACGGGGCCTTGGTGACCGTGAACGGAAACCGATTACTCGACGTGGTTGTCCTCCCGTCTGAAGATCCAATTGAGGTGCACCACCAGTTATCTCAAGTGCGTGGCGTGGTTGATACGTCCTTGTTCACAGATGTCGTCACGCACGTCATCGTTGCATCGCATCACGATACAGTCGTCTATTCAACAGAAACGGGGGAAGTGAAATGAAGCGATGGGGAATCATTGGACCAGGTGCGATTGCTACAGAATTCGCTCAAGCACTCGCACAATCAGATGGTATTGCCTACGGGGTATGGGGACGAGATGTAGAAAAAGCCGAAAAATTCGCGCAAGAATATGGTGTGAGATATGTGTACCAAACGTTAGATGAGATGTTGTCTTCACCTGACATCGACATCGTCTACGTGGCGACACCTCATCACCTCCATTATTCGATGATGGAACAAGCCATCGCACATGGAAAACATGTCCTTTGCGAAAAAGCCATCACACTAAACAGTGAAGAGCTGGAGAACATTAAACGTCTGGCTGATGATCAAGGGGTGATTGTGCTCGAAGCAATGACGATTTATCATATGCCGCTCTTTGAAGAGTTGAGACGGCGTGTTCAGGAAGGTGCAATCGGACGAGTCAATATGATTCATGTGACGTTCGGCAGTTATAAAGAAGATGATCCGTCTAACCGATTCTTCAATCCGGAATTGGCTGGGGGTGCGATGCTCGATATCGGAACATACGCCTTATCGTTCGCTCGAAATTTCTTAGACGAAGAAGTGGTGGAAGTGTTGACGACAATGAAGCCATACAAGACCGGGGTCGATGAACAATCAAGTACGATCCTTCGTACGGATTCTGATCAAATAGTGAACATTACCCTTGCGATGCGCACAAAGTTACCGAAACAAGGAGTAGTCGCTGGAGAAGACGGGTACATTACCGTCAATTCGTTTCCTCGTGCAACGGAGGCGACCATCACGTACACGAAAGATGGATCGATTGAGACCGTTCAGCTTGGGGAGACGGAGCAGGCATTACGCTATGAAATCGACGCGATGCATCGTGTCATTTCTGGTGAATCTGACGAGACGCGACTTTATTCACGGGATGTCATGACGTGGATGGATCAGATCCGTCAACAATGGAAGGGGACTCATCATGAACAGAGGAATTGATCACATCGGCATGACAGTGCCTTCTATTGAGGAGGCAACTACTTTTTTGAAAGATGCGTTCCACGCTGAGATTTGCTATGACGTGCAGCGTCCAGAAGATGAACCGATGGAAGGGAAAGAGGCAGAGCAGCAACTAGACTTACCAGACGGACAACAAATCATCCATATGCGACTGCTTCAAATCAAATCAGGACCGTCTATCGAATTGTTTCAAGTCTCACGTGTAAATGAAACCGAACCGACAGGAATCTCATCGTACGGTTTACATCATTTCGCGATTTATGTGGATGATATGCAAGAGGCGGCTCAGCGCTTTGAACGTGCGGGTGGACAGTTGTTATCGAAACCACACCCGTTAGCCGGCGTCGAAGACAATGGGGATAACCAAGGTGTATACGGGAAGGCACCGTGGGGGTCACTCATCGAGCTGATTGCCTATCCGGATGGAATTGATTATCCTACGTCGAGTGAACAGGAGCGTTGGACACCGGCGGAACATAAATGAGTGTATACGAAAAGAATCGCCCGTTCTCAGGCGATTCATTTTTAGTCCGTATTATTTGTCATTCACAAAAATTATTAGGGGCATATGTGAACAGAAAAAAGCATAATAAAGTGCCATTTTTTGGTAATATGGAATTATGTTTAATGAGAGCAAAATTGTGAATGAGGACGTGGAGAACATGAACGAAGTGCAACGATTAATGGACGAGGTCATTAAATTCCGGGATGAGCGCGACTGGGCGTTTCACCATAACCCGAAAGACTTGGCACTTTCCTTGTCGCTCGAGGCGAGTGAGTTACTTGAAGATCTCGAGTGAAGAAGCGCTTGAGACGAAAAAGACGGAGATGGAAGAGGAGCTTGCCGATGTGTTGATCTATGCGCTGACGTTCGCGCATGCTGCTAACATCAATGTGTCGAAAGCGATTGAAGACAAGCTCGTGAAAAACGCAGTGAAGTATCCGATTGTGACTGGGAATGATTCACGATGAAGTCGAATCATCGATTGCTATTCGTCATGTATCTTGGAGCAGGTATATTGAATTTGGCTCTCTTTCTTGCGATTCCCTTATTCCACATAGAACGTTCGAACTGGATGAACGTCATGTTCCCACTGTTGACAATTATTTGGTTTGCGAATGCGCTTGTGCACTGGGGACAGATGAAACGAATTCATGTAGAGTGATGCATTAAGTTTCATCAAAAAAGTCATCTTCTTCGTAAGGATTCGCATACAAGTCAATATCAAACTCGGCTCGAATTCGGTGAGCAAACTGGATTGTATCCGTATCGATGACTAGCGCTGGAGCCTGTCCATCTTCAATCACGATGACGATGACAAATTTGGCTTGTAGATTTTCATATGTTTGATAGAGTTGGTCTAATATTAGTTCTTTCCCATTTAATGTTTTAATAATTTGTTTTAGCTGATCGTTCACGTCAAATGAAGGTTGATACCCCGTACCAATCATCCATGCGGTAAAGGTAGATGGACGTTTAGAAGGTTCCCGTATCTCGCCCAATTTATAGAATTCGGTTGGGGTTAAATCCAGTAGCCTTGTCACTTCATCAATCGAAAAATCATCACCGACAAGCTTGAAGTAGACATTTACTTCTGACTTTGTAGTAAACATTTCATTCCTTCTTTCATACTTAATGATTATGTCCATAGTATCAGTAAAGGTGATATACACAGAAGGGGGATTCTCTAGATGAATAGTGCTGAGCGATTTTCTCAACTTTACGCATCTGGAAAACGTTCGACCCGTCTTGCAATTCGAGTAGGACTATTGATTACTTTGAGCGGTGCCTTGTTTTACTGGAATGATGATCAGCGGTTAGCCGAAATCACTTGGTTCATCGTCTTATTTCCGGTCACGGCGTGTATCAAGCTTGTGTTTCGGACGAATGTTCTTTTGACATTTAACGAAAGTGTGCGATATCGACGGCTCGTCTGGTCTGAGTGTGCCCTAGGTCTTGGAATCATTGTACTATTTACACTATTGAGTATGATGACTTTGTATAGAGAAGGGTTCACTTCGGGATTGCTGTTGGCTTGTAGTCTCGTTTTATTTGGAATCGTTGCATCCTCGAATCTTGACCGCAAATTGAAGCAAGTCGATGCGTCTCATGTGACCCACCGATTATACAATCGGGGGAAAGTTGGTCATTTTGATTGAAAGCACTCCAATCATATTGAAAAAAAGAAGGTCATGTATCATTATTTGAACAATACTCATCGGTGTGAGGCGTTCCGTGAATTTTGTCGTCAACAGCCGTCCGTGATTGAATGTCATCGTTTAGCCGGGCAGTATAGCTACCTTGTCAAAGTCGTGACGGAAAACGTGCGCACGTTAGAGTCGTTCATCGACGAATCAATGGAGTATGGTCGTCCCTCGTCCCTGATTAATCTATCTTCACCCGTATCATTCAGACCCATCATATAATATAACCTGGTTATTTTTTTATCGTAGTTCTTCTGCTGAAATCTTTTAAACTAGCAGACGAGTAACGATGAAAGGATTGAAAGGTCATGGGCATCTACTACACACATCAACGAGAAGAAGCATGGCGACAAGCTTTGAGGAAAGGATATCTTGAAGCGAGTGGAGAATATGCGTTGTTCAGTGAAGACGGGTTGGAAGAGTTCAAGCCTGCCTATGATTGGATGGTCGAACAATACGAGAAGCGTATCGGTATCTCATTGAATGGGAACTATCCGATCTGGTGTTGGGACGAGTTTCCCGATTTGGGACGGGGTGGACATATTGGTGAGGGGAACCGAGGTGTCGTCTTGACTGTTGAGATACCCGATGAAGAAGTGTTGGCATCCGAGTTTTCGTATTGGCATCATGTGCTTAGTAACTTTCCATTGTATGAGACGTTAGAAGAGTATGACCGAGAAGACGAACCTGACGAACTGTTCGTGCGTCAATCGTGGGAACGTATCTTTGACAAAGCATGGTGCGAAGCGTCTGTCGCGGACCAACCAAATGTCGAATTGGTATATCAACACGTCATCCACCGAATTGATTTAACTCAAGTTCGAGCCGTTATGCCTTTTGTCGGTCGAGGCGACAGGTTATTAGACCGAGTGAGAGGGATGGGATGGCGCATCGGATTCAAACTCGGACTCATTCGATCTAAACCGTTTGAATGGAAAGCGTGATAAGGCGAAACGCAGCTAACCTAAGTCAGCTGCGTTTTGTGTTCGAATCTAATTGTTGTTCGATGTGGTCGAGACGTTCAATCAATACTTGTAACTGCTTCGAGCGTTCACGTTCCATAAAGAGTTGCTCGTCAGCCCGTTTCTCAGAGCGTACGACGACATTACGAATCCACAACATACCGATGATTAGCACGACGATTGGCAACATCGTGAAGATGAGTCCGAATAATGAAACCATGATGACGTTCATATAGACATTCCTCCCTTTCTACGTCTTCATTATACTTCCAAATACATCCAGATTAAAAGACTGTCATTGGTATTGTATCCTATATGCTCGTTAAACTGAATACAGAGACTTGAAAGGAGTCGATTGAATGGCAATTTATTATACATATCAACATGCAGGTGCGTGGGAAGCCGCTAAGAAGAATGGTTTTTTATTCGGTGACCCGAACTACGGTATGCTTAAAGATGAGGAAGATGCCAATCATCGATCTGCCTACGATTGGTTGGTTGACCAATATGAGAAGCGCACGAAACGATTACTGAATGAGAATAATCCCGTTTGGCTTAGTAATACCCCACCAAATGTCGCACGTGGTGGTTTTTTAGAGGTTGGGGAGCCGGGTGTCGTATTGACCGTCGAGCTACCTGATGAGGCCGTGTTAGAACTGGAAGCAGGGTATTGGGTGTTCGCCTTAAATCGATGGTTCCTTTCTTTTGAAGACCGTGAGGCAGAGAGCGAGGAAGAACTGCGTACATCGTGGGAGAACATGTTCGACCGTGAATGGTGTGAAGCAATCGTTAAGGAATATCCCGAAACGAATACGAAATATGACTATATCGTCGACCAGATTCATCTTCACCAAGTGCTTGATGTCCAATCGTTCATTGAACAAGGTGTGTCATGATCAAGCCGACCCGACTTGGAACAGACGAAGCGGGTTACGTCATCAACCAAACATCCATCCGTCATATACAGCCTGAGTTTGAAACTGTCCTTTTTAAAGCAATCGAATTGGTGAAAGAAGCATTCGATGAACAGCTACATAGCATATACCTATACGGAAGCATCGGTCGCGGGACGGCCGTTGCTGGAAAATCGGATCTCGATTTGACGGTGCTTGTGCATGAGGATGTCGATGCGACGGAATTGGTGGAACAGACGGAGCAATTACTAACGGAACATCCGGAAGTCATCAAAATCGACTACGATATCGGTCGTCTGGATGTGGCACTGGATTCAGCGAACCGTTTTGAATGGGGCTTTTGGCTAAGACATCTCTGTACGTGTGTTTACGGGGAAGATGTTTCGACTCAATTCCCACTCATGAAGCCGGATGCTCGTGTGAGTGAGGAGTTGAACCAGGATTTAGTTTCCACCATCGAAACAGCTAAGTCCAAATTGCTTCGTCGACAGATGTCACATCTGGAGAAGCGCTCTATCGTGAAGCGCGTCATCCGAGGTTGGTATTTGACGATCAATGTGAAGGACGAGAGTTTTTCGACGACTGTAGAAGCGTGCTTGGCGATTCTAAAGCTCTATTTCCCAGAAGATCCGCGAGTAGAGCAAGGGGAAACGCTATTGAGACAAGATGACATCACAAATCAACAGCTTCTAGACTATTTGAATGAAATAGATTGGACTTAACGATGTCGTTCTTCGATTGGGATATATCCGTTTGGTCGTCTTCGCTTTACGTCCGTCTCAAAGTAGAGTTGGGGCGTGTATAGAGCGCTCATTACGTAAAGGACGATAACAGACTCGACTATAATCGACCATTGAATGAGGTCGACCAAAAATAGAAACCATATAGAGTGTGAAACGAGACATAGCGCCCAAGTCATCCCATTCTCTGTCCGAATAAATCGGTACAGGATGCGCATCAATACGATATAAGGGAAGAAAAGATAATAGAACATATTTTTCAATTGATGTCGTCCTTTCTAGAACAGATCCAATCATCTAACTCAGTATAATCGAGGAGAGACGGACGACAAAGGAGAATTTACAATGAAATCAATCGCCATCATCGGAGCTGGTGTCAGCGGGCTCTATGCCGCAAGCGAGCTTCATCAAAAAGGATATGACGTCACAGTGTTTGAGGCACGTGACCGAGTTGGTGGACGCATTTTGACAAAGGACGGCTACGACCTCGGACCGACATGGTATTGGCCAGACACGGAGAAGACCATCTCGGAACTCGTGGATACACTCGCACTCGAGTCATTCCTTCAACATACGACAGGGGAGATGGTGCTCGAACGCCAAACGACGACTGCGCCGGAACGACATGTGTTGCCGGAAGAAAGCATCGTCCGATCCAAACGTTTAGTCGGTGGGATGACGAGTTTAGTGGAAGCCCTATACGCGCAGTTAACCGATGAGGTTGTTCAACTTGGGTATCGCCTCACATCCATCGACCGACAGTCAGACCGAGTACAATTGACGTTCCAAAATGGGGCGGTGCATCACACGGATGAAGTGATTTTTGCACTTCCTCCACGCCTTGTCGCCAATCTAACAATCGAGCCTGAATTGTCAGCATCGACACGGAATGCACTCAAAACGACTCCGACTTGGATGGCGTCTCAGGCGAAGGCGCTCATCGTATACGAAACACCGTTCTGGCGAGAAGAAGGTTTGTCTGGTTTTGGGATGAGCTGGGTCGGTCCGCTCCAAGAGATTCATGACGCCTCACAGATGGACGGTCAAGGCGCGCTATTCGGATTTTTCCGTCTGTCACCGGGAGAACGAGAAGCGCTAGGGGAAGGACAAGTGAAGACACGTGTCATCGAACAACTAGAGAAGTTATATGGTCCGAAAGCGAATGATTTTCTGGCTTTTCATTACATGGACTGGTCGACAGAATCTGAGACGGCGACATCTGACGACCTCATGCCGCTCACGGCATTCCCGGCTTACGGTCCAATCGAACTCGGTGACCGTCTCCATCTGATCGGTTCGGAGACGGATGCGCAGTTTGGGGGACATATCGAAGGGGCATTACGGTCGGCGGAGCGGATGGTAAAACAATTCAACATAGAAGATTAATCGAGTCTGTCACCCTGTGTGACAGGCTTGTTTCATATATCGAAACTTTTTTGGGTATCTTTGAAGTAACAATACATTCTGCTTATGATAAGCGACACGAGGTGATTCAACATGGAAGCATACATGGTGACCACACTGCAAAAAGGACTACATTTGATTGATTTGATTCGGGTGAATGAATCGATGACACTGACCGAGCTGATGCGAGCATCCGGTTACAACAAAACGACAACGTTCCGTCTCCTGTATACGCTCGAACAGCTGCGCTATGTGGAAAAGACGGAAGACGGCTATCGCCTCGGTGATAAGCTCGAATCGGTCGAAGCACCGATTGATACGGTGACGAACTGGTATACCGTGCCACCGCTCCAACAGCTAAGTGAAGAAACTGGCGAAACGGTATATGTCGCCATCCTGCATGGTACAAATGTCGTCAACACACAGGTCGTGGATGGAACGCATTCGATTCGAAGTCACACGGAAGTCGGAGAACGTTCGCCGGCGCATCAAAGCGCGCTCGGGAAAGCGATTCTCGCTTTTTTGGACGAGTCGTCGTTACAGCGTGTCATGACGGAACTCGAACTCGTTCAAAAGACGGCGCACACGTTCGTCGATCGTCAGTTGTTGACCTATCATCTTCGTGCCATCCATGAACAAGGGTACGCAGTTGATGACGAAGAAGCCGAAATCGGACTGCGTTGTATCGCGGTCCCGATTATGCGTGACGGTCATGTCATCGCCGCACTCGCCATCTCGGGTCCGAGTTCACGGTTGACGAAAAAGCGTGACCGTCAGCTCAGTAAAGTCCTTCAGCAGTATAGTCAAGCCATCACCTCCTTCATTCAATAATTCAGGAGGAATTCATTATGACGAAACAGATGTACCGCGCCTTGTTCGCGTTGGCCATCAGTGCCTTCGCCATTGGGACGACCGAGTTTGTCATCGTCGGTCTGCTCGAGACGGCCGCGGATGATTTAGCCATCTCGTTGACGACGGCTGGAAGTCTCGTCTCCGGTTACGCACTCGCATTGGCCATCGGGACACCGATTTTAGCGGTCGTCTTCAGCGGGATGAACAAAAAACGCTTGCTCGTTTGGTTAATGGTCGTGTTCACGATTGGGAATGCCCTTGGGGTCATCGCACCAACCTATGAATGGTTGATGGTGTCTCGTGTCGTGACTGCTGTCGCACACGGATTATTCTTCGCCATGGCGACGATTGTGGCGACACGAATCGTTCCACCCACGAAGCAAGGGACTGCCGTCTCCATCATGTTCACAGGTCTCACGGTCGCAACGATTTTAGGCGTTCCGCTCGGGACTTGGGTCGGTCAGTCGTTCGGTTGGCGCACCACGTTCGGTGTCGTCGCTGCGTTCGGTGTGATTGGATTAATTGCGATTCTCACATCTGTGCAACAAGACAAACAGCAGACCGAAGAAAAGACAACCCTTCGTGATATCGGAGCGCTCGTGAAGAATCCTCATATATTAGGAGCACTCACAATGACGATCCTCGGGTTTGGGGCGACGTTCGTCCTGTTCACGTATATGGCACCAATCTTATCGGGTGTCAGTGGGTATGCGAGCTCGAGCATCACGTGGATTCTGTTACTATACGGCGTGTTTGTCGCTATCGGGAATATCATCGGAGGGCGAATCGCAGACAAGGAGCCGCTCAAAGGCTTACGTTTCGTCTTTCTTGCTCAAGCAGTCATTTTAGCGCTGCAATACGTCCTATTACCGGAGAAATTCTTGGCGCTTGTTGCCATTTCACTTCTCGGACTCGTAGCGTTCATGATGTCAGCCGGTGTACAGACACACATCGTTCAGCTCGCGGAACGATACGTCCCGTCGGCGAAAGGAATGGCATCTGCATTAAACATTTCGGCATTCAATATTGGGATCGCACTCGGTTCGACGCTCGGTAGTGTCGTCCTCGCCGTCTCAGACGTATTGAATACCGCCTTTGTCGGAGCAGGGATGGCGTTACTCGCGTCACTTATTGCGATGGTCAGTTACAACAAACAAAAGGAGAGATTATGATGAATACAACACAACTTCAAGCACAAGAGGAACAATTGACACTTTCGACATTCGGTCATGAAGAGGCCCTTCAACTCGGTCAGACAATCATCGACTTGGCGAAAGAGGACGGGGTGAACGTCGCCGTTCATATTGAAAAGAACCGTATCCCGGTCTTCACGCATTTGATGGAAGGAACGACAGAAGAGAATTACATGTGGTTGTTCCGGAAGAAACGGGTGACGGACCACTATCAACGTGGCTCGCACTTCATCGCGAAGCGTTTTGAGGAGTCGGGTCTTTCACACGATACAAATTCACTGTTACCAGCGAACGACTATCAGGCCATCGGGGGAACGCTTCCGATCCGCGTGAACGGTGCCGGGATGATTGGTACGGTGACAGTCGCAGGCTTAACACCAGAACTCGATCATGAGTATGCGGTCAGAGGCATGGAACGTTTTCGACAGTATCAAAATTAAATAAAGAAAAGAACGACTTTAAATAAATCAGAAACAATCTGATTTTAAGTCGTTTTTTTCTATTAAAAAATATTTAAGTGTATTTTTGTAGAAACGTTTCGATAAACCATTGCATCTCTTTTTGTAAGCGCTTATACTTTTGATATACAAAGGTGAAACGTTTCGATTTACAAATCATAGATAAAGGCGGGATGGAATGAGAGCGACACAATTAGTGCAGGAGATGACAGTGGCTGAAAAGGTGGGACAGCTTGTTCAAACACTACCATCCATTTTTTCGGATGATGAGCAAGATGTGATCACCGGACCGATTGCGGAGTTGTTGAAAGAAGACGGCATTACCGATGAGAATCGGTGGAACGTCGGATCTGTCATCGGAATCAATAACGCGAAACAAGCGCAAAAGTTGCAAGAAAGTTACTTGCGACATAATCGACTTGGCATCCCGCTCTTATTCATGGCGGACATTATTCACGGTCACCGGACGATTTTCCCGATTCCGCTCGCAATGGCTTGTTCTTGGGATGTTAACGAAGTTGAACGAATGGCACGTACTTCGTCTATCGAAGCGACGGCATCCGGTTTACACGTCACGTTCTCTCCGATGGCTGACTTGTCGCGTGACCCGCGCTGGGGGCGTGTCATGGAATCGACCGGGGAAGATGTGTGGTTGAACGGGGAGATGGCGGCTGCGTTTGTCCGCGGTTATCAGTCGGACGATTTGAAGAAAGAAGATACGTTGGCTGCCTGCGTTAAGCATTTTGCTGCTTATGGCGCGCCAGAAGGAGGACGCGACTACAATACGGTCGATGTATCTGACCGCGAGTTACGTGAGTTCCATTTACCAGCCTATAAACGAGCTCTTGAAGAGGGTGCGAAGATGGTAATGACAAGTTTCAATGTCGTCCATGGTATTCCGGCCACGGCTAGTGAATATCTCATGCGGAATATCCTCCGCAGTGACTGGGGCTTCGAAGGAGTATTAATTTCGGACTGGACGGCAATCAAAGAACTCATCCATCATGGCGTCGCCGAGACGCTGAGGGAAGCGGGTGAACTCGCACTTCGAGCTGGCGTTGATATCGATATGATGTCAGGCGCATACACAAATCATCTGGAGGCGATGCTTGCAGATGGAGTCGATGAGTCTTTACTTGATGAGGCGGTATTGCGGATTTTGACGCTAAAAGATGACCTAGGTTTATTCGACAATCCGTACCGAGGGATTGATCAAACGAAAGAGACAACGCTCCATCTTTCAGATGAACATCGAGACCAGGCGCGCCGTCTAGCAGAAAAAAGTGCGGTTCTTTTGAAAAACGATGACATCCTTCCGTTGCAAAAGCAACGAGTCGCGCTCATCGGACCATTTGTTGACTCGAACGACGTTCTTGGTCCTTGGGCCGGGTTTGGGAAAAGAGAAGAGGCCGTGACATTGCGGCAAGCATTTGACCGCGCTGAAATTCCATATGTTTTTACAGAAGGGTCGACCGTTGAAAATGAAATTGATTGGACGGAGGCTTGCCGTATCGCAGAACAGTCAGATGTTGTAATCCTAGCGCTTGGCGAAGCCTCATGGATGAGCGGTGAAGCTGGAAGCCGTACGGATATTCGCCTTCCGAAGACACAGCGAGAAGGGCTTAAGCATTTAAAGGAAATCGGTAAGCCGATTGTAACAATCTTGTTCAACGGTCGCCCGCTCGACCTTCGTGACATCGTCGAACATTCGGACGCAGTGCTTGAAGCCTGGTATCCGGGGACTGAAGCAGGGGCGGCGCTCGTAAACTTGTTATACGGGAAGGTCAGTCCGTCAGGGAAACTGACAATGTCATTTCCTTACAATGTCGGACAAGTACCGATTCGCTACGATGCGCTCCGAACAGGACGTCCATCAGATATCGAACACGCCGACCCTCGCTACACGAGCAAATATCTCGACGCACCGAACGAACCGCTTTTCCCGTTCGGTTACGGCATGACATACACCACGTTTAGCTACAACGATTTCATCGTCAAAGACGTGATAGGCGGCATTGTCGAGGCGACTGTCGTCATTCGAAATGACGGGACGACGACGGCAGATGAAATTGTCCAATGGTATATCCAAGACAACATAGCCAAAGTCTCACGGCCGGTCAAACAATTGAAAGGGTATGAGAAAGTGACCCTTAAAGCCGGTGAATCCGTGACGGTAACGTTCTCTGTTGAAGGAGATATGCTCAGCTATCTTCAGCCGAACGGTTTGTTTGGCGCTGACCCGGGAATGTTTACGCTCTTTGTGGGCCCGAACAGCCGTGATGTATTGGCAAAATCTTTTGAACTAAAAACAAAAATGAGGTGTACGACGTGAATGTATTAACCGAACAGACAACGCTAACATGTGGAGAGGTCAGCCTTTCGCTCACTCCTATGGGGGACATCCGCCAATTGAAAACTGGACCAATCATGGTCAACCAGCTAATTCATCATCCATTTGATGGCTCGATGGCAAACCTATACGTTCGACATGAGGGTGGAGTTGCCCAGCCGCTGCTTGGACTACATTCACCTAGTGACTTCATGGCCTTAGGTCAAGAAATCTTTTGGTCAGGGTGCTATCCGGAGTTCGCTTATGAAGTGCGGGGTACGCTCAGCGACCACGGAATTCGTTTTGATGCGACATTTGAAGGGACAGGTCAATTCGACGTCACGTATGTCCAAGATCTCGGACTCGCTGATGAAGGGGGTGTTCGCACGAACGAGGCATACATGGCCCAGTATATCGACTATAAGAAGACGAGTACAGCGCTAATGGCGCGTCAAAATCAAAAGCAGTCGACCGGATTTCCAGCGATTCGAATGACGTCGTCCCGGACCATTGCTGAATATGCGACGGACGGTTTTGACGTGTATGGCACATCATATAAATTGACGGGGCGGGCCGTGGGGCTAGACGGTGCATTGCCTTCGCGTGTCTATCAATACGAGTTCGCTTTGCCGACACTTCGTACAGAGACGTTAGACATGGGGACGGAACGAGAAATCACATTCGAATTGTCATTCGTTCAAGATCACCCTGAAGAGCTGACAGAGAATTCAATCAAGCATTTCACAACAATCGAAGCGGGCTCACCTGTAGGACAAGCAGTACGTCCGCGCCCGCGGCTTCGCCAATCGTTCCAATCAATCAGTGGTGGCGGGCTCGCGATGAGCGAAATCGAGCGTCTCTATCCGGTGCGACGACTCGAAGAGATAGAGGATGGACAGCTCGTGTCCTTCTTCACCGAAGAGGGTTCGCACGTCGTCTTAGCGGCGAAAGAGTATCTCGTTGAGCGAAGTCACGGGAACATCTTATTGAACGCCGGAAGTCTGATGCCGGACGAGTCGAAGCTCGCGACGACTGTGTTCATGAATGGTGTCTTCAACTCACATATTGTTTACGGTAATACAAACTTCAACAAGTGGACGACTAACGTCCGAAACCCACTCAATGTCCCTAAAACGTCGGGACAACGTATCTATGTCGAGATGGATGGTGTATACCGTTTGCTGACGATGCCGAGTCTGTTCGAGATGCGTCTGAACGAGGCCGTATGGCGCTACGATTTGGACGGGGAGACGATTATCGTCCGAACAGTTATCGCCTCAGATGCTCCTGTTATCAAGACGACCGTCGAATCGTCGCAATCGCGACGATTCGTCATGAGCCACCAGGTCGCGATGAACACGCAAGAGTACGTCGTTCCGTTCCGTATGGAGCAAATGGACAACCGGCTCCTATTCAAGGCGGACAAAACGGCAGACAGCGCGAGTATACGACCTGATCTGACGTATGCGATTGAGAGCAATCAGCCGTTTGAGCTCCTCAAAACTTCAGATTGGTTCAATCAACCGTTCGAGGATGAGCTCGTTTGGATGTCATTCGAACCAAGCGAGCGCGTGACGATCCACCTAGGTTTGGCGAATCACACACCATTCGAGTTAGACGAAAAGCAGGAGCGGAACGCTTACCGAATGTGGATGGATCGCTATATGAACGGACTCACGCTTAAAGGTGAGACACTTGACATCGAAGCGTTGAATATTCAAGCGCTCTGGTACGTCCAAAACATGCGGGTGCACTATCAGTCACCGCACGGTCTAGAGCAGTATGGTGGAGCCGCTTGGGGGACGCGTGACGTTTCACAAGGACCAATGGAGTTCTTACTTGCGACCGGTCATTTTGAAGAGGCGCGAAAACTCTTGCTCGTTATTTTCAGCCATCAATTTAAGGACGGGGATTGGCCACAATGGTTCATGTTTGATGAATATGCGGGCATTCAACAAGAGGATAGCCATGGTGATGTCATCGTTTGGCCTCTCAAGGCATTGTCGGATTATTTGGCCAGAACCGAGGACGTGACATGTCTAAACGAAACAATCCCGTTCCGCGACCGTGACGGACAAACAAAAGCAGACGCTTCACTGTATTCACACGTGGAACGAGCACTCGGGTTTATTGAAAGTCATTTTGTTGACGGTTCTGTCTTCTCAGCATACGGCGGAGGCGACTGGGACGACACGCTCCAACCAGCTGATGAGGATTTGAAACGTCACCTCATCAGTTCGTGGACGGTCACCTTGACGTACCAAGCGTTCCGTCAGTTGCACGAACAGTTGCCGGCGTCACATTTGGCAGATCGCTTAGGTGAGTTGAGCCAAGCGATTCGGAAGCAGTTCACTGACGAGATGATTCGAGATGGGGTAATCGCAGGATTCTTAAAAGAAGTTGATGGACGCTTCGAGACGATGCTTCATCCATCTGACAAGACGCTCCCAATGCACTACCGCTTGTTGCCAATGACGCGCAGTGTCATTGCTGAACTTGTCGATCAAGATCAGATGATACGTAATTTTGATTTGATCGCCACGCATTTGACGTTCCCGGACGGAGTCCGTCTCATGAACCGACCTGCCGAGTACCGAGGCGGAGTCAGTCGTCACTTTATGCGGGCCGAACAGGCAGCGAACTTTGGTCGTGAGATTGGGCTGCAGTACGTTCATGCTCACATCCGCTACATCGAGGCGCTGGCGAAGGCAGGGCTACGCGAGAAGATTCGACCGGCTTTCAATATGATCAACCCGATTCGGATGGATGAGGTGAAGAATGCCGCACCGAGACAACGCAATGCCTACTTTAGTAGTTCGGACGGCGACTTCGCTGACCGCTATGCGGCGGAGTCACAGTTCGGCCGCTTGAAAGATGGAACGGTACCCGTGAAAGCAGGCTGGCGCATTTATTCGAGTGGACCGGGAATCTGGTTCAACCAACTCGTCTCAAACTACCTGGGGATTCGCCTCGGGACAAACCATGTCGAGTTCGATCCGATTGTAGATGACGACATGCATGTAAACCTCCGCCTCTTCGGTGTGGAGACGACGGTCCAGTTCAGGACGGGTGAGCCGAGCGTGACGTTGAACGGTCAGAGGTTGAACGGACACACCCTATTGAATCCATACCGCGAAGCAGGACAGCGTGTCGAAAAAGATGAATTTTTACGCTACGCTCAGGAAAAGAATGAATTAGTGATTACGGTGAAGGGGTGACGAATTCGTCACCCTTTTCTTAATAGGAGGACCATATGGACGCAAACAAAGTGAGCACAGTCTATCAAATATATCCAAAGAGTTTTCAAGACAGCGACGGTGACGGGGTCGGTGATTTACAGGGAGTGATCAGTCGCCTCGATTATTTAAGTTGGCTCGGAGTAGAGATGATTTGGTTGAATCCGGTTTACGTCTCGCCCGGTTACGATAACGGCTATGACGTCGCAGACTATACACGAATCGACCCTTTGTTCGGGTCGATGGATGATATGGATGAGTTAATTCGTGAAGCAGATAATCGAGGAATCGGAATCATGATGGACATCGTCGCCAATCACACGTCGCATCAACATGAGTGGTTCCTCCAATCCGAACGTGATCCGGAAGGAGCGTACGGTAATTTCTATATTTGGCGCGATACACCGAATGAATGGAGCTCGTTCTTCGGGGGTGGAACGTGGACGTACTCACCGATCCGGAACCAGTATTACTTCCATGCATTCGCTCCGGAACAACCAGATTTAAATTGGAAGAACGAGTATGTGCGCAAGGAGATGGCGGAAGTCTTAGCGTTTTGGGTCGAGCGAGGGGTGACTGGTTTTCGTTTTGATGTCATTGATTTGATTGGGAAAGACGTCGACCGTAAGCAATGGCTCGACTTTCCACTGATGCGCCGTTACTTGAAAGATTTAGTGGCGCAAGTTGACACTTCTTCCTTGTTACTTGTCGGGGAGGCAGGCGGATTGACCCCGGACGAAATTTTAGATTTGCAACGGGACAGTTCGCTAGACGTCGTCTTTAATTTTGAAGTGTGTGCCCTCGATGAGCAGGGCGGGCAAGGCAAATGGAAGCTGGCTCCGTTCGAGCCGTCGAGGCTGAAAACCACGCTCGATACGTGGCAGCGCGCATTTGCAATGGAAGGACGCAATAGTCTGTTTTGGAATAACCATGACCAGCCGCGTGTCATTTCACGATGGTATGACGATGACGAGCGAGCTGCGAAGATGCTTGCAGTTCTCCTATACGGATTGAAAGGAATCCCGTTTCTGTATCAAGGAGAAGAAGTAGGGATGACGAACGGTTTAATTGCACCAGAGGATTATCAGGATATTGAAACGTTAAATTATCTAAAAGCGGGTGGAACGCTTGATGCCGTTCGTATGAAAGGACGTGACCATGCTCGAATTCCGATGCTATGGGGCGAAGGAACGGACTCGTTCAGCACGGGAACACCGTGGCTTCAATCAGCTCACAACGAAGCAGGCAGGAACGTCGCGACGATGTGCACAGATGAAACGAGTCTGCTTTATCTGTATCGAGAATTGATTGCACTACGCCGGACAAATCAACTGCTTCGAGACGGAGCGTATGAACTCGTCCCGACCGAGGAACGGCTATATGTGTATCGCCGCATAATCGATGGAGAGCCTCCACTCCTTGTCGTCGCAAATTTGTCTCAAGATACGTTGCCGCTACCAAGTGGTTGCGGAGAGCGTTTAATTTCGACAGAAAAGGATGAGGCGCCAATGCTACGGCCATTTGAAGCGTTCATATGTTATAATTTTTGACAGAAGGAAGTGAGAAAATGGCAGGAATCAAAGACATCGCAAAAGAGGCTGGGGTTTCAATATCGACTGTCTCATATGCGCTGAACGGCAGTCCGAAAGTGACAGAAAAGACGAGGCAACGCATCTTAAAAATAGCCGAAGAGTTGAATTACGTTCCAAACGCAGCTGCGAGGACGCTAAAAACGAGAAAGACACATATTATCGGTGCTTTTTTAGGTGATTATTCCGGATCGTTTTATGGAGAGTTGCTAAAAGGCATCAACCAAGAGCTGTCTGATACGGGCTATGAGTTGATTGTTTGTAACGGTCCCGAATCACATCGTCTGATGACTGAACGCATGGTGGATGGAGCGCTTATCTTAGGGCATCGCTTCACCCAAGAACAGATTTTAGAGTTTGCGGACCGGGGCCACCCTCTGACGATGCTCGACCGTGAGATTGAGCATGTGAACATCAGTTGTGTGCTACTCGATAATCAGATTGGGATGAATCAAGAGATGGACGCCATCTTAGAGACCAATCCTGGACAGATTCATCTTGTGAACGGTCCGATCGGCAATCATGATGCTGTTGAAAGGCGGAAAGTTGTCGTTGATCGCGCGAATGCGGAAGGAATCACTGTCCGAGAATGGGCAGGTGAATTTACGAAGCGGTCAGGCATTCGGGCAGCAAGTGACTTACTTGAAGTGCTCGAAGAAGGGGATGCCATCATCTGTTTAAATGATGATATGGCGCTAGGGGTCTATGACGTCATGCAAAACTCTTCTTTTAGGATTGGGGAAGACATTTCGCTCGTTGGCTTTGATAAACTTGAGATTACAAACTATACGCAGCCTCGAATTGCAAGCGTCAGCTATTCGAAGTCTGAATGGGGAAAGAAGGCGGCCCGCGCGTTACTCCATCTGATTGAAGAGAAAGAAAATATGAAAGAAACGATTCCTTCAAAGTTCATGAAAGACGCCTCGATTCGAAAAAATAATAAGAAAAGATAAAATACGTATTGTAAGCGGATACATTGTGAATTATAATGTTTATAGAAACGTTTAACCTGTTGATTTTCAGTATAACCTTTGTATAAACATTATTTTTTTACACGTCAATCGAAACGTTTCGATTGACGAAAAAGGAGGAATTCAGATGAAAAAATTAGGCTTGGCAGCGGTAGCGGGTACGGTAATCATTTCTGGTTTATTGGCGGGATGTTCTTCTGGATCGAGTGGTGAGGACGCAAATACCATCACGGTTTGGGCGATGGGTGAAGAAGGAAAAGCCTTACCGAAACTAGCGGAACAATATGAAAAAGAGAACGAAGGTGTTAACGTCAAAGTACAGGCGATCCCTTGGGATACGGCGCACGATAAACTGTTGACTGCGGTCGCTTCAAAAAATGGTCCAGATGTCGTTCAAATGGGAACATCTTGGATGCCTGAATTCGTAGAGGCGGGAGCACTTGCTAATATGAAAGATTTCGTAAAAGAATACCCTGAACTTGACCCATCGAACTTTTATGAAGGATCGATTGAAACGGTTCAATTCGAGGATGGTCTTTACGGGGCACCCTGGTATGTCGATACACGTGTTCTTTATTATCGGAAAGACACACTTGAAAAAGTAGGTTATCCGGAAGCGCCAAAAACGTGGGGTGAATTAGAAGACGTTTCGAAAAAACTTGCGGCTCGTGACGGAGAAGACATGTACGGGATTACGTTGGACACGAACGACCAAATGCTATCGTTTATGTTCGCTCGTCAAAACGGTTCAGAGCTATTAACAGAAAATCAAGAGCCGCTCTTTGATCAACCAGAATTCATCGAAAGCGCAGAATATTTAACAAACTACTTCACAGAAGGATATGCACCAATCGATTTAGGGCTTGATGTTGTGCAGGCGTTCGGGGCAGAAGAACCAAACGTGCCGATGTTCATCAGTGGGCCATGGATGATTAACATTATCAATGATCAAATGCCTGACATTGAAGAGAAGTGGGGTACAGCCGTTCTTCCAGCGAAAGAAAATAACATTTCGTTCCTTGGTGGATCGAACTTAAGTATTTTCGAAAGTAGTGAAAAGAAAGACGAAGCCGCGAAGTTTATCGCATACATGAGTAAACCAGAAACACAGACTGAGTGGATGGAGATGACGAAGTCACTTCCATCAACAAAAGCGACATGGGCAGAGAACGAAACGCTCAAAAACGATGAGAAACTCAAAACATTCGGTGAGCAGATGGAAGCGGCAGAGCCGATGCCGATGATGACAACGTGGGAAAAAGTGGCACAAACATATTTGCAGAGCTTTGAAAAAATGTATCGCGGTGCGGCTACTGTAGAAGATGAAGTTAAGGTGTTCCAAGAAAAAGCGAAATCGATTTTAAAATAAACGGAGGGGGACACCCCCTCTCGTTTAATTAAAGGAGAACCTTATGAAACAATTTCTTAATAATCGCGCGCCATATGTGCTCGTCGCGCCGACCGTTCTTTTGTTACTCATGTTTTCAATCATGCCGTTATTCATCGCTTTTTTCATGAGTTTTACAGATATGGATTTGGCAGGAATTGCGAACTGGGCGAATATTGAATGGATTGGACTCACAAACTACATCGAAATCTTCAAAGATGAAGTGTTCATTCAAGCGTTATTGAACACAATCGTTTATGTCGTTATTGGAGTACCGATTGTAATCGGTCTTTCGCTCGCGATTGCGATGGCAATCAATTTCGGGACTGGTAAAGTCTTCGAATGGTTCCGTGTTGTTTTTTATATGCCGTCAATTACGAACGTCGTAGCAGTCGCGGTCGTTTGGGGCTTTTTGTTTAATCCACAGTACGGTCTCTTCAATTTCCTATTAAATACAGTCGGTCTTCCGGACGTTCCATGGTTACAAGATCCGTTTGTCGCTAAGTTATCATTGATCATGCTTGCCGTATGGCGTGCGGTCGGGATCAACATGATTATATTCTTGGCAGCTCTTCAAGGAATTCCACGAACATACTACGAAGCGGCAGCCTTGGACGGGGCAAGTACGTTCCAGCAAATGTTCAAGATTACAATTCCTTTGCTTCGATATGCGATTTTTTTCGTGACGGTGACAACTTTAATCGGTTGGATTCAGTTCTTCGAAGAACCTCTCATCATGACCGAAGGTGGACCGCTCAATTCGACGACATCACTTGCATTGTTTATATACAACAACGGATTCCAGCTCAGTAATTTTGGTTATGCTGCTGCAGGGTCGGTCGTGTTGTTTATTCTGATCATTACGGTGACACTCATTCAGTTCCGTCTTCAAAAAAATGAAAACAACTATTAAGGAGGGGCATTCATGATTCCAAAGGAAAAGCCGGTTACCGTGAATGTGAAGCGAGAGAATTTTTCACCACTTCCCGACTTAAACCATAAACGAAAAGCTAAATTGTCTCAATTATTTGTAGCGCTTATTTTAAGCGTTTTGGGTATCGCGTTCATGTTACCGTTCTTCTGGATGGTAATTTCGTCCTTTAAGACGGATGCGGAAATCTTATCGCTACCTCTGACAATCCTACCGGAAAATGTAACGTTTGAACATTACATCGATCTATTTGTGAATTTAAACTTTTTAACGTATTTGAAGAACACCTTGTTAATCGTTCTCGCATCATTTTTTGGTTTATTACTCACAGCGATGGCCGGTTATGCGTTTGCGAAGCATAAATTTAAAGGTAGTAATATTTTATTCATTGGTGTTTTAGCGACAATGATGATTCCAGGTCAGGTTACAATGATTCCAGTCTATTTGATGCTCAATCAACTGGGTTTAACGAACACTATGATGGGGATTGTCCTCCCCGGTCTTGTAGGTGCGTTCGGGGTATTCTTGTTCCGTCAGTTTATGACGACAATTCCCGAGGAAATGTTGGAGGCGGCTCGTTTGGACGGAGCAAGTGAATTTCGAATTTTCTTCTCGATTGTTTTGCCGATGTCAAAGCCAATCTTAGCCGTACAAGGAATCTTAACGTTCATAGGTGCTTGGAACAGTTTCTTGTGGCCACTTATTATCGCCAATGATGAAGCTCTTTACACATTGTCGGTCGGATTAGCACTTCTGCAAGGGCAGCATGGTGGAAACTATGCCTTACAGATGGCAGGTGCCACGTTCATGGTTGTACCGATTATCATTATCTTTATGATTTTCCAAAAGCATATTATCGAAGGGTACAATATCTCTGGAATGAAATAATGGCGAACTAAGAGAAAGGGATTTCCGATGTGGAAATCCCTTTCTTCATTTGAACTTTTGAATCATCAACGCGAGCGAGCGATTGATCATCTTCATCTCGTCATCTTCGAGGACGGAGAACATCTCTTCAGCGAGGCGTTCTTCAATCGCATCGATTTGTTTCGAGTACGCCAGGCCGTTCGGACCGAGACGGATGAAACTTTCCCGAAGGTTCTCAGGATTTTTTTCGCGAACGACGAAGTCGCGTTGCTCGAGCACTTTGATCACCTGACTGACGGCACTTTTGGAGATGGACATCTTCGTCGCAATCTCTGTCGTCGTCCACGTCTCTTGGCGCTTGAAGAGAAGCAACATCTGTTCTTGTTGATAGCTCAACTCGAACTCGTTCAGTTCCGTGAAATATTTCGTGAACAGCAAGTCGAGCTCATCGATTTGGCGGTACATCGTGAGGACTTGTTGTTTTCGTGTTTCATTCAACGTGTCATTCATCCTTTCTTTACGGTGTCCGTCGGAACGTTTCACTCCGGAGATATAAGAGGACACCACACACTAGTCCGATTATACCAAATGCCAATAAGAGCGTTTGAATCGGTACAGCCAGGGCGACAAGAATCGATAAGATTGCAAATGCAATCGGTTCAAGCCCCGAGGCAGCGAGTGACATGATGCTCATGACGCGTCCAATTTTGTCAGAGTCGCTTTGTTCCTGCATGATGGTGACGGTCGGCAAGTACACGAGCATGATCATAAATCCGCTCATGGAAGCCGCGACGGCAAACAGTGGAATCGATTGAACCTGCGTGTAGAGGAAGAATGCACCGAGCGTCAGGAACAGTGCTCGGAAGACGAAACGTCCACGATGAACGGACCGCAATAATAGAATCAAGAAACTTGCGACGAACGTTCCAACGGCGAGTCCGCCTTCGATGATACTTAAATCAAAAGCCGTCCCTCCGACCGCACCGACGAGAATCGGGATACTCATAATGAGCGGTCCCATGACGAACAAGTTCACGATGGCGATCGCGAACGTTCCACTTCGTAAAACAGGTGTCTTCGATACGTAACGAATGCCTTCTTTCAAATCAACGAGCACATCTTTTGGGGAGAGCGGAGCGACCTCGGGAATGTGATCTTGAATCAGCCGAGGCATGATCAAAATCGCAGAGAGGAAGATCAAGGCAGCCGCTGTTCCGAAACTGAGACCAAAACTTCCCCACGTGAGTAGGATCCCTGCAAGGAAAGGACCGATGACGAACATCAACTCTAGCGACCCTTGGAAGAGGGAGTTCGCGCGTTGCAACTGTTGACCTGATACGATTGAAGGCATGAGTGATGATAGTGCGGGGTAAGACATGCCGTCTAAAAGACCAAACAATATGGAGATGACCAAGAGTGCTGCCACCGAATAGGCGTCAGCAAAATGAAGCGAGACGACAAGTAACATCAACACGCCTTGCCCGATATTCGTTAAACATAACAAGCGACTCTTTTGGAACCGGTCGGCGAACACACCGCCGAACACCATCATGATCACGCGAGGTAACGAGACCGCGGTCAAAATGATTCCGAGTAGCGTGGGTTGTTTCAACACATCAATGGTTAACCACGAGACGCTCAAGAAGAAAATTGAAAACCCGAGCGTGAGCGTCATCCCGGATAACCAGGTAAACACAAATCGGGAATTGCTTAATAAACTCATGTTGATAACCTCTTACTTTCATTCTTTAACATATAGTTAAGTTAACTAAACTATAAGCCGAGACAATCGTATCGTCAAGAAACATGACTTTGGTACGAAAATGTAAAATAACGGAACTTTTCTCATGCGCATTCCGTATAGTGAAATAAGAGGTGAATGAGATGAACAAGCAAGAACGACTACATACAATCAAACAATCAAATCGAAAGCGACTCCTGCAACGCTTACTCTTAGCGATTCCGGCAGGTCTTGCGGTTTATTTCCTCATGCGAACGGACGGGAACATTTGGATTGGGTTCGCAATCATCGGTGGGGTGTTACTTGCGACGCGTTACTTCTTTTCGAATGAAGCAGAGGCGATCAGTCAATTGTCGGAGCAAGAACAGGTGAAACGTGTCGTGACACTGCAGTATCATCTGGACTTCCTCTTTATCGCATTGCTCGGACTGGTGAATCCGTTGGCCATTCGAATCATGGAGTGGTCTTGGATTCCTGCGGTCCTCATCGGTGGGGCATTGCTTTATATCTTATGGGCTCAAGAGAAGCTCGATCAACAAATCCGCTGGCTCGACCCGGAACAACCGACACGTCGAGAGATTCGACGATTCTGAAAGGATGAATGAGATGAATAAACAAGAACGGATCAATACGATTTATCGTTATCAGCAGCGTTGGCTTTTGTTGCGCTCAATTCTTGCAATACTGACAGGTGGACTTGTCGTACTCGTGCTTCAATCTAATGGAGAACCGATGTACACTATCCCGTTGGCGCTCGTACTAACAATTATGCTTTACGTCATCGGACGAGAACGTCGCTTCGTCAGGAAGTTAACGAATGTTGAACAAGCCAAACGGATCATCGATTGGCAGTATGTATCGGAAATGGGGCTACTCGTCTTATTAGCCATCCTCTTTCCATTCATCGTTCTAATCGGTTGGCCGGGATGGTCGCTATTCGTCGTCTTCTTAAGTGGAGTCATCTTATTGCATTTCTTACAGAAGATGCTCGACAGACAGATTTCCGAGTATGACGCGGAACAACCGATGCGCCGCGAAATCAAACTCGACTTCGTAAAAGACTGAGGTGACACCATGGACAAAGCTGAACGACTTCAACAAATCGAGCAGTTTGAGAAGCGATTCACCCGTCTGAATATCATCGTAAGTGGAGTCATGTTAGCCGTATCGATTTATTTTCTGTCGACATGGAGTCCGTATAGCATTCTCCTACCAGGTGTCGCACTTCTTTATGCGACATGGCTTGAATGGAACAAGATGAAATTACAGCAATCCTTCAATGAATCGACACGCTATCATCGTCTGTTACGAATGGATTTTACTGTCATGTTAATCAGTCTGATGTGGTTCGTGATTTTGATTGTCATGCATTTCAACGGAATCGATCTCTTACCTTGGATGAGTTGGACGCTCCTCGTCGGCGGACCGTGTCTCATATTGATTCCACATTGGATTGACCGAAAGCAGTCCGCGCTTGATGAGCACCACGTCACATCGGGCGAATGGACCCGGGCAAACCGTGAGCGTTTGAAACGTGCGTTAGATGAAATTTCAAGGAAGGATCGTAAAGAGTTATGACGAAACAAGAACGAATTCAATATATCGGCGCGTATCGGCAATTGCATCAAAATAAGAGCATCTGGCTTACAGCGGCCCTCGTTGTCTGTAACAGTTTCGTGCTCGGCTTGGACACATGGTGGATATGGGGAATCGGGTCGACGCTAGCAGCGACTGGACTCATGTATCTCACACGTCAAGAAAGTAAACAGTTGCAAACCTTGACGTCCGGAAAAGCCGAGTTACTCACGAGACGCTTGTACCGCCTCTATTCTTACTGGATTGGAGTGGTCATAGGAATGGTCCTTCTCAGTCGCCTTGAGGTTTCGTCAATCGGTCTAGGCTTCATCATCCTGGGCATCATTGGTCTAGGGATTGTCCTGCTAGCATGGACTCACTATCAGACCGTCCGGCAATTACGACAAGCCGACCCGGACCAACCGACACGGGATGAGGTGACGAAGCACTATCGATCTTACGAAGGGAGTACATATGCTGACGAAAGAAAAGCGAATTGAACAGTTGCTCAAACAAGATGACAGTCATTGGCGTTGGCGGTGGGGCGTCTCCATCGCGACCGTCGTGATGACATTCCTCATCGCTGCGCAGTACAGACTGTACGCTCCGCTCATCGTGTTCATCAGTTTTTTTCCATATCTCTGTCTCGAGTGGCGGAAGACAAAACTTCTTCTTACCTTTAACGAGGATGCCCGTTATCAACGTCTGGTGTATACAGACTTTGGAATCCAGTGGCTCTGTTTCGTCTCGACCATCTGCCTACTAGCCGCCTATTATGCTGATTCGTTGTCGCCCGTCGTTGCCATTGCCGGGTTATTCGGGATCGGTGGGCTGTCGATTTTGGCACCATACATCATCAATCAAAAGCTTCATAAGTTCGATGTGCATCACGTACTTGGGAAAGAATTGCGTGAAGCACGCGATCAGCGTTTCCATGAGTCCAAAACGAACACCTGAAAAGGGTTCGTTTTTTTTTGAGGACATCGGTCCTTTTCTTCTTGGGTGCCGAGGCGTAAGCTGACAATGTATAGAGAACTAGTAGAAGAATCGAGGAAGACATTCATGTTAGCTATTTTGATTGGATTGACGATTGGGATTTTGCTACCGATGCAGACGAGTGTGAACTCTCGTTTGCACCAAGTGGTCGGCTCCCCGTTCGTCGCATCGTTTTTATCGTTTACCGTCGGGACCATCTTTTTATCTCTGTTGCTCCTTTTGACCGGGCAGTCATTCGGGTTTGACAGCTCGGTCATTCAGCAAGGTCCCACTTGGATGTGGGTTGGCGGATTGTTAGGTGTCTTGTTCTTAACAGGAAATATCTTGTTGTTCCCGAGGCTCGGAAGTGTCCAGACGGTCATCATGCCAATTTTTGGACAGATTTTGATGGGCTTGTTAATTGACCATTTTGGTTGGTTCAACTCCGTTGAGCATCCGATCACGGCGTTACGCTTGTTCGGAGTCGTGCTCGTCTTACTTGGCGTCATCGGAACGGTTGCCTTATCCGACTGGCTTAACCGCCGAAGAGGCAAACTGGTCGTCTCGATGGAAACGGACACCGGGAACCTGAATCTTTGGCGACTGTTTGGAATTTTTACAGGAATGATGAGTGCCACGCAAACGGCCATTAACGGCTATTTGGGAACGGTGCTCGAATCGGCTCTGAAAGGGGCATTGGTCTCTTTCGTTGTGGGAACGTTGGCGCTCTTACTTATTTTACTCGTCTCACGTCAACCCGTTCCGCTCGGTCAACTGAAAGGTCAGCCATGGTGGATCTGGCTCGGTGGGATCATCGGGGCGCTCTTCATCGGAGGAAACGTCCTTATCGTTCCGATTGTGGGTACGGGGATTGCTGTCATCATCGTCATTGTCGGACTGTTATGTGGAAGTTTACTGATCGACCGTTTCGGTTGGTTCGGAGCGAAGAAGAACCCGGTCACCGGTGTTCAACTCGTGAGCTTGATCGTCATGGTGCTTGGAATTGTATTGATTCGTCTATCTTAAGGGGGGAAAACGATGCGAGGAGTGTTGTTTGCAATCAGCGGAGGCTTCTTTTTGACGTTACAAAGTGTTGCGAATGCGCGAATCAGTTCACAGATTGGAACGTGGCAAGCGGCGACGTTGACACAGTTCACGGGATTCATCGTCGCGCTCCTCGTCATGTTGGCGTTACGCGACCGCACGTATATCGAGATGCGTCACGTGAACCCGCTCTATTTATCGGGCGGAGCGTTCGCGGCAATCATCTTGTTCAGTAATATGACAGCCGTCCACGAGCTCGGGGTTACGCTCACGATTTCCTTGTTTCTCATCGCGCAGTTGGCACTCGCGCTCGTCATTGACTGGCGTGGATGGTTCGGAATGGTGCGTCGGAACTTGAACGGGATGCAGTTGTTCGGGGTGTTCATGATGATTGCGGGCGTCATATTATTAAAATGGTAGGGGGAAATGTGCATGGTTGAGGCGTATAAAAAGCAATTTGAATTAGCCGTTTTGCCTGTCGCTGCGCAGAACGAATTGAAGCTCGTCCGATATGAGGCGGGAGACGTCATCTGTACGCAAGGTGATGAAGCAGGGCATCTCCGCTTCTTAGTGAAAGGGAAGATTCGCGTCTCTCATACTTCCGCTACCGGTAAGCGACTCGTCCTTTCCTTCAAATATCCGCTCGATTTGATTGGGGATATCGAATATATTCAGCGGACTCCTTATTTGAATACGGTCGAAGCGGTCACAGAAGTTGAGATGCTTGTCATCCGATTCGAGAACTTGGTTCGTCATGCGCACCAAAATGTTGCGTGGTTACACTATTTATTAGAAGAAATCACGCGAAAGTTCGAACGGAAGTCGCAATCCCTCAGCTTCAATTTGTTCTATCCCGTTGAGGTTCGCTTAGCGAGTTATTTATTGTCGATGACGCCAGATGACCAAACGCTAGGTTCGACGGTCGACCAATTGACGGATATCGCTGATTTGATTGGGACGAGTTATCGTCATGTGAACCGGACGCTTCGGCGTTTCGTCGAAGCCGGTTTAATCGAGCGCAATCGACGGATGATTACCATCATCGACCGAGAAGGGTTGTTGGAGATTGTCGGGGAGAGTATTTATGAATAGGAGGGGAGAACCATGGCGATTGGGATGATGCTTGCTGTCATCGGCGGAATGCTCGTCTGTGTGCAAAACACGTTTAATGCCAACGTCAAGAAGCGTGTTGGTGCGTGGGCGACGACGACACTCGTCCTTGGACTCGGATTTTTAGCATCGCTACTGATCGGTCTATTCCAAGAAGGAAGTGCCTTGTTCCGAGTAGAGGAGATGGAGACATGGTACTGGTTCAGTGGAATCCTCGGCGTCGGGGTCGTCATGAGTGTGACGCAAGGTGTCGAGCGACTCGGACCGAGTTATGCCATCTCGATTGTCATGGTGTCTCAAATCTTGTTCGCGCTCCTCTGGGATACGTTAGGATGGTTCGGCTTGACGGCCGTTCCGTTCACCTGGAAGACGGTCGTCGGGATTGTGTTGATTGTTGGTGGGGTGCTCGTGTTTCAGTTGAGTGGGAAGACACCCGTCACATCAGCGAAAGTTTCAAAAGCCGGATAACGAGAAGCATCTGATAACATCAGGTGCTTTTTCCTTTTTAATGGAAAATCCTCGAAAGTTTGCTTTTAGATTGTTAGGATAAACATGTAGAGAGAATTAGATGTTTTTTACTTTTGGAGGTGTGTGAGGTGTTACGGGAAGAAAGAATGGAATACTTATATGACAAAGCGTGGACGAATAAAGGTCCACTTCTTGTGCTGGTCATCGGTGTCGTGACAGCACTTTGGTTATGGTTCAATGACTCAAGAATGAGCCTGCCCTTGTTCATCTTTTGTGCGGCAGTGTTCATGCCGCTTTTGGTTGCGACGTGGCACAAACTTAAGTTATTTTTACAATTCAATGACTCGACTATATACCGAAGATTCATCTACTTAAAAGGCACCATACAGTTGGTTCTCTTGATTGGTGTCATGTCGATGTTGGCGCTCTACTCATTGAAGTACATTACGCTAGACACGATGAGTCTTGGGGGAGCTGTTCTCATCGCGAGTTGCCTATTTCTTGAGTCATGGGTGGATTGGAAGGTTCTGAAGATTGATGACGAACATGTCGTCGAGAGTTTATTGGGGTTGATGAATCGGGAGAAGCGTAAGGGATGAAACGAATCGAGAATAGGTTTCGTACATAAAACTAACGAGAACACTCGAGGGGGATTCGATGGTAGACCATGAAGTTAGATTAGAACGAATGTTGAAAGATGATAAGAAACGAAAGAGACAAATGGTGATTCCGTTAATCGGCGTCATGTTGCTCTTCTTTTTATATTTTTGGAAGACGGATATTCTCTTATTGTTACCGATGATTCTCGTTGGACATGTTCCGCTCTTGTATCATGCATGGCATCGCAAAAAGTTACTCCTTTTATTTAACGAGGACACGCGATACCAACAACTTGTGCGGTTCGAGTTTTTATTGAATTTTGCTCAGCCGCTTCTGCTTCTCATCCTGATTGCTTGTATAGAGCTTGAATGGATTACATTACTCACGTTCATCATCGCAGCGTTTATCGGAATTATCAGCTTGTTGACGTTAAGCGTTCGCTTAGACCGCAAGCTAAAAGAAATCGACCCGTTACATGTGACGGGTGTCGAGCTCGGCCATGTCCAATTTGAGCGGAAGAAACAAAAAAGGAGGAAAGTGAATGGATAAACAAGAACGTCTCCCCAAAATGGTCGAACAGGACCTTGACGCACGAGGCGTCAGCGCGATATTTGGCATCATCGGCCTGTTTTTATTTCTAGTCGTTTCAGTCATAAAAGGTGTCACGGTGACGACGCTTGCCTTCTCTTTCCTCGTGACTCAACTGCCGATGCTCTATCAAGCGTGGCGACGGATGAAGCTGTTGCGCACATTCAACGAAGACGAGGAATACCGACGCCTCGTGCGCCGAGAATTTCTTATCATCGTCGCTATGTTTGGGTCACTTGTTGTATTTACCTTTCTTACATGGTTCGTATTCGGTTCGATGCAGGAGCTACTCGGTGTCGCATTGATAGGCGTCATCCCGCTTCTCATCTTGTACATCCCGATGGACCGTAAATTACGTGAAGCGGATCCTGAGCATGTGACCAATCGGGAGTTACGACAAGCACATCGTAAACAGAAACTCAGCCCCTGACAGAGCGTCAGAGGCTGAGTTTTTTTCATGAGAACATGGAGATGAGAAAACCGCAGACTACCATGCCGATTGTATAGAATGTGAACCGGTGTCGTTCCCAAAACGAGTCATTCATCGTGTCACCGCCACATCATCAAGTGGTGTGTCGACCATCCGAACGAACGCTTCATCCGGGTCGGTCGTTCCAGATTCTTTGAGCCAGTCCTGGAAGTCCCCTTCATACAAAATACGTCCACCGTGTAGGAAGATGACGTGGGCATCAAGTTGAACCAAGTCATGCAACTGATGCGTCGAGATGAGGCATGTCTTGCCTTCTTCGACGAGTCGCTGCAGGCGACGCATGATTTGAATGCGTGACGCAGGGTCGACTCCGCTTGTCGGCTCATCAAATAAATAGAGAGATCGTTTGATCGAAGACAATAGTGTCACGAAGAGCCATTTCTTCTCCCCGACGGACATTTTTCCGAGTTTCATCGTCCATAGATGTTCGAACAGTTCTTGCTCTCGGGAAGTTGAAAGGTTATTCACATAAGACTCGAGTTTCTTGAAGTCGGGGCGCTGCGACAGACGTCCGATGAAATAGGCGAAGTCTTTTCCCGTCAACTCATGATGGTTGTACATGAGTTGTGTCAAGTACAACATGTCCGTCGTCGGGACGAGGTCGAGTGACGCTTTGTCAACGGGAAGGGTACCCGTCATACTATCAAACAGTGTCGTCTTGCCGGCACCGTTTTGTCCGATCAACACATTCAGCTTATTTGGTTGCAGGGTGAACGAGACGCCGTCGAGTACAGGGCGCGTCGCTTTCGGATAGCGATAAGTGAGTTGGTTTACGTGCATAAGAACCTCCTAGCGTGTGATGAGTGAGACGAGACTGAAGCGTTTCAACGCAATCGCACCGATGATGAAGTAACCGAGTACGGAAAGGAATGTCGCCCATACTCCGAACGAGAGATCGACTTGAGTCGTCAGATGCAGCAACCCGAGCGCGAATTCATGGAGCGCGTAGAACGGGTTGAGGAAGCTGAACCATTGATTAGGTGACTTGATTGCCAATAAAAAGAGTGGGAACATCAGTATGTTTGCGAACGTTCCGAGACTCGATACTTTCACTGGAAGCGACGTGATGGCAACACTGGCAACCGCGAACGGGATACTGCCAATCAATACGAGTAGAGACGTTGCAATCAACTTGAACGAAAAGAACCCGTGTACGAGCGTAACGACCGTTGTGAATAAAAGTAGGCTGATGGAGGCGAATAGAAGTTGCGCCAAGATGACGGCGATGACGTATGTCAGTTTGTTGCCTGAGATCATCACGTACGTTTTCATCAGTCCATATTCGCGCATGCGAGCGAGTTCGATACCTACACCATTCACATATGTAGCAAGGACAATGTATACCCAAAAATAAGCGATTTGTCCGTAATATTCTGCAGGTGTCGCTTGATGAACACCTGATAATGGTGTCGTCAAAGCGATGACGAGTGGAATTCCGAGTGTCCAAAAGAATGGAACTTTATCCGTGACGACAACTTTGGCATACATAAAGAAATAACTTGTGATTTGATGCATCCTGTTCCTCCGTTTGTATGTTTGATTGTTTGTATCGTATCACAATATACGGAAGGGATTTGGAAAAAGTTTCAAAAAAATAATCCCTCATATTGAATGAGGGATGAAAGAACATCATTTCACTTTGTCACGTTTCGCAATCTTGTCGCTCACTTGCTGACCGCTGAGCGTCACCATCGGCATCCCACCGCCCGGGTTGACGGTCCCGCCGACGAAGTAGAGGTTATGGTAAAGCTCGCTCTGCTTCTTATGTTTGAAGCCACCGTTCCGATTCTTGTCGGCGACCGTTCCATAAATGGCACCTCGGTCCGAGCCATACGTCCGCTCGATATCATGAGGCGTCCATACGTCACGCGTCACCGTATGTTCACGCAGACCATCAAGACCCATGCGTTCTAACTTATCGAGTACACGCTCTTCAAAGGCGGCGTACTCTTCTTCGGTGAACGGATTGTCTTGGATATACGGGATGTGTGGCAAGATTTTAATGTTCTCATGTCCCGGTGGTGCTTGAGTCGGATCGGTCTTGTTGACGTTGACGAGATAAATCGTCGGATCGTCTGGAAGTTCGTGTTTCTCAAAGATTTTATCCATCTGCTCATGCAAATTTTCGGAGAAGAAGAAGTTATGGTGCGCGAGCTGAGGATAGGCTTTTTTCACCCCGAGATGGAGGACGAATCCAGAGCTGGCCGGTTCATATTTATCGACGAGTTTGTCGACGTACTGTTCGTCGGCGTCGACCATTTTCTGATAAAACGGGATGACTTCCATATTCGAAACGAAATAATCGGCCGAACGGAGACGTCCATCTTCAAGTTCGATTGCTGTAATCTTTTCATTCACCGCGTGGGCACGGATGACGCCCTGACCGGTATGTAGCTTCACACCGATTTCTTCGGCGAGCTTTGTCAATCCTTCCGCGAGTTTGTGGGTCCCACCTTCGACGTACCAACAGCCTTGGGCATACTGCATGTAAATCATCATGTTTAAGACGGCTGGTGCGTTATAAGGAGACGACCCAACATATTTGACGTAATACGACAGCATGTCCCGAAGATGCGGATTACTGATGCGCTTCTTGATGGCGCTATACATCGTCGACGTCAAATCGAACCCAAAGAGCGTTGGGAAGATCCCCGTCTTCATGACGGCTTCTAAAGGTGACTCAAACCCTTCAGCCAAGTAGCCTTTCTCGGTCGTCTTATAAATGCGGGCTGCGTAATTCAATAGTTCACGATATTCTTGCATGTCTTTTCGAGAGAGGGAAGGATTCGCGCGTTGCATCTGTTCGAGGTCATGATAGAGGTCGAGCACGGTCTCGTCCGGGAAGAACGAGCGCCATTCGAGCTCAAGCCGTTGGATGGAAACATAGTCCTCCATCCGTTTGCCGCTTCCGCGGAACAGTTTGTCGAAGATATGGGGCATCGTTAAAATCGAGGGTCCGAGGTCGAAGCCGAATCCGTCTTGTTCGAGACGGTTCACTTTCCCTCCGATGTGGTCGTTCTTTTCGTAGAGTGAGACGTCGTATCCCTTTTGAGCGAGCGAGATGGCTGCTGACAATCCACCGAGCCCTCCACCGATGACGATGACCGACTTATCCAATGATTGCATATATTCGCCGCCTTTCCGAAGTATTATTTTCAAAAAACAGAATGATTGCTACCTCTTCTATTCCCGTTTCTAAATGAATCGAACATGCTTTTACGGATTTGCCACATCCACAAAGATGTCATCCCTGAACGGGGAAAAGTCTTGTATAGTAAGGGAACAGAGACTGAACGAAAGTAGGAATTTAAGATGATCGTAAAAACAATCACGCTTCACTTTGCGAACGGCGATGAGATCACGATCCCGTTTGACGATATCGAATCGTGTCGGATGCATGATATTCAAGACGGGATGCGTGTTGCGGCGGATGGAGAATTGATTAAAGAGAAAGTGATGTACGGGCTCGACCTCGTATTAAAGGATTCAGCAAACCAACTGGAATGGGATGGTCCAGGTAGACCGTTTGACCGTATCCTAGGTATGTCGGATTTACAACATCTCGCCTTCGAGTTTGAAGGGATGCGAGGAAAGTCGTACCGCATCGCGTGGCATGATTTGGAGGCGTCACAAAACGTTTATCAGGAGACAACTGAAGAGAATGGAAGCTTGCACGTACAGGTTCGCGTCTCATAAAATAAGCCTCTCGCAAAAATATGCGGGAGGCTTTAGTCGTTTGATTTCACACCGCCGGCGACGAGCGGTCCTTCAAACGTGATCGTATAGATAATGCGAGCGATGTCTTCTGCTGTCTCTTCTGCTGACGGATTATTCAACCATTCGTAGATGACCCCCATGTGCGCCGAAGAGAGATAGGCGACGAGATACGGGGGCGGCACCATCATTTTGTCCGGGTCAAACAAGCTTACCGGAGAGCGCTGAAACAAGGCAGCCTGCATGAATGCACGGAGCTTCGTTTGAAATGTCGGGTCTCCGTTCGGTCCAAGCAGTGGCTTCATGATGATTTGGTTGTCTTCGATGAAGCGGATGAACGGAATGAGGTAATGGTACGAGTTGTCGGTCCGTTCGTCTCCGAAGATGTGTGGCAAGTGATAAATCAACTTCTGTTCAGCCTCTTCAAAGATTTCGTTGACGCATTTCTCCATCAACTCAAACTTATCCACATAGTGGCTATAAAAGGTTCCTCGATTGATACCGGCCCGTTCGGTCAATTGCTTGACGGTGACAGCTTCAAATCCCTGTTCTTCAATAAGACTGAAGAAGGCATCTTTGATCAACTTCTTCGTCCGGATGACGCGTAAATCGGTTTGTTCCATATTATTTCTCCTTTTCCTCAACACATTCATTGCATCTGTCGGAAAACCGACACGATGACCGATATTGACGATTGTTGCCACCGTGAACGGGGTCTATACTGAACTTATAAACCAACACGGTGTCGATTATCTTGAGTATACACGATGAGGCGCCGAAAAGGAGTGATAAGCATGAACATTCAATTGCAACACGTCGACAAGTCATTCGGTGACCAGCTCGCCATCGACAACATCGACTTCACGATTCCGTCCGGTGAGATTTGCTGCTTGCTCGGACCATCTGGATCGGGGAAGACGACGCTCATTCGACTCATGATTGGCGCACTTGCACCGGACAAAGGAAGTGTCCATATCGGGGAAACAAAGATGCCGAATATGGCCATGCTCCGACAAATCGGATTTATGCCGCAAAACGATGGCTTGTACGAAGACTTGTCGGCCGAGGCGAACCTCGCCTTCTTCGGTTCAATTTATAAGTTAGGGAAAAAAGCGCTCCAGGAACGGATCACCGAAGTGCTCGCGCTTGTTGATTTAACAAACGATCGACATAAACTCGTCCGTAATTTTTCGGGAGGGATGAAAAAACGTCTGTCGCTAGCCATTGCTATCTTGCATAAGCCAGACGTGCTGTTCCTCGATGAACCGACGGTCGGGATTGATCCGATTTTACGCCGTCAGATTTGGGATCAGTTCCAAACGATTCGAGCGGAAGGGACGACCATCATCGTCTCGACACACGTCATGGATGAAGTGCTCGAGTGTGACCGTGCTGCACTCGTCTATAATGGACGATTGATTGCGTACGATCATGTGCAAGACTTGCTCGACCAGACCGAGAACGGTCGCGTCGAAGAACTGTTCTTAATTGCTGGGAAAGAGGAGGTGGGTGACCATGCGTAACTTAGCGAAACGTGTTATCTTCCAAACGTTGAACGACAAGCGCAGTGTCGCCTTGATTTTAATCGCACCGCTTCTCATTTTGACACTCGTCTACTTCTTACTCGGAGACTCGGATTATGTGCCGACCGTCGTCCTCGACGAAAATGTACCAGAACAGCTCGTCACCGCATTTGAGGACGAGACGCTCGAAGTGGAACAGGCATCGTTCGATGATTCGAAGACGTATATCGAAGACAATGAACAGGTCGATGCCGTGTTTGAAATGAATCAGGAAGGTACGACTATCACGTTACGTGAGCCGTCGACGAAGTCTTCGAAAGCGGTTCGCGAGATTCAAGATGCGTTGACGACGCTCAATCCTGCAGCCGAGATCGATACGGCATTCGTCTATGGAGAAGAAGACCAATCTACGTTCGATTCGTTCGGCTTCGTCTTCCTATCCCTCTTTTCATTCTTCTTCGTGTTCATCCTTTCTGCGATGGCACTCGTCAAAGAACGGAGTGGCGGAACGCTCGAACGACTCTTGATGACTCCAATCAAGCGAGGACAAGTCATTTTAGGATATACGCTCGGGTACGGAACGTTTGCGGTCGTTCAGTCGATTTTCATCGTGCTCTATTCGATTTATGTGCTCGGTCTTTCTTCTCTTGGGAACATGGCATGGGTCATGTTGACGATGCTACTCATGGCGGGTACGGCGGTTCTCTTCGGAGCGACCATCTCGGTGTTTGCCCGTTCGGAATTACAAGTCGTACAGATGATTCCGTTCACCATCATCCCGCAAGTGTTCTTCTCGGGACTCATCCCGCTCGACTTGATTCCATATGGTCTCGGGAACTTGAGTTACATCATGCCAATCTTTTACGGAGCAACGGCAATCAAGGAAGTCATGATTTACGGTAGCGGCTTCTCAGGCATCTGGGTGTATTTACTCGGATTGATTCTCTATGCAGGTGTCTTGTATCTCTTAAATATGCGGGCACTCGGAAAATACAGAGGACATTGAGTTAAATAAACGTTAGCTAAAGCCGTGGTACTTATAGAGCGCCATGGCTTTTTGTTTATCCACAAAAAAAGCACTCGGACAATTGCCCGAAATGCTCATTAGCGCTTGAGTAACAACATCACGCCGGTCACGAATAGTGCGATTCCGCTCGCGAGTCTAACTTGTTTGCACGTCACGTTCTTTCACCCCTACATTTCTTCATCGTTTTGCTTTAGCGACACGTTTCGGTGTTTTCGACATTTCTTGATAAATCGAAAGAATCTCGTTTCCGTAATTTCCTTTTGGCTGCATGGCCCACTTTCGGTGAAGTGACGGCCAAGTCGTCGCGGAGCCCCGTTTGACGAGGTGGAAGCGTGGATCGACTTTTGTCATATTCAGCGCATCTTTTGAGGCGTATGCCTTTAGATGCTGAATTTGAGCAGTTACGCCTTGGTGTGGTGAACGGAAAAAGTGTCCCTTCACGCCGTTCCCAGTCGTCCCAATCCCTGAATAGTTATGTTGTTTCGGAAGGACATCGCCGGCATAACGGAAATAACCCGTCTCTTTTAGTGCCTGTGCGAACGCAACATCACCACGGACGCCTTCTTTTGCGCCGATAATGACGAAAAGTTTCGCCAAATCTTCGACAGACGTTTTCGCGAGCCGGACATCACGAGGATTCTTTTGTTTTACGTAATCCGCCATTTGTTGCGGAGTCAAAGCCGATACTCCCATGATAGCACGATTCTGCTTCTTTGGGGCCGCCTCAACGATTGATCCAGTCGAGACGAAAGATGAAATGACCAGAAGAACAACAATGATAAAGCCGAACACTTTTTTCATAATATGTACCCTCCTAAATGAATCCTATCCATTGAGAAATAATACCATATATGTATTAAAGTTTAATTTCATATTTATGTATAAGGGGAATGAGAAATTAAAAAAGCCAATCTGAATCCTAGATTCAGATTGGCTTTTCCATATTAATTCGCTTGTTTCAATTCTTCAACAGCTTCTACATTATCATCGAACTTCCGTACATCCACGCGTTTCACGAAAAATGCTAAAACAAGCGCCAAGAGGTTCATCCCGAGTGCGACGTAAAATGAATATTGAATCCCGGATAAGAGGGCTTGCTGAGTGATGGCACCCATTGAGCTTTCTGTGAGTGTCGCAGGATCGACTCCTGTCATCAATGATTCAGCTTCCGTACGTGTCACCGAGTTCATGATGGTCACGAGTACTGCCGTACCGATCGCACCAGATACTTGTTGGGCCGTGTTGTTGATGGCCGTTCCGTGTGGATTGAGGCGAGTCGGCAATTGGTTCAGTCCATTAGTCATGATGGGCATCATGACCATTGACATCCCAAACATACGCAACGTGTACGTTAAGACGATGTATGTGTAGGTCGAGTCAAGTTGGACGTTTGCGAGCATGTACGTCGATACCGCGGTGATTGTCAATCCGGTAAGTGCCAATAATTTTGGCCCGAATCGGTCAAACAGTTTACCCGTGATCGGCGACATGATTCCCATGATGATCGCACCAGGGAGAAGCATGAGTCCTGAATCGAGTGGGGAGATGCCACGAACGCTTTGGACATAAGCCGGTGTCAAAATCATACCGGAGAACATGGCGACCGCGTTGACCATCGCAATGACTGACGCGAGTGCGAACATCGGATGTTTGTAAGCACGCAAGTCGAGTAATGGTTTTTCCATATGGAGCTGGCGATAGATGAATGCGATCAACGAGATGGCACCGACAATCATCGTCGCTAAGACAATTGGGTTGTCCCAGCCGTCCGAGCTTGCTGAACTGACACCATACAAAATCCCACCAAATCCGAGCGTCGATAAGACGAGTGACAAGTAATCGAGTGACTGATCTTTATTTTGGACCATGACGTTCTCCGCTTTCCAAATAGCGAGCGCGAGACCGATGATGGCGAGCGGTAAAATCATTTCGAATAAGACGCGCCAATCATAGTACTCGACGATATAACCCGAGAGTGTCGGTCCAATCGCAGGTGCTGAGATCATGACGAGCCCGAAAACCCCCATCGCCATTCCACGTTTTTCACGCGGGAAGCTGACGAGCATGACGTTCATGAGGAGTGGTCCCATCGTTGAGGCACCGACTGCTTGAATCATTCGACCAGTCAAAAGCCAACCGAAGCTTGGTGAGAAGGCAGCGATAGCCGTACCGAGCGCAAAGATGCTCATCGAGGTGATGAACAAGCTGCGGTTTGAAAAACGAGTGATCAAATAGGCGGATGCCGGGACGAGCACACCCGTCACGAGCATAAAGCCTGTCGCGAGCCATTGTACGGTCGAGTAGTCTGCAATCTCGAGATCGACCATGATTGAGGGGAGCGCGACGTTGAGTAATGAGTTGTTTAAAAATGCGATAAACGCACCCGCAAAGAGGACCGCCAACATGACGTAAGGCGGTTTCTTTTGGAATTCTGGTTTCATATGGATGGCTCCTTTATTTTCTAAATAGTTATGTGTTGGTAAGTGTCGATGAAATGATTTTATACCCATTGTATAAATAAAGCAACCATTTTGTACTATTAGTCTAAAATGGTTTTCGGTGCTATAGTAAAGGTACAAACCAGACAGAACGGAGTCATAAGAGAATGAAAGAGAAAAAGAGAAAAGTCGCAGACATTGCCATGTCTCTTTTCATCGAAAATGGAGTGCAACATACATCGGTGCAAGAGATTATCGATCGTGCCAATATCTCAAAAGGGACGTTTTATAACTACTTCTCATCGAAGACGGATTGTGTGGCCAGTATCCTCGAGAACTTACGATATGATGCCGGGCAGCGCCGAATTGAGATGCAGATGGGACGAGATAAACGAGATCGTGATGTCTTTATCGAGCAAATCTCGATATTAATTCAATTGAACGAAGAACGGAACTTGCACGCGTTATTTGAATCGATCATGTCGTCAAACGAGAATGAATTGAAAAAACTCGTACTTCAACATCGCATTTATGAAATTGAATGGATTGCGATGCGTTTGACGGAAATCATCGGAGAGGCTGTCAGACCGTATTCGATGGAATTAACGGTACTCTTCAACGGAATGTTACAACATATCTTATTTACGAACCGGATCACGAATGCCGCTTACTCTCCTCAAAAAGTCGTGAGGAGTTTATATGCGTACGTAGAACTGATTGCTGCACGAATGATAGAGACAGGGGAGCACGTCTTGAATCCGGTCACGGTCGAGCAAATGCGTGGAACGACAGATAAACATCTCATTACGATTGAAGAATTGAACGAGATGGCTGCTCGCATCGAAGAGCATGTTGAGATGACGGAAGAACAACGAGATTTGTTCGATGCAATCGCGTACGAATTAAAACAAAATCGTCTTCGGAAGATTGTCTTAGAGCAATTGTTGAAGCCATTTCAACGTCTATTTAAAGGCGTGACAGGCGAAACGGAAGTACAAAAGTTTACGAATCTCGTCTGGTTGTATACACGGACACATTAGAAATCATCCAAAATTTTGGATGATTTTTATTTTTGGTTAGAAAAGATAGAACAAGTGTAGGTTTGTATGGGAAATATGGGTAATAATTAATGGTGGTTAATATTGAACTGAAGGTGGTTGAAGATAGGAGGAGCTGAATATGCTAGAAAATGTGATTGCATTTACTGCGATCGCTCTACTAATAGGTGGAGCGGCATATGGTCTCTATTCTGTATTTCGTTATTTCATCAAAAAGGATATCACGCCATTCCCGATTATATTAGGAGGTTCGATTTTTCTCGCGGGTATTTGGTTGATTTTCATACTCGGAATTCTTGAAACAAATAATCAAGAAGCTGTTACTAATTTTGAAGAAGAGAGCACGGTAGCAGTTACAGAGGACGAAAGTGAACCTGAACCGGTAATTGAAGCGGAGGAACCTGAAGAGGTCGAAGAAGTTCAAGAACCTTCTGTGGAAGAGTTTTTACAGGATGTTCAGCCGGAGGATCCACTATCGAACTATGAAGATTACATGGAATTTTATGAATTACAAATTAACCGAGGATACACTGTTTACGGCATGGAGTTTGATGAAGTTACAATCGAGAATCAAAACATAATCGTGGTATATGACGCAGACTCAATTATCGAGGTAGGTGTGAATAAAGATTTAGATCAAGTAAAAAATGATCATGTCAAAAGGGTTCAAGAAGACTTGACGACAACGATAGAAGGTTCATCAGATATGGGGACAGATGCAATTCAACTTGAAAGAGGTTTTGCTGTTGTAGCCAGCACTTACAATGGATCAAGCAACTTTGCAGTGACACTTCAAAATGATCAAGGGGAAATGATTGATTTACTAGTGAATGAAATAGGAAACTATTCAGGAAAGAGTTTTGTTTGGATTGAGGATACAGGGGATTATTACTTAAATATAAATGGCAATCAAGGTAATTGGACAATTAACGTTATGCAATATCGACCACTCGAAATAGAAAGTCTACCAGGTGATATAAAAGGAAAAGGTGACGATGTGGTCTTTTTTGAAATTGATAAAGGGTCTTATCAAATTTCATTTTCACACAATGGGGATTCTAATTTCGCTGTGACCGTTAACAAGGTTGATTTGTTAGTGAACGAAATAGGGAGTTACGAAGGCTCTCAACGTTACTCTTTTGAAGAGTCTAGTGTATATGTGTTTGTTATAACGGCAGATGGAGACTGGAGTATCAATGTTAAAGAATAGTTAAATTAAAACTGATAACGAAATAGTTTAACTTGGACACAGGTATGACAAAAATCTTCCCGATACAGTAATATAGAAGAAACAAGGAATGGGAAAAAGAATCAAAAAGTTTCCTCGAAAAAGAATTGATTCCTACAAATTCATGCGCTACAATCAAATTACCGAAAGCGCTTTCGGGAAGAGGAGAATAATATGGGTACGATTTATGATTTAGCCAAAAAAACAGGATTCTCAATCACGACAGTGTCCAAAGCGTTGAACAACTACAAAGACGTGAGCGACAAGACGAGAGCGAAGATTCTTCAAGCCGCTGCTGAGATGGACTACTTGCCGAACGCACATGCCCAGTCGTTATCGACGAAAAAATCATGGGCGATCGGGGTCATGTTCTCAGAGGCGAACGAAGTCGGGATGAAACACCCGTTCTTCAACGGAATCATCGAAAGTTTTCGTCACGCGACAGAGGAGCAAGGCTATGATTTAATCTTTGCCTCGCGTAATCTGCGCAATCGTGATATGAGTTATCTCGAGCACTTCAAACACCGTGCGGTCGACGGCATCGTCGTCATCTGCTCGGACCGAATGGATGAGCAAGTTCAGGAGCTCATGCGAAGCGACATCCCGATCGTCGTCGTCGATATGGACAGCGCCAATTGTAGCGTCGTCTATTCCGACAACATCGAGGGGGCACGTCTCGCTGTGAATTACCTCTATGAACTCGGTCATCGAAAAATTGCCCACATCGCTGGGGATGAGACGATTGACGCTGGAGCGGCACGGATCAAAGGATATGAACTTGCGATGCAAGAGCTGAACCTTCCGATTCGACCAGGCTACCTCGTCAACGCTGGTTTCTTCTCAGTAGGAGAAGGTAAGCAAGCGATGGAGCGATTGCTTGAACTCGACGATCAACCGACTGCAGTCTTTGTGGCCGGGGATCAAATGGCAATCGGCGTCATCGAAGCGATTCACGAACACGGTCTTCACGTCCCGAATGACATCTCTGTCATCGGATACGACGACATTGAAATGATCCAATACATTACGCCGAAACTGACTACGATTCGCCAAGATACGGATGAAATCGGGGAAGCGGCAGCAGAACTTTTACTTGAACAAATGACCGCGAAAGAGCGACTCACCGAACGTCGCATCATTCCGGTAAGCTTAGTAGAACGGGCATCTTGTGCGCCGGTCAAACAGTGATTTATAGCCAATGATATTTCGAAGTCGCTCTCTTTTCTTCAGTGGATGGAGAGGGGAGCGCGATTTCGAAAGTCATTTTTAGAGAAAATCGAAACCGCTTTCGATATTTTATTTCGGATAAACCGAAAGCGCTTTCGACAATTATTTACCTCTTTTTGCAAGCGCTTTCTAATACTACTTATAAAAAGGATGGGAACAACACATGCGTAAACTTGTTAGCTTACTTACCATTGGAGCACTTTCAGTTGGTGTCTTGAGCGCTTGCTCTGACGGCGGCGAAGGATCATCTTCAGAAGGTTCAAAAGATGATGTCCTAAAAATTTGGTCATTCACAGATGAGTTGAAAGAGCCAATCAAAACGTTCGAAGAGCGTAACGGCGTGAAAGTCGAATTGACAATCGTACCGACGGCTGACTACGCAACGAAGTTGAAGCCAGCTCTTGAAAGTGGCGTCGGCGCACCGGACGTCTTCACGGGTGAAATCGCGTTTCTTAAACAATGGATTGACGCTGGATATTGGGAAAACCTTTCGGAAGAACCATACAACGCAGAAGAAGTTTCTGGAGACATCGTTCCTTACGTCTTCGACCTTGGGAAAGACAAGGACGGAAACGTTCGTGCCCTTTCATGGCAAACAACTCCAGGTGGGATCTACTACAAACGTAGCATCGCTAAAGAAGCACTCGGTACAGATGACCCGGCTGAAGTCGGCGAAATGATGAGCTCGATGGACGGACTTTTCGAAGTCGGTGAAAAGCTTAAAGATAAAGGCTACAAACTCTTCCCAGACGAAGGTTCAATCCGTTGGTTCGCACAAGGCGATGACCCACAAGCATGGGTAAACGAAGACAATGAACTTGTCTTGACTGAAGGGAAACAAAACTACTTCGACTACGCAAAAGAGCTTCGTGAAAATAACTTGACTGCCCTTGCACCAGAATGGTCACCATCTTGGTTCGAAGGAATGGACAAGCCGATCAAAGTGAAAGAAGGCGGTAAAGAAACGGAAACAGAAGTCTTCTCTTACGTACTTCCAACTTGGGGTCTCCACGCTGTCTTGAAAGAGAACGCGAAAGACACTGCTGGTGACTGGGCTGTAACAAGCGGACCAAGCCCATACTTCTGGGGCGGTACATGGGTCGGAATCTACAAAGACTCTAAACATAAAGAAGAAGCTTACGACTTCATCAAACTCATGACACAAGATGAAGAGTTCTTGACTGAATGGGCGAAAGAAACAGGCGACGTACTTGCCTTCAACCCAGTTACAGAAAAAATCAAAACGGACTTCAGCGACGAGTTCCTCGGCGGACAGAACAACTACGAGTTCTTCCTCGGCGAAGCAGAATCGATCAAACCAGGGATCGTTACGAAATACGACCAACAGCTCGACACGCTTTACGGAGCGGCAGTTACATCTTACGTAGAAGGTAAGAAGTCGAAAGAAGATGCAATCAAAGAGTTCAAGAAACAAGTTAAAAACGCTTACCCAGACATCGTAGTAGACTGACGATGACCAACACGAGGGAGGGATTTCCTCCCTCGGTTCTTATGGAAGGAGAAATACACGTGAAAAAATTAGATCGTTACGGCTATCTGTTCATCGCCCCGTTCTGGGTTGTTTTCTTGACGTTTAGCATTTATCCGGTTTTCTTGACGCTTTATTATAGCTTCACGAATTACACCGGTAGCCCAGGAGAAGAGATTGTCGGATTTGCGAACTATACACGGTTGTTGACGGACACATACTTCATCGAAGCGTTTTTCAACACCATCAAGATTTGGGGAGTCAACTTCGCCTTGCAGATGGGAATGGCCCTTTTACTGGCGCTCTTATTCTCAGATCTACGTTTGAAGCTAAAAGGATTAAACTTCTTCCGTTCATTCTTCTATCTTCCAAACTTGATCACAATCAGCTCGGTCGCGCTTTTGTTCGGTATTTTGCTCGACTGGCAGCATGGTTCACTCAACATGGTGTTGATGAAAATCGGTTTGATCTCAAATCCGATCGACTGGTTGGCAGAACCCGTGACGGCTCAACTATCCGTCTCACTCATCTTGACATGGATGTGGTTCGGTCACTCCTTTATCATCGTGATGGCCGGTGTCTCAGGAATCTCAACAGATTACTTTGAAGCCGCTCACATCGACGGTGCGAACCGTTGGCAGATGTTTACGAAAGTGACGTTGCCGCTCTTAAAACCAATTCTTCTCTACATCATGATCACATCGCTCATTGGTGGACTTCAATTGTTCGACCTTCCGATGTTGATTACAGATGGAATCGGTTCACCAGACGGCTCGTTGAACACGATGGTGCTTTACTTGTATAACCAAGCCTTCAAGTACAACAACTACGGCTACGCATCTGCGGTCGCTTACGGCTTATTCTTGATCACGCTCATCTTCTCGGCGATCGTCTTCAAAGGTATGTTCCGCAACGAACGCGCAACACAGAAGAAGGGGGCGTAAGCGATGGAACAAAATGCAGAAACACGGCGAATGCTTCCGGATAGCGAAGCGCAGCCAAAACGTAAAGAAGACCGTCCACTCAAAGTGGTGCCACCTAAAAAACAAAAGTCGAAGCATCGTGTTGTAAGAGGCTTGATCTATGCAAGTTTGGTTATTCTTGCGATTATCTGCTTCATCCCGTTCTTGATGATGATCATCAACGCGACTCGGACGAATGGAGAAGTCATATCTGGCTTCACCTTGATCCCTGGTAATGCGTTGCTCGATAACTACGCTACCCTAAGCGAGTACATCAACATCTGGACCGGCTTTAAAAACAGCTTGATTATCTCGGTATCGGTGACGGTACTTTCGGGCTACTTCTCAGCCCTTACAGCTTATGGATTCACGTTCTACAACTTCAAAGGGAAGAATGCGATGTTCATCTTCATGCTCGTCATGATGATGGTTCCGGCACAACTTGGACTCATCGGATTCTACGAGATTTCAAAAACGCTCGGCATTCTCGATACGTTCATCCCGTTGATTGTCCCTGCGATTGCAACACCGTTCACGGTCTTCTTCATCCGCCAGTACACGCAAGCGACACTTCACATCAGTTTGATTGAAGCGGCACGGATTGACGGTGCGAGCGAGTTACGTATTTTCCATACAATCGCGCTCCCAATGATGATGCCAGCGATTGCGACGATGTCGATCTTCACGTTCATCGGCTCGTGGAACAACTACTTGATGCCACTTGTCCTCTTATTCTCTCCTGAGAAATACACGTTGCCTGTCTTGATGGGCTTCTTGAAAGGATCACAAGTCGCAGAAAACCTTGGCGCGCTTTACCTAGGAATCGCGATCTCGGTCGTACCGATCATGATTGCCTTCTTGTTCCTCTCGAAGTACATCGTCAGCAGTATTTCGGCAGGTGCTGTCAAAGAATAAATATAGAGAAAAGAGGAAAACACTATGCATTTTAAGAAAGACTTCGTATTCGGGACAGCCACGTCCTCATACCAAATTGAAGGCGCACACAATGAAGGGGGACGTACCCCTTCCATCTGGGATATGTTCTGTGACATCGACGGGCGCGTGTTTGAAAAGCATAACGGCGATGTCGCATGTGACCACTACCATCGTTACGAAGAAGACATCCAACACATCAAAAAGCTAGGTGTCGACACGTATCGATTCTCCATCGCGTGGCCACGAATCTTCCCTGCCAAGGGAGAGTATAACCCAGAAGGTATGGCGTTCTACAAAAACTTGGCGCTGCGTCTCCGTGAAGAAGGAATCAAACCAGCCGTCACGATTTACCACTGGGACCTTCCGATGTGGGCTCATGAAGAAGGTGGCTGGGTCAACCGTGAGTCGGTTGACTGGTTCCTCGATTATGCGAAAGTCTGTTTTGAAGAGCTTGATGACATCGTCGACTCTTGGATCACCCACAATGAGCCTTGGTGTGCCGGCTTCCTCGGCTACCATGTCGGTGTTCACGCACCGGGTCATCGTGACATGAACGAAGCGGTACGCGCCGTGCACCACATCTTGTTGTCGCACGGAAAAGCGGTCGAATTGTTGAAGCGAGAGATGACATCCACGACCCCGATCGGCATCACGCTCAACTTGTCACCGATGTACGCGAAGACGGATTCGGCGAATGACCGCCTTGCGATGAACAATGCCGACGGGTATTCGAATCGCTGGTTCCTCGATCCGGTCTTCAAAGGCCAGTATCCGGTCGACATGATGAACTTGTTCTCTAAATATGTGCATAACTTCGATTTCATCCAATCGGGTGATCTGGAGACGATCTCGACAGCTTGCGATTTCTTCGGCATTAACTTCTACAGCCGTGGCATTGTCGAGTTCAACGCAGCAAATGATTTCTTGAAGGCAGACGCTTATTCGGACTATGAGAAGACGGGCATGGGCTGGGATATCGCCCCGAACGAATTCAAAGACCTGATCCGTCGTTTACGCGCCGAGTATACTGACCTTCCCATCTATATCACAGAGAACGGAGCCGCATTTGACGACGTGCTGGAAAATGGCGAAGTCCATGACGATAACCGGATCGACTACGTCCGCCAGCACCTCGAAGCCGTTTCTGACTTGAACGATGAAGGCATGAACATTCAAGGCTACTACCTCTGGTCGCTCATGGATAACTTCGAATGGAGCTTCGGATACGAGAAGCGCTTCGGAATCCTCTATATCGACTTTGAGACACAAGAGCGTATCTGGAAAGATAGCGCGAAGTGGTATGCTGGTGTCATCGCCGACCATAAAGCCAAACACGCGGATAGCGTCGAGGCGTAACATGCATCCATCCCTGCCGCTACGGGGATGGATTTTTTTGTGTGCAATTTATCTGTTGCGGGAACTGTAAGAGGGGGAGGGATATTCATGAAACGAGAATTTTCGACATACGAAGTAACGGGCTATGACGACCAAGGGAAGATCAAGTTCGTTCATTTGAGAGAAGGGGAATTCGTGTTGCCGGTTGAGATTAAAGGAGACGACTTACTAAAAATCAAGAAGATGATGGAACTGAATCCCGGAGTGACTGTGATTATTCATGCGGCGGTCGACCAGAAACGGATGCGGCTGCTTGAGGTGGACGGATATTCGCTCCGAAAAAAGGATATGTAAAACGCCAGCACCGAAAACGGGCTGGCGTTTGTTTATGGAATCAAAAGGATTTTCCCTTGGCTCTTCCGACTTTCTAAAAAGGCATGGGCCGATGCACCATCTGACAAGGCGAACGTTGTCGGTGATGGAATGATGAGTGAACCGTCCACGATCCAACTGAACAATTCGTGCGACCGACGAATGCGTTCCTCCTTTGAGGTGAGGACGTTCCATAAGTCGCCACCCGTCAATGTCTTCGATGTGTCCATGAGCATACGCGGATCGACCGGTTTTGGGTCGCCACCGGCCATGCCGTAGAAGACGACCGTCCCACCGATGCACGTTGCTTCAAAGCTGTTTTCTAATGTCGCACCGACCGAATCATAAACGACATCGGCACCGCGACCGTTCGTGGCATTACGAATCTCTTCGACCCATGCTTCATCATAGCGATAGGCACGGGCACCATGTGTTTGAATAGTGGCCACTTTTTCGGCTGTGGACGTGAGACCGATGACCTGTCCGCCGAGACGCTGAATCATTTGCGTCAACAATTGACCGACACCGCCAGCGGCTGCATGTACGACCGCGACATCATCGGCCTGAATCCGATAGCTGTCGTGGACGAGGTAATGGGCCGTCAATCCTTGAAGCATGGTCGATGCGGCTGCTTCGAATGAAATGGCATCTGGAAGAGGAATCGCCTTGTCGAGCGGGACGGCAACAAATTCTGCGTTGGCGTGCGGGACATCGGCAAAGGCGATGCGGTCCCCGACTTGAAGCGAGGTGACGTTCGCCCCGACCGCTTCGATGACACCGGCTCCTTCATATCCGAGAATGTATGGAGGGTCTCCGACGAGGTGATAGTTGCCTTTCCGGCGATACACATCGGCATAGTTCAATCCGATGGCTTTTGTGCGTACCAATACTTCATCAACTTGTGGCATCGGTGTCGGGACTTCTTCATATGTTAAAACATCAGGACCACCGAACTGATGGAAGACGAGTGCCTTCATGTTGATCACTTCCTTCGTTAGACTCACTCAAACTATAGCATACGTTGCTTGAATCACTTATAGAGATGCCCAAGACAAAGCCTGAGTCCAATTTGATGAACTCAGGCTTTCTTCGTCTCGATTTGCTTTCCTGCTTGATAGCCGGCCGCTAAAATGAATAAGATACCTACGATGAAAGGAATGACTGACTGAAAGGCAAGACCTGCTGCAAACGAGGATGAGGCAAATAGCGAGAACATGACGGTGACATTTCTTTTCATCCTACCCCAACTTTCCAATCTTTTCCTACATCATAACAGCCCTCCTCATTGCTGAGAAGGGCTGTCGTTTTTGTTTCAGGCTGACGCTTTGTCTGCTTCTTCTTGTGCTTTCAATTCTTCACCGTACGAGACGCGGTCTTGAATGCGAACGAACGGAAGGTAAACCGCAACGGCCATAGCGATTGTTGCAATCTGTAAGAGCGCAGCACGCCATCCACCAATCAAGAATCCAGAGATGACTGGAGGTGTCGTCCATGGTACTTGAAGCGCGTTGAACGGCTCGACCCAACCCCAAAGGATCGCGAAGTAAACCATGAATGAAGCGATGGCTGGCACGACAACGAATGGGACGAACATGATCGGGTTGAAGACGATTGGCATCCCGAAGATGACCGGCTCATTGATGTTGAAGATACTTGGCGCAAGTGACAACTTACCGAGCTGCTTCAAGTGTGCCGAACGTGCGACAATCAGTGTCGCGATGATGAAACCGATTGTGATTCCTGATCCACCGAGTTTCGTGAACACATCGAGGAACTGGATTGTAACGATTTTTGCGTTCTCGCCAGCGACAAGCGTACCACCTGCATCGATGATCGCTTGGTTTTGAAGCGCGTTCGCTGTGAGAAGTGGTCCCATGATTCCCATAAGGATTGCAGCACCGTGAATCCCACACCACCACATGACAGACATGAGCACCATGATGATAACGGCTCCAGCGAGTGTGTCTGTCAAGTTTTGAAGTGGTGCTTGAAGCACATCATAGATGACTTCTGTGAACGTACGCTCTGCAACCGCTTGGAAAATCGCAAACGTTGCAACGGCGAGCGAGATGATTGCCAAACCAGGAACAAGTGCAGAGAATGAGTTCGATACGCCTGGCGGTACACCGTCTGGCATTTTAATGCTAATCCCGCGTTTGATGAACTGCGAGTAGATGAATCCGACTGTCAATCCGACGATGATGGCAGCGAGGACACCTTGTCCACCTGTCCATACTTTTGGAATGACGCCACCGACGAATTCCCCAGATTCAGACAAGACAGAAGCTTGTGTGATGATGAGGAACGAGATGATTCCGAGAATACCAGCCGGTACCCCTTCGATCTTTTCGTTCTTGACGTACGAGTAAGCGATTCCAAAAACACCGATTAAAGCAAGGATGTCAAACGTCGCACCGACGACTTGCGTGAGCGGGAGTGACCAGTCTGCCCCGAATAGACCTGACATGAAGTCAGCCCAACCTGGAATCGGTAACGCCAGGATGAGAAGGAACAGCGACCCGATGATGGTCATCGGCATCGTGAGGATGAACCCGTCCTTAATCGCAAGGACGGGCTTGGCGTTCGCGAAGCGAACAAAAGCAGGGGTGAACTTTTCAAATACTCTTTCTAAGCGGCTCATAGGGGAACCTCCTTATAGGTCTTCAGCGCGCGTGGCGATGATCTCTTTATACCAGTGGAACGACTGTTTCTTCTTCCGTTCGAGACCGTTGTTGTGGTCGACGTAGATGAAGCCGTATTGTTTCTTATAACCGTTCAACCAACTGAGAAGGTCAATTGCAGACCAAGCGTAGTAACCGGCAACGTTGATGCCTTGTTGAACAGCATGTTTGACTGCACGAAGGTGACCTTCGATGTACTCGATTCGTGGCGTGTCCATGATTTCACCGTCGACGATCGGGTCGACATCACCGAGACCGTTCTCTGTGATATAGATTTTGACGTCGCCGTAACGATCTTTCAACATGTGCATCCCATCGAGGAACGCTTCCGGTGAGATTTCCCAATCCCATTTCGTGTACACTTTGTCGTCCATCTTGACTGTCTTATAGACGCCATCGAACGATGGGTTACCAGGGCGACCTGTCGAGTTCTCACGTCCACCAGCCATGACGAGCGCTGAGTCATTTTTCATGACGCGCTGCGGGCTGTAGTAGTTGAGACCGATAAAGTCGTTCATCGGAGCGGTACGTTTCAAGACGTCGAGTTCTTCCTCTGTCATTTCAGGGAAAAGACCTTGTTTGTTCAGACCGTTCACGACGTACTCTGGATATTCACCTTTTAAGATCGGGTCGTAGAACCAATGTGTCGCATAAGCGTTCGCATGCATTTCGGCAAACTTGTTCTCTTCTGCGTCATCGATACTGAACGCCGGGTTGAATACGTGCGTGATCCCGATTTCGCCAGTGTGACCGTTTTGTTTGAAGAGCTCGACGGCACGGGCGTGAGCGACGAAGACGTTATGCGTCGTTTGGAAATAACCTTTGACGTCGCCTTCGATGCCTGGCGGGTGTGCGCCTGTTAAGTATCCAAGTGAGCAGAAGATGACCGCTTCGTTGAACGTGATCCAGTGGTTCACACGGTCACCGAACGATTGGAAGCAAGTATCCGCGAAACGGACGAATGCGTCAACCGTCTCTTTGTTCTTCCAGCCGCCTTTTTCTTCAAGTGCTTGTGGAAGGTCCCAATGGTAGAGTGTGACGAATGGGACGATGTCGTGTTTCAAACATTCGTCGATCAAGTTGTTGTAGAACTCAAGTCCTTTTTCGTTCACTTCACCCGTACCGTTCGGGAAGACGCGTGGCCATGAGATCGAGAAGCGATACGATTCGAGTCCCATCTCCGCCATGAGCGCGATGTCTTCTTTATAACGGTGGTAATGGTCGACTGCGACGTCGCCGTTTGTGTTTTCAAATGTCTTACCAGGAATTTTCGAGAAGACGTCCCAGTTCGAGAGACCTTTCCCGTCCTCGTTCCATGCGCCTTCGACCTGATAAGAGGCCGAAGCAGCGCCGAACAAGAAATCTTTAGGCATTTTCAAAGTCATCACCTCAGTTTATTTATTTACAAGTTTTAATGAGTGGTCTAATACTTTCGCACCGTTCATCATGCCGTAGTCGACTGTGTTGATGACATCGATTGGAACACCTTTTGGTTCGCAGATTTGCTTCCCTTTTGAAAGAAGGTACTTCACTTGTGGTCCGAGAAGCGCAACGTCGATGTTGTTAACGTATGTTTCCATCTCTGATTCTGGGTAAGCTGCGATTTCAGCTTCGATACCGCGCTCAGAGGCAACCGCTTTCATTTTTTCTACTAACATACTTGTTGACATACCTGCCGCACAGAAGAGTCCGATTTTAATCATTTTTGATCCATTCCTTTCAATTCGTTGATTTCGTTTTGCATGTTCATCATATATCCAAGCATTTCTTTAACGAGAATTGTGTTCATCAAGTGATCTTGCGCGTGCACCATGAGGACACCGACTGTTGCCGATTTACCTTGTGCTTCGAGCGTGACGAATTTCGTTTGAATCGCATGTGCTTCTTTTAATGTTGCGTCACCAGCAACGACTGCTGCCTCGGCTTCTTCTTTTTTTCCTTCTTGCATGAGGAGCATCGCTTGATGGTAGCTCGCTTTGGCGTCACCCGAGAGGGCGATGAGACCGAAAATATCTTCCGGTGAAATTTCGATTGTTTCAGAAACCATAGTATCTCTCCTTTTTGTATGGATAACTAAAATTCATAGGTACAAATATTTTCTACACGTTGATAGTAGCACGAAAGCGTTTTCGTGTAAACCCTTTCTTTTTGAAAAATTGCATAAAAAATGCGCACGAGAAAAGCATCTCCCGGGCGCGTTTAGGACTTGATGTTCGAGACTTTGAGCATTTTGACATGTTTAAAATGATGGATGGAACGAGAGACGTCGAAGATTTGACCATTTGTTAAATAGACGGTGTTGTCGACAATCAAGGCTGGGTCATTCTCGTTCAAGTCGAGCAGATCGGCGGACTCAGAATCTAAAAAGTCTGCGTAAATGACTCGGTCGGCGAATCCGATGGCAAGTTTTTGGTCACTTCGTAAATACGTATAAATCGACTTTTGAACGATGTTCTCGTCTAAGTAGATGACGAGCTCTTTTCGGAAGTATGAATCTTCCACCGAGAACGGGTGGTCATCGACGAGACGTAGACGCTTCACGAAGTAGACGGGGGTCCCGATCGGGCACTTCATACGTTCTGCGACTTCATCGTTTGCAACCGTCTGTTCAAAATGTAAGACGCGTGTTTCGACTTTCCGACCACTGAAGTCACTTGTGAGACCTTGAAGTTTTTCAAGGTTGATGTAATCGCTATTGTAATGGTCGCGGACGAAAACGCCGCTCCCTTGGACTTGATAAACGTATCCTTTGTTGACGAGGATCTCGATTGCTTTTCGGACCGTATTGCGACTGACACCATATTTATTGGCGTACTCATCTTCGGTCAATAATTTATTCGTATGTTGGTAGACGTGATTGACAATGTCTGATTCAATCTGGCTCGCAACTTGCTTGTACTTCGGAGACATACGGTTCTACACCTTTCATAAAAAATTTGTAGGAATGAATTCGCTAACAGTATAGCAGATAACCTTTGTAAGCGGATACGTTTCATTCGTTAATTGTTGAAAAAAGTCGAACGATTAATTGCGGGAATATTCGGAAAATGTGAAACAATGATGGCATAGAATGCGTATATAAGAAAAATGCACGTTAGAGAAAGGAGGTGCTCGATTTGACTGAGACACATTGGTATATAGAAGAGACAACATGGCGGAAGTCACATCTTCAGGTCGGTTATACATTGCTGGCGTTTATTGTACTTGCAATTATCCTATCGTTCTTCGGACGTTATGTCTGGCTGACCGTTCCGTTTGTTTTGATCTTAATCGCCATGATTGGATTAGATGTGAAAAAGTATAGAATGCGTCGTAAGCATATGGATAATCAAAATCTGATGCGATTACTGATATGGAACCTACTTTATGATTTGATCAGTTCAGGTGTGCTTATCTCACTCATTTCAGCTCTTCTCATCTTTCAATTTGACAGTTTGGCGTTAGCGATAGGTCTTCTCGTATGGGGAGTGGTGAGCGATCAGGTGTCACGAACGTTTCAAAAGAAATTAAATGAACAGGTTCCATTATTAAAGCAGTTGGATCAGGAGCGACAAAAATGATGAATGAACGGATAACGCAAGAGAAGGCATGGAAACGTTTATTCGACCAATGGATCTTCGGCATATTTGGAACATTGGTGGTACTCATGGTTCCCATCAGTTTATGGACGGTTGACCTTACATGGGGCGTGTTGTATATCGCCTGTACATTCATTCCGTTGAACATCTTATATGTGAAGCGTTATCGGATGCGCCTGTCATTTCAACCAGAATTGAAAGGGTTATATCGTCGTCAACTTGCTCGGAACGGGATCAACAGTGTTGCCTTCTTTCTCGCATTGAATTATCAATTATTGTTCACATCAAACGTGGCGTATATATGTGTCACGGTGTTCATCGCAGGCGCGATGTTATGGACATGGAACGTGGAGACGCAGACAAAACGACAAGATGTAGAGTGTATCAACTTTAACAAGGAGGCGATATAAGTGGAGCAAGACATAAAGTGGATGCAACGGATGCGAGGTTATGCCGTACCCGTCATGATTCTATATGTCACAGCCGTCATTGTCGCCCTCTTGTTAGAGAAAATGTGGTTGATTCCCATTATGGGGTCGGTCTCCGTGATTATCGTCGTGATGGGCTATCAAGAAATGCGCATCATGTGGCGAATGACCAAGCATCCAAAGGCACATCGAATTCTCATTATTCAATACGTATTCGAATGGGTGGATGCGATTTTATTGACGACACTCATGGTGACCCTGCTGACCGCAGAAGATTTTGGTCTCATGATTGGTCTCTTTTTCGGGATATGGGGAGTACTTAGTCCGCTTCGGCAGAAGTGGTTCACAAATCAACTCCAACATATTGAACCAGGGCTTCCGACGTATGAAGAAGTGATTGAAGGGAGGGTCTCGCATGAATCGTCCATTTGAACTCACAGTAACGCATGCCAAACAGTTCGAGCGGTTCTTTGGTTGGCCCGTACTCGTCATTTTCTTGATTTCGTTCATCGTGATGGTACGGACACAGGCGATGTGGGTCATCCCCGTCATGTTGGTCGTATCCATGGGCATGGCTTATAAAGGATATATGGAATATCGAGTCATTCGCCCTTTTGCCGAACATCAAGCGGTCGCTCGCGTGTTACGCTATCGACTCGTTGACTGTTGGATTGGTGCCGTTTCTTTATTTTTACTCTTCATCCAAATGTATGTGAACGAAGATATCTTTATCCTGACCGGTGGGATCGTCGCCCTTTGGGGGTTGACGAAATCATATCGAGAAAAGAAGTGGGAAGAGCGAATTCAGGTATATCAGTCTAGGCTACCGACGTATGAAGAAGTGTTGGAAGGAGGAGAGGACGTATGGAACTATCACCAAAAGTAAAAGCGCAAATCGACACGATTTTAAAAGTAGACCGTTGGACCGGATGGGGTGTTGGCATCATCGTCATCGGGCTCGTCGTCAGTTTTTTGATTTACGCCTCATATTGGACGCTTTCAGATGGGGTGATCACGGGATCGTTATATGTGGCACTTGCCGCAATTCTGACGAGTGTATTTATCCGATATCGGATGTGGCTACGTTTTGTGACGAATCAAAAGGCACGTAACCTCTTATCATTCAAAATGATGGCACACACGCTCGCCTTGACGGGGGTCGGGATTTACGGACTCTTTTACTTCACGAGTGAAGCGACAGGTCCACAATCGTTCCGTGTGTTCCTCCTTTCGCAGCTGACGTTTTTCGGGATTGAATATTTGGCGAAACGCTTTGACCGGGTCATTCAATCTTATGATGAGAACTATTTGACGGATCAAGATTTAAAAGAGATTCGTGAAGTCCGCGAATACGAGAAGGAGCAACGTCGTGAACAAACGTGATCAGATGAGAGAGCTTGTCACAGTGGAAACTGAAAAGAATGGAGTCTTCACTTTTCTGTCGTGGATGGTCTGTATATCGTTGTTTGTGGCGACTGAAAAAGGATGGGTGTCAGCAGGAACTGTTCTTTTGATTGGTCAATTTGCGGGATTATTTGCGATTAAAAAATCTTGGAGGAAAGAAACAATTCAATTGAAGTATTTAACGAATCGAGACGCCAAACGTCACATACACTTGATGTCGATTTTTAATTTTTTGACGTTCCCGATTTTGCTCATCCTTATGTTCGGATGGGTAACGAAACAAATTGAGACACCTTACTTTATTGGGTTGATGGTGACTGGAGGTGTCATATCCGTCATCGGTCATAAATGGTACGAGCGATATATGGTTCGTCTCGACGAGAACTATGTCACGGAACGAGAGTTAAAAGAAGAACAAAAATGGGGGAGCGCGTGACTCACTCGAGAAAGTAGGAATATGAAGTGAGGATTGCGACGTATAACATTTGGAACCATGACACGCTATGGCAAAAACGAATCGATGCGATTTGCCAAGAAGTAAAACGAATCGACGCGGACGTGATTGCACTGCAAGAAGTCCGTTCTTACGAAGAGGGTAGTGTGGCTCATGACATTGCGGAAGCGACGGGTTATCCGTACTGTGTCTTTCATGCTTACCCCGACTCACCGGACGAAGGACTCGCTTTTTTGAGTAAAGTCCCTTTTTCTTCAGTTGAAGCGATTTGGGAAGAAGATGTGGAAGAGTCAAACTTTTGTGCGACCCGAGTGACGCTTACGTTCGGCGGTCAGGAATGGGGCATCACGAGCGTGCATCTGAATTGGCGCTCTTCTTCGATTCGAGAACTTCAGATGAGAGCGGTTCAAGACTGGTTAAGTAAAGGATGCCGGAAGTCGGTCGAAGTGTTATGTGGAGACTTCAATGATCATCCTCAATCCACTATCTATTATGACTTATCGGATACAGGGTGGCGGGACGTGACGACGTTTGTTGCGGAAGAGCCACGGGCGACGCTAGACGTAAAGCACAACCCGTACCTACAATCCTCTCATCTCGAGCAGTCTGAACGATACGATTGGATTTTGATCCGTTCCGAGTGGAAGGACGTTGAGGTTCAGCATGTCGATGTATTTGGAGACATAAGAACGAGTACTGACGTTATACCGAGTGATCATTACGGGGTTGTCGCCGATTTCATCGTGAAATAAAAGTAGGATGTGCTGCGGCGCGTCCTTTTTTATTTGAACAGGCGAGCGATGAATCCTGCGCATGCTAGGAACGGTATGACGAAAAGGAGTCCGAGCCATTGATCGCGCCAAACAACAAACCAGAAAGCGGCTTGCAGACATAGGATGCCGACTGCGGCAAAAATCACGAATAAGAATGCTTTCTTACGGGTGGAGCGGTCGTCCCACCATTCTTTAAAGTAAGGAAAACTGCAGAAGAATGCCATGGCCATAAAGAAAATCGCAGGAAACAACATGACATCCCCTAACGTGCTATTCCCTTCAAATTCAAGCCACCTGGATAAGACAGATAACAGTATGCCAATTAACAGGAAGATGCCGCCCATGTGTTTCCCCTCATTTCTTTACTCGTTACTTGTATCATGCCCGTTCTCTCCCTAGTCGAAAACCTGAAGGAGTGATGGCTTTTTAGTGAAAGTGGTGACTTTTACATGAACGGTAAAAAAGTATTCGGCGACATTTTTTCGAATTGCTCTATCCAATTCTTTTTATACTCGATAGCATGAAAGCGTATCTGGAGAAACGGTTGGATATGAAACAGAAGCGCCAGAACTCTACGGAGTTGACGAGGACGAAGGTGATCGAGATTTCGGCGGATGCCTTCCAGTTGTGTGTCACGACTGAGAGGGTCTCGTTAAAGCGTTCGGGTGACCGGACGGACAAAGCGAGACTTGATGACATTACTCTAAAAAGCCCGTTTCCTTTTTCGAGAAATCGAAGAATAGAGGAGATTTGTTTATGTGTGGAATCGTAGGAATGATCGGACAAGTTGGAACGAAAGAGATTTTATTAAAAGGGCTTGAAAAGCTCGAGTATCGCGGCTACGACTCGGCAGGGATTGCCTTGGTCGGTGAGGACGTTCTTACATTCAAAGAAGTGGGACGAATCCAAGCACTCCGTGACATCGTACCGGCTGACGCTGAAGGAACCATCGGAATCGGTCACACGCGTTGGGCGACACACGGGGTACCGAGCGTACCGAACGCCCACCCGCACCAAAGTACGACAGGACGCTTCACGCTCGTGCACAACGGCGTGATCGAGAACGACGAAATCATCAAGAAGACGCTTGACGTCCCGTTCCTCTCGGAGACGGACACGGAAGTCATCGTCCAGCTCATGGAGAAGCACTTCGTCGAGCTCGGCGATGTCGAAGTGGCGTTCCGCAAGACGCTCTCGGACCTTCACGGTTCGTACGCGATCGCGATGATCGACTCAGAGGACAAAGGGCGCCTCTATATCGGGAAGAACAAGTCACCACTCCTCGTCGGACTCGGTGACGGCACGTTCAACGTCGTCGCATCGGACGCGATGGCGATGCTCCAGGTGACGGACCAGTACCTCGAGCTCCACGACGGCGAGATTGTCATCCTCACGCGTGAGTCGGCGACGATCAAGACGCTCGACGGTGAAGTGCTCGAGCGTGCACCGTACACGGCCGAGATCGATGCGTCAGACATCGAGAAGGGCACGTACGCGCACTACATGTTGAAGGAGATGGACGAGCAACCGGCCGTCATCCGCAACATCATCCAGCACTACCAGAACGAAAACGGCGACATCGAACTCACGGACGGCGTGCGTGAACTCGTCTCGGAAGCGGACCGTGTCTATATCGTCGCATGTGGGACGAGCTATAACGCCGGACTCGTCGGAAAAGACATTTTAGAACGCATCGCCGGCATTCCGACAGAAGTGCACGTTTCTTCTGAATTTGGCTACAATATGCCGCTCTTAAGTGAACGTCCATTGTTTGTCTTCTTATCACAATCCGGTGAGACGGCGGACAGCCGTGCCGTCCTCGTCGAAGTGAAGAAACGCGGATATAAAGCGCTCACCATGACGAATGTACCGGGTTCAACGCTCTCACGCGAAGCGAACGAGACGATGCTCCTCCACGCAGGGCCGGAAATTGCGGTCGCGTCGACGAAAGCATACACGGCACAGATTGCCGTCCTCGCGATTCTCGCGTATGACATCGCTCGTGCGACAGGGAAAGAATTACCGTTCGACCTGATGCCGGAGCTTGCACGTGTTGCGACCATTATGGACTCCATCATGGCGCAAAAAGAGTTGTTCGAAGACCTCGCGGAACGTTATTTGAAAACGACACCGAACACGTTCTTCATCGGTCGTGGGCTTGACGCTTCTGTCTGTCTCGAAGGGGCGCTCAAGGTGAAGGAGATTTCGTACATCCAAGCGGAAGGGTACCCGGGCGGAGAACTGAAGCACGGGTCGATTGCGTTGATCGAAGACGGGACACCGGTCATCGCGCTCATCTCGCAACCGAAGACGAACTTGAACATCCGTGGGAACGTCAAAGAAGTCGTCGCCCGTGGCGCGAACGCCTGTATCATTTCCATGCAAGGCGTCGAACATGAGAATGATGACTTCATCTTGCCGCACGTCGAGCCACTCTTGGCACCGCTCATCAACGTATTGCCGGTTCAGTTGATGGCATATTACGCGGCGCTCGCTCGTGGATGTGACGTGGACAAGCCACGGAACTTGGCGAAATCGGTGACGGTCGAATAAACTGAACATAGTGTAAGGCACCTTTCTTCAGGAGAGGTGCTTTTTACTGCTTGCCGATATCTTTGCCAACAAGCAAAATAGTAGAAGAAGTAAGCGGTTCCAACTTATGATTAGATAAAGATAAGCGACGAAAGAAGGGCTGACATGAACGTATACATTGCTTGCCATAGCGGGTTTGTGACAAGTGCGATGGCGGCGAAGTTGTTCGCACAGGCAAGCGAGGGGCGCTTGCTTTGTACGATTACGCACGGAACGATTCAAAACATCCCGAATGAGGTGGATTTGATTCTCTATCAGGAAGGGGCGCCCCCGGTCACCCATCCAACCGCACGTGTCCGGTCAGTCCGACAACTCCTGTCGCTCGAGGAATACCGACTACTTGTCGAAGAATGGATGGATGAGCATGAGACATGAGTGGACCGCGAGAGAACGGTCGATTTTACTACACTTATTAGCAACTGAGACATCGACACCGCTCGCCGAAATCGCGCAGGCGGTGAATTTGTCTGAGCGTACGATTCAACGAGAACGACAATTACTTGAAGGCATCTTAAAAGAGTTCGAGCTCGAGCTCGCTTGGCAACGCGGGCATGGACTAAGCCTTGTCGGCAAACCGTCTGCGAAGCAACAGTTACGAGAAGACCTCATCTTATCCGCAGAAGCGATCCCGACGAGCGAGGACCGCTTATTTGAGCTGGCGTGGCGCCTTTTGTTCGAGAGCGATACACTTAAATTGCAAGCCGTAGCCAAACAGATGCACGTCTCTCCGAGTACGTTGACGCAAGATTTGGAGAAGTTGGATCGATGGTTCGAAGAGTATCATTTAGAAGTCGAGCGGAAAAAAGGTGTCGGTGCCAGAGTGCTCGGCTATGAGTCGGAGAAACGAAAATTACTGATCAACGCGTTGCTCGCTCACTGGGATACACTTGCCTTTTACCGCTTCGTTCGTGGCGAGGATGACTACATTCCGGCCTTTTTGAAGACCGTACCATGCGAAGAGATGCTGGAAGGTCTTCGGGACGGTTATGATTATTTGAAGTCACGCTCGTTTGAGCGGATGGATGACCGCACTATCATGCGGGTCACGTTCGCCTATGGTGTGCAACAAGCACGGCTAGCGTCCGGATTCTTTTTAGAGATGTATACGAAAGGCCGGTCTGAGGACTATTTGAAAGTCGCGACCGACATGGAGGAAGCGCTTGGCATCACTTACTCGATGGCGGAACGCGTCTGGTTTGCCGAGGAGGCGAATCGACTTCGCTCGATTAAAGATCAAATGAAAGAAGATGAAGAAGAGCGGTGGATCATGCAAATTCGGGTGCATAAACTAATTCATCACGTCTCGCTCATTTACGGGTTTACCTTTACGGATGACGCAGCGCTCGAACGTGGACTGCTCGCGCACATCTTGTCGAGTATGAACACGCAGGCTTTGCCGGAAACGAGTACGGTGAAACCTCATATCGACCGCGACTATCCGGGACTCCGTTCGGCCATTCAACAGGCTGCCGACATCGTCTTTGGGACAAATACCTTCTCCGAGGAAGAGACGGTATTTTGGGCGATGCACTTCGCGGCAGCACTCGTCAAACCGGTGCGGCGTCGTGAGTATCGGGCACTCGTCGTCTGCTCGGCCGGACTCGGTTCGTCGAAAATGCTCGTCAATCGGGTACGTCAAGAGTTCCCGGAGATGCAAGACGTCGTCAACTCGTCTTTATTTGGATTAGAGCAGCACCGACTTGAGGAATATGATGTCATCTTGTCGACGGTGCCATTACCACCACTCTCGGTACCGACATTGATTGTCAATCCGTTGTTGACGAGTGAGGAAGTACAGCGCGTCCGTCATCTCTTGTTGTCGTTACCGCAATCATTCCAAACGATGACTTCAAAGCCGAGATCGACGATGCTCGATTTTGCCGAACTTGGCGAACTCGTAGAGACGTTCGAGCGAATGGATGATCAGTTTGATTTGGTCACACTCAACAATACGGACCGTTTAGAAGATATCTTGGTCGACATCGGAACGCATCTCGAGGAGCGAGACCTCGTGCAAAGCGGGATTCAGTTATCTGCGCAATTGCTCCGGCGTCACGAAGTTGCAGGTCTTGGTGTCCCAGGTACAAAACTGGCACTCTTCCATGGACGACATACTTCGATTGAGAAAGCGAGTGTGTTTGCATTTGATTTAACGACGTCAATCCCGCTTCTCATGATGGATCAATCGACTGAACCCGTAACGCGACTTCTCGTGCTCCTAGCACCAGAAGAGGCGCGCGATGTCGAACTTCAATTTTTAAGTGCGATCAGTGGATCGCTCATTGAGAGTGAGGAACATATGCGTTTATACAGCACGGGGGCGAAAGAGGACCTTCGTTTGTTGTTGCACGAATGCATGAAGAAAATGATTCATGAGACGTTGTACGAAAAATGACCGAACCATGGTCATTTTTTTGTTTGGCACAAAATGTTGCCAAAGTGTGAACTGGATTGAATTGAGAAAGCGCTTACTCTAGACATACAATATGGGTGTAGAGCACAAACCGGTTAGCTACACTACACATTCAACCTTTCACATTTTACAGACTGGAGGTTTTATACATGGCGAATACGCAAGCGAGCTCGGGCGGGGTCCGAGTCAAAGTACAACGATTCGGTAGTTTCCTCAGTGGGATGGTCATGCCGAACATCGGTGCCTTCATTGCCTGGGGGATTATCACAGCACTCTTCATTCCGACAGGATGGTGGCCAAACGAAAACTTAGCAGAACTCGTTGGTCCAACGATCACATATCTCTTACCATTACTCATCGGTTTCACGGGCGGTAAATTACTTCATGACGTACGAGGCGGTGTCGTCGGGGCGCTCGCCACGATGGGGGTCATCGTAGGGACAGACATTCCGATGTTCCTCGGAGCGATGATCATGGGTCCACTCGGTGGTTACATCATCCGTCAAGTCGACCGTGCCCTTGAAGGCAAAGTCAAAGCAGGATTCGAAATGCTCGTCAACAACTTCTCGGTCGGGATCATCGGTGGACTTCTCATGCTTGGGGGATTCGAAATCTTCGGTCCAATCATGAGTGCCCTCGATAAAGTGATGGCAGCAGGTGTTGACTGGATCGTCGGCGCGAAATTACTTCCAGTGGCGAGCTTGTTCATTGAACCAGCAAAAGTTCTCTTCTTGAACAACGCCATTAACCACGGGATCTTGAGTCCACTCGGTGTCGATCAAGTGGCTGAGGCTGGAAAGTCAGTTCTCTTCTTACTTGAAGCGAACCCAGGGCCGGGTCTTGGATTACTTCTCGCATACATGTTCTTTGCGAAAGGTGCAGCGAAACGTACAGCACCTGGTGCAGCAATCATTCACTTCCTCGGTGGGATTCATGAGATTTACTTCCCATACGTGTTGATGAAGCCAATTTTGATCCTTGCGATGATCGCAGGGGGCGCAACAGGAATCTTCACATTCGTACTCTTTGATGTCGGTCTCGTTGCACCAGCTTCACCAGGTAGTATCTTCGCTATTCTCGCGATGGCATCACGCGGTTCATACCTCGGACTCGTGGCAGGGATTTTCTTATCGGCAGCGGTCACATTTGCTGTGGCAAGCGTCATCTTGAAATCGAGCGCAGCAGAAGAAGTATCACTCGAAGAAGCGACACAAAACGTTAGCGCGATGAAAGGCAAACAGTCTTACGCATCTGCTCTCGTGACAGATCGCCTTGATAAAGTCGATCACATCATCTTCGCATGTGATGCAGGAATGGGGTCAAGTGCGATGGGGGCCTCGGTTCTCCGGAACAAGGTCAATAAAGCTAACTTACCAATCAAAGTGACGAACACGTCAATCAGCAACTTGCCGAAAGATGCGCAGTTTGTCATTACGCATGAAGATTTAACGGAGCGCGCAGAAGCGCAAGCACCGAATGCGATTCATCGCTCGGTCACAAACTTCTTAAACGCCGATTACTATGATCAATTGGTAGAAGAAATTAAAGCAGAACGCAGCAAAATTTCTTGAACACAGAACAGATAGAAATACGGTTTAGCTATTAGGAGGAAATTAAAATGCCATTCATTCAAACAGAGATGATTCGACTTAACCAAACATTCGCAACGACAGAGGAAGCGATCACAGCAGCCGGGGCAGTCCTACAAGACGCCGGCTGTGTGACGCCGGAATATGTAGAAGCGATGCATGAACGTCAAGCGATCGCAAACGTCTATATCGGAAATCACGTAGCCATTCCACATGGTACAGAAGCGGCGAAATCAGCGGTTCAGAAGACGGGAATCTCGTTCCTGCAAGTACCGGACGGTGTCGACTTTGGTGGACAGACGGCTAAACTCGTCATCGGGATTGCAGGCGTGAATGATGAACATTTAGAGCTCCTTTCGCAAATCGCGATTCTCTGCTCGGACGAAGAAAACGTGGAGCGTCTTGTTCAGGCGAAGACGAAAGAGGAAATCTTGGCGCTCTTCATGGAAGAGGTGGCATAAATGAAAGCTGTTCATTTTGGAGCAGGAAACATCGGACGCGGATTTATCGGGTTGCTACTGAATCAAAGTGGTTATGAGGTGACGTTCGTCGACATTAACGACACAGTCATCGAAGCACTCGAAGCAAAACGTCATTATGAGGTCGGATTCGCGGAAGACGGTGTTGATCGAATCATCGTCGACCGAGTACGTGGGATCAACAGTTTGAAAGAACCAGCCCGCGTCGCGGCTTTGATTGCAGAAGCGGATCTCGTGACGACGGCTGTCGGACCCTCACTTCTTTCAAAAGTAGCGCCATTGATCAGTGAAGGGCTTCGCGCGCGTGAAGTCGAGGACGCGCCGGTCTATGTCATCGCATGTGAAAACATGATTGGTGGTAGTGTGATTCTACGTCAGGAAGTAGAGGCGTGTGGTGGCGTCGGAGAGGCGAACGTCTTCTTCCCGAACGCGGCAGTTGACCGTATCGTTCCCCTTCAACAGCATGAAGACCCACTTTACGTGGAAGTCGAGACGTTCCATGAATGGGTCATTGAGACGCAAGGACTGAACGAGCAACCACCGATTCAAGGTGTGACATGGGTCGAGGAAATCGGACCGTACATTGAACGTAAATTGTTCACGGTCAATACAGGGCACGCCATCGCCTCTTATATCGGTTCGTTGTTCGGGAAGGCGACGATTGATGAGGCGCTACAAGATCGCCGCGTGCGTCAAGTCGTTCAAGGCGCCTTGTATGAGACAGGTTGGTTATTGCTTGAGAAATATGGCTTCGAGGCGAAAGAGCATAGCCAATACATCCAAAAAATCATCAAGCGTTTTGAGAATCCAAAATTGAAAGATGAAGTGTCACGGGTGGCACGTTCGCCGATTCGTAAACTCGGACCGAGCGACCGTCTCGTCAAACCAGCGCGTGAGTTGATGGATAATGGGATCGAGCCGAACGAACTCGCTTACGGGATTGCAGCGGCCCTCCATTATCACAACCCGGAGGATTCGGAATCGTCAGAACTCAATTTGTCGATTGAAGAGCACGGGATCTCATCAACAATCGAAAAATATTTGCAGCTCCATGAGGGAGACACATTGACGCAATTGATTCTCGACCAATATCATTTGATTCGGGAAGAAGAGAAAGAACGCGTGTCTTAACCAAAACCGCTTCTGTCAGGTGACAGAAGCGGTTTTTTTTAGTGTTTCCCAAATTCGAGATAGGTCGTTGTTTGTTTTACGTGAAGTGGAACGTCTGTCTCGGCTAACGGGCGACTAAAATAATACCCTTGAACAAAATCGCATGACTCTTTGAGAAGCCATTCCAATTGTGCGGATGTTTCGACACCTTCCATCAGAACTTTCATGCCCAAATTGTGACCGAGTTGAATCATCGAGCGAACGATGGCCTCTTGATTACGGTCGGTAAACAAGTTCACGATGAACGACCGATCGATTTTAAGTACTTGCACCGGAAGTTCTCGAAGTTGACTGAACGAAGAATAACCCGTACCAAAATCGTCAAGGGAAATGAGAATCCCTAGTTGATGCAACTGTGTCAATTTTTCACGGGTTGAGGCTTCGTAAGAGAGCATCGAGGACTCTGTCACTTCTAATTCTAGATACATGGGGTCCATCCCGGTTTCTAAAAGAATGGATTGCAAGGTATCAACGAAATCTTCACGTGCAAATTGAAGCGGTGAGACGTTGAGAGATAGCGTGAATGGATCAATCCCACTCCGTTGCCAGCGCACCCAAGTACGACAGCCTTCCCGAATCACCCAATTGCCGATTGAATGAATCAACCCTGTGTTCTCGGCAATCGGGATAAAGTCAGAAGGTGCGATGTTTCCAATGCGGGGATGATGCCAACGAAGTAACGCTTCGACACCTTCTAATCGATTCCGCTTCAAATCAATTTTTGGTTGATAGACGAGTGTGAGTTCATCTTTACTTAATGCGGTGACGAGCGCTTTTTCAATCTCGATATTGCGTAAAATTTGAGGACGTGACGATTCTTCAAACGTCTTGATCTTATTCTTTCCGTCCCGTTTTGATTCGTGCGCAGCTAGACGAGCGAACTGAATCAGTTCATTCGGAGAATGTGTATCTTTTGGATAATGACTAATTCCTGCACTCATCGTTAGTTCAATTGTCGTCCCGTCGACATCAAACGTCGAGGAGATGGCTTTCATACATTTTTCAGCTTTTTGATGAGCGAGCGAGCTGCGTTGAGCGAATAATAAAATGATGAACTCGGATGGTCCGATTCGCGTCAGCACATCATCTGGATGAATTGTAAGTCGCAGACGATCAGCGACTTGGATGATTAATTCATCAGCTCCATGATGACCAAGAATATCACTTAAAAAACGCCAGCGGTTCACATCGATATACAAGCAGGCAACAGAACGCTCTTGTGAGATGCTCTCTTGAAGAAGCGAATCGAGTTTATGACGGTTTGGCAAATCGGTCAATACATCATGGAACGCCATATGTTCGACTAAGCGCTGTGAAGTGACCGTTTTCGTCACATCTCGGATGAACCAAAGTATTTGACGATTCGAACCATCTTGGAGCGGATACGATGTTACTTCTAACACTCGATCATTTGTCTCAATCTGAATTGGTTGGTAGAACGGTTGTTGAGCCGATAACGACGGATGATAGTCTTGAAAAAAAGGTTCTATCGGATGTCCCTCGAATAAGTGAACGAACGCTCGATTTTGATATTGGATTTCCCCATCGTTTGTCGTCGTCACTACGGCATCCGTCGTCGATTCTAATATGGTCGCTTGAAAGAGGTCACGTTTCTGAATTTGTTGATCTAACGTATAAGCGATAAAGTACATCCCGAACAAGAGGAACACGATGCCCGTGACGAGCCAAGCAAGTATAGTCGGGTCGATTGGGATTCGACTCATTACGGAACCGTCTGGTGTAATCGTCGTGGCTTTCATCCCAACGACATGCATACTAAAAATGGCTGCTCCCATTAATAGTGAGAACATCAGCTTCACGGAAAAGGTGACACGTGTTGTCGAGTAGGAAGAAAAGAAACCTACCCATAAAGCAAGAAGCGAGGCCCCCCATGCGATGCCGAGTGATAAGAGAACCCAAAGATAGTCGAAAGTCAGTTGAACGCCTTGAATGGCTGCAGTCCCGATATAATGCATACTGACAATGCCCAATCCCATCAACCCGGAAGACTGAAGCAATGTCATCCATGTCGTGTTACGCGCAATTAATCCGAATGACAGAATACATCCAACAATTGCAGGCATCATAGATCCGATAATGAGCCAGATGGAATAAGTACTTTCGTGCAGAGAAGCATGACCAAGCATGGCGACAAAATGCATGGACCAGATTCCAAGTCCTAATATAGTGCCGCCAAACAAGATCCAAATTCGGTTGGATGAGGTCGATCCTCCCGTGACCCGTTTCGCTAACTCGAGTGCCATTAAGGCAGATACGCTAGCGATGATAAAGGCGAGCGTCATTAGAAATCCGTTGTGACTCATGGTCTGTGTGCTAATCTCTTCCATAGTATCCATACCTCGTAGGGTTTATTTGTAGTACGTTCAGTTTATTATATGCGGAATCGTGTCAATTACATATAAAAATATTGAAATGCTATTCTTTGCGTTAAATAACGGGTACTAAGTTGCTGAAGGGGTGCTGACGATGTATAAAAACAAATACATTCTTTACTTTTTATTGATTGCGTTCAGCTATTCATGGATTGTCTGGGCGAGCCTCTATTGGTGGACCGATTTACCGATTATGGCAATCGTCATTATCGGAGCGTTTGGACCGAGTCTTTCCGGTGTGTTGACGATGTATCGACTTCGAGGTGTAGCAGGGGTCAGGCATATTCTTCAAAAAAGTATTCAAGTGAGAATGAGTTGGAAAACGTACGCAATCCCGTTCGGATTGATTCCATTCATATTCCTTGTCGCGTATTGGTGGACGGACCGGAGTGGTGCGTTAATCGCTCGTGAACCGTGGTGGATTGCCCCTTACTTTTTATATATGCTCTTCCTCGGTGGGACGCTACAAGAAGAATACGGATGGCGAGGGTATTTACTTGATGCGTTGCAGTCGAGATTGTCCCCGTTATTGGCAAGTTTAGTGCTAGGGGGAATTTGGGCGATTTGGCATACACCGCTCTTTCTTATGGCTGGTACCGGTCAGGCAAATTTGCCGTTTTGGGCATACGGGTTGTCTGTCATGGCCTATTCGATTCTGATTAGCTGGGTATACAATGGATCATCGCGCAATTTGTGGTCCGCATTTCTCATGCATACAATGTTCAACGTCATGTTCGTGATGGTAGGCTTCGAAGCAGAAGAAGGGTATCCGATTGGCTTGATTCATTTAATGATCACGTTATGGACCGCAGCGATTTTAGTGTTATGGAAAACCTATGGGAAGTTGAATTACGAGCCACTCGAAGAAATGATCCCATCTTACCCGAGTGTTATGCATCGGATTCGCGAGGGTAAAGAGTAAAAACAAAAAAGAGAAAAGGAAGTGGACGTCTTGAACTTTCGCGCACTCGAACAATCAGACGTAAAATCTTTGCAACGCTTATTTATGGAGAGTTTGAGTGACTTGATTCGACGAGAACGTTTTGAAGATGCTGATTTGCTTGATGAAGAAGTGGCACGCCTAAATACGACCATTCAGGATCATTTTGACGACGATCATGTTCAATTGTATGTGGTTGAGCGCGAAGGAATCCTTATTGGAGCAGGAGCCTTGTTGCCTCCAAACGATATTATATCGGGCAACTTGGAAATAAAGCGTGGTGCCATCGAACTCGGGAGCGTCTACGTTCTTCCTCGTATGCAGCGTCAAGGAGTCGGGTATTTTCTATTAGAAGAAATGAAACGAGAAATCCTCGCGAGAAAGCAACACGTCTTCTACTTAGATGCGGGCTTTCCCAGTGCTCAGACCTATTGGCAAAAACAATTGGGTGAACCTTCATTGATTCTCGACCATTACTGGGGTCCTGGTGCACCCCACATGATATGGGAAGTGAACATAAAATAAGGAACTTAGCGATGAAAGCTAAGTTCCTTATTTGTTAATAATAAGAACGCATGAACTGATGAATACCGGTCGCTGTCGCATTCGCCATTTGTTGGCGGTTCGTCGCATTCGTCAAATAGGCACGATCATTTGAGTTACTGATAAAGCCATACTCCACAAGTGTAGAAGGAACGACATTTTTTCCGACAACATATACATTTTGGTATTTCACGCCACGGTTTTGAACGGCCGAAATACGTGAACCAATCTCTTGATTAATCGAAGAACCAAGCGATCGACTCGCAGAAACGTATGGATTTGTCGTGTAGCTTTCCGTTGTCGGCACGAGCACCTCATGTCCATGTGCAGAGCTGTACACAGATGAGTTTGCATGGAGACTAACGAAAATATCCGCTTTATATGATTTACTCAATGAGACGCGTTCTGATAAGGAAAGATACGTATCGGTCGAGCGGGTCAATTTGACGTTGTAGTCATAGGTGTTCGTCAACGTGCTCATTAATCGCTTCGCCATATCAAGAGCAATGACTTTCTCGTATACCGATCCATATACAGCACCAGGGTCATTCCCACCATGCCCCGCATCGATAACAACCGTTTTTTGAGACGTATCCGTATCCCCTCCGCTAGATGTTGTTACATACTGGGAAGAAACATAGCCCGTGACACCTTTATAAGTAACGCGATACCAAGAACCATACGTGCTCAGATACGTCACAGCACTGCCTGAAGGAATGGTTAGTAAAATCGTACCTGAAGTCGATGCCATCTTGCGAAGATTCAAGTTTGCGGTAGTATAGTAGGTTGCTGTTGAATCTGGCGTAATCGTAGAGGAAGATGTGACTTTGACATACTGGGAAGACACATACCCAATTGTTCCGTTGTAAGACACGCGATACCACGAGCCATATGTACTGAGATAAATCACTTCTTTTCCACTCGGAATCGTCGTTAAAATCGTGCCTGAAGTCGATGCCATTTTACGAAGATTCAAATTTGCTGTTGTCGTGTAGGTTTTCACAGTGGTCGGCTGATATGTTTTAAGATATTGAGAAGACACATATCCGACAGTTCCGTTATAGGAAACACGATACCATGATCCGTATGTACTGATATACGTGACGGTTTTTCCAGAAGGAATCGTCGTCAAAATCGTTCCCGAAGTCGATGCCATCTTACGAAGATTTAAATTGACGGTCGTTGTGTAATATTTCGTTGCTGCTTCAACACGATGATTAAGAGAAGATGGAGATTGGAAATCAAATGGTGTAAATGTGACAGCCGAGACGATGAGTGTCGAGCTGATAAACAATTTTGTATGTAATTTAGACTTTAACATTTTCAAAATAGTGACTCCTTTGCAGAAAAATAGTTGAACTTTTCATTATTCGATCAACAAATCACTATTATTATATAGATAATAAAGAAAAAAATGGGCATTAATATTTAATTTATTTATCTTTTTTTGAAATATAAAGGACTTTTACAAATAAAAAAGACGCACGAGGCGTCTTTGTGTAATTAAATTAATCTTGGAAGTTCTTCAAATGATGAGTTTGATTTTTCCTCTAAAAAAGCAATGCGTGGTAAATCTTCACCAAATAGCTTGATCGGCTCTTGGATTTTTGCGATACGAGGAAGATCTTCGCCCATTGGACGAATCGTGTTATTAAGTTCTGCAATACGTGGTAAATCTTCACCAAACAACTTAATTGGTTCTTCAATTTTTGCGATGCGAGGAAGATCCTCTCCCATCGGGCGAATCGTATTATTGAATTCTGCAATGCGTGGTAGATCTTCTCCAAGTGGTTTGATTGAACTTCCTAGTAATAAAACTGCACCAGCGATACATAAAATTCCTGCTACTTTTTTCATTATAATGCCTCCATTATTATTTGATATAATTACATAGCCGCAAAGAGCTATAATAACTCTTAATATTAAGATTTGAGCAATTGATAGATAGAATTACATTGCTGTTCAATACACTTGTTTATACAGCCTTTATAATCATTTGGATGATTTGGCTCAAATACTACAATTTTGGAGTCATCATTTAGAGACGTTGTCAAAACCGGTACATTCGCAGTTTGACTCAAAAAGCTGCTACACAACGGAATTACTGTATATTGATTTTCTCTCAAATGACTCGGTTTCCAGTGAAATGAAGCCTCTGGGAGAACATACACTATGTGACCTTCTTTTAAAAGGCTAATACAATGATTAAACAAATCGTCTTGATCTTCTTCAATTCCTAAATATTGAAAATTATAAAAGTGCTTATCGTAGTTGGTTTTGAGACCACGCTTTATAATTGAGAGTGATAACTCAGGACCTACGATATACAGTTTTTTGTGTATCTGATTCGTACTAAGTGTTTCGATAATTAACTTTGGTAACAATTGATAATAGTCAACTTGGAAAGCATTTATAACGAACCCACTTGATGATAGTAACATTTGGGATAGATGATCAAGTCCAGAGAAATTATTTTTATTGTCTTTAGAAAAATGAATGCTATTTTCAGAAGTTTTAGAACGAAAATAGATTTTTGGTTTAATATAATCTTCTGCTAAAAGAAAATTCAACTTACCCATTTGTTATGTTCACCTCCAAAAGCTTACTTATGCCTAGAACAATTGATACATTTTGACTAAGGTGGGATGTTCTGTAGTTAAATTTTATCATGGGTGTCAGGTCTTTCGAACTGTTATAGGTTGGGAAACTAATGCGAATAACATGCGAAATTTATATAAGTTTGAAATGAATTTTCCTAAAGATGCGATAAAACGTAGAAAATGTAAGGAAAGAAATCACTTAGGTCGAAGGGGCTATCGCTTACATGGAATATAATTATGGAAATTTAATTAAGATTGAACGAATGCGTAAGGAGATGAAACAAGCGGTTTTAGCACGAGGAATATGTTCGGTTTCATACTTAAGTAAAATTGAAAATAACCAGACTTCCCCTAGTGAAGAAGTACTAGAGTTGTTGTTTGAAAGATTAGGTTTAGATGTTCCATTGTATTATGATTTTGCAGAACAAGCTAAAAAGATTGAAATTGAAATTAGAGATATCCTCAGAGATGCTCTATTAAGTAGAAAAGATTCTGGTAAGCAGAAACAAATCCAAAAATATTTATATCATCCAGTTGTAAACCAATCAAAGGATTTATATATTACCTTGTTAATGACTTTGGCAAGGTTTCAAATTATGCCAGATGGAGAAGGGGACTATATAAAACAAATTGGATGGGTGGAAGACCAGCTATCAAAAGAAAATAAACTGCGTTTTATGGTAATGAAAAGTCTAATTCTATTTGATGAAAACGCAAAAGAAGAGTCTTTCAAACTATTGGAATGCTTGAATAAAGAAATTTCACACGCAAACATTCCCGACTGGGAGTTAGCGGATATGAGATACATCATCGGTGCATCTTACTATCGTTTCACTGAATATCTACCAGCAATTGAGAATGTAAAAAGTGCTCTTGAGTATTTTCAAGAACACTTCTACCTTGAAAGAATTGTAGAATGCCATTTAATAATTGGACTATCTTTAAAAAGAAGAAGGCGTTTTTCTGAAGCATTGGCACATTATCATCGGGCAGTGAAAGTGATTAGTGCAACAGACCGAACGGATTATTTTGGGATGCTCTATAACAACATGGGTGAGATCTATTCTTCGTTAGGAGATCAAGAGAAGGCACTTGAGTACTTTATGCAAAGCTTCGATTACAAGTTAGAAGTAAAAAGTAAATTATATAGTGTTCTCTCTCTTATTGAAGGTTATGTAAACTATCAAAATACCGAAGAAATATTAAGTTGGTTAGACAAAGGCTATGAAATCAAAAGTGATCGCAGTGGACTCGAAGAATTTAATCATCACTTTAAAATTTATGAATATTGCTATCGCACACATGACAAAGAGGCATTAATTCAAGCTCTAAAAGCTGCTGTCATTTATTTTGAAACAATTAATGATTATATATACATTCAAAAATATTCCCTTTGGCTTGCAAGGGAATTAAAAGGTTCAGGAAAATACAAATTATCGACAGATTACTACGAAAAAGTAATTTCAATCATGTCACAAACAGAATGACGCTCAGAAATGAGCGTCATTTTTTATGAAACTAGATGTTCTTTCGCACATCCTATGGCGTTGTAAAATAATGCACCGTCCAGACTTGTTCTTGAACAAGACGCTCATCTGTTAAATGACCGTTATGGACTTGCTGCAATAAATGAATTAAGTGTTTTTGGAGATTTCCTTCATATGAACCACTGTGCAAAATTTGCTCTTCGCTCGCAATAATATAAAATCCACCAAGTCGCAATGGAATATGTTTTCGAACTAATGCGGCAGCCGTTTGGAACTTCGCCTGCTCCCCTATGTGAGGCACATCGATTTCAAAACGCCCCCATTGTTTAAAGTCTCCAATTTCTGAAAAAGGTGGGTCACGATGATCCAATGGCAAGCCCTCCGATCTAACAATCTCTTTACATTCAGTATATCTTGTTTTCACTTTAAAACGTGCAAAAATAAATACATAGGGTATGGCTCAATCTACACTCTTAATTCACATTTATGGTTTTCTATATTTTGTAAAAGAAATCCTTTCGTTTTTTGAAAAGAGACAAAAATAACACGGTCGGATTGACCGTGTTATTGCATGATGTGTTCTTTTGAAGTAGGTAACTCACAGATGAAGGTACTTCCTTCTCCGTAGACCGACTCCACGTGAAGTTGACCATCGTGTGCTTTAGCGATTTCCTTACAGATTGCGAGCCCGAGCCCAGTACCGCCAATTTTACGACGATCTGAGTTGTCGACACGATAAAACTTTCCAAAGAGATGAGGGAGAGAGGCGCTTGGAATACCCATTCCGTGATCTCGCACCTTCATCACGACTTGTTCGTCTACTCGTTCGAGTGACACGAGGATGTTCCCCCCGTCTGGTGAGTACTTAATGGCGTTACTTAATAAATTGCCGAGTAACTGACGCATTCCTTCTAAGTCTGCATCGATTATAAAATTCTCTTCAGCATTGGCATCGATAAACAATTCATGTTGATCAGTCGTTTCTTGATAAAACGTCACACTGTCTGTGGCGAGTTTATATAAATCGACCGGTTCCCATTCAAACGTTTGTTTCCCAGACTCCATTTTTTGGAGGTCCAAGAAATCATTAACGAGATAAGACAATCGTTTCGCCTCATCATGAATCGTTTTTAAATAAAGCTCTCGTCGATTTTCTTTCAAATCACGTGACAACATGAGCTCCGTAAATCCATAGATTGACGAAAGGGGCGTTCGCAACTCATGTGATACGGTCGAAACGAGCTCTGACTTCATTCGATCTACCTCGGTCTCGGCAGTGACGTCGCGTAGCACAAGCATCGTTCCGCGAAGTCGACGATCGCGATAGACGCTTTCGGCATAAAGCTGAATGAAACAATCACCTTGATCGATTGAAATTGTAAGTCCGTCTTCGGGCGTATCTTGTAAAAAGACGCGTTCGAAGTAACGAACGAATTGTTCATGCTGATCCACACGTTCTGCGAGTTGCTCGATATCGATATCAATCGCTGACAACTCTTCATACCCTTTGTAGTCAAAGTGAAGGTCGTCAAACATGCGAATAAACGCGCGATTTCCAACGACAGTGTCATCTTCATAGTTCACGTATAAAATGGCTTCGCGCACGGAGTTGATCAATTGAGCGGTTTCTTTTCGATCTTGTTGCATCTGACGATAAAGCTGCATCCGAAGCAGTGAAATGGCGAGCTGACTAGCGAACGCATTCAGTTCAGACTTTTCACTTGCGTCATATTGTTCATCGTAACGAGCTAAATATAGGCAACCAATCAGGCTGTTATCTGACGGGTCCATAATCGGGATGACCGTTTCATAAATATAATACGGATACGTGTGCAAAGCATCGACGACCCGTTTTGACGTAGCTGCAGGAGATTTAGAAATCATGACACGTTTCAGGAGCAGTGATTCCTTTTTAAGACTCTCTTGCTGATCTTCCGTCATTTCTTTTGGTACGACAGACGTGATTTCTCCGTCTTTTGTGAGTAGCAAGGCACCAAATTCAGACTTTGTGAGTAAAACAATTTTTTCGATGACGGATGAATAATCAAATAAAGATTCTTTCGACGCTAATACTTCAATCAATTCATTACGATATTGGAGGTTCGTTTCATTTAACTTTGATTCTTTAATCACGTTTTCGAGCTTTTCTTTTTTCATTTTGAGTCTACTGTTTTGGTCGGCCATTCGTTTGATGAGTGGGCGACCAATCAATAGAATGGCGCTGATAAACATAATGAGACCAATCATCCAAATCCATCGAAGGGCGGTAAGTTCGAATGAGGATACATTTTCATCTCGAATAAACCAAACCCCGATTAAAGTCAAAATAATACTAAATCCGCATACGCTATATAAAATACTGAGTATTTGACGACTGTTTAGTTGTTCAATCCACTTGCTGATCATTCGTTCTACTTCCTTCCTTGAACATAAAAAACGATAGGCCATCTTTTCCTTGCCCTGCATTTTATGAAAAAGGGAAAGGAAATTGAATTAATTTGCTTACGTAATGTGTATATCTAGCACATAAAGCGATTTACCCGAAATGATTGAAATATACACGTCCGAATCTTCTAGTCGTTGACAAGATCATCAATAATTATTATCTTGAATTTAAGATAAAAAAACCAAGGAGTGTGACTAAATGTTATCCATTGAACCGTCCGCCTTAACTGAGCGAGACGCGTATAAGTTTTTGATTGGCAGTATTGTGCCGCGACCAATCGCCTTTGTAACGACACGTAATGGGGACGTGATCAACGCTGCTCCATTCAGTTATTTCAACGTAGTCGCTTCCAATCCGCCTCTCGTTTCCGTTTCTATTCAACGAAAAAATGGCGTGATGAAAGATACAGCACGAAACGCAATCACGACTAAAGAACTTGTCATCCATGTTGTTGACGAAACGAATGTTCACGATGTGAATGAGACGGCTGCGAATCTTGACGCTGATGAGAGTGAACTGTCACGTACAACGTTCACAATTCAACCGAGCGACGTGATTGCGACTCCAGGGATCAAAGAAGCAAAAATTCGATTCGAGTGCGTCTTACATCAACATGTACCAATCGAACATGAAGGACAAACGACAGCAGACTTGTTGATTGCAAGGGTTGTCCGTTTTCACATTGATCGGGAATTGTATGAACGTGGACGAATCGATGCGAGACAGTTGGCGCCGGTCAGCCGTATGGCCGGGAATAGTTATGCAACACTCGGTGAACTTTTTGATGTGAAGCGTCCTGAATAATCCACAAACGTGCCCGTTTTTCTAAAGAACGAGCACGTTTTTTGGGTAAAGGAATAAGGAGCGTATTTGCATGTAGTATTTCTTTCATTTCGGAACGCTCTTATGTCACAATAAAGTCAGAACATTCTAACTTCAAGTCATCCTAGATTCAGAGAAAAAGGGGAATCCGTCATGTACCGTCCAACTGTCCAATCGATTATAACTGCCATTGAAACTGTGATTGTCGGAAAAGAAGAAGTCATCGCCAAGAGCCTGACTGCCTTGTTGGCAGGCGGGCATGTTCTTTTAGAAGACGTACCTGGCGTCGGGAAGACCATGCTCGTTCGTACGTTTAGCCGGGCAATCGACTTAGATTTTAAACGGATTCAATTCACACCAGACATGTTGCCGTCAGACTTGACGGGAATCTCGATGTATAACCAAAAAACGAGAGAGTTCGAATATCGTCCGGGACCGCTCATGGGCAATATCATTTTGGCGGATGAAATTAACCGAACTTCACCAAAAACGCAGTCCGCTCTTCTCGAGGCAATGGCCGAGCGGAGTGTAACGGTAGACGGTGAGTTGAAAGTGTTACCTTCACCATTTTTCGTCATGGCGACACAAAACCCGATTGAGCATGAAGGGACATATCCATTACCGGAAGCACAGTTGGACCGCTTCTTACTCAAAATCGAGATGGGTTATCCGACATTCAATGAAGAAATCGCACTCTTAAGTCGTTTTGAGAAGGAAGAACCGCTTGAGGCGCTTCATAGTGTCATTACAAAACAAGAAGTAGAACTCATGCAACGTGAAGTGAGAGAGGTCCATGTATCGAGTGCCGTCAAACAATACATCGTAAGATTGGTGCATGAGTCACGGAAGGATCCCCATACGTATTTAGGTGGCAGTCCACGAGCTACGCTTGCGTTGATGAAAGCGGCGCAGGCATGGGCGTATATTCATAATCGTGACTTCGTGTTACCGGATGACGTCAAGGCGATGGCGGCGAGTGTGCTCGGACATCGTATCTTGTTAACGGCTGAAGCGCGATATAAAGGAAAAACACCAAATCAATTGATTCAAGGTTGGCTTGATACGTTGCCTGTCCCGATGGATCGTGAGGTCAACGAGGTATGAAAAACTGGATGAAGCTGTTCGTTGTATGGGCGGCGGCATTCGGGTTGTACGCATTTGCCCGTATCGAAGGGAGTATCGTTGCTTCGACATTATGGTGGTCGTTCGTGGTGTTGACGGTTTATTGGACGCTCTTTATGATTTATCCGGTCACTGCGGCAAATGTATCACGACGAGTCACGACGAAACGTCTCGTCTCGGGTCAATCAATGGACGTCGAGTTACGAATCGAACGAAAATATCCTTTTTTGATTGGAATGGTGACGTTAGAAGAACGATTGCCACAACGATTGATTGATGAAGACAGGACAATCATCGTACCGGTAGACCGTTTCTTTCGACGCGCCGAAGAGGTCCATTACGAGGTCAATGCGATTAAGCGGGGGATTCATGTCTTTGACCGAACGGTTCTTCATGTGCGCGACGTGTTCGGTTTATTTGATCGGAAGCGGACGTTGCGAATCGAGACAGTTGTAGAAGTGTCACCTGCCGAACTTCCGTTTGACCTTCCTCGAGATGAACATGTCGGAGGACGCGGCGAACAATATCGTCAAATGCGTACTTACACGGAAGTGGCCAATACGACGAGCGGTGTCCGTGAATACGCGGCAGGAGACCGAATTGGACGGATTGACTGGAAAGCTTCTGCTCGACGAGGGAACTTGATGACAAAAACATTTGACCAAGAGCAAGAAAAGAAACTTTCACTCGTATTCGTACCGGCTGTCTCTGCCGGGTATGAGGAGGCGTTTGAACGTTCGTTGTCTTTGCTCGTTGGTGCGATTCGACAGTTGGAACGAAAGAATTTGCCGTTTGAACTATATGTCATTGAAGAACAGGTACGTCTGTTCCATCTTCCGGATCAAAGTGCAGAAGTCGGACACTATCTGTTGACTGCGACTCCAGAAGCGGAGGGGCGTCTTGTCGAGCGGGTGAAACAGAACCTGCCTCAACAAACAGGGGACTTGATTCTGATCAGTCCGTTTGAAACGACCTCGATTCGTGAACTCATGCATGAGACGCAAGGCAGTTATCACCTGTACACAGCGGTAAATGAGGTGACGGGATGAAGACATGGATCACGCGAATCATATATACAGCGCTCGCCGCCTATTTATTGTCTTTTTGGATTGAGCCGATTGTTGGAAGTACAACGTTCGATGTAAGTTGGCCGTTTTATTTCCTTCTGATCGTCCCGATGTTCGTCAGTCTTCTTCCGTGGGGTGCATTTCTTGGAATCTCCCTTCTCAATTTCCTAGTTGTGTTATACGTCTATCACGGAAGTATTTTCGACTGGTTTGGCATATGGATGGAAGATTTTATGGGCGTCATAAGCGGTGAGTTACCAAACGAGGCGATTTTCTTCTCTGCAATGGCGCTCATCGGTCTACTATTTGCCATCCTTGTTGGACGAACATACCCGAGTTACGGATTCGCACTTGGGATGATTGTTTCAACGCTCGGTGTCATGGCTTATTTCGATACGTGGACACTGTATGACGGAGAAGGGAATATCCTTTATGCCATCGTCACGTCACTTCTCTTACTATTTGTCACGGATTTAGCGAAGCGACCAAGTCAATCGCTCGTACGCTTCGTCAGCATCGGTTTGCTTCTCAGTGTCGTCGTTGCGCTTGCGAGTGCCTCCCCGACATTGGAAGGAGATTGGTCCGACCGCATCACAACGAGTTTCCGAAATGCGACAACAGAAGGTGATGGGAACGGACCAGGTCGGGTCGGATATGGTGTGAACGATGAGGCGCTAGGCGGGCCGTTTGAACAGGATGATAGCATTGTCTTTATCGCGCGAGGCGTCCCGGCTCGTTACTGGCGAATCGAATCAAAAGCCATCTATACAGGAAAAGGTTGGATTGAGGCACCTGTTTTAGATTCTAACTATAATCGTGGGCAATTGGTCGACTCTGAAGTGGATACAACCCCGGAACAGGCGCTTTTGCGCTTTGATCGTCGTCAAACATTCGTTCCGTATGGGGGAGAGTATCCTCAAGCGACGGAAACAGAGTCAGGCACTGAATTTCGGGTCGGAGATATCGAACAAGCTTTTCCGAACGAGACCATCATAATTCAACCTTCTGGGAAAATTGTGTTTGAAAACGAAAACCAAGCCACACCGCGAACGATTCAACTTCGCTACAGTGTACCAGCTTTCTCGGAAGAACAGCTTGCTTTAAATGAAGAAGTGAGCTCGCTGACAGAAGAGGAAGAACAGGTCTATTTACAACTACCAGATTCCTTACCGGATCGTGTACGTGACTTGGCTTCGGAGATTACCGCTGAAAGTGAAACTCCAAATGAGAAAGCAGAAGCGGTAGAAGCGTATTTCCGAAACGGGGAATTTCAGTATGATACCGAAGATGTCGCGCAACCAGAAGGGGAAACCGATTATGTAGACCAATTCTTGTTCGACACACAGATTGGGTATTGTGATAACTTCTCTACATCAGCAGCCGTCTTATTACGGGCGAATGGAATCCCGACACGTTGGGTAAAAGGGTTTACGATGGGTGACACGCGAGGAGTTGTTCAAGGTGAGGAAGAGCATACGATTCGTAACCGTCACGCCCATTCATGGGTCGAGTATTTTATCGAAGGTGCAGGTTGGGTCCCGTTAGAGGCAACGATCAGTTTCTCGGACGCTAACTTATTACAGATGGAACGAGAAACGGACACAGATGATACGACACCGGCAACGAATGATCCGCAGGCGACGCAAGACAACAACGCACAAAATCGTCCTCAAGAAGATTTGTTAATCGATGACGTCACAACAGGTGAGGCACAAGAAGAGTCTCGCAGTATCCCGGTTTGGGGATGGATCGTCATTCTTTTCTTCGTGGCCGTTGTCATTTGGAACCGGAAAATCATTGAGCGACAAATTATGTATGTCTGGTGGATGAGTCGTCCGCTCTCAGACGGTAGCCTCGTATCGATGCATCGCTATTTAGTGAAGCGACTTCGCGCGAACGGATTTAAAGTCGAAGGACGTACGCCGTCGGAGCTTGCCAAAGAAGTCGATGCCTATTACGAAACGAACGACATGACGCGCTTGACGGCCTTGTTCGAGCAAGCGGTTTATGCCGAACAAGAACCGAATTCAAAATATAAAGAATATTGGAAAATCATGATTCGCAGAATTATGAGTTGAAGTGGCGGGATGCATCAAGTAAGATAGACGCATTAGTTAGATAATTGAACATGGCATTCCTTCGTATATACTCGTGAATTGGCGCGAGAGTCTCTACCGGACCACCGTAAATGGACCGACTATGAAGGAGCACGTTTCGCATACAAAGAAAAGGGCGTGCTTCTTCTTCGGTTTGGATAATCTGGGGAGAGGCTCGTCCTTTTTTGAGGAGAAGGCAGAAAGGTGGAGATTTCGTGAAAGTAGAACAAGAAATGATTTTGGTGCTCGATTTTGGTGGACAGTATAACCAGTTGATCACGCGTCGTGTCCGTGACCTTGGCGTATACAGTGAGTTGCATTCACACAAAATGACTGCAGCGGAGATTCGCGAATTGAACCCAGTCGGCATCATCTTCTCTGGTGGACCGAACAGCGTATACGCGGAAGGTGCATATCGTTGTGATCCAGAAATTTTCGAATTAGGTATTCCAATCTTCGGAATCTGCTACGGTATGCAGCTCATGACGCATCATTTCGGTGGTCGTGTCGAACGTGCCGCACACCGTGAGTACGGAAAAGCGACATTGTTCTCAACGCCGGAAGCATCAGCCATCTATAATGGACTTCCTGTTGAACATACAGTTTGGATGAGCCACGGCGACCTCGTCATGGAAGCACCTGAAGGATTCATCGTTGACGGAACGAACCCATCTTGCCCGGTCGCTTCGATTAAAAACGATGAGTTGAAAATGTATGGTGTTCAATATCACCCAGAGGTTCGTCACTCGGAGTATGGGAACGACATCTTGAAAAACTTCATCTATGAAGTGTGTGGTGCTAAAGGTGAATGGTCAATGGAAAACTTTATTGACCTCGAAGTCGAAAAGATTCGTGAAATCGTCGGCGACAAGCAAGTACTTTGTGCCCTTTCAGGTGGCGTCGACTCTTCTGTCGTTGCGGCACTCGTGCATCGCGCAATCGGTGATCAATTGACATGTATGTTCGTCGACCACGGTCTCCTTCGTAAAGGAGAAGCAGATAGCGTCATGAAGACGTTCGCTGACGGGTTTAACATGAAGGTCATTAAAATCGATGCGCAGGAACGTTTCTTGACGAAGTTGGCTGGTGTGTCGGATCCTGAACAAAAACGTAAGATTATCGGAAACGAGTTCATCTATGTATTCGACGAAGAAGCATCGAAACTTGTCGATATGGACTTCCTCGCACAAGGAACGCTCTATACAGACATTATCGAGAGTGGGACAGATACAGCGCAAACGATCAAATCACACCATAATGTCGGTGGATTGCCAGAAGACATGAACTTCACACTGATCGAGCCACTCAACACGCTCTTTAAAGATGAAGTCCGTGCGCTCGGTACTGAGCTCGGTCTTCCTGACTATATCGTGTGGCGCCAGCCATTCCCAGGCCCGGGTCTAGGAATTCGTGTACTTGGTGAAATTACGGAAGAGAAACTCGAAATTGTCCGTGAATCAGATGCAATTTTGCGCGAAGAAGTGAAGAAGGCAGGTCTTGAACGAGATATCTGGCAATACTTCACGGTCCTCACACCGATTCGCTCAGTTGGAGTTATGGGTGATGAGCGTACGTACGACTATGCAGTCGGCGTCCGTGCCGTTACATCAATTGATGGGATGACGTCTGATTGGGCGCGCATTCCATGGGATGTACTTGAGAAAATCTCTGTCCGTATCGTCAATGAAGTCAGCCACGTCAACCGTGTGCTGTATGACATTACGTCTAAGCCACCTGCAACAATCGAATGGGAATAAGCCAAACAGAGGGCTCACACCCTCTGTTTAGTCTTAAAACCGAACATTAACGTTTTTTTTAGATGTAAAATCCGTGAATTTAGTTGACATTCTATTTTCACGCTGATACGATAAGAACGTTCTTATTATAACCGAACAATTATAAAATATTTTGCCGTATAATGTCGGGGATATGGCCCGAGAGTCTCTACGAAATCACCTTAAATGATTTCACTACGGCGAGACATAGATGAGGGTGTATGCCCTCGTATGTTTCGCGTGGGGTCCTCGGTCATTTGCCGGGGGCCTTTTCTCGTTTTACGGCGAGTACAAGGAGGAAAACAAATGAGCACACAGCTCAAGCAAGAACAGCAACAACCTACAACGAGTCGGATTGATCGTTACTTCCAACTCACAGCACTTGGAACGAGTGTCCGCACTGAATTGATTGCAGGATTCACAACGTTCCTCGCAATGGCGTACATCCTTTTCGTGAACCCAAACGTTCTCGGGGCAGCGGGGATGGATACAGGCGCGGTCTTCGTCGCAACTGGACTTGTTGCAGTAGTCGGTTCATTGACAATGGGACTTTTAGCGAATTATCCGATTGCGATTGCGCCGGGCATGGGCCTCAACGCGTTCTTCGCATATAGCGTTGTTATCGGAATGGGTGTACCGTGGCAAACGGCTTTGTCGGGTGTACTCGTATCAGGTCTCTTCTTCATCGTATTGACGCTTTCTGGTATTCGCGAAACAATTGTTAACGCGATTCCAGCGCCACTCAAAATGGCGGTCGCAGCAGGGATTGGTTTCTTTATCGCTTTCATCGGATTGAAAAACGCAGGAATTGTCGTAGCGAACGAAGCGACACTCGTAAGTCTCGGTTCACTTGGAACGGGCACGACACTTCTCGCGGTGTTTGGACTTGTTGTCAGTGCCTTGCTCATGGCGCGTGATGTAAAAGGTGGAATCTTCATCGGGATGTTGTTGACGGCAATCGTTGGTATGATCTTCGGTCTCGTTCCGACTCCGACGGCAATCTCTGATGTTGTGTCAATGCCACCGAGCATGTCATCAACGTTCGGTCAAGCGTTCATCAACTTCAGTGACGTTTTCACGCTCCAAATGCTGATCGTCATCTTAACGTTCTTCTTCATCGACTTCTTTGATACGGCTGGAACGCTCGTTGCAGTAGCGCGTCAAGCGGGAATCATGAAAGAAAACAAAGTACCACGCGCAAGTAAGGCGTTAATGGCTGATTCGACAGCAACGGTAGCGGGTGCAATCTTCGGAACATCTACAGCGACTTCATATGTTGAATCGTCAGCTGGTGTTGCTGCAGGTGGACGTACAGGTTTGACGGCGGTGTTCGCAGGGTTGTTCTTCGGTTTGGCATTGTTCTTCTCGCCTCTCTTGGCAGTTGTGACTGCGCCGGTTACGGCTCCTGCATTAATCATTGTCGGTGTGCTCATGGCCTCGGCTCTTCTTGATATCGATTGGAAGAAAATCGAAATCGCCGTACCAGCTTTCTTGACAATCATTATGATGCCTTTGACATCTTCAATCGCAACAGGAATTGGGCTTGGATTCATCCTTTACCCACTCATGATGATCGCGAAAGGGAAGACGAAAGAAATTCATCCAATCATGTATGGGATGTTAATCATCTTCTTGGCATACTTCATGTTCTTACCACACGCATAAGTTCATTTGAAAAGCCGGCTCTTACATTAAGAGTCGGCTTTTTTGTATGCAGTATTTTCGGGTAGGAAAGGATCATACATCGTGATGGCATGATTCTCTGTAATGAATTCATTTCGGAGATGAGTCCCATTCATTGAAGTAACCTCTCTGAAAATCTGATTATGTCGTATCGTCCCTCCCCACCATTCACGTGTGAAATGATGGTTTTCTTCATATATACGATACTGCTCTTTATTCGGGATGTTAGAGCGCCATTCACCTACGAGATAATCTCCCTCTATATATAGAAGGAGTTGATACGTTTGTGCGGTTTGATTTGTAATTTGTAAATCGAGATAATTGTAAGAGCATGTTGCGCCACTTCCGAATGGCTGGTCTCTTCGATAGTCAGGAAACACGTCGTAGCTATGACGATAACGCTCAGTTACAGTCAATGGGCTATGAAGTGTAATCCAATAAATGAGGTTAGATAGTTGGCATAAGCCACCGCCGATTCCTGAGGTGACCTTTCCGTAATGCAGAATCATGCCATCGACATAGCCTTTTCGTTTAGTAGGCTTGCCAATCATCTTCCAATAAGAAAAGACGTCGTTCGGTGTTAGGATGGCTCCGTTTAGGTTTGCGATTGCGATCTTTAGATTCGTGATTTTATTATGTTGAACTTCCATGTCTACATCTCGTAGTTGTCGATAGAGGGGAGTTCGGTGTGTAAAAATGAGATAAGGCATTGGTTCAATGTTTTGTTTCGAGACGTATTGTCGTTTGTCTGTCATCCATTCCAATCGTCGTTTCATTGTGTATATTTGTGTACCGGACCAGATTCTAAACGGGGAACGCTTTTTTGGTTTTTGTAAATCGGTTTGGATCATGAATGTGACTCCTTATCGGTTGATAGTCGTTATTAGATATAAGTGTATTCTTTAAAGTGATCTGTTCTTCCTTTTAGAAGTTGAGATTCAAACTTTATGAAGATACGAAAAATAATCAAAAGTTTTTTTAGAATAATGCTTGCAAGATTAAAAAGCAGGTGATATAGTTATCTCTGTTGCCAGCGACAAACGTTGAACAAACAAATAAGTTGTTGACATCAAAAAGAATTAAATGTTATTATCATTTAGTCGCTAAGAGCGGCAGACGAACTTTGAAAACTGAACGATGAGGCAAAAATAAGTTTTATAATTTTTGAATGAAGCGCAAGCTTCGTCAATCTAAGAGCTATATCAAATTCTTTGGAGAGTTTGATCCTGGCTCAGGACGAACGCTGGCGGCGTG
>NZ_JBNNHU010000005.1:0-53704 GCF_050269125.1 Exiguobacterium sp. NPDC077395
TCGTGGTTATCCCAGACCTATGGGCAGGTTCTTTACGTGTTACTCACCCGTCCGCCGCTCATTCCGCCGTCGTCCCCCCGGAGGGTTCAGAACGGCTTCCTGCGCTCGACTTGCATGTATTAGGCACGCCGCCAGCGTTCGTCCTGAGCCAGGATCAAACTCTCCAAAGAATTTGATATAGCTCTTAAATTGACGAAGCTTGCGCTTCATTCAAAAATGGTAAAACTTATTTTTGCCTCATCGTTCAGTTTTCAAAGACCAATCGTTGTCGTGTTAGCGACTTTTTAATAATAGCGATTTGACTTGTGAAAGTCAACTACTTTTTATTATTTTTTTCGCTTTCTGATTATTGTTTCGTGAACAACATCAGCGACGTTTATTAATATATCAGCATCCTAAAAAACCGTCAACTGTTTTTCTAAAAAAACTTTATTTTTTTCTATTAACATCACTAAATGAAAAAAAACAGTCGTGGATCAACCCCCTGACAAGGAGTAATCCACGACCGCTCGATCGTTAGGATGACTTAGAAGACATCTGCTTTTTTGTTTTCTTCTTCGCTGTTTCCGAAGAAGTCGGCTCTGCAACTTGTCCAGTCTGTTGGAAACGATGAAGCATCAATACTTGATAGGCGTTCGCAAACACGAGTGTCGCGAGTGCTGGCCAAAGTAATGGGATTTCATCAGTTGTTTGAAGCGCTGGAATCCATTCGATTAACGTAATCACCGTCATCAAGAAGAGTGTCGGAATGAAAGCACTCATATTCGTTTGTTTCGCCTTACTTACAGCAACTACCCAAGCGACAATTAATAGCACAGCCATCTCACCGATATAACGCCACATATGATCGTTCCCAAATGCGAGCATTCGTAAATAAACGGCATCAAAGATTGCGAAAGCAATCAGCAATACTTGAACACGATTCCATAGACGTGGTCCTCTAAACAAGTCGAGACCGACTCGGTGGATGATTAGGTAGGCGAAGAAGCCCATCATGCTGATCCCGGTCCATGTACTCGAGTAACTGAGTGCCGTGACAATTGCCTCCCAGGACTGACTGACCAAATAACCCGGGTTCGCCAATAAATTCATCAGGAACCCAAACAACGTCCCAAACACGAGCGTTGTCCAAAACAAACGTAAAAAACCTTGTACTTTCATCTCTCACCGATTCACCCTTCTATTTGTTGAATGACTGCTTGCGCCAACTCATCATACGTATGCTCAAACGGATGCCCATCACGATACACAGATGGTGCAAAGTCTTCTTCGTTGTCATACGGTTGACCGAGTGGGATTTGAGCGAGGAGTTTACTCTTCAGTGCTTCTGAGAGTTTTTCTCCACCACCATACCCAAATACGTATTCTTTCTCGCCTGTGACCTTACTTTCGAAGTAAGCCATGTTCTCAATGATGCCTAACACTTTATGGTTCGTTTTAATCGCCATTGCTCCTGCACGGGCAGCAACGAAGGCTGCTGTAGCGTGAGGTGTCGTCACAATCAACTCTTGACATGATGGGAGCATAGAGTGGATATCGAGCGCGACATCTCCTGTTCCTGGTGGTAAGTCGAGCAATAGATAGTCAAGGTCTCCCCACTCCACATCATTAAAGAAGTTGTTGAGCATCTTCCCGAGCATCGGTCCGCGCCAGATAACAGGTGCATTATCTTCAACAAAGAAGCCCATCGAGATGACTTTTACACCAAATCGCTCAACTGGAATGATTTTTTCTCCACGAACGACTGGACGTTCTTCGATTCCGAGCATATCTGGGACACTGAAACCGTAAATGTCCGCGTCGATCAATCCAACTTTCTTCCCAGCACGTGCAAGCGCAACCGCTAAGTTGACGGATACTGTCGACTTCCCTACGCCACCTTTACCTGAAGCGATCGCGATAAATGTCGTTCCTGAATTCTCACGAAGGATTGCTGGCTTCGTTGCCTCCTTCAAACTTTCATCGTTCAATGCTTCAAAGCGAAGCCCGACCGTCTTAAAGCCTTTCCCCTTGAGCAATGTGACGATCTCTTGTTGTAACTGAAGCTGTTCCCCGCTCCCTGTTTGTCCGAGTGCCACTTTTACACTGACGTAATCTTCTTTAATGCGGATGTCTTTGACTCCCGCTGTATCTCCAAGCGTTCGGTTGATCGTTGGATCAACGAGCCCCGCCAATTCCTCGCGTACTTGCTCTACTGTAAGCATATCGCTTCCCCCTTATAACTGTTTCGATATCAGTATATCAAAAAAAGCGTTTTCTTGACGGCTTTGGAATCGACTAATTCAAACAAAAAACTCTCCACCCGAAAGGATGGAGAGTTCGAACCACTTCGCGAAGATTAACGCTTCGAGAATTGTGGTGCGCGACGTGCTGCTTTAAGACCGTATTTTTTACGTTCTTTCATACGAGCGTCACGAGTTAAGAAGCCTTTTTCTTTGAGGCTTGGACGGAATTCTGGGTCCGCTTGAAGAAGCGCACGTGATACGCCGTGGCGAATCGCTCCAGCTTGTCCAGTGTATCCACCACCGTTAACGTTAACGATTACATCGTATTTACCTTCTGTTTCAGTCAATACGAGTGGTGATTTAGCCATCATGATCAAAGTCTCATGACCGAAGTATTCTGAGATATCGCGGCCATTTACAACAACTTTACCGTCACCTGCAACGAGGTGAACGCGAGCCACCGAGTGTTTGCGGCGGCCTGTTCCGTAGTAACGTACATCTGCCATCGTTTAGTTCCTCCCTGTGTCTCGATTAACCGCGAAGTTCGTAAACTTCTGGTTTTTGTGCTTCATGCTTGTGTTCAGTTCCAGCGTAAACGTGGAGTTTGTTGAATTGTTGACGACCGAGTGATCCTTTTGGAAGCATCCCTTTGATCGCGAGTTCAAGCATACGCTCTGGACGTTTTGCGAGAAGCTCTTTTGCAGTTTGTGATTTCAAACCGCCTGGATGACCTGAATGACGGTAGTAGATCTTGTCATTCAATTTGTTACCAGTCAATTTGATTTTCTCAGCGTTGATGATGATGACGTGGTCTCCGCAATCAACGTGTGGTGTGAAAGTCGGCTTGTGCTTACCGCGAAGAAGTGATGCTACTTCACTAGTCAAACGACCGAGTGTTTTGCCTTCTGCGTCGATAAGGAGCCATTTGCGTTCTACTTCAGATGCTTTAGCCATGAATGTTGTGCGCATGTGGAATACCTCCTAAAATGTCTGTTCACTTAATTTTTTTGATGCTTTATCATAATCCTAGTTTACGGGGCTAAGATTGTGGTTCATCTCTAAATGTGAAAATGAAATGCCAATGAATATAATACGATTTTATAGAGGGAATGTCAATCTACTTTTTCATAATTCACATTCCATAAATACAAACCGTGTGGGGGCGCGGTAATCCCCGCCATACGGCGGTCTTTCGCTTCCAGCATTTCGGTGATGTCAGCCGGCTTATATTTGCCTCTCCCTACCTCAATGACCGTCCCTACCATGATGCGTACTTGGTTATATAAGAAACCAGAACCGACGAAACAGAATACGATCTCATCCCCCATTTCGAGCACTTCTGCTTCAAAGATGGTACGGACGCGGTCCTCGACTTCCGCCTTTGTCACAGAGAACGATGTAAAGTCGTGGGTGCCGACTAGCCGCTCCATCGCCTCACGCATTCGATCAAGGCTAAGGTCATACGTCACCGTGGCAGCATAGTGCCTTCTGAATGGATCCTCGGTCTTACGGATATGATAGCGATACTCTTTTCGCTTCGCCCCATATCGAGCATGGAACCCAGGATCCGCTTCTTCTGCTTGTTTGACGAGGATGTCGTCCGGCAACATCGCGTTCAACGCTTTGACAAACCGCTCCGCCGGCATCTGTAACGAAGTGTCAAAATGAATCACTTGTCCTAAGGCATGGACACGAGCGTCTGTACGACCTGAGGCGACAATTTTGACGGGATGGCGATGCATTCGTGTGAGAACTGCCTCGATCTCCGCTTGAATCGTATTCCCATTTGGCTGTACTTGATATCCCGCGTAGTGTGTCCCGTCATAGGCAACTGTCAGTTTAATCCGTCTCATCCAATCCCTCTCAATCCGAACAATATGAGTGATAACGCGACAAAAATCAGCAGTACTGCTGTATCACGCGTCTGCCACTCCATCTCACGCAACCTCGTCCGTCCTTCACCCCCACGATACCCGCGAGCCTCCATCGCCGTAGCGAGGTCCTCAGCGCGCTTAAACGCCGAGATGAACAATGGAATTAATAAAGGGATGACTCCTTTTAAACGAGACTTCCATGGACCGCTCATCAAATCAACCCCTCGTGCTTGCTGGGCTTTCATGATTCGGTCTGTCTCGTCTGCAAGAGTTGGTAAGAAGCGAAGCGAGATCGATAACATCAAGGCAATTTCATGTGCCGGTACACGAATCCGCTCAAACGGTCGCAGACCCGCTTCAATCGAATCCGTCAACTCCATCGGTGTCGTCGTCAACGTGACGAGTGTCGTTAACATGACGAGATAGAAGAACCGGAGCGAGACGATCAGTCCCATCCGAATCCCTTCTGAGTAAATGGCAATCGGACCAAATTCAAAAAGGAGTGTCCCGTCACGATTAAATAATAACTGCAAGATCAACGTGAAGACGATCAAGAAAAGAATCATCCGCAACCCATTCCATAAATAACGCCACGATAGTTGTGATAGTTTCACCGCAAATAACGTGAACGCTAATAGAAACAAGTTCGTCCATAAGTTATCCGCTAAAAACACGACCGGGATAAATCCTAAAATAAAGAGTGTCTTCGCACGTGCATCGAGTGAATGGAGCCAGGAATGACCCGGTATATATTGACCAATAATCATTCGGCTCCCCCTCTCAAGTGCTCTGCGATCCAATCCGCTAATTCGGCCTCCGTTCGTACGAGTGGAGTGACCGTTCCCCCAAAAACAGGCGCTAGATCACGGGCGAATCGGAGAACGTGCGGGATATCGAGCTGGAGACGACGTACGAGAGCTTCATCCTGAAACAACTCAAACGGATCGCCATCGAACGCTACCTGTCCACGCTCCATCACGACGACGCGTTCCGCGTAAGTGAGCACGTCATCCATATCGTGAGAAACAAGAATCAGCGTTAGATTCAGCTCTTCTCGTAATCGTTTAAATAATGCCAGCATATCTCGTCTGCCGATTGGATCAAGACCAGCTGTTGGTTCGTCGACGATGAGGACGTCGGGGCGGCTCGCTAAGACGCCCGCAATTGCGACGCGACGCATTTGCCCCCCGGAAAGGTCAAATGGAGAACGGTCCCATAGTGATTCATCTAAACCGACGAGACGAAGTGCCTCATGGGCACGCTCTTTTGCTTCGGCATCTGTCGCGCCAAAGTTGCGCGGACCGAACATGACGTCGCGTTCGACCGTCTCTTCAAACAATTGGTGCTCAGGATATTGAAAGACGAGCCCAACGCGACGCCGAAGCGGCAAGAGATTTTGTTTTTTATCACGACGCGTTCGAATCGGTGTGACCGTGATATCATCGACCACGACACGTCCATCAGTCGGTCGTAATAACCCGTTCATATGTTGAACGAGCGTTGATTTCCCAGAGCCCGTATGCCCAAGAAACGCAACAAGCGCTCCCGACGGAATGGTTACATTCACATCGCGCAGCGCGGTTCGTTCAAACGGAGTATTCATTTGATATTGATATGTTACTTCTTCAATGCGTATCGGCATAGATGGTTCACCAACTCCGAATGTTGTAGCATCAGACGATCGAGTGGAATGCCACGTGCCTTCAGTTCGAGTTGCATCCGGACAATGAACGGGACATCCAATTGAATGTCACGAAGCGTATCGGGATGTTGAAACACGTCTTCAGGTGTACCCGTCATCGCAATCTTACCTTTCGATAATGCAATGATACGGTCGGCAAACAACACTTCGTCGAGCTCGTGTGTAATGGCGACAACGGTCATCCCTTCTGAGACGAGTTGTCTTACCGTTTGTAATACCTCTTGTCGCCCAATTGGGTCGAGCATCGAGGTCGCTTCATCGAGCACGAGGACACGCGGGCGCATTGCGAGAGCCGCAGCTATCGCAACGCGCTGCTTTTGTCCACCGGATAACTGATGCGGTTCACGGTCCGCTAGTTCCGATAATCCAACGCGCGCTAGACTGTCATCAATTCGACGAACCATTTCTTGACGTGGAAGTCCCATGTTTTCGAGAGAAAATGCCACATCATCGCGCACGGTCGCCCCGACAAATTGATTGTCGGGATTTTGAAAGACGACCCCGATCCGCGTTCGAACGTCCCACACGTCTGCGGCGTTCGATGGATCGAGTGTCTCGACGCGGACTTCCCCCTGTTCAGGAATAAGAAGTCCGTTCCACAACTTCGTCAGTGTCGACTTACCAGAACCATTATGGCCGACAATCGCAAGCCATTCCCCTTTATATACATCGAGCGACAGGCCGTTAAGTGCCGGCTCAGACTGTCCAGGGTAATGAAATACGACGTCCCGTACCATAATTTGCGATTCCATAGGTCGACTCCTTTCTGATGTGGAAACAGGGCAATACGTCACCGCATGCCCTGTTGACTGCCTAATGAATTAGACGAGTTCGATGATTACAACTTCTGCACCATCACCGCGGCGTGGGCCGACTTTCATGATGCGCGTGTATCCACCTTGACGTTCAGCGTAGCGTGGAGCCACGTCTTCGAACAATTTTTGGATTGCGTCTTTTTCTCCAGCGTTCTCCTTACGAACGAATGAAGCTACTTGACGACGGGCATGAAGATCGCCACGTTTCCCAAGAGTGATCAATTTTTCAACGACTGGGCGAAGTTCTTTCGCTTTTTGTTCAGTTGTTTGAATGCGCTCGTTGATGATTAGGTCAGTTGCAAGATCACGCAAAAGCGCCTTGCGTTGCGAGCTTGTACGGCCAAGTTTCGAATAAGCCATTACATTTCCCTCCTTCGGTTGAACTTAGTCTTCTTTACGCAAGCCCAAACCGAGTTCGTCCAACTTGTGTTGAACTTCTTCGAGTGATTTACGTCCGAGGTTACGAACTTTCATCATCTCTTCCTCTGATTTGTTTGCGAGTTCTTGAACAGTGTTGATGCCAGCGCGCTTCAAGCAGTTGTACGAACGAACTGAGAGATCGAGTTCTTCAATCGTCATTTCGAGTACTTTTTCTTTTTGGTCTTCTTCTTTCTCGACCATGATTTCTGCGTTGAGAGCCTCATCTGTCAAACCAACGAAGATGTTCAAGTGTTCAGTCAAAATTTTTGCTCCTAATGATACAGCTTCTTCCGGACGAATTGAACCATCTGTCCACACGTCTAATAAAAGCTTATCAAAGCTAGCGTCTTGACCGACACGTGTTTTATCTACTTCGTAGTTCACGCGTTGAATCGGTGTATAGATCGAATCGATTGGAATGACCCCAATCGGCATATCATCACGTTTGTTATCTTCTGCCTGGACGTAACCACGACCACGGCGAGCAGTCAAACGCATGCGAAGCGTCGCATTGTCAGCGAGAGTCGCGATGTGGAGCTCAGGATTCAAGATTTCAACGTCGCTATCATGGGTAATGTCTGCCGCAGTGACAGCACCGGCACTTGAAACGTTAATCTCAAGCGTTTTCTCTTCTTCCGAGTACACTTTGAGTGCTAACTTCTTGAGGTTTAGTACGATTTGAGTAACGTCTTCGACGACACCGTCAATCGTAGAGAACTCGTGAAGCACGCCATCGATTTGAACCGCTGTTACCGCTGCACCTGGGAGCGATGACAATAGAATTCGACGTAGTGAGTTACCGAGAGTAGTGCCATATCCACGTTCAAGCGGTTCTACTACGAATTTACCAAACGTAGCGTCCTCGCTGATTTCGACCGTTTCGATCTTTGGTTTTTCAATCTCGATCATCTGAACCCCTCCTTGAGTATATCCTGCCGTGCAGTTTGAACTGCTAAAGTATAAGCTGTCGTGCTAGGTAAACCCCTCACACGCTCAAGCGATTATACGCGGCGACGTTTCGGAGGGCGGCAACCGTTGTGCGGAACTGGAGTTACGTCACGGATTGCAGTAACTTCGAGACCAGTAGCTTGGAGCGCACGGATAGCCGCTTCACGTCCAGCACCAGGACCTTTAACGTTAACTTCTACTGTACGCATACCGTTGTCCATTGCAACTTTCGCTGCAGTTTCAGCAGCCATTTGTGCTGCGAACGGAGTCGATTTACGTGATCCTTTAAATCCAAGGTTACCAGAAGTAGCCCATGAGATCGCGTTACCTTGCGTGTCAGTGATTGTAATGATTGTGTTGTTGAATGTAGAACGGATGTGTACCACACCGACTTCAACATGTTTTTTAACTTTACGTTTAGAACGTACGTTTTGCTTACGTTTCGCCATTGTTCAATTCCCTCCTTTACTTCTTCTTGTTCGCTACTGTACGGCGTGGGCCTTTACGAGTACGCGAGTTGTTCTTCGTGTTTTGACCGCGAACAGGGAGACTACGGCGATGACGGATACCGCGGTATGCGCCGATCTCGATCAAACGTTTGATGTTAAGTGAAACTTCACGACGAAGGTCACCTTCAACTTTGATTCCGTCAATTGCTTCACGGATACGGTTGAGTTCATCTTCAGTAAGGTCGCGTGTGCGTGTCTCTTCAGAAACGTTAGCAGCCTTCAAAATTTCTTGTGCTTTTGTTTTACCAATACCATAGATGTATGTGAGCGAAATAACGATACGTTTTTCGCGTGGAATATCTACACCAGCAATACGTGCCATGTGTGCACCTCCTCTGAAATTAACCTTGTTTTTGTTTGTGTTTCGGGTTTTCGCAAATTACCATTACTTTACCCTTACGGCGAATAACTTTACATTTTTCGCAAATCGGTTTTACCGACGGTCTTACTTTCATGAGTATACCCTCCTCCTGGAAAAATCGGAGTTACTTATAACGGTACGTAATCCGCCCGCGAGTCAAGTCGTATGGAGACAACTCAACAGTTACGCGGTCACCTGGAAGGATCCGAATGTAGTGCATCCGAATTTTCCCTGAGACGTGCGCGAGCACCGTGTGGCCGTTTTCTAACTCCACTTTAAACATTGCGTTCGGAAGTGGTTCGACAACAGTGCCTTCCACTTCAATGACATCTTGTTTCGCCATCATTTATTCCCCTTTCTATATGAAGATCTTTAGGAGCACAGACGATCTATTGCCATCTACTGTGAGAGAAGGATCCAGAATGGATCAGTATGAAACAATAGAGCCTCATTCACCGGAATCGAGTTTCGTTAAAATCTCGTATCCATCGTCTGTGATGGCGATGGTGTGCTCAAAGTGGGCGCACATGCTACCGTCCACTGTGACAACTGTCCAGTTATCAGCCAGTGTTCGAACATAGCGTTGACCAGCATTAACCATTGGTTCAATAGCTAACGTCATCCCAGTCTTCAGGCGCGGCCCTTTCCCCGGTGGACCATAGTGTGGAATTTGCGGTTCTTCATGCAAATTTTGTCCAACACCATGACCGACGTATTCGCGGACGACAGAGAAATCGTGTGATTCAACATATGCTTGAATCGCATGAGAAATATCTGTCAATCGCCCTCCAGCCTTGGCGTGCTCCAATCCTTTATACAGACTTTCTTCGGTTACGTCAAGTAGCCGCTGTGTCTCTTCTGAGATTGTTCCCACTGGATAAGTCCAAGCGGAATCTCCATGGTATCCATTATAGTAGGCACCGATGTCGATGGAGATAATATCTCCATCTTTCAATACCCGTTTTCCTGGAATGCCATGAACAAGCTCTTCATTCACCGAAGCGCAAACACTACCGGTAAAACCGTTATAGCCTTTAAACGATGGCGTCGCACCTTGGCTGCGAATGTAATCTTCCGCAATCTGGTCGAGCTCAAGCGTCGTGATTCCTGGTTTTATGTGCTGTTTGAGCACCTGGTGCGTTCGAGCAACAATTTGCCCAGCCTCACGCATAATCGCAATTTCACGAGGCGTCTTCGTGATGATCATTCAGTATCACCGAGTAATGCTTTGACATCGGCATATACGACATCGATTGGACGATCTCCATCCAATGTACGAAGATACCCTTTTTCAGCGTAAAAGTCAATGAGTGGTTTCGATTGCTCGATGTTGACGTCAAGGCGACGGCGAACCGTTTCCTCTTTATCGTCTTCACGTTGCATGAGAGCCGACCCATCCACATCACAGATGCCTTCCACTTTTGGTGGGTTGAAGATCACGTGATATGTCGCACCACATGTTGGGCAGATCCAACGACCTGTCAAACGTGGAACGAGAATTTCCGCATCCACATCGATGTTGACGACGTGGTCAATCTGTTTCCCCAAATCTTTAAGCAAACTTTCGAGTGCCTCTGCTTGAGCAACAGTACGCGGGAATCCATCAAGTAAGAAACCTTTTTCAGTGTCATCTTGGCTAAGACGTTCGCGTACGATTCCGATTGTTACCTCATCCGGTACGAGTTCGCCTTTATCCATAAACGACTTGGCTTCTTTACCGAGTGGCGTTCCGCCTTTGATTGCCGCACGAAACATGTCGCCTGTCGAAATGTGAGGGATTTGGTACTCTTCTACGATTTTAGCAGCTTGAGTCCCTTTCCCAGCACCCGGTAAGCCCATGAGTACTAGATTCATCTCGGTTAGCCTCCAGTTTTGATTTTCACGAAGGGCTTGTAAACACGACAGGAAGGAAGGGTCAACCCTTCCTTCCGCTTTAACGGATAAAGCCTTTATAGTGTCGTTTTACAAGTTGACTCTCGATTTGTTTCATCGTTTCGAGGGCTACCCCGATGACGATCAATAAGCTCGTTCCTCCGATTTGAACGGAAGTTGGAAGACCGGCAAGCTTAATGAAGATTGTCGGCATGATCGCCACGAGCGATAAGAAAATCGCTCCGAAGAAAGTCAATCGATACAGCAACTTCGTGATGTACTGTTCTGTTTGCGCCCCAGGACGAATCCCAGGAATATAACCACCTTGCTTCTGCAGATTTTCTGCCATCTGCTCTGGGTTGACCTGAACAAATGTATAGAAGTAAGAGAACGCAATGATTAACGCAACGTAAATCGACATTCCGATTGGCGCCGTCGTGTCAAAGTACGTCTGTAATTTTTGCGTTGTCTCTGGAGAAGCAATGAAGCTTGCAACAGTTGGTGGTGTTACCATGAAGGAAATCGCGAAGATAACCGGGATAACACCTGCAGCGTTTAGTTTGATTGGCAAGTGCGTCGACTGACCGCCCACTGGGGTACGGTTTGCCGTGCGTTTTGCATATTGGATTGGAATTTTGCGTGCCGCTTGTTGAACATAAATGATCCCAACCGTCACAGCCAAAATAACAAGGGCCAATACAACCAAGTAAACGATGTTAATGAACAATGCATCTCCAGCGTTTTGGAGTTTTGTTTCATAAATCTGCGTAAAGATTCTTGGGAACCCAGCGACGATACCAGCGAAGATAATGATGGAAATACCATTCCCAACACCTTTCTCCGTTGTCATCTCACCAAGGAACATCAAGAACGCTGTACCCGCAGTGAGTACAATCGCGATCACAAAGTAAGTTGCCGTTCCCCATGTTTCATTGACGAGACCTGGGTAGAGGCGGTTAAATCCAAACGACAATGAAGTCGCTTGGACAAAGCCTAAGATGATCGTCCCATAGCGCGTGACCGTCGCTAACTTTTTACGGCCCGCCTCTCCTTGTTTTGCCCATTCGGCAAACTTTGGAACGACGTCCATTTGTAAAAGTTGCACAACGATCGATGCCGTAATGTACGGCATGATCCCCATTGCGAACAAGGAGAAGTTCTGTAAAGCATTTCCTCCAAACAAGTTCAAGAAGTCAAGAAGACCTCCTGAGTCAAAACGCAACACATCCGTATTCACCATCGGCACCGGGATATGAGCCCCGATGCGGAAAATGATGATGATTGCGAGTGTGAAGAGAATACGCTGTCGAATATCTTTCACGCGCCACATATTGGAGATCGTCTGAAACATCAGATCACCTCAACTGTACCGCCAGCTGCTTCGATTGCTTCTTTCGCTGCACCCGAGAACTTGTTGGCTTTTACAGTCAATTTAGTTTCAAGCTTGCCGTTAGCAAGGACCTTGATTCCGTCTTTAGCAGAGCTGACTACACCAGTCTCGATTAAGAGTTCTGGAGTAACTTCAGTACCTGCTTCGAAACGGTTAAGCGTGTCTAGGGAAACAACCGCGTACTCTTTACGAGTTGGGTTGTTGAAACCGCGTTTTGGAAGACGACGGTAAAGTGGGTTTTGTCCACCTTCGAATCCTGGACGAACGCCACCGCCCGAACGAGCTTTTTGACCTTTGTGTCCACGGCCAGAAGTTTTACCGTTACCGGTCGCCATACCGCGACCGACACGGTTACGTTCGTGACGTGAACCTGGAGTTGGCTTCAATTCATGGAGTTTCATAGTGGCACCTCCTTATTTATTAAAATCTTTATTATTCGTTGATTTCTTTTACAGTCACAAGGTGCGACACTTTATTGATCATACCGCGCATCGCGACGTTGTCTGGGACAACGACCGTTTGATGCATTTTGCGAAGACCGAGTGTACGTACAGTAACACGCTGACCTTCCGGACGACCAATTGTGCTGCGTGTGAGGGTGATTGCGAGTTTCGCCATGTCTAGTTCCCTCCCTTAGTTAAGAAGTTCTTCTACGCTTTTACCACGTAGTTTAGCAACTTCCTCTGCTTTTTTGAGCTCAGTCAAGCCCTGTACCGTCGCACGGACGATGTTGATCGGTGTGTTTGAACCTAACGATTTCGAAAGGATGTCACCTACACCTGCAAGTTCGAGCACCGCACGAACTGGACCACCAGCGATAACCCCAGTACCTTCAGAAGCTGGTTTCATGAATACACGACCTGCTCCGAATACTCCTGTGATTTCGTGTGGAATTGTTGTACCAACCATAGGTACTTGTACCATGTTTTTCTTAGCGGCTTCAATAGCCTTGCGAATCGCTTCTGGCACCTCTTGTGCCTTACCTGTACCGAAACCGACGTGACCATTTTTGTCACCTACGACTACGAGAGCAGCAAAACGGAAGCGGCGGCCACCTTTTACGACTTTCGCGACGCGGTTTACGGTAACAACGCGTTCTTCAAGTTGTTCCATGTTAACGTCTAACTGGCGCATCGAGTGTCCCCTCCTTTTTATTAGAATTTAAGACCTGCTTCACGAGCTGCTTCTGCAACAGCTTTGACGCGGCCATGATAGAGGTATCCACCACGGTCGAACACAACTGTGTCGATACCTTTCTCGAGTGCACGTTCTGCAGCAAGTTTACCAACAGCTTTCGCTGCTTCAACGTTACCGCCATTTGTAAGATCGAGAGCTTTATCTTTCGAAGATGCAGACACAAGCGTTGTTTGTGCTGCGTCATCGATAAGTTGAACGTAAATGTGCTTGCTCGAACGGAATACGTTCAAACGTGGACGAGCTGCTGTCCCCGAGATCGTACGACGTACGCGAGCATGACGTTTTTTACGAACTGCATTTTTATCTGCCTTTGTGATCATTTATGCCACTCCTTTCCGTTCATTTCGTGACGAATTACTTACCAGTCTTACCTTCTTTACGGCGAATACGTTCATCAGAGTAACGAACACCTTTACCTTTGTAAGGTTCTGGAGCACGGTACGAGCGGATTTGAGCAGCAACGTGACCGACGCGCTCTTTGTTAATCCCTTTTACGATGATTTGCGTGTTTGAAGGAACTTCGATTTCGATACCTTCCTCAGCAACGTACTCGATTGGGTGCGAGTAGCCGAGGTTGAGGACGAGTTTGTTACCTTGCTTCGTAGCACGGTAACCAACCCCCGAGATCTCAAGTGTTTTTTGGAATCCGTTCGACACACCTTGTACCATGTTGGCAATAAGGGCACGTGTCGTACCGTGAATTGTGCGGCTTTCTTTCGATTCGTCTGGACGAACAACCGTCAATTCGTTCTCTTCAACTTTGATTTCCAATGCCGGGTTAGCTGAAAGCGAAAGTTCACCTTTAGCACCTTTTACTGTGACCGTGTTGTCATTAGCAACTGTTACAGTAACGCCAGCAGGAATCGTAACTGGTTTTTTACCAATACGTGACATTGATTACACCTCCGTTCTTGTTAGAAAAGTGACTTACCAGATGTAGGCGATCACTTCGCCGCCGACTTGTTGTTGGCGAGCTTCTTTATCAGTCATAAGACCTTTAGATGTCGAAAGAACTGCGATTCCGAGTCCTCCGAGTACTTTAGGCACTTCATCAGCTTTTGCGTATACGCGAAGACCTGGTTTCGAAATACGTTTGAGACCAGTGATTACACGTTCGTTGCTTGCTCCATATTTAAGGAAAAGACGAAGTGTACCTTGTTTAGCGTCCTCGATATATTCAACATCGCGAATGAAACCTTCACGCTTAAGGATTTCAGCGATCTCACGTTTAATGTTCGAAGCTGGAAGCTCCATTTTTTCATGGCGAACCATGTTAGCGTTACGGATACGTGTAAGCATATCTGCAATAGGGTCTGTCATTACCATGCGATGTACCTCCTTTCACACTGTTAGTGGATTACCAGCTTGCTTTTTTAACACCAGGGATTTGACCTTTGTATGCAAGATCACGGAACTTGATACGGCTGATCCCGAATTTACCCATGTAACCATGCGGACGACCTGTGATGCTGCAACGGTTGTGCAAGCGTACAGGTGACGAGTTACGTGGCAATTTGCTGAGTCCGATATAATCGCCTTCAGCTTTCAACTTCGCACGCTTTTCAGCGTACTGGGCAACGAGTTTCTCGCGTTTAAGTTCGCGATTCACCATTGACTTTTTAGCCATGTTGTCGACCTCCCTCTAGATTATTTTTGGAATGGCATACCGAGAAGTGTGAGCAATTCACGTGCTTCTTCGTCTGTGTTTGCTGTTGTAACAACAACGATGTCCATACCGCGTACTTTAGATACTTTATCGTAATCGATTTCAGGGAAAATAAGTTGCTCTTTCACGCCAAGCGTGTAGTTACCGCGTCCGTCGAATGCTTTCTTCGATACACCGCGGAAGTCACGTACACGTGGAAGTGAAACAGTTACCAATTTGTCGAGGAAATCGTACATACGCTCGCCACGAAGTGTAACCTTCGCACCGATTGGCATACCTTCACGAAGCTTGAAACCAGCGATTGATTTCTTCGCTTTCGTTACGAGTGGTTTTTGACCTGAAAGAATTGTTAATTCTTCAACTGCCATGTCAAGTGCTTTCGAGTTCGAAACAGCATCACCTACACCCATGTTGATGACGATCTTTTCGATTTTCGGTACTTGCATGACCGAGTCATAGTTGAATTTATCCATCATCGCTTTCACGATGTCGCTTTTATACTTCTCTTGCAAACGGTTCATAGTCGAATGGACCTCCTTTCGTCACGTTCTTCTTATTTATCGAGTGATTCGCCCGATTTCGCGACACGAACTTTTTTACCATCGACTACTTTGAAACCAACACGAGTTGGTTTGCCAGTTTTAGGGTCGAGTGGCATTACGTTCGAGACGTGAATTGGTGCTTCGATCTCAAGGATCCCGCCTTGTGGATTCGCTTGTGAAGGTTTTGAGTGTTTTTTCATCACGTTTACGCCTTCAACCACTACGCGGTTTTTGCTTGGCATAGCTTTGAGGATAACCCCTTGCTTGCCTTTATCTTTACCAGACATTACCTGGACTGTATCGCCTTTTTTAACATGCATCGTTTGCGCACCTCCTTATAGGATTGAAATTGGAAATTAAAGTACTTCCGGTGCCAACGAAACGATCTTCATGAATTCTTTTTCACGAAGTTCACGTGCAACTGGCCCGAAGATCCGTGTGCCGCGTGGGCTCTTGTCATCTTTGATAATGACTGCTGCGTTCTCATCGAAACGGATGTACGAACCATCTTTACGACGAGCGCCGCGTTTTGTACGAACGACAACTGCTCTGACAACGTCACCTTTTTTAACAACGCCACCTGGTGTTGCTTGTTTTACCGTAGCGACGATAACGTCACCGATGTTTGCAGTCTTACGACCAGAACCACCGAGAACCTTAATTGTCAACAGTTCACGCGCGCCAGAGTTGTCTGCTACTTTCAAGCGAGATTCTTGTTGAATCATGCGAGTGTACCTCCCTCCGGATGTTTAATAAATCCGAACTGTTATTAGATGATTACTGATTCTTCTACTACTGTTACAAGACGGAAACGTTTGTCTTTAGAAAGAGGACGTGTTTCCGCGATGCGAACGATATCGCCCACTTTAGCGACGTTGTTCTCATCGTGTGCTTTATATTTCTTCGTGTAGTTTACACGTTTGCCATAAAGTTTATGACGAACCTTTGTTTCTACTGCGACGACGATCGTTTTGTCCATTTTGTCAGACACGACGCGACCAGTGAACACTTTACGGTTGTTGCGTTCCATGAGTGTTACCTCCTCTCAAGAATCCGATGTAATTAGCCGTTGTTGATGCCGAGTTCGCGTTCACGAAGAATCGTTTTAGCACGCGCAATCGACTTGCGTACTTCACGGATACGAGCAGGATTCTCAAGCTGACCTGTAGCAAGTTGGAAGCGAAGGTTAAAGAGTTCTTCTTTCCACTCGCCCACTTTACCGTTGAGCTCTTCAGTTGTTGATTGACGGAGATCAGTTGCTTTCATTCGTATCACCACCATTTTCTTCACGTTTCACGAACTTACATTTTACTGGAAGTTTGTGCGATGCAAGACGAAGTGCCTCACGTGCCACTTCCTCAGATACACCTGCGATTTCGAACATTACTTTGCCAGGCTTAACTACAGCTACCCAGCCTTCTGGAGCACCTTTACCCGAACCCATTCGGACTTCGAGAGGCTTTTTAGTGTACGGCTTGTGTGGGAAGATCTTGATCCACACTTTACCACCACGTTTCATATAACGTGTCATTGCAATACGTGCTGATTCGATTTGACGGTTTGTAATCCAGCTCGCTTCGAGAGCTTGGAGACCGAACTCACCGAAGTGTACAGTTGTGCCGCGTTTAGCATTCCCGCGCATTTTACCACGGTGTACACGACGATATTTCACGCGTTTAGGTAACAACATAGTGTGTTGCCTCCTTCCTGAAAGAGTGTTTATTATTCAGCGTTTTTCGCTGTGTTGTTTTTTGTTGGAAGAACTTCACCGTGGTATAACCAAACTTTTACGCCGATTTTACCGTAAGTTGTGTCAGCTTCAGCTGTTCCGTAGTCGATGTCGGCACGGAGTGTGTGAAGTGGAACTGTTCCTTCCGAGTATTTCTCTGAACGAGCGATATCAGCGCCACCAAGACGACCAGAAACTTCTGTTTTGATCCCTTTGATGCCAGTACGCATCGAACGTTGAATTGATTGTTTCATTGCACGACGGAATGATACGCGACCTTCCAATTGACGAGCAATGTTTTCTGCTACAAGCTTCGCAACAGCGTCAGCGTTTTTCACTTCAACAACGTTGATGTGAACGCGTTTTCCGTCAGCGATTTTTGTAATGTGTTTACGGAGTGATTCGATTTCAGAACCACCTTTACCGATTACCATACCTGGCTTCGCAGTGTGAAGCGAAATGTTCACGCGGTTTGCAGCGCGTTCGATTTCAACTTTAGAAACACTAGCATCCTTCATTTTGTTTTCGATGTATTCACGAATAACGAAGTCTTCATGAAGGAGATCAGCGTAGTCTTTCTCAGCGTACCAACGCGAATCCCAGTCTTTGATAACACCAACGCGAAGACCGTGCGGATTTACCTTTTGACCCACTACATATCCCTCCTTATTTCTCAGTTACCACGATGTGGATGTGGCTTGTGCGTTTGTTAATACGGCTTGCGCGACCCATCGCACGTGGGCGGAAGCGTTTGAGTGTTGGACCTTCGTTTACGTAAGCTTCTGTTACAACGAGGTTCTCAATGTTCATATCGTAGTTGTGCTCTGCGTTAGCAATCGCTGATTTTAATACTTTTTCAACGACTGGCGATGCTGCCTTGTTCGTGTGAGCAAGGACAGAGAGCGCTTCGCCGACTTGTTTCCCGCGAATTAAGTCTACAACGAGACGTGCTTTGCGAGGAGCAAGACGGACCATATTAGCTGATGCTTTAGCTTGCATGGATTTGACCTCCCCTCAAATTACCGTTTCGTTTTCTTGTCTGATCCGTGACCTTTGTACGTGCGTGTTGGAGCGAATTCACCAAGTTTGTGACCAACCATGTCTTCTGTCACGAATACTGGTACGTGTTTACGACCATCGTGCACACCGAACGTGTGACCCATGAATTCTGGGAAGATCGTCGAGCGACGTGACCAAGTTTTGATGACTTGCTTCTCACCAGATTCGTTGAGTTTGTCAACTTTAGCGAGCAAGTGGTGATCTGCGAATGGACCTTTTTTTAAGCTGCGACCCATGTTAGAACCTCCCTTTGGAATGATTCGGGAACGGCCCTTTCGAACCGCCCGAGAATCATGTAGTAATTATTTCTTACGGCGACGAAGGATGTACATGTCGCTCGATTTGTTTTTCTTACGAGTCTTAAGACCAAGAGCTGGTTTACCCCAAGGAGTAAGTGGGCCCGAACGACCGATTGGCGCACGACCTTCACCACCACCGTGTGGGTGATCAACCGGGTTCATGACAGAACCACGTACTGTTGGGCGTTTGCCTAACCAACGTGAACGTCCTGCTTTACCGATGTTTACGAGTTCGTGTTCTTCGTTACCAACTGAACCGATTGTCGCGCGGCAAGTGCCGAGGAACAAGCGTGATTCACCTGATTGAAGACGAACGATGACGTACTTGCCGTCACGTCCTTGGATTTGTGCCGATGCACCAGCCGCACGAACAAGCTGACCGCCTTTACCAGGCTTAAGCTCGATGTTGTGGATTGTTGTACCGACAGGGATGTTTACGAGTGGAAGAGCGTTCCCCACTTTGATATCCGCTTCAGGACCAGACATGATTTCCATGCCTACTTTGATGCCCTTAGGAGCGAGGATGTAACGTTTCTCACCATCTACATAGTTGATGAGTGCGATGTTTGCTGAACGGTTTGGATCGTATTCGATCGTTGCTACGCGTCCTGCAACGCCATCTTTGTTACGTTTGAAATCGATGATACGGTATTTACGCTTGTGACCGCCACCTTGGTGACGAACAGTCAAGCGACCTTGGTTGTTACGTCCGCCTTTTTTCGAAAGCTTTTCAGTTAACGATTTTTCAGGGCGATTCGTTGTGATCTCTGCAAAGTCGAGAGATGTCATGTTACGACGACCGTTAGTGGTCGGCTTAAACTTTTTGATTGCCATCGAGGATTCCCTCCTTTTCTTCTAAGGTAGTTAATTAACCGAGGAAGTCGATTGTGTTGCCTTCTGCAAGAGTTACGATCGCTTTTTTACGGCGAGCTGTGTAACCAGCGTGACGACCGACACGTTTCGCTTTCGGTTTGTAGTTCATTGTGTTTACCGAAGCAACTTTCACATTGAAGATTGTTTCGATAGCGTGTTTCACTTGCGATTTAGTCGCTTTTACGTCGATTTCGAAAACGTATTTGTTAGCTTCCATGAGGCTAACTGAACGCTCAGTGATAATCGGACGTTTGATGATATCGTATGCTTGAGCCATTATGCAAGCACCTCCTCTACCTTCGCAACCGCATCTTTAGTGAAGATGACTTTGTCGTTAGCAACGAGGTCAAGAACGTTTACGCCTGCTGCGTCGATCACAGTCACTCCTGGGATGTTACGAGCTGCGAGAGCGATAGTCTCATTGTAGTCCGCTGTGACTACAAGAGCCTTACGTTCTACTGATAAGCTGTTGAGTACAGCAGCCATATCTTTTGTTTTTGGTGCATCGAAAGCAAGGCCTTCGAGGACGATGATTTCGTTGTTTTGTACTTTCGACGAAAGAGCCGAGAGAAGTGCTAAACGACGAACCTTCTTAGGAAGTTTGTAAGAGTATGAACGTGGTGTTGGACCGAAGACTGTACCACCACCAACCCATTGTGGTGAGCGGATAGAACCTTGGCGCGCACGACCAGTTCCCTTTTGTTTCCATGGTTTACGGCCGCCACCGCGTACTTCCGAGCGACCTTTCGTATCGTGAGTACCTTGACGGCGTGATGCTTGTTGCATGACGATTGCGTCGTAAAGTACTGATTCGTTTGGCTCGATTCCGAAGATGGCTTCTGCCAATTCGATTTCGCCAACTTGTGAACCTGTTTGGTTAAGCAAAGCTACTTTAGGCATTCGTAATTCCTCCTTTCCGTGCAGTTAATTAGTTACCTTTGACCGCTGATTTGATGATGACGTTCGATTTACGAGCGCCTGGGATAGCACCTTTCACGAGGAGAAGGCCGCGTTCCACATCAACTTTAACGATTTCAAGGTTTTGAATTGTTTTACGCTCTCCACCCATTTGACCAGGAAGAAGTTTCCCTTTGAATACGCGGTTAGGAGCGACAGGACCCATCGAACCAGGACGACGGTGGTAGCGCGAACCGTGAGCCATTGGTCCACGTGATTGTCCGTGACGCTTGATCGCACCTTGGAATCCTTTACCTTTCGATGTACCTGTAACGTCTACTAATTCACCTGCAGCGAAAATGTCTGCCTTAATCTCTTGACCGATTTCGTATCCTTCTACTGAAGTACGAACTTCTTTGATGAAGCGCTTAGGTGTCGCGTTTGCTTTCGCAGCGTGACCTTTTGATGGTTTGTTTTGACGTGATTCTTTGATGTCTCCGAAACCAAGTTGAACTGCTTCGTAACCGTCTGTATCAACTGTTTTAAGTTGAAGAACGACGTTACCTTCTACAGCAACTACTGTTACCGGTACAACTTCGCCTGCTTCGTTGAAGATTTGAGTCATACCAAGTTTTGTTCCTAAGATTCCTTTAGCCATGAGATACACCTCCTGTTAAATAATTAATTGTCTCTTCTGGCTAGTATCTACTATATGAAGAATTAAAGTTTGATTTCGATGTCTACACCTGATGGTAACTCGAGACGCATAAGCGAATCGACTGTTTTCGGTGTTGGGTTTACGATGTCGATCAAGCGTTTGTGTGTACGCATTTCGAACTGCTCACGAGCATCTTTGTACTTGTGAACCGCACGAAGGATCGTGTAAACCGATTTTTCAGTTGGGAGCGGGATTGGACCCGATACCTTTGCACCTGAACGCTTCGCAGTGTCAACGATCTTCTCAGCTGATTGATCGAGAACGCGATGGTCATATGCTTTTAAACGAATACGAATTTTTTCATTTGCCATGTTTGTTTCCCTCCTTTGTCGCCTATTTTAAAAATAGACAATTCTCCGCGGAAATTTCCACACCGGCCATGGCAATGCTGCCTGGCGTGTCATAACCTCCCGCTTCAACGCAGCGTGCTTGTGTCAGCAGAGGCATCCGATCATTGCGAATCAACGATTGGACCCGTTTTCTGCTGTAAAGTCTCTCACCACTCGCACAAACACTTAATCATTATATCTAATCTGGTCATGGAATGCAAGATTAGATTTTTGAAGTTGCTGGTTGTCTGATGAGTTGCTCAACGTTCCCTAATGTAACAAGATTCGCGAGCTTTTGCAAGAGAAAATTCATTCTTTTATTGAACTATTTTTCAAACGAAGTCCCATGTCAACTCGACCTAGCGTTTCATCATCTCTCCAAATCGCTCCGTTACCCCTTCTACGACCGATTGTGGGGCTCTTCTTAAACATGCATGAACAATTCCTTCATTTATATCGTGTGTCTCAAAATAGCGAGCCAGACGCGTCAGTTTATCCTCTCTACCGATGACTGTATAAAGGACAATCCATTCTTCGAGGTGCATCCAGTTCCCTTCTGCTTCTATATAAGGATGTGTATAGATGCCGTCAGTACACTTCATGCGAAAACTGGACATGACATCTACGTCGGTCCCCTCGAAAACATACTCCCCAAAGTACGTCGTCAAGTTCAAGTACGCCTCATGTGGTTCGGATGATTGTTTCTCTCCAGCACGACTCAAGATCTGGTCTAATCGTTCAAACTGATCGGGCTCTACGAAAACATCAATGTCATTCGTTTCGTCGACAATGCCATGATGCTTTAACAGTTGCGAACCGCCGATACGATATGCGATTCCATTCAAGCGACAAATCGTCTCCAATTGTTTCAACATGACGTCACTCCTTCCTCGTATGCTTCATCTTACCACGCTCATCCAGAAACACAAAAAAGCAGCCCGCATATTGCGGACTGCTTAAAGTTGTTCAGTTGAATCAATCGATTACTCGATGATTTCTGTTACTGAACCAGCACCTACAGTACGGCCACCCTCACGGATAGAGAAACGTGTACCGTCTTCGATCGCGATTGTAGAAATCAATTCGATCGTCAACTCGATGTTGTCTCCTGGCATTACCATTTCAGTACCTTCTGGAAGGTGAACGATACCTGTTACGTCAGTTGTACGGAAGTAGAACTGCGGGCGGTAGTTCGCGAAGAATGGCGTGTGACGGCCACCCTCTTCTTTAGAAAGAACGTAGATTGATGCTTTGAATTTTGAGTGTGGTGTGATTGAACCTGGCTTAGCAAGTACTTGTCCACGCTCGATGTCGTCACGTGATACACCACGGAGAAGTGCACCGATGTTGTCGCCAGCTTCAGCATAGTCAAGAAGCTTACGGAACATCTCTACACCAGTACATACAGTTTTCTTAGTTTCTTCTGTAAGACCAACGATTTCGATCTCGTCGTTGACGCGGAGAACACCACGCTCAACACGACCAGTCGCTACAGTACCACGACCAGTGATTGAGAATACGTCCTCAACAGGCATCATGAAGTCTTTGTCTGTGTCACGAACTGGTTCTGGGATGTACTCATCAACAGCGTTCATGAGTTCCATAACTTTTTCTTCCCACTGAGCTTCACCGTTAAGTGCGCCAAGTGCAGAACCTTTGATTACAGGGAGGTCGTCGCCTGGGAAGTCGTATTCAGAAAGAAGTTCACGGATTTCCATTTCAACGAGTTCGAGGAGCTCTTCGTCGTCTACCATGTCAACTTTGTTCATGAAGACTACGATGTAAGGAACACCTACTTGACGTGAAAGAAGGATGTGCTCACGTGTTTGTGGCATTGGGCCATCTGTTGCAGATACAACGAGGATCGCGCCGTCCATTTGAGCAGCACCAGTGATCATGTTTTTAACATAGTCAGCGTGTCCTGGGCAGTCAACGTGTGCGTAGTGACGCTTGTCAGTTTCGTACTCGATGTGAGCTGTTGCGATTGTGATACCGCGCTCGCGCTCTTCTGGAGCACCATCGATTTGGTCAAACTTAGTAGCTGTTTTACCTTGTGCACGTGAAAGTACAGCAGAGATTGCTGCAGTCAAAGTTGTTTTACCGTGGTCGACGTGGCCGATTGTACCAACGTTAACGTGCGGTTTAGAACGGTCGAATTTTTCTTTACCCATTCTAGATTCCTCCTCTATTAAACGATTAGTTTTTATTTAACTAGGAAGACGTAGGTTACTTTTAACATACGTCCTCCTTAGCTTACAACAATCAATCTAGCGATACAACCGTTATTAGCCGTTCGCTTTTTTGACGATTTCTTCAGCAATTGATTTCGGTACTTCTTCGTAGTGATCGAAGTGCATCGAGTACGTTCCACGTCCTTGTGTACGTGAACGAAGTGATGTTGCGTAACCGAACATTTCTGAAAGTGGAATCATCGCTTTAACGACTTGTGCGTTACCGCGAGCTTCCATACCTTCTACGCGTCCACGGCGTGACGTTACATCACCCATGATGTCACCCATGTATTCTTCAGGGATAACAACTTCAACACGCATCATTGGCTCAAGGATGACAGCTTTCGCTTGGTCCTTAAGTTGTTTAACCGCCATCGAAGCAGCAACTTTAAACGCCATCTCGTTCGAGTCGACATCGTGGTACGATCCGAATACGAGGCGAGCTTTAACGTCAACTACTGGGTAACCAGCGAGGATACCGTTTTCGAGAGCTTCTTCAATCCCGTTTTGAACAGCTGGGACGTATTCACGTGGTACAACACCACCGACGATCTTGTTCTCGAACTCGAATCCAGCGCCTTCTTCGTTCGGCTCGAATTCTACGACAACGTGACCGTACTGACCGCGTCCACCAGACTGACGAACGAATTTCGAATCGATCTTCGCAGCGCCACGGATTGTTTCACGGTAAGCAACTTGTGGTGCACCAACGTTAGCTTCTACTTTGAATTCGCGACGCATACGGTCAACGAGGATATCAAGGTGAAGCTCACCCATACCAGAGATGATCGTTTGACCAGTCTCAGGGTTTGTTTCAGTGCGGAATGTTGGATCTTCTTCTGCGAGTTTCGCAAGAGCTTGACCCATCTTATCTTGGTCTGCTTTCGATTTAGGCTCGATTGCAACCGAGATAACTGGTTCTGGGAACGTCATTGACTCGAGAACGATGTTATCTTTCTCTGTGCAAAGCGTGTCACCAGTAGTCGTGTCTTTGAAACCAACAGCAGCGGCGATGTCACCAGCGTATACCATTGGAATCTCTTCACGGCTGTTTGCGTGCATTTGAAGGATACGACCGAGACGCTCACGCTTCCCTTTAGTCGAGTTCTTCACGTATGATCCTGCTTCAGCTGTACCAGAGTACACGCGGAAGAACGTCAATTTACCGACGTAAGGGTCAGTCATAACTTTGAACGCAAGTGCTGAGAATGGAGCTTCGTCAGAAGGCTCACGCGTGATTTCTTCTTCTGTATCGAGGTTGATCCCTTTGATTGACTCAACATCAACTGGTGATGGGAGGTAATCAACAACGGCGTTAAGCATGAGCTGAACACCTTTGTTCTTGAAGGCAGAACCAACGAGTACAGGGTAGAATTCAACGCTAAGTGTCGCTTGACGGATTGCAGCTTTCAATTCATCGATTGAAATCTCTTCACCTTCAAGGTACTTCATCATCAACTCTTCGTTGAAGTCAGCAACACCTTCGATCAATTGACCGCGAAGTTCTTCAGCTTGGTCAGCCATGTCAGCTGGGAAGCCATCTGTTACTTCGATGTCAGTACCGAGGTCGTTGTTGTACATGTAAGTCTTCATTTCAACGAGATCGATGATCCCTTTGAAATCGTCCTCTGCTCCGATTGGGAGTTGGATCGCGTAAGCGTTCGCTTGAAGACGATCGTGGAGCGTCTTCACAGAGTACAAGAAGTCTGCGCCGATTTTATCCATCTTGTTGACGAATACGACACGTGGTACACCATATGTCGTCGCTTGACGCCATACAGTTTCAGTTTGTGGTTCTACACCTGACTGAGCGTCAAGTACAGCAACAGCACCATCAAGTACACGGAGTGAACGTTCAACTTCTACTGTGAAGTCTACGTGTCCAGGTGTATCGATGATGTTTACACGGTGGCCATTCCACTGTGCAGTTGTCGCAGCTGAAGTGATCGTGATTCCACGCTCTTGCTCCTGCTCCATCCAGTCCATTTGTGAAGCACCTTCGTGCGTTTCACCAATTTTGTGGATACGACCTGTGTAATAAAGAATACGTTCAGTTGTTGTCGTTTTACCGGCATCGATGTGAGCCATGATCCCGATGTTACGAGTATTCTTTAGGGAGAATTCTCTTGCCATACTGGGTATTCTCCTTCCGCATGTTTGATTTTCGTGTGCGCGCACACGATATGATTATACCCGAAAGCCACTCCGTTAAGCCATGCTTGGCGGAGTGGACTTTACGATTAAATTACCAACGATAGTGAGCAAACGCTTTGTTTGCTTCTGCCATCTTATGCATGTCTTCGCGTTTCTTAACAGACGCACCAGTGTTGTTGGCTGCATCCATGATTTCGTTCGCGATACGTTGCTCCATCGTTTTTTCGTTGCGGAGACGAGCGTAGTTCACGAGGTAACGAAGACCAAGTGTTGTACGGCGCTCTGGACGAACTTCAACAGGAACTTGGTAGTTAGCTCCACCTACACGGCGTGCTTTAACTTCAAGTACAGGCATGATGTTGTTCATTGCTTCTTCGAACACTTCCATAGGCTCTTTGCCTGAGCGTTCAGCGATGATGCCAAATGCGTTGTAAATGATAGTTTGAGCTGTACCTTTTTTACCGTCTAACATGACACGGTTAATGAGGCGAGTTACCAATTTCGAGTTGTAGATCGGATCTGCGATAACGTCACGACGTTCTGCACGGTTTTTACGCATCCGAGTACCCTCCTTTCAAAATTTCAATTGTATTTTAGTTGGCGAGAATTACTTCTTCGCAGCTTTCGGACGCTTCGTACCGTATTTAGAACGGCCTTGCATACGTCCATCAACACCTGCAGTGTCAAGCGCACCACGAACGATGTGGTAACGTACCCCTGGTAAGTCTTTTACACGTCCTCCACGGATAAGAACAACGCTGTGCTCTTGAAGGTTGTGGCCAATACCTGGAATGTACGCAGTCACTTCGATTTGGTTAGTCAAACGAACACGAGCATACTTACGAAGCGCCGAGTTCGGTTTCTTCGGAGTCATTGTACCAACACGTGTACAAACACCACGTTTTTGTGGTGAGCTCACGTTTGTTTGTGACTTGATGAAACTGTTGTAACCTTTGTTAAGTGCTGGAGAGTCAGATTTAACGACTTTCGATTTACGTCCTTTACGGACTAACTGGTTAATAGTAGGCATCTTTGAAGATCCTCCCTTCCTGAATGTTGCTATTTTCTAGTCCCACCGACCCGGGTGGTTCATTTAAGGTCATAACGAAACGCTTTTACGAGGCGTAGGCATTCCATGACCTCGCAAAAACGTGAGTTATACCTTGAAAGTGGCAATTGTAGCAGCCAAACCTTCCCGTAGAAAGTTCGGATGGACGTCCAAGTAGCTTGCCGACTGCTGGACATCGTTGTCATCGACAACAACCGATTGGCGGCACTAAATCATAGTAGCACCGCCAACCTGCGCTGTCAAGACGTATTTTACTCGACGGTTGTATCTTCGAGTGCAACTGGCACCTCATCTTCTTTAAGTTCGACATCGCGGTAGACAGCCATTCCAGTACCAGCTGGAACGAGTTTACCGATGATGACGTTCTCTTTGAGTCCGAGGAGATAGTCGCGTTTCCCTTTGATTGCCGCATCTGTCAAGACACGAGTCGTTTCTTGGAACGAAGCCGCTGAGAGGAACGAATCTGTCTCAAGTGATGCTTTTGTGATCCCGAGAAGGACTGGTTTTGCAGTCGCTGGGTGTTTTCCGTCACGAATCGCATCTTTACACGCTTCTTTGAAGACGCTGATGTCGACAAGTGAACCTGGGAGAAGTGGTGTGTCACCAGACTCGATGACTTTGACACGACGAAGCATTTGGCGAACCATAACCTCAACGTGCTTATCACCAATTTCTACCCCTTGCATCCGGTATACTTTTTGAACTTCTTGGAGAAGATAGTTCTGAACACCAGATACACCACGGACGGCGAGCAATTCTTTCGGATCGATCGAACCTTCCGTGAAGACTTCACCGGCTTCTACTGTATCGCCGATTTGAACACGGAGACGCGCTCCGAATGGAATCGTGTAAGAACGTGTTTCACTGAATCCTTCGACCGTGAGTTCACGCTTGTCACGCGATTCCGTGAAGTCGATGACCGTACCAGAGATTTCCGAGATGACCGCTTGACCTTTCGGGTTACGGGCTTCGAATACCTCTTGGATACGTGGAAGACCTTGTGTGATATCGTCTCCGGCAACCCCACCTGTGTGGAAGGTACGCATTGTAAGCTGCGTTCCTGGCTCACCGATAGATTGTGCGGCGATGATACCGACGGCTTCCCCGACTTCAACGTTTGATCCAGTAGCCAAGTTACGTCCGTAACACTTCTTACATACGCCGTGTGACGTGTTACATGTGAAGGCTGTACGGATTTCTACTTGCTCGACACCTGCATCAACGATGACGCGTGCGATGTCTTCTGTGATCAATTCGTTCTTATCAACTAACACTTCGCCCGTTTCAGGGTGTGTGACCGTTTCAAACGATGTACGTCCGACGAGACGGTCGTACAAGTTTTCGATTTCTTCCGTACCTTCGCGGAGTGCAGAAACGCGGATCCCGCGGTCTGTTCCACAATCTTCTTCACGGATGATGACATCTTGTGCAACGTCAACGAGACGACGCGTCAAGTAACCTGAGTCGGCTGTCTTCAAGGCTGTATCGGCAAGACCTTTACGAGCCCCGTGAGTCGAGATGAAGTACTCTTGAACCGTCAGACCTTCACGGAACGACGATTTGATTGGAAGTTCGATGATGCGACCAGATGGAGCGGCCATCAAACCACGCATACCCGCAAGCTGCGTAAAGTTAGATGCGTTACCACGGGCACCAGAATCAGACATCATGAAGATCGGGTTCAAGCGGTTGAGGGATTTCATCAATCGAGATTGAATTTCATCCTTCGCTTCGTTCCAAGCACGTACAACGCGCTCGTAACGCTCATCTTCTGTGATGAGACCACGACGGAACGACTTCATGATTTGGTCGACTTGTTTTTGTGCCTCATCCAAGATTTCCTGTTTATCAGGAAGTACGATGATGTCGGCGATCCCAACTGTCACACCGGCTTTCGTCGAGTGTTTGAAGCCGAGATCTTTCATGCGGTCAAGCATGCGGCTTGTTTCAGTCGTTTCAAACTTCTGGAACACTTCCGCGATGACTTTTCCAAGGAATCCTTTTTTGAACGGGTCGATAATTGGACGTGATGCGATTTCTTCCGCAACGTTCGCCCCTTTGTCGATGAAGTACTTATCAGGAGTTGCTTCCTGCAAGTTTTCCATTGTCGGCTCGTTCAAGTATGGGAATGTGTTTGGCAAGATCTCGTTGAAGATCATCTTACCAACAGTCGTAATGAGCAATTTCTCGTTCTGTTCGTCTGTGAACGTCGGGTTGTTGAGCGTACGTGCCGGAAGTGCCACACGCGAGTGCAAGTGGACATATCCGTTTTGGTAAGCGATCAACGCCTCGTTGACGTTCGAGAACACTTTCCCTTGACCGACGGCATCTTCACGTTCGAGTGAGATGTAGTAGTTACCGAGGACCATATCCTGCGATGGTGTAACAACCGGTTTTCCGTCTTTCGGGTTCAAGATGTTCTGTGCAGCGAGCATGAGAAGACGTGCTTCCGCTTGTGCTTCTGCAGAAAGCGGAACGTGGACGGCCATTTGGTCACCATCGAAGTCGGCGTTATAAGCCGTACATACGAGTGGGTGAAGGCGAATCGCACGACCTTCAACAAGAATCGGTTCGAATGCTTGAATACCAAGACGGTGAAGTGTCGGGGCACGGTTCAAGAGAACCGGATGCTCACGGATAACTTCTTCAAGGACGCCCCAGATTTCAGGTTGCATCTTCTCGATTTTGCGTTTTGCGTTCTTGATGTTCGAAGCGATGCCGCGACCGACAAGCTCTTTCATCACGAACGGTTTGAAGAGCTCAAGTGCCATCTCTTTTGGAAGACCACACTGATACATCTTCAAGTTCGGTCCGACGACGATAACCGAACGTCCTGAGTAGTCGACCCGTTTACCAAGAAGGTTTTGACGGAAGCGACCTTGTTTCCCTTTCAACATGTGTGAAAGTGATTTGAGCGGACGGTTACCAGGACCTGTTACCGGACGACCACGACGACCGTTGTCGATGAGGGCGTCAACCGCTTCTTGAAGCATACGCTTCTCGTTTTGCACGATGATGTTCGGCGCGCCGAGGTCGAGCAAACGTTTGAGACGGTTGTTACGGTTGATGACTCGACGATACAAGTCGTTCAAGTCAGATGTCGCAAAGCGTCCACCGTCGAGCTGTACCATTGGGCGAAGCTCTGGTGGGATGACAGGAAGTACTTCAAGGATCATCCAATCCGGATTGTTCCCTGACGTGAAGAACGCATCGAGAACTTCCAAACGCTTGATCGCACGTGTACGACGTTGACCTTGGACAGTTTTCAACTCTTCACGAAGCTCGCTCACTTCTTTTTCAAGATTGACGTCTTGAAGGAGTGTACGGATGGCTTCAGCACCCATGTCTGCTTTGAAGTCACTACCGTATTTTTCACGATAGAGACGGAATTCTTTTTCCGAGAGAAGTTGTTTCTTCTCAAGCGGTGTATCACCTGGCTCTGTGACCACGTAAGAAGCGAAGTAAATCACTTCTTCGAGTGCACGTGGTGACATATCGAGAACAAGCCCCATGCGGCTTGGAATCCCTTTGAAGTACCAGATGTGCGAAACTGGTGCCGCGAGCTCGATATGGCCCATTCGCTCGCGACGCACTTTCGCTTTCGTCACTTCAACGCCACAGCGGTCACAAATGACTCCTTTATAACGGATACGTTTGTACTTCCCGCAGTAACATTCCCAGTCTTTCGTAGGACCGAAGATTCGTTCACAGAATAATCCGTCCTTCTCTGGTTTAAGTGTACGATAGTTGATCGTTTCCGGCTTTTTGACTTCACCGTAAGACCACGAACGGATCTTCTCTGATGAAGCCAAGCCGATTTTCATATATTCAAATCGATTAACATCTACCAAGGGGCCGACCTCCCTTTTCGCCTTATTCCTCTTCCGTAACAGTCGGTTGAACGACTTGTTCTAACGCCGATGTTGCGTTCGGGATGTTGTCGTCATCTTCATCTTTCATTTCGACTTCTTCATCATCCGCTGACATCATCTTGACTTCCATACCGAGCGCTTGAAGCTCTTTGATCAAGACGCGGAATGATTCAGGAACGCCCGCTTTCGGAACGCTCTCGCCTTTCACGATGGCCTCGTATGCTTTCACACGACCAACCGTGTCATCCGACTTGATTGTCAAGATTTCTTGGAGCGTGTAGGCTGCGCCGTACGCTTCAAGAGCCCAAACTTCCATCTCCCCGAAGCGCTGACCACCGAACTGTGCTTTACCACCGAGCGGTTGTTGCGTAACGAGTGAGTATGGTCCAGTCGAACGAGCGTGAAGTTTGTCATCAACCATGTGCGCGAGTTTGATCATGTACATGACACCGACAGAGACACGGTTATCGAACGGTTCACCCGTACGACCGTCATAGAGACGCGTCTTCGCATCTTTATCCATACCAGCCTCTTCAATCGTTGCCCATACGTCTTCCTCACGCGCTCCATCGAATACAGGTGTCGCCACTTTGATGCCGAGCTTCTTCGCCGCCATCCCTAAGTGAAGTTCAAGCACCTGACCGATGTTCATACGAGATGGTACCCCAAGCGGGTTGAGCATGATGTCAACCGGTGTACCGTCTGGCATGTATGGCATATCTTCTTCAGGGAGGATCCGCGAGATAACACCTTTGTTACCGTGACGTCCCGCCATCTTATCCCCTTCGTGAATCTTACGTTTTTGAACGATGTAGACACGTACCATCTGGTTGACGCCTGGAGACAACTCGTCGCCGTTTTCACGGTCGAACACTTTGACATCCAAGATGATTCCGTCTCCACCGTTTGGTACACGAAGTGACGTATCACGTACTTCACGTGCCTTCTCACCGAAGATTGCGTGCAAGAGACGCTCTTCCGCCGTCAATTCTGTAACTCCCTTAGGTGTTACTTTACCGACGAGGATATCGCCATCTTTAACTTCAGCTCCGATGCGGATAATTCCACGATCGTCCAAGTTACGAAGTGCGTCATCTCCGACGTTTGGAATATCACGTGTGATTTCCTCTGGTCCGAGTTTCGTGTCACGTGACTCCGACTCGTACTCTTCGATATGAATCGATGTGTACACGTCATCTTTCACGAGACGCTCACTCATGATGATCGCATCCTCATAGTTGTAACCATCCCAAGTCATGAAGGCAACGACGACGTTACGGCCGAGCGCGAGCTCACCCATATCCATCGACGGACCGTCTGCAAGGATTTCTCCTTTTTCGACACGGTCGCCAGCTGCGATGATTGGTTTTTGGTTGTAGCATGTCCCTTGGTTAGAACGGACATATTTTTGAAGTTTGTAGCGGTCTAAATCACCTGAAACCTCAGAACCGTTAACGTCAGACGTACGACGGATCAAAATTTCACGCGCTGTGACACGCTCAACGACACCTGGGTATTTCGCAACGATTGCTGCCCCAGAGTCTTTCGCAGACACGTACTCCATTCCAGTACCGACAATCGGTGAATCTGGTTGGAGAAGCGGTACTGCTTGACGTTGCATGTTCGCTCCCATGAGGGCACGGTTCGAGTCATCGTTCTCAAGGAATGGGATACATGCTGTTGCGGCAGAAACAACCTGTTTCGGCGAAACGTCCATGTAATCGACTCGGCTTGGCTCAACTGACAAGTTTTGTCCGCGGAAACGGCAAAGAACTTGTTCGTCTGCAAAGTGACCGTCTTCTGTGAGCGGCATGTTCGCCTGTGCGACGACATAGAGGTCTTCCTCATCAGCCGTCATATATTGGATATCGCCAGTGACAAGACCTGTTTCCGGGTCAACGCGACGATACGGTGCTTCGATGAAACCGTACTCGTTCACTTTCGCATAAGACGAGAGTGAGTTGATGAGTCCGATGTTCGGTCCCTCTGGTGTTTCGATTGGACACATCCGACCGTAGTGCGAATAGTGAACGTCTCGAACTTCGAAACCAGCACGCTCACGTGTCAAACCACCCGGTCCAAGTGCAGAGAGACGACGTTTGTGCGTCAACTCAGCGAGCGGGTTCGTCTGGTCCATGAACTGTGACAATTGCGAGCTACCGAAGAACTCTTTCAGTGATGCGATAACCGGGCGAATGTTGATAAGCGCCTGCGGTGTGATCGCGTTTTGATCTTGAATCGACATACGTTCTTTTACAACACGTTCCATACGAGAAAGCCCGATACGGAATTGGTTTTGGAGAAGTTCTCCGACTGAACGAAGACGACGGTTTCCTAAGTGGTCGATGTCATCTGTTGTTCCGACTTCGTGAAGTAAGTTGAAGAAGTAGTTGATTGAAGCGATAATATCAGCCGGCGTAATATGTTTAATACTACGGTCGATATTGCCATTTCCGATGATGTTCAAGACACGCTCTCCATCTGGGTCATCTGGTGAGATGACTTTGATTGATTGAAGACCGAACGGTTCACCTTCAGCGACACCACCAGTTGGTTCCGCATCGACATAACCGAGGCCGCTCTCCAAGTGTGGGAGGATACGATCTAAGTTGCGGCGATCGAGGACTGTTCCAGCTTCAGCGAGTACTTCGCCTGTTTCTGGGTCCACGAGCGTTTCCGCCAATTTTTGACCGAACAAACGGTTCTTAAGATGAAGCTTTTTGTTCATCTTGTAGCGACCGACGTTCGCTAAGTCATAACGTTTCGGGTCGAAGAAACGTGACACGAGAAGTGATTTCGCATTTTCTACCGTTGGTGGTTCACCAGGGCGGAGACGCTCATAAATCTCGATCAACGCTTTTTCTGTAGACTCTGTATTATCTTTTTCAAGGGTGTTACGAAGGTATTCGTCATCCCCGAGAAGGTCGATAATCTCTTGGTCCGTACCGAATCCGAGGGCACGCAACAACACCGTTACCGGGATTTTACGGGTACGGTCGATACGAACATAAACGATATCTTTGGCATCTGTCTCGAGTTCGAGCCAAGCACCACGGTTCGGGATGACGGTTGCGCCAAATCCACGTTTACCGTTTTTATCGAGTTTAGCGTTATAGTACACGCTCGGTGAACGGACAAGCTGGGAAACGATGACGCGTTCTGCACCATTAATGATAAACGTTCCCGATTCTGTCATGAGCGGGAAATCACCCATGAATACTTCTTGTTCCTTAAGCTCACCTGTCTCTTTGTTTTGGAGACGTACTTTTACGCGAAGTGGCGCAGAATAAGTAACGTCGCGCTCCTTCGATTCATCGATTGAATACTTCGGCTCACTGAGCGAGTAATCGATGAACTCCAATACGAGGTTTCCTGTGAAGTCGGAAATCGGTGAAATGTCCGTGAACATTTCCTTCAATCCTTCACGCAAGAACCACTCATAAGAAGCAGTTTGAATTTCAATCAAATTCGGAAGCTCTAATACCTCACTGATACGGGCAAAGCTTCTTCTCTGACGGTGACGACCGTACTGAACAAGTTGACCAGTCAACTGATTCACCTCTCAGACCCCCAATTCTTTAGCGAATTTTTCGGGCGTAGTAATCGAACATTGTCATTGAATGTCGCTCGTTTTCCGTCTCTAAAAAGCAGCAGACACGGCAGTTTCAAGCGAATTCCATTCCAATGGCATTTTATAATGTTAGCATATACGTTATAGCGAGTCAACAAGACTTCACCGTTTGTCAAGACCGAATTGCTCGGAAAATAAAGTAACCTTTTTCTTTCGCAATCGTTTCGACTTGACCAAACACCTCTTCTAATAACTTCTTAGCAGAAGGCGCTCCTTGTTTTTTCTGAATGACGACATAGATTGCTCCTCCATCGACCAAATGCGCATGTGCTTCACGCAAGATCGTATGGACGACTTGTTTCCCCGCACGAATCGGCGGATTGGTGACAATGGCGGCAAACCGTTCTCCCCCCACCGCGTCATACGCGTGAGAAAGTCGTGTTTCGACCGTCACTCCATTACGGGCGGCGTTTTGCTCAGAGAGCGCCAGCGCACGCTCATTCACATCGATGAGCAAGGCTTCACGCCCAGAGGCATCGGCAAGCGAGATCCCCATCGGACCATAGCCGCAGCCTACATCTAAAATACGTCCTGAGACATCAGGCACTTCAAACGACTCAATTAAAAGACGCGACCCAAAATCGACTGATCCTTTCGAGAACACACCGCGGTCCGAAGTGAAATGATACTGTTTCCCTCGCAACTCGTACGTCCATGTCTCCGGGGCACTTTCCGAACGTGGATCGTTCGTATAGTAATGATCTCCCATGCGTTGAACCTCCTAACCCTTTCTTCAAGGAAATAAAAGAAGCTCGCCATGGCGAGCTTCTATAGGTTGTGAAGTTGAATTACTTAACTTCAACAGATGCGCCAGCTTCTTCAAGCTTAGCTTTGATTGACTCAGCGTCTTCTTTAGAAACGCCTTCTTTGACTGGAGCTGGAGTTCCGTCAACGAGTGCTTTTGCTTCTTTAAGGCCGAGACCTGTGATTTCACGAACAGCTTTGATGACGTTGATTTTACCAGCGCCAGCGTTTGTGAGTACTACGTCGAATTCAGTTTTCTCTTCAGCTGCTGCGCCTGCGCCAGCACCTGCAACTGCTACTGGAGCTGCTGCTGATACGCCGAATTCTTCTTCGATTGTTTTTACGAGTTCGTTAAGTTCGAGAACCGTCATTGATTTGAGGTCTTCGATGAATTGCTCTTTGTTGAAAGCCATTATGGTTTTCCTCCTTTGATGTTGTGAAAAAGTTTTTTGAGTTACGCTACGCGACAAAAATTAAGCTGATTGCTCTTCTTTTTGTTCTGCGATTGCGTTTGTTGCGACTGCGAGCCCACGGATTGGAGCTTGAAGTACGCTGAGAAGCATCGAGAGAAGACCATCGCGTGATGGAAGTTCTGCAAGGGCTTTGATTTCTTCGAGTGAAGTCACTTTGCCTTCGATGATTCCGCCTTTGAGTTCGAGCGCTTTGTGCTCTTTCGAGAAGTCGTTCAAGATCTTCGCTGGAGCAACAACGTCTTCGTTAGAGAAGGCGATTGCTGTAGGACCAGTGAAGACTTCGTCAAGACCTTCGAAGTTCGACTGAGTAGCTGCGCGGCGAAGAAGACCGTTCTTGTAAACTTTGAACTCGATTCCAGCGTCACGGAGTGATTTACGGAGTGTAGTCACTTCTTCAACTGTAAGTCCACGGTAGTCAACAACAACTGTTCCAACGCTCGCTTGCATTTTCTCAGCGATTTCATCGACGAGTGCCGATTTCTGAGCTACGATTTTTTCGTTTGCCATGTGTTTGCACCTCCTAGTCAATTCTTATACCGGACGAGAGGCTGCTCTCCAAAAGAAATCCCTCGTATGAAGACATACGAGGGCGTAATTGTTTGAAAGTAAACCTGTGACAACAGGCTCAAGTTCGAGCAAAGACACCTCGGAAGGGTTTACGGACCGATGTCCACCTTCTGTCTACGGTAATCCAACATATTCGGTTGAACGTGTATTACTTTAACAGCGGCGTCACACGTTGTCAACAATTTATTTCAACAAGATTACTTAAGGAAATCCGCAGTCGCTACACGGATCCCAGGACCCATTGTAGATGAAAGCGCGATGTTTTTAAGGTAAGTTCCTTTTGCAGTAGCAGGCTTCACTTTCATGAGTGTTTCGAGGATTGTCTCGATGTTCTCAGTAAGTTTAGATGCTTCAAATGATTTCTTACCAACTGGAACGTGGATGTTACCAGCTTTATCAACACGGTATTCAACTTTACCAGCTTTGATATCCGCGATTGCTTTTTCTACGTCAAAAGTAACTGTTCCTGTTTTCGGGTTAGGCATGAGGCCTTTAGGTCCGAGAACACGACCAAGTTTACCAACTTCACCCATCATGTCAGGTGTCGCAACGATTACATCGAAGTCGAACCATCCTTGTTGGATTTTGTTGATGTACTCAGCGTCGCCAACGTAGTCTGCGCCAGCAGCTTCCGCTTCTTTCACTTTCTCACCTTTTGCGAAGACGAGAACTTTTTGTGTTTTACCAGTACCGTGTGGAAGTACAACGGCACCACGGATTTGTTGGTCTGCTTTCTTCGGATCTACGCCGAGACGGACAGCAACTTCGATTGTTTCATCGAATTTAGCAGTAGCTGTTTTTTGAACGAGCTCGACAGCTTCAGCGAGGTCGTATGACTTCGTGCGGTCAACAAGCTTAGCTGCTTCTTGGTGTTTTTTACCCATGATCTTTTCCTCCTTGTGGTTAGCGGAATTTCCTCCCACATAATGAAGGGATTGAAGGTGAGCAGTATTCACCGACAACCCCAGAGACTAACAATTAGTCTTCGATTACAATACCCATACTACGTGCAGTACCTTCAACCATAAGCATCGCTGTTTCTACAGATGATGCGTTAAGGTCAGGCATTTTAAGTTCAGCGATTTCGCGAACTTTGTCACGCTTAACCGTTGCTACTTTCTTACGGTTTGGTTCACCAGAACCACTCTCGATACCAGCAGCTTTCTTCAAGAGAACTGCAGCTGGTGGAGTTTTCGTAATAAATGTAAACGAACGATCTTCGTATACCGTGATGACTACAGGAATAATCAATCCGGCTTGGTCTTGTGTACGAGCGTTGAACTCTTTACAGAATCCCATGATGTTAACACCTGCTTGACCAAGTGCTGGACCTACTGGTGGTGCTGGGTTAGCTTTACCAGCTGGGATTTGAAGTTTAACGAGTTTAGAAACTTTTTTCGCCACGAGACACACCTCCTTAAGTCTAAAATGTGGTTTCTTGGACGTTGTGCGCCCTCCCACTCAATCTATTAGGTCGAGTTTGTACCGAAATATAGCACAACATCAAACATTTTCGATTGTACCATCCGTTCCACGGATTAGCAAGTGGGTTTAGTTAATTTTCTGAACTTGTTCGAAATCAAGCTCAATTTTTGTTTCGCGACCGAACATGTCGACCACGACTTTGAGCTTCTCTTTGTCGGCTTCAATCTCGTCGATTGTCCCCTCAAAGTTCTCGAACGCGCCTTCTTTCACGCGGACAAGGTCACCGAGCTCGTAGTTGTAACGATCTTTCTTCTCGATGAGTCCCATTTGTGACAAGACGTTTGTCACTTCGTCCGGTTGGAGCGGGATCGGTTTTGCACCGCCGCCCGTTGAACCGAGGAAGCCGGTGACGTTAGGCGTGTTGCGGACAACATACCATGAATCGTCAGTCATGACCATCTCTACGAACACATAGCCCGGGAAACTTTTGACTTCACGCTCTTTAATTTTCTTTTCGCCACTCTTTAATGTGACTTCTTCTTGCGTCGTTTCAGTCGGGACGAGGACGCGGAAAATTTTATCTTCCATGTTCATCGAACCGATTCGACGTTCTAGGTTTTCTTTGACGTTATTCTCAAAACCTGAGTACGTCTGGACAACAAACCATTGTTTCTCCACGGCTTTCACCTCTTCCTTAGTTAATCAATAAATTGACGAGATAGCTGACTCCAGTATCTACGCCGAACACGAACAGGCCAATCACGACAACAGTCGCGATGACGGTAACGGTATATTTCGTGAGTTCTTTACGAGTTGGCCAACTCGTTTTTTTCAACTCTTTCCATACGTCGCGCAAAAAGTTCATGGTAGCTTCCTCCTACATTGAATGCCAATCTACGTTACTTTGATTCTCGATGCATCGTATGCGCGTTACAGCGGCGACAAAACTTTTTCATTTCAAGCCGTGTCGACACACCATCTTTTTTTGTCGTCGAATACTCCCGAGACCCGCATTCTGAGCAAGCGAGACTTACTTTCTTTGCCATTCATAAGCGCCCCTTTCGACTACTCCCTTTTAAAAAAGAGCGAAAAAAAAACGCCTCCTGTAAATGGCGTCTACGGACAAGGCGCTGCTTTTAAAGTATCACATAGGAGGCACGCGGTCAATAATCGGTTAGCTCGTAAGCATCCGGACGTCGACATGACGTTCGAATTTCTTCTTCACACGCTGTAACGCATTATCAATCGATTTGACATGACGGTCGAGGTCGTCTGAAATCTCTTGATAAGAACGTCCGTCTAAATAAAGACGCAACACTTTCCGTTCGAGATCACTCAAAATCTCATCCATCTTCGCTTCCATAAACGTCTGTTCTTCTTGTGTCACGATGAGTTCTTGTGGATCCGTCGGATGTGGTGGCAAAATGACGTCGAGTAACGTCCGGTCGGATTCCTCGTCGAAAATCGGTTTATCGAGTGACACATATGAGTTGAGCGGAATATGCTTTTGACGCGTCGCCGTCTTGATTGCCGTGATCATCTGACGTGTGATGCACATCTCGGCAAAACTTTTGAACGAGGCGAGTCGCTCGTCTTTATAGTCCCGCACCCCTTTATAAAGACCGATCATGCCCTCTTGGACGATGTCCTCATGATCTGCACCAATCAAGAAATAAGAACGTGCTTTCGCGCGTACAAAATACCGGTATCGTTCAATCAAAAACTCGAGCGCGTCGCTATCCCCTTCGTTGCGCGCCAATAAGACCAACTCTTCGTCTGACATTTTTTCAAACTGTTCGTACGGCCATCCGTTCATGCTCGTTACCCCCCGGCGATTGATCCTGAACTATGTAAGGTTTTGTCCCATTATAGGACCCCTACTCCTATGCGTCAAACAAATTTCTAAAAATTCCGTCAATTAAATGCTGTGTAACTCATATATGTAATAGTATACAACATTCCTTTGCAAAAAAATGTCAAAATCGAAACAAAGACGAGTCCATTTCATGAACTCGTCCGTGATTTCAATCACCTTTTGATTTACGACGTCGCATTTCTTCAAATCGTTCTTGAATATGCGGAGGAATATCGATCGTTTTTCGATTCGATTGTTCCTTCTCTAACGAGAGGCGTTGTTGCTCAATCAGTGTTTTGGCATGCTTCCAATCTTTTAATAACTCGGTCGCGGGAACACGTAAGGCACCTTGGCCGAAAATGACCCACTGCTCGGTGAAATCGTTCGTCGCGACGAATAGTGTGACGAGTCGGTTATCCACCAGTTCGTGCGCTCGCCGCTCAATCCACTCGTCTGCCGTCTCGTTCTCTTTCGTATAGACGACATCGACACGACTTCGTTTTTCTTTCGATTCACGACCGTAACGCATATGGGCATCAAAGACGACGGTGACTTCTTTCCCTGATACGGCCTGATATTCCGCCATCGCTTCAATTAACAAATTGCGCGCTTGATCAAAATCCATATCGCGCAAACTTCTCAAATGTGGCCACGCCCCGATGATGTTATATCCGTCGACAAGAAGGAGCTCGCGTTTTTGGATACTCATGCTAACGGGTTACGTGAGCGATGCACTTCATACAGAAGGAGTGCCGCTGCAACAGATGCATTGAGTGACGTGACATGACCAACCATTGGTAAATGAACGAGGAAGTCGCATGATTCACGCACGAGACGGCTCATTCCTTTTCCTTCACTTCCGATGACCACGACAAGTGGCATATTCCCATCCAATCGACGATAGTCCTGACTCTCTTTCGCATCGGTCCCGACGACCCATAGTCCTTTTTCTTTCAATTCTTCGAGTGTCCGCGTCAAATTCGTCACGCGCGCAACCGGGATATGTTCAATCGCCCCAGTCGACGCTTTGGCGACCGTTTGAGTCAAACCGACCGAGCGGCGTTTCGGGATGATGATTCCATGTGCGCCGACAGCATCCGAGGTCCGTAAAATGGAACCGAGGTTATGTGGGTCCTCGAGTTCATCTAGCAAAATAAAGAGCGGTGTCTCTTCTTTTGAAGCGGCGAGTGCGAACATGTCCTCGATGGTTTTATATTCATAGGCCGCGACGGCTGCCACGACACCCTGATGATGTTCACTACCAGCCATCTTCTCAAGCTTTGTTTTCGGTACGAATGACACTTGGACGGATGCTTCATTCGCCATCGCGATGATTTGAGCGAGCGGGCCTTTTTGTTGCCCTTCCATGATAAATACTTTGTTCATGTCGCGACCGCTTCGAAGTGCTTCGAGTACAGGGTTTCGCCCGTAAAGGAAATCAATCCCTTCCTCCATCACGTCTACTTCCTTATAGTCCGGTCGTTCCGACTTCTGATGGCGTGAACGCTCTGGACGTTCCCCACGTGGGCGGTCAAACGTTCGTTTTTCCGCACCTCGTTTTCCGTCATGTCGTTTCGGTCGACTCGGCTTCGAGTCGTTCGAACGCTTGTTTGATGAGTTCTTCAAGACGATCCCTTCTTTCTGTTAAGTAGATATAGCCAATCAATGCCTCGAATGCTGTGGAATAACGATACGTATGGACGTCGACCCGCTTCGGAATCGAGCCTGATTTCGCATTTTTGCCACGTCTGACGACGGCTTGTTCTTCTTCCGTCAACACGTCCGTCTCTAGCCAATAGGTCACGACGCTCGCTTGCGCCCGCGCGTTCACATAACGGACGGCACCTCGATGCAAATCGTTCGGTCGCGTCAACCCTTGCTCGAGCAGTCTTTCTCGTACGGCCAATTCATATACCACGTCACCCATGTAGGCGAGCGCGAGGGCATTCATTTGTTTCGGTTGCATCATAACCGCTTCCACCGAACCCCTTGGGCCGTGTCTTCGAGTTGGATGTTTTGTTCTTTCAGTAAATCACGAATCTCGTCAGCCCGGGCAAAGTTACGTGCTGCGCGTGCGTCGTTTCGTTCTTGAATCAATTGATCGATTTCAGCATCAAGCAGTTCTTTCTCTTCAGCGAGCGTCAATCCGAGCACACCTGTCAATTCGTCGAATAACGAGAGAACTTGTTCGAGTGTCGCTTTTGCCACATGGTCCGCCTTGGCGTAAATGTTCGCTTCTCGTGCCAAGTCAAAGAGGACAGTCATCGCATTGGCCGTATTGATATCGTCATCCATCGATTCGATGAACGACGTCTTGATTGCTTCAAGTTTCCGCTCCATCGACTCGCTCGGTTCACCAAGTCCAGCCGTTACCGATAAACGATATTCGATGTTTTGATACGCTTCTTTGATTCGACTCCAACCGTTTGCCGCCTGTTCAATCAATTCACGGCTATAGTTGATCGGATGACGATAATGGACGGACAACATGAAGAAACGAAGAACCATTGGATCTACTTCTTTCAGCGCTTCGTGGACGAGAAGGAAGTTTCCGAGCGATTTGGACATTTTCTCATTTTCAATGTTGATGAATCCGTTATGCAGCCAATAGTTGGCGAACTTCGCATGGTTGCAAGCTTCTGACTGGGCAATCTCATTCTCGTGGTGTGGGAATTTTAAATCATGACCACCTGCATGGATATCGATTGTTGCCCCGAGATGCTTTTTCGCCATCGCCGAGCATTCGATATGCCAACCTGGTCGTCCTTTGCCCCACGGACTATCCCAAGAAGGTTCGTCCGGTTTAGCGGCTTTCCATAAGACGAAGTCGAGTGGATCTTCTTTCTTTTCTCCGACATCGACACGTGAGCCCGCCCGTAAATCTTCGATCGATTGTTGACTTAGCTTTCCGTACGTTTCAAACTTCTTCGTCCGGAAATAAACGTCGCCTTCTGATTCATAAGCGAACCCTTCCGTCTCTAGCTGATGGATAAACTCGATAATCTCTTCCATCGTATCGGTAACACGTGGGTGTACGTCTGCCGGTTGCACGTTCAATGCTCCCGTATCGGCCAAATAAGCCTCAATATAACGATTCGTCAACGTCTCGGTGTCTTCCCCAAGTTCGTTCGCGGTACGAATGATCTTGTCGTCTACGTCCGTGAAGTTTAGGACGTATTTCACCTCATACCCACGATATGTCAAATAACGACGAACCGTATCGAAGGCGATGGCCGGACGGGCATTCCCGACATGGATGTAGTTGTAGACGGTCGGTCCACACACATACATGGATACTTTCCCCGGAACGATTGGGACAAACGGTTCTTTTTTATTCGTGAGACTGTTGTACAGCTGAATCATGCGTTTTCTCCTCCATCCGCTTTTCAAGCGTCGCTAATTTTTGTTGTAGTTCATCCACTGCCGCTTCTAAACGTTCTTGACACTCGCGGTCCGGATCTGGGAAACGATGATCGAGGTCATGTTGCTTCACACGCTTCCCGTTTCGAATGACGACACGTCCTGGAATCCCGACGACGGTCGAATCAGACGGTACATCGTTCAAGACGACAGAGCTCGCTCCGATTTTGACGCAATCGCCAACCGTAATGTTTCCGAGAACTTTCGCACCTGCCGAGATGAGTACGTCACTCCCAATCGTCGGGTGACGCTTCCCTTTCTCTTTCCCTGTTCCTCCAAGTGTGACGCCTTGATAAATCGTCACGTCGTTCCCGATAATCGCCGTCTCTCCGATGACGACACCAAAACCATGATCGATGAATACACGGTCGCCAAGGACTGCTCCCGGATGAATTTCAATCCCGGTCAACCAACGACTGAACTGGGCTAATAACTTGGCCACCAGCTTCACGTTACGTTTCCATAATCCGTGCGCGATACGATGTGCCCATATGGCGTGTAGTCCCGGATACGTCAGTGCCACCTCTACTTTTGAACGAGCTGCAGGGTCTAGTTCCAAGACAGTCCGCAAGTCTTCACGCACGCTGCTCCAAAATCCCATAATTGATATCTCCTTTTCTTATACAAAAACAAAGACGCCCCTGTGCCAAGGCACAGAGACGCCATAAGCGCGGTTCCACTCTGTTTGGGAAAAGTGTTCCCCTCTCAAGTCTCGTTAACGCAGAGTCGCGGCCTCGACTACGTATCGCCGAGACGGCTCCGAGGTGCACTTCTTCGGGGGACACATCTAGAACTCCCAGCCTAGGTTCTAGTCTCTGCAAAGTGTCATACCGCTTACTTTCCTCATCGATGCCTTTATGCTAATAAAGTTGTCAGACGCTTCAAGACACGCTCTTTTCCGATTAACGAAATCGCGTTCGGAAGCTCTGGTCCATGTGTTTGTCCTGTCGTCGCGACACGGATTGGCATGAACAAGTTCTTCCCTTTTTGACCAGTCGCTTTTTGCGTCGCTTTCGTCGCCGCTTTAATCGCTTCTGGTGTGAAGTCTTCGATTCCTTCGAGCTGTTGTTTGAACTCTGCAAGGACAGCAGGAACCGTTTCCCCTGAAAGGACAGCGTTCGCTTCCTCGTCATACTCGATCTCATCTTTGAAGAACAAGTCCGTCAACGAGACAATCTCCGCCCCGTGCGTCATTTGTTCTTTATACAATGCGATCAAGTTTGTTGCCCAATCTGCCTCCTCGACAGATACCGCCTCGGGTAATCGTCCTGCTTCTTGTAAGAATGGTAAACTGAGTGCCACTACTTCGTCAAGCGTGGCCTTCTTCATGTATACACTATTGATCCAAGAAAGTTTTTGTTGGTCAAATACAGCCGGACTCTTCGACAAGCGGTTCGCATCAAACATTTCAATAAACTCTTCTTTCGAGAAGATTTCTTCTTCTCCAACTGGTGACCAGCCAAGAAGAGAAATGAAGTTGAAGAGCGCTGCTGGCAAGTAGCCAAGATCCGCATATTGTTCAATGAACTGGATGATCGATTCATCACGCTTTGACAATTTCTTATGTTGATCGTTATAGATAAGCGTCATGTGACCGAACTCAGGATATTCCCATCCGAGTGCGTCATATACCATCATCTGTTTTGGTGTGTTTGCGATGTGGTCGTCTCCACGCAAGACGTGGCTGATCTTCATCAAGTGGTCGTCGACAACAACAGCGAAGTTGTAAGTCGGAATCCCATCTTGTTTCACGATGACCCAATCACCAAAGTCTTTCGACTCGAATGAAACATCACCTTTGACGACATCCGCCCATTTATACGTCACGCCTTCAGGCACGCGAATTCGAATTGACGGCTTGCGGCCCTCTGCTTCAAACGCTTCACGTTCTTCGACAGTCAGGTTGCGGTGCGCACCAGAATAACGTGGTGCTTCGCCGCGCGCGATTTGTGCTTCACGCTCTGCTTCGAGCTCCTCTGATGTCATATAGCATTTATAAGCAAGACCTTTGCTCATCAATTCGTTGACGTATTTCTCATAAAGCGAAAGACGTTCCATTTGATAATATGGACCGTAGTCTCCATCACGACCTGGACCTTCATCCCAATCGATCCCGAGCCACTCCAAATACTTCATTTGACTCTCGACACCATTTAATACATTTCGTTTTTGGTCTGTATCTTCAATTCGAAGAATCAATTTCCCGCCTGCATGACGAGCAAATAAGTAGTTAAACAACGCAGTCCGCGCATTCCCGATGTGGAGATGCCCCGTCGGACTAGGCGCATAGCGTACACGCACTTCACTCATAATAGTTCCACCTTTCTTCTCTTCTGCCCAAATAGTATACCATTTCTGTCAAGCCCGGTTGAGTAAGATGACCGCTTGCGCCGCGATTCCTTCTTCACGTCCTGTGAAGCCGAGTTTCTCCGTCGTCGTCGCCTTCACGTTCACCTGTTCGATGTCCGCCTCGAGTAGGTCGGCAATGACCGCTCGCATCTCATCAATATAAGGACGTAGCTTCGGACGTTGTGCCATGACGGTCGCGTCCACATTTCCGAGGACATATCCCTCATCCTTCACAAGTTGCCATACGTGGCGAAGCAACGCTTTCGAATCCGCATCTTTAAATTCTGGATCCGTATCAGGAAAATGCTTCCCAATATCACCTGCCGCAATCGCTCCAAGCGCTGCATCGGCAATCGTATGAAGTAACACATCAGCATCGGAATGACCGAGTAGACCACGTTCGTGTGGAATCTCAATCCCTCCTAAAATTAATGGACGTCCTTCTGCAAATGCATGTACATCAAATCCTTGACCAATTCTCATTGTAAGTCCTCCCTCGCTAAAATCGCATCACCAAACAGTAAGTCCTCTGGCGTCGTCATCTTAATATTATGATAGTCCCCAAGAACGACTTGTACTGTCTCACCAAGCCATTCGAATAAGCTCGCATCGTCCGTTCCCATCATCTGTTGTTCGACCGCTCGTTCATGTGCCCCTAAAATCGCCTTGGCCTGGAAAGCTTGCGGCGTTTGCGCCAACCATAGATTTTCCCGAGGAACCGTTCGTTCGATTTGATGACGTTCGACTTGTTTAACTGTGTCTTTGACCGGTACTGCTAAAATGGCGCCACCTTGTAACGCCGCTTCTGCCACTTGATGCAGCTGTTCACGTTTTACAAACGGACGGGCACCGTCATGAATCATCACAATCGTATCGGGTGCAACCACCTTAAGCCCCGCATGGACACTCTGTTGTCGTTCTTCCCCACCTGTTACATATGTAATCGGTGTTTCGACTTGTGCCGTGATCGCTTCAAACCAGTCACGTTCCTCTGGACGAATCGCCAAAACAATCCGTTCACACCAAGGATCGGTATCGAACGCTTGTAACGTCCACGCGATAATCGGTTTGTCACGGAGCGACAACATGAGTTTGTTCGCATCCGCTCCCATTCGTTTTCCTCTTCCCGCAGCCGGGATCACAACTGTATAAGATACTATGCTAAACACCTCTCTTCGTGAAAAAAGAGAGCGCTCACGCGTCTCTTTTTTGTTCGTTATTCAGGACGAGCAAAAATCATTCGGCCTGCAGATGTCTGCAGCACGCTCGTCACGACGACAGGAAGCGTCTTCGAGATCAACTTACGTCCACCTTCCACGACGACCATCGTCCCGTCTTCGAGATAGGCAACACCTTGATTTTGTTCTTTCCCTTCTTTAATGACAGTGACGACCATCTCTTCGCCAGGGATGACGATTTGTTTGACGGCATTCGCCAAGTCATTGATATTTAAGACCGGGACATTTCGCACTTCACAGACTTTGTTTAAGTTATAGTCGTTCGTGACGACAATCCCGTTTTTCAACTCTGCCAATTTAATCAACTTGATATCGACTTCTGGTACATCTTCAAAGTCCCCATCGTAAATTTCAACTTGGATTCGTTTGTTCTCTTGAAGCTCTTTTAAAATATCGAGCCCACGGCGACCACGGTTTCGTTTCAACGTATCCGATGAATCCGCGATATATTGAAGTTCTCCGATGACGAACTGCGGAACGATCAATGTACCTTCCACAAACCCAGTCGTGGCGATATCTGCGATACGACCGTCAATAATGACGCTCGTGTCTAAGATTTTATCATTCGAACGTTGTACCGGTTCAGCCGCCGGTTTCTCCCGCTCACTCTTTACAAATAGTTTGATCCATTCGTTACGCTTCCGATATCCGACCGCGAAACCGAAGTAACCAAACAGCGCCGTGACAAAGATCGGAACGATCTTACTCAGTAAGAAAATGTTCGTTACTTCAAGCGAGACACTGATCAAAAAGGCAATCAAGAGCCCGATAATGAGGCCAATCGAACCGAATAAAATATCCCCTACCGGTAAACGGACGAGCCGTTCTTCGACAAAACGAATAAATGCAACAACACCATCGGTTAAGAATAAACTAAGAATGAAGAAGATAAGTCCACCAATCAAACTTGCTACGTATGGAATCGTTAACCATTCCGGCACATTCATGCCGAGGTCTCCTAATAATAACGTCGCTTCGATAATTCCGAACCAACCTACGACGAGACCAATCAAAATAAATCCGATTCGTACAGCAATCTTCACTCATTCCACCTCCTTTTATATGAAATAAAATTTCAAAAATAACACTTTCATTGTAACATGGTTTTTTCAATCACGTTCGTTACAAAGCGTTAAAAACTGCCATTGGCGACCCGTTAAAACGGGATCGCCAACTGCAGTGCTTCGTCCACCGTTCCGACGCCGACCACTTCAATCCCTGCCGGAGCGGTCCATCCACCCATGTTGTTTTTCGGAATGATGGCACGTGTGAATCCTAGTTTTGCGGCTTCGGCGACACGTTGCTCAATCCGCGATACGCGTCGCACTTCTCCGGTCAATCCGACTTCACCGATACAAACATCCGTCGGACGGGTTGGACGATCACGGAAACTCGAGGCAATCGAGACACAAATCGCGAGGTCAATCGCAGGCTCATCTAGTTTGACGCCACCCGCCGCTTTCAAGTAGGCGTCTTGCGTCTGAAGCAATAAGCCAGAGCGTTTCTCAAGGACGGCCATCAGAAGCGCGACCCGGTTTTGATCGATTCCCGTCGCCATACGTCTCGGGTTACCGAATGAGGTTGGCGAGATGAGTGCTTGTAGTTCGACGAGCACTGTCCTTGTCCCTTCCATCGAAGCGACGACCGTCGAACCGGAAACACCGGCGGTTCGTTCTTCTAAAAAGATTTCGGACGGGTTGAGGACTTCTTCTAGCCCACTCTCTTTCATCTCGAAGATCCCGATTTCGTTCGTTGAACCGAAACGGTTTTTCACCGCGCGTAAAATACGGAACGTGTGATGACGCTCGCCTTCAAAGTAAAGTACCGCATCGACCATGTGCTCGAGTAATCGCGGACCCGCAATCGATCCTTGTTTCGTTACGTGACCGACGATGAACACAGCAATCCCTCGTGTTTTTGCAATTTTCATAAGCGCTGCTGTACATTCTCGTACTTGAGACACACTTCCTGGCGCCGATTGAATTTCATCCATATATACCGTCTGAATCGAGTCGATGATGACAAACCCGGGTTGTTCTTCATCAATGACGCGTTCAATCATCAACATGTCTGTCTCAGCGAGCACAAACAAGTCTTCGGTCGGTAAGCCGAGACGTTCCGCCCGAAGTTTCGTCTGCTTGAGTGATTCCTCACCTGAAATATAAAGCACTTTTTTGCCACTATGGGCTAGGTGTGCACTAACCTGTAACAGAATCGTCGACTTCCCGATTCCCGGGTCCCCACCGACTAAGACGAGTGAACCTGGAACGATCCCACCACCTAGCACACGGTCAAATTCACGACTATTCGTGTGAACGCGTGTCTCTTCTTGTGAGACGACGTTGGCGAGTCGTTCTGGCTTCAATTGTCGAGATGAACTATGCACAAACGCTGCGCCACGTTTAGCTTTCTTCTCTTCGACAAACTCCTCAACGAGCGTATTCCATTCATTACAACCTGGACAGCGTCCCATCCATTTGGCTGATTCATATCCACACGATTGGCAGACGTATTTCGTTTTAATTTTGGCCATAAGTTTCCTTCCTGTCTAAAAAAGCTCCCTCATAAACAACGAGGGAGCTGAATGATTTACTGAACCACACCTTCGTTACGAACGACAAACTCTCCATCTTGTACGTCGAGCGCAACTTTACTGCCTTTAGCGATTGTGCCGCCAAGCATTGCTTCTGAGAGGCGATCTTCCACTTCTCGTTGAAGGGCACGACGGAGAGGGCGAGCCCCGTATTCCGGATCATAGCCGACTTCGGCAATCTTGTCGAGCGCCGCATCCGTCAAGCTGAAATCAACACCTTGTTCGGCAAGACGTTTCTTGAGTGTCTCTGCCATAAGTTTGATGATTTCTTGAATGTGCTCTTTTTGAAGTGAATGGAAGACCGTGATTTCGTCAATCCGGTTCAAGAACTCAGGTCGGAACGCCTTTTTCAATTCCTCGAGTACTTTATCCTTCATTTCTGTATACTCACGTTTCACATCATCTTCGACTGTGAATCCAACATATTTATTTCGTTGAAGCGCTGCGGCCCCGACGTTTGATGTCATGATGATGACCGTGTTTCGGAAGTCGACCGTGCGACCTTTCGAATCCGTCAAGCGACCGTCGTCAAGCACTTGAAGTAAGATGTTGAACACTTCCGGGTGCGCTTTTTCAATTTCATCGAGAAGGATGACCGAGTATGGCTTCCGGCGTACCTTTTCTGTCAACTGACCGCCTTCTTCGTAACCGACATAACCAGGAGGCGAACCAACGAGACGGCTCGTCGCATGTTTTTCCATGTACTCTGACATGTCGATTCGAATAATCGCATCCTCATCCCCAAACATCGCTTCAGCAACTGCGCGAGCGAGTTCGGTTTTACCGACTCCGGTAGGTCCGAGGAAGATGAATGAACCGATTGGACGTTTTGGATCTTTCAAGCCAGCCCGAGCCCGACGAATGGCGCGGGAAATCGATTTCACCGCATCGTCTTGACCGATGACACGGTTGTGAAGAATTGATTCGAGTTTGAGGAGACGGTCTGTCTCTTCCTCGGCAATCTTCGTGACCGGTACACCTGTCCAGTTTGCGACAACTTGAGCGATATCTTCTTTCGTCACTTCAAGTTTTTCGTTTCCTTGTTTGTTCTGCCATTCTGCTTTCAACTCTTCTAACTCATCGCGTAACTTTTGTTCTGTATCACGGAGAGAAGCCGCTTTTTCAAACTCTTGGCTTTGAACAGCAGAGTCTTTTTCTTTACGAATCGACTCAAGGCGTGACTCCAACTCTTTCAAGTTCGGTGGTGCCGTGAACGAGCGAAGTCGTACTTTTGATGCCGCCTCATCGACGAGGTCAATCGCTTTGTCCGGTAAGAAACGATCCGAGATGTAACGGTCAGACAGAACGACCGCCTCGTGAATCGCCGTGTCTGTAATCGTTACGCGGTGATGCGCTTCATAACGATCTCGCAACCCGAGTAAGATTTGTTCAGCTTCTTCTGTTGTCGGTTCATTTACTTGAATTGGTTGGAAGCGTCGTTCAAGCGCTGCATCTTTTTCGATGTACTTCCGATATTCATCAAGTGTTGTCGCCCCGATACATTGAAGTTCACCACGAGCCAATGACGGCTTGAGGATGTTCGACGCATCAATCGCACCTTCTGCACCACCCGCACCAATCAATGTGTGCAACTCGTCGATGAAGAGAATAACGTTTCCTGCCTGACGAATTTCGTCCATTACTTTTTTCAATCGATCTTCGAACTCACCACGATATTTCGTACCTGCTACGAGTGTACCCATGTCGAGTACCATCACTCGTTTATTGCGAAGTGTTTCAGGTACTTCGTTGTTAATGATTTGTTGAGCGAGACCTTCGACTACTGCCGTTTTCCCGACACCTGGCTCTCCGATAAGAACCGGGTTGTTTTTCGTACGACGAGATAAGACTTCAATGACACGTTGAATCTCACCTGCGCGGCCGATGACCGGGTCTAAACGCGATTCACGTGCTTGTTGCGTCAAGTCGCGTGCCAACCCATCAAGTGTTGGGGTTGCAGCGCTCGCGCCTGGTTGTGAAGCATTTGAAGAAGACTCCGTGTTACCGAGAAGCTGTAATACTTGTTGACGTGCTTTCGTCAAACTGATTCCAAGGTTATTGAGGACACGTGCCGCGACACCTTCGCCTTCACGAATCAATCCAAGAAGGATGTGCTCCGTTCCAACATATGAATGTCCTAGTTTACGTGCCTCATCCATCGAGAGTTCAATGACCTTTTTCGCACGTGGTGTGTAGTGAATCGTCGATCCATTCTCAGAACCGCGTCCAATCAATGATTCTACTTCTTGTTGAATTTTTTCAGAAGTCAATCCGAGAGCGAAGAGCGCTTTTGCCGCAATCCCTTCTCCTTCACGAACCAATCCTAATAAAATATGTTCTGTACCAATATTATGATGGCCAAGACGTACTGCTTCCTCTTGTGCTAAAGCTAATACGCGCTGTGCTCGTTCTGTAAATCGTCCAAACATCATTGACAAAACCTCCTTGTAGTTGGATCAAACTAAGCCTTGATCTAACGTTCGACGAACGAGTGTCGCTCGTTCTCGATCCCGTTCTTGCGTAGATAATGTTTTCCCGAAATGTTTTTGTAGAAAACCTGATTGTAGCCGAACAATGAGTTCATGGAACTTTGGTGGACTCCAATCAGACAAAATCCCTAGGTCACTCGCTAAATGTAAATCAGATAATCGTTCGATGGCTTCAGTAGAAGATAGTAATTTTGCATATCGCAAAATACCATATGATCGATAAAATTGATCTTCTAACTCTTCCTGTCGATTCGCAACGAGTTCTTCGCGCGCATGACGCTCTGCTTGAATCACTTGTTCTGTCACTTCCATAAAGTCAGCCAGTAACTGTGACTCGTGACTCCCTAACGTCCGTTGATTCGACAGTTGGAACAAGCGACCCGCTGCATCACTACCTTCACCATAACGACCTCGAATCGTATAGCCCAATTTTCGAAGTTCTCGTAAGATTGGACTGATTCGTCCCGTCAAGGTGAGTCCCGGCAAGTGTAACATGACCGAGGCACGAAGTCCTGTTCCGATATTACTCGGACATGTCGTCAAATAGCCTAACTGTTCATCAAACGCATACGATAGGGATTCTGCACATAATGCATCAACTTGTTTCGCTAATTCAAACGCCTCTTTCACTTGATATCCCGGAAGTAGCGTTTGAATGCGTAAATGGTCTTCCTCATTAATCAATACACTGATGGTTTCATCTTCACTTAAGAAGACCGCACTCTCTTCATTGGTTGCAACGGCTGGGCTAATCAGGTGTTTCTCCATCAACGCCTGTCGTGTCACTTCATCATAATCACGCATATGAAGATATTCGAATCCTTTCAACCCACGTAAACGCCCTTCTAGACGATCGCAAAGCTGACGTTCTCCTTCTTTAGAAAGTACGGGAGAGAATACCGTGTCTTTGACATTACGCGCCAGTCGAATTCTTGTAGAAACGACCAAATCATCGAGCTTGGCACGTTCTTTCATTTTTGGACCAAGTGGATGTGTTAGGAAAGTTTCCATCAGACATCTCCCTGCCCTTCTAATTGCTTCATTTCTTTTTGAATGCGTGCTGCCCGTTCATAATCTTCTTGTTCGACAGCGCGGTTCAACTCCCCTGCCAACTTTTCGAGCCGTTCTTCAATCCGTTCATGTGGCGTGCGTAGCTGGTCAGGGATTGAACCGATATGATGATCATGTCCTTGTTGATATTGACGAGTAATCTTAATCAATTCATCCCGAAATACGGTATAACATGTAGCGCATCCCGCTTTTCGTACACGCAATAGGTCTTGGCGTGTCATCTGGCAAGTCGGGCATCGCTTCACGACCGGTACATATCCTGTCATCAGTTCTACCGTACATTGTCGACATAATCGTTTTTTTACGGGTACATCTTGTTCCATCACAACGACTTCATTGACAGCAGGTCGTTGTTTACAACGTTCGCATAACATACGACTTATCCCCCATTACGATAACGAAGTACTTTCATCAGTGCCAGCAATTGTTGACGTCGAATAAAAGAGCGATCATCAACTTGTAAGTTTAATGCTTCATCTGATAAGAGATGGTAAATCAATTGCGCTTCTTGTTCGTGCATCATTTGTTCTTCCACTAATCGCACGAGCACATTTTCAACGAGTTGTTCATTCAGACGTGGATGCTCATGAATGACATCCATCAAACTAGAGAGCACATCCTGTTTTTCATGTAAGATGACGCGTCGGATCCGAATATATCCACCGCCACCTCGTTTACTTTCTACTAAATATCCTTTTTCGACGGTAAAACGTGTGTTGATGACATAATTGATTTGGGATGGGACACATTCGAATCGTTGCGCGATATCTTGGCGTTTAATCTCGATTGCATTTGCCTGACTTTCCTTCAATACTTGCTTCAAATACTGTTCGATAACATCCGAAATATTTCTCATCTCCACCACCCTCTGACCATCTTTGACTTTTGACTATATTTTATCATTGATTTAAAAAAAGGCAAACGAAAAGCGATGCTCTCATAGAGAGCACCGCCAATCAATAAAAAAAACGACCGAGCGTATGCTCGGTCGTCCTCTCTGTTGTTGCCTGGCAACGTCCTATCCTCACAGGGGGAGATCCCCCAACTACTTTCGGCGCTGAGACGCTTAACTTCCGTGTTCGGCATGGGAACGGGTGT
>NZ_JBNNHU010000006.1:0-43852 GCF_050269125.1 Exiguobacterium sp. NPDC077395
ATTTGATATAGCTCTTAGATTGACGAAGCTTGCGCTTCATTCAAAAATTGTAAAACTTATTTTTGCCTCATCGTTCAGTTTTCAAAGTTCGTCTGTCGCTCTTGGCGACTCTTAAAATAATACAAGTCATCGACACAGTTGTCAACCACTTTTTTATTTCTTTCCGCTGCCATCAGCGGCAACGTTTATTACTTTACCGCACACCTTTAATTAACGCAAGGGTTTTTTATAAAGTTTTTTCAAAAAAGTTTTTTCGTTAGAGTTTCCCCTTTATTCAACGGCTTGTTTCCAAGCGCTCATACGGAAAAATAAAAAAAGAGAAGCTGGATTGCACCTACGTACAAACCGGCTTCTCTACTATTATTTACTGTTGATGACGCATTGTAGGGAAAAGAAGAACGTCGCGGATTGATGGTGCGTTCGTCAATAACATGACAAGACGGTCAATCCCGATTCCAAGTCCACCTGTTGGTGGCATACCGTACTCAAGTGCCTCAAGGAAATCGTTATCGAGTTCGTGCGCCTCGTCGTTACCTGCTTCTTTCTCAAGCAATTGTGCTTCGAAACGCTCACGTTGATCGATTGGATCGTTCAACTCCGTGAAGGCATTCGCGTGTTCACGACGAACAATAAACAATTCAAAACGATCTGTGAAGCGTGGATCCGTTTCGTTTTTCTTCGCTAACGGCGACACTTCAACTGGGTGTCCTGTCACGAATGTTGGTTGAAGCAATGTCTCTTCGACCTTTTGCTCAAAGAACTCATTTACGATATGACCGAACGTCATATGGTCCTGAACTTCCACACCATGCTCTTTCGCAAGGGCACGTGCTTCTTCGTCGGACATTTGTTGCCAGAAGTCTACACCTGTCTCTTCTTTAACAAGATCGACCATGTGTGCACGTTTCCAACCGATGCCAAGGTGAATTGTATCTTCACCATATTGTACATCTGTTGTACCGAGTACTTCTTTCGCTACGTGCGCAACCAATTCTTCCGTCAAATCCATGATGTCGTTGTAATCCGCATATGCCTCATACAATTCGATCATTGTGAATTCAGGGTTGTGGCGTGTCGAGATTCCTTCGTTACGGAACACACGTCCAATTTCATAAACACGCTCGAGTCCACCAACGATCAAGCGTTTCAAGTGAAGTTCGATGGCAATACGCATATAAAGTTCCATATCCAACGCATTATGATGCGTTAAGAACGGACGCGCCGCTGCTCCACCCGCAATCGTGTGTAACATCGGTGTTTCCACTTCTAAATATCCTTTTTGATTTAAGAAGTTGCGAATCTCAGAAATGATGCGGCTACGCAAAATGAATGTCTGGCGTGAATCTTGGTTTGTGATCAAATCAAGATAACGTTGGCGATAGCGCTGTTCCACATCTTTCAATCCATGATATTTGTCCGGAAGCGGGCGAAGCGCCTTCGTCAAGAGCTCAAACTCTTCCACATGAATCGAGAGTTCACCTACATTTGTTTTAAAGAGCTTTCCTTTGACACCAACGATATCACCGAGGTCTGATGATTTGAATAAGTCAAACGGCTCATCCCCGACATCGTTTTTACGAACGTAAATTTGAATCTGACCTGTCACATCTTGAATGTGGGCAAAAAATACTTTCCCTTTCCCGCGTTTCGTCATGATGCGACCCGCTAGCGTGACTTCTACGTCCTGCTCTGCTAAAGCCTCTTTTTCAATTGATTCATACTGCTCATGTAATTCACCTGCGTGCGCAGAACGATCAAAGCGTTGACCGAACGGGTCGAGACCGCGCTCGCGCATATCGGTCATCTTCTCAAAACGAACCTGCATTTGATCATTCATTTCTAACTCGTGGCTCACTATTCCATTCACTCCTCTATCCATATTGGGTTTATCCCTAACAAAAAACTGTCGACCCGATGGCCAACAGCACAGCCGAAGCCGTTCATTCGTTGTGGTGCACTTTTTCGCCAAACAAGCTTACCATAAATTAGTTCTTTTCTCTAGTTCACACTTCTGACAGTTGTCGCTCGAGTTGATCAACAAATCCATACAGGACCGCTGCGAAAGCCTCACGCGATTCCGTCTCATTGATTTGTTTGCGAATCGGACCACTGCCCTTTAATCCTTTTAAATACCAAGCCGCATGTTGACGCATTTCACGAACGGCCGTCAGCTCACCTTTAATTGCACTCAATCGGTCGAGGTGCAACATGCAAATATCAATTTTTTCACGAGCTGCTGGTTCCGGCGGAAGTTCTCCACTTTCGAGGTACTGAACCGTCTGATAGAGCATCCACGGGTTTCCAAGTGCAGCGCGCCCAATCATGACGGCATCCACGCCATATTGGTCAATGACACGCTTAGCGTCTTGTGGTGTGGCAATGTCCCCGTTCCCGATAATCGGTACGGTCGCGACTTTCTTCGCTTCACCGATCCAATCCCAGTTCGCAGTTCCTTCATATTGTTGGGCTCGCGTACGTCCATGAATGGCAATGGCTGCCGCTCCACCTGTCTGAGCCGCTTTGACATTGTCCAAAATAAAGATGTGATCATCGTCCCAACCAAGGCGCATTTTCACCGTGACCGGTTTTTCGACCACATTCGTGACGGCATTGACCATCTCATACACTTTATCCGGATCAAGTAACCACTTTGCACCTGCGTCACATTTCGTTACTTTCGGCACAGGACAACCCATGTTGATATCAATGATGTCGGCATTCGTATTTTGATCGACGTACTGCGCCGCTTTGACGAGTGTATCTTTAGAACCACCAAAAATCTGCAAGCTGAGCGGTTTTTCTCGTTCATCGACATATAGCATGCGCATCGTCCGCGCGTTCTCCAGCAAAATCCCTTTATCACTGACCATTTCAGCACAGACGAGTCCCGCCCCGAATTCTTTTGCGATCAATCGGAATGCCGGGTTGGTCACGCCAGCCATCGGTGCAAGGACTGCACGGTTTTTAATATCTATATTTCCAATCTTAAAGCCTGTCAAGACAACACATCCTTCATTTCACCAAATTCGTTAGCAACTGTAACCGAACGACATCTTGGCGGTCTGCCATCGGTAAATCTGCTAGCCATGATGCGACCGTTCGTCCGCGGACGATGAGTTCTGGCGCAATCTCAGCTAACGGAGCGAGCACAAACGCACGTTCCTGCATCCGCGGATGTGGTACCGTCAAGTGTTCTGATTGTATATCTTCCCCATTATAATAGAGGATGTCAAGGTCGATGGTGCGCGGACCGTTCTTAAAGAGACGCTCTCGACCTAACTGCCGTTCAATTTGTTGAAGGGTGTCTAACAAGTCCGTTACAGATTGATGAGTCTCCACTTCGACCACCATATTATAAAATGATGGTTGATCGGTATAACCGACAGGGGCGGTCTCATAAACCGATGATTGTTTCGTGACCGTAACACCCATTTTTCCCATTTCATCAATCGCGTCAGACAATTGTGCGGCCCGCTCCCCGATGTTTGCTCCTAATGCGATAAAAATCATGACGTGCGTCTCCTTGTCATCTCAATCGCCACCGAGTCGTAATGTCCTGGGATTGGTGGGTCCGGCTTGATTACTTTTACTGTCACGCTTTGAATCAAATCATGATGTGCCAAAATGGCCGTCGTGATTCGTTCTCCGAGTGTTTCGAGTAAATTGACCGGTTCTCCTGTCACAATGTCTTCTGTGACTTGATATAACCCCGCGTAGCTGACTCCATCCTGTAAATCATCTGACTTCCCAGCAGGTGCAAGGTCTAACTCACATATTAAATCCACGTGAAACCGTTGACCGAGACGGTTCTCCTCTTCAAACACACCATGATATCCATAAAAGCGCATGCCGTTCACAAAAATCTTATCCATGTCCATTCCCCCTCATCATCGCATCCATCATCTTCGCTGCACGCATATTCTCTTTCACGTCATGGACGCGTACCCAATCGCACCCTTTCATGATGCCTAAACACGTCGTCGCAATCGTCCCTTCTACGCGTTCTTCGGTTGGTAAATCGAGCGTTTGGCCGATAAACGATTTACGGGACGTACCTAGTAACACCGGATAGCCAAGACGCGCGATCACATCGAGGTGATTCATGAGCTCTAGATTTTGCGCCACGTCTTTTGCGAACCCGATTCCTGGGTCTAGCCAAATATGCTCATCTCTCACACCTGCTGCATGAGCAATCTCAATCGACTCCTGCAAATCACTCACCACATCTTCAATAAAATGATGGTAGTCTCGATTTTCTCGGTTATGCATCAAAATGATGGGGACGCCATATTCAAAGGCGACACGCGCCATAGACCGATCTCCCCATTTCGAGCCCCACACGTCATTGATGATTGTCGCACCCGCTTCTAATGCCGCCCTCGCAACAGCAGGTTTATACGTGTCAATCGAGATTGGCACATCAATTTCTTTTACCAATCGTTCGATGATTGGGACGACACGTTCAATTTCTTCTTCTGCAGAAACAAGCGCTGCACCGGGTCGCGTCGATTCACCACCGACATCAATCGCATCCGCACCTTCTCGTACGAGTTGCTTTGCGTGACGTACGGCTTCTTCGACCGCTGTATATCGTCCTCCGTCTGAAAATGAGTCCGGGGTCACGTTTAAAATACCCATGATTTTCGTCATGTTTCAGCCTCCTATCCAAGTGAACGAACGAGCTCCGCCCACACTTCGTTAAATCGTTCTCCGTCTTTACCTGGGTATTGCAGATTTCCATAATGCGTCACCGGAGCGACTTGCTGAATCGAGTTCGTCATCCAAATCTCTTTCGCTGCGGTTAATTCATCGAATGTCACCGATTGCTCCACCACGTGAAAGCAATCGATCACCCATTGTCGCGTCACGCCCGCGAGTGCTCCACTCGAAAGGGGTGTCGTATACAACACATCATCAGATCCGACCCAAAAGATGTTCGACACGAGCCCTTCCACCACGTAGCCCTGTTCGTCCGCAAATAATCCTTCAGCATCCTGGTCTTGCAAGGTGCGTTTTCCGAGGATATTGTTCATGTAATGATGCGATTTTAATCGAAAAGCCGCTTCAGGACGACTTCTTGGAAAAGGGATCGGTTCGACTCGCTTCTCCTGTGGCACAACTTCTGAGGAGAGCGGTTTGGCAATCAACGTGACGTTCGGTTTTTCATATCGTCCGGCATACAGACCGAGCGGCGCGACTCCTGCCGATACGTTCAATCGGATATACAAGTCAGGAGCTTCATTTTGAAGACACAATTGCTGAATCGCTGTCTCGATTTCTTCCTTTGTGTACGGAAAATCAATCCACAGTTCATCTACACTCTTCATCAATCGTTCCCAATGCGCATCGAACAAGAACGGAATGAAACCATATGTTCGAAACGTCTCGAATAGACCCATCCCATATAAGAATCCATGGTCCTCGACAGGAATCCATGCATCCTCTCGCTCAACAAGGTCCCCGTTATGCCAATACCACATGGCGGTACTCCTCGATAAAGTTTCGAATCATCTCTTTTCCATGCTCGGTCAAAATTGCTTCAGGGTGATACTGAACGCCTTCAATCGGGAGCGTCCGATGCCGGAGTGCCATGATTTCTTTCGTTTCTGTTTCTGCTGTGACCATCAAACATTCCGGTAAGGTAGAACGTTCCACAGATAACGAGTGATAACGGGTCACGACCGTCTGCTGAGGAATATCTTTGAAAATCGACTTACCGTCATGTTGAATCTTCGACGTTTTCCCATGCATCAGCCGTTCCGCATGAACGACGTCTCCTCCGAACGCTTGTGCAATCGCTTGATGACCGAGACACACACCTAAAATCGGAATGCGACCTGCGAACGTTTGAATCGCCTCGACGCTAATCCCGGCTTCATTCGGTGTACAAGGTCCAGGGGAAATGACCAGGTAGCTCGGAGCAAGTTTCTCAATGTCTTGGATCGTCACTTCATCGTTTCGATAAACGACCAGTTCTTCACCAAGTTCTCCAAAATACTGCACTAAGTTGTATGTGAATGAGTCATAGTTATCGATTAGTACAATCATGTCGTCTCCTCCGTCATTTGCTTCGCCGCCCATAGCGCCTTCGCTTTGGACAGAGATTCTTCATATTCTGAGACCGGATCCGAATCGATGACGATGCCCGCTCCCGCTTGAACGTATGCAATCCCATCTTTCACGACCATCGTTCGAATGGTGATGTTGAAGACGAGATCATCGTCCCAACTTAACCATCCATATGACCCGGTGTATAATCCCCGGCGAACTGGTTCAAGTTCCTCGATAATTTCCATCGTTCGAATTTTCGGTGCACCGGTAATCGTACCACCAGGGAACATCGCGGCTAGCGCCTCCGCTCCTGATACTTCATCACGAATCGTACCCCGTACGTTGGAGACGATATGCTGAACATGTGAATACTTTTCAATCACCATCAACTCGTCCACATGAACACTACCGTATGCCGCGACTTTCCCGAGATCGTTCCGTTCCAAGTCGACGAGCATGACGTGTTCCGCTCGCTCCTTCTCGTTTTCAAGTAGCGTGTTCGCCAATTCCAAGTCCTCAACATCGTCTTTTCCACGTGGACGCGTACCCGCGATCGGTCGCGTTGAAATGTCAGATTCATGTTTCTCAAGCAATAGTTCCGGTGAAGCGGAGACCATTGTCAGTGCGTCATCCACAAAGTATCCCATGTACGGAGATGGATTCATTTGACGAAGCGTATCGTAAACACGACGTGGGTCGGCGCGTAACGGTTCGGATTGACGAACGCTCAAATTCACTTGGAACACGTCACCTTCCACGATATAAGACTGAATTCGTTTGACCGCCTCCACAAATTCGTCTTGAGACATGGAGCGCGAACGCTCGACAGGCAATTGTTCAGTCGGTTTGAATGCGTAGTGTGATTCGACGTTCCACATGGCCGCCAAGCGATCCGCTTTACGTTCGGCATTGCCTTCTGCTGTGACCATCAAATAGAGAGTCGAACTCTTTTCGTCGAACACAGCCACTTCATCAAACAACAGAAACGAGACGTCCGGCGTCGCTAAATCATCTTCTGCCTGGCTAGGGAGTCGCTCAATCGTTCGAGAAACGTCATAGCTGACATAACCAATCATGCCACCGAAGAAGGGAGGTGCCCCTTCCGGACGCTCAGCTTCAAATCGTTTCCGCACTTCACTAACCATCTCGAGTGGTTTCCCATACATCGTTTCAGTCGTTTCCCCTATTTGTAAGAGACCGACACCGTCTTTTACATGGAAGCGACCGAACGGTTCGATCCCCGCAATCGTATACCGTCCTGCCCTTCCACTTTCTAGCCATGCGTGGTACGGCTGGTCTGCTGTCAACGTCATGTATGCCTCATACATCTTTTCTTTCGTCATCCGCTTCGTTCTGAACGCTGTCGATCTCACTTGTCATTCCTCCGTCTATTCATTCATGCCTTTTATTGTACACAAGAAAAGGCAGCAACCGAAAGAGAATGTCTCTCGATTACTGCCTGAAATGTTATACGCGACTCTCGTTTGATTCTTCATCAAATTGATAAAGCGGTGTGCTCAAGTAACGTTCTCCGTTTGACGGGATAATCGCCAATACGTTTTTCCCTTTACCGAGGCGTTTCGCCGTATCAAGTGCCGCTGCAATGGCAGCCCCTGAAGAAATTCCACCGAGGACACCGTTCGTGCGTGCCGCTTGGCGCGCGTATTCAAACGCCTGGTCTGTCGTGATTTGAAGGACACCCTCATAAATCTCAGTATCCAGAATGGATGGGACAAAGCCGGCACCAATTCCTTGAATCTTATGAGGTCCTGGCTTCCCACCCGACAAGACTGGGGAATCAACCGGTTCAACCGCCAAAATTTTCACGTCTGGATATTTCGCTTTCACGACTTTTCCTGCACCGGTAATCGTACCACCTGTACCGACTCCCGCGATGAGAGCATCTACCGAAAGTCCTGACTCTTCGAACGCCTCGACAATTTCAGGTCCCGTCGTCATCTCATGCACGTTCGGGTTCGCTGCGTTGTTGAATTGTTGCGGAAGGAAGTAGCCGTTTTTCTCAGCTTCTTCAGTAGCACGACGAATCGCTCCACCCATTCCTTCTGGCCCTGGCGTCAAGATGAGCTCGGCCCCGTATCCACGAAGAAGGTTACGACGCTCCATACTCATCGTTTCAGGCATGACAAGAATGGCTTTATATCCTTTCGCGGCACTGACCATCGCTAAACCGATTCCTGTGTTCCCGCTCGTCGGCTCGATGATGGTATCACCCGGCTTCAAGATTCCGTCTTTTTCTGCCGCTTCGATCATGGCGAGAGCAATCCGGTCTTTGACACTTGACCCTGGGTTCATATATTCAAGCTTCAGATACACATCGGCATCTTCTGGTCCAGTCATTCCGTTCAATTTCACAATCGGAGTCTTTCCAATCAAGTCTGTCACTGAGTTTACGATTCGCATTCCATTTCCTCCTTCATAATTCCGACTATTCCGATATTGTTATCATACCCTATCGAATTGAAAATATGCAATTTGGAACGTTGCTTACGATTGTGCCTGTTCTTTCATCGTTTCTAACTGTTCAGCCGAGAAATGATACTTTTCACCACAGAAGTGACAAACCGCTTCGGCTCCGCCGTCTTCCTCGATCATTTGGCGAATCTCTTCTTTTCCAAGACCGATAATGGCACTTTCCATTCGTTCACGACTGCATGTGCAATTGAACTGGATCGGGTTCGTATCGAGGACATCCAGGCTATCGCCGAGAAGTAATTGCAGCATTTCTTCCGGTGTTTTTTCTTCACCGATTAAAACAGATACCGGCGGGAACGTCTGAAGTGCTTTTTCAAGCGCTTGTACCGTCTCTTCGGAAGCGTTCGGCAGCAACTGAACGATGACACCACCCGCAGCAAGAATCGATTCATCTTCTGGTAAGACGAGAACACCTGCTCCGACGACTGATGGTACTTGTTCAGATGTTGCGAAGTAGTAGGTGAAGTCTTCACTGATTTCACCTGTTTGAATCTCTGAAGAACCACCGACATAATCTTTCAAGCCTAAGTCTTTAATGACCGAGACCGTTCCTTTCCCGACCGCTTCGCCGACTTTCAACTTCGTCAATCCTTGGTCGTTGACGAACGTCCCACCATCGACACGAGGGTAAGATACGTATCCACGGACATCTCCTGCTGTATCTGCGTCTACGATGATTTTCCCGATTGGACCATCACCTTCCACTTTAAGTGTGACGCGTGCCGCACCTTTTTGCATGGCTCCGATCATCGAACCGATTGTCATCGTCCGTCCGAGGGCCGCTGAGGCAACCGGTGTCGTCTGATGACGAAGTTGTGTTTCGTATACTGTTTTTGTCGTACGGGCTGCAAATGCACGCACCTCTCCATTAAAGCCGAGGGCCCGAACGAGATAATCGTCTTTCATTTGATCGAGTAATACTTGTTGTTCTGAATGAATCATATGAGTTAACTCCTTTAGTTTACTTTTGATTGCGCTCGTAAATGAGGCGGAGGCCTTCGAGTGTCAGGAACGAATCCACATGGTCAATCGTTTCTGCATGTTCACTGATCAATCGTGCCAATCCTCCAGTCGCAATGACGGTCGCTTCACCAACTTCACGCTTCATCCGATTCACGATGCCATCCACTTGGGCGACATAGCCATAATACGTCCCAGATTGCATCGCTTGAATCGTATTTTTCCCGATAACCGTTGGTGGGGTTGCCAGTTCAATCCGTGGTAATTTCGCAGCACGTTGATAAAGTGCTTCCACTGAAATCATGATACCTGGTGAGATGATGCCGCCATGGTAGCGACGTTTCTCATCGATGTAACAATACGTGGTTGCCGTTCCAAAATCAACAATTATGAGCGGACCGTCATACTTGGCGATTCCTGCCACCGCGTTGACAATTCGGTCGGCCCCGACTTCGCGGGGATTCTCGACGTGAATGTCTAATCCTGTCTTCACACCTGGGCCCACAACGATTGGACGTACATTGAAGTATCGTTGTGACATTTGTTCAAGTGGGAAAATAACAGGAGGTACGACAGAGGACAAAATGACACCGTCGACTTGATCGAACGAGACGTTCGAATGGTCAAAGAGCGATTTCACTAGCATGCCATACTCATCCGTCGTTTTCGTCCGGTCCGTTGAAATTCGCCAATGGTGTACGAGATTGTCTCCATCGTACATCCCTAGAACAATATTTGTATTTCCAACATCAATCACTAAAATCATGATATAGTTCCTCACTTTGTTGTCAATTGCAGTTCGCTCGAATTATAACACGAAAAAAGACGAATGCCTCGTCAAGGGCATTCGTCTCATTCATTAACGTGATTCGTTGTTCGGACGTTCCGTAGGAGTCGCCTCTGGCTTATCGCCTTCAGGTACGACATCCGGTTGGCTGTCTTGAACAACTTCAGGTTGATCGACGATTTGTCCGTGTTGCACGGCCGCCTCATCTTTCTTCGCTGCGTCGTCCGAGTCCGTCGATGCATCCACGTCTTCTTCCGGCTCATGCGGGAGATATTCGCGTGTCTTGATCAAGTGACGAATCTGTTTCGAGTCGAGCGTTTCCACATCAAGCAATGTCTTCGCAACGAGTTCGAGGTCTTCGCGACGTTCTGTCAAAATCTGCTTCGCTTTCGCGTAACAGCGGTTGATGATTTCGCGAATCTCTAAATCGATCTCTTGAGCGATCGCATCCGAGTAGTTCTGCTCTGTCTGGAAGTCACGGCCAAGGAAGACTTGTCCGCCATGGTTTGAACCGAGCTGGAGCGGTCCAAGCTTATCGCTCATCCCGTAATCCATGACCATCTTCCGCGCAATCCCTGTCGCACGTTGGAAGTCGTTGCTCGCTCCTGTTGACACTTCACCAAAGATGACATCTTCGGCGACGCGTCCACCAAGAAGTCCAACAATTTTATCTTCGAGTTCAGGTTTTGTCATGAAGTAACGATCTTCTTTTGGAAGCATGACGACGTATCCTCCAGCGTTACCGCGTGGGACAATCGTCACTTTGTGTACTTCATCCGCATTCTCAAGCTCGAGACCGATGATTGTGTGACCCGCTTCGTGATAAGCGACAATGTTACGTTCTTTTTCAGAAATGATTCGGCTCTTCTTCGAAGGTCCTGCAATGACACGGTCAATTGCTTCTTCGACATCGACAACCGATACTGCCGTACGGTTTGAACGTGCTGCAACGAGTGCTGCTTCGTTCAAGAGGTTTTCCAAGTCAGCCCCAGAGAAACCAGGTGTACGTTGTGCGATTGACTTCAAGTCTACAGTTGAGTCAAGTGGCTTGTTGCGTGCATGGACTTTCAACACTTCTTCGCGCCCTTTTACATCTGGACGATCGACCGTGATTTGACGGTCAAAACGACCTGGACGAAGTAGGGCAGGGTCGAGAATATCCGGACGGTTTGTCGCCGCAACCATGATAATCCCTTCATTGTCACTGAATCCATCCATTTCAACGAGCAATTGGTTCAATGTTTGTTCACGCTCATCGTGACCACCGCCGAGACCGGCACCACGTTGGCGTCCGACCGCATCGATTTCATCGATGAAGATGATACATGGAGCATTCTTTTTCGCGTTTTCGAACAAGTCACGGACACGTGACGCACCGACCCCGACGAACATCTCAACGAAGTCAGAACCTGAGATCGAGAAGAATGGTACTCCGGCTTCTCCGGCTACTGCACGGGCCAAAAGTGTTTTACCTGTCCCTGGAGGACCAACGAGTAAGACCCCTTTCGGAATACGCGCACCGAGTTTCGAGAACTTACGAGGGTCTTTCAAGAATTCAACAACTTCGATGAGTTCTTGTTTCTCTTCGTCTGCTCCGGCCACGTCTTTGAATGTGACGCGACGTTTTTCTTGGTCGTATAGTTTCGCCTTCGATTTCCCGAAGTTCATCACACGACCACCACCGCCACCACCTTGCGCCTGGTTCAACAAGAAGAAGAACAAGATGAAGATGATAATGAACGGTAAAATCGCGAAGACGATGCTGAACCAGCTACTGTTCGATTCAGCCTCCTCGATTTGAATATCCGTATTCGCTCGAAGCTGCGTTAATACATCCGCATATTCAGCTTCGTTCGCTGGAATGTTTGTTTCGTAACGCTGGTCGTCATCTCCTGTAAGGTCGCCTGTAATCGAGATAGCCCCCGGGATTTCTTGTACGGTTGCCGTCTCAATCCGATCATCTTCCACATATTCTAGGAATTTCGAATACGAGAGCGTTTCACTCTGACTATTCGGATTCTGCAAATATTGAAGGAACAAGATCAAGGCTAGGAAAATCACACCAAAAACCAATGTGTTTTTCACTGCACGATTCATTCTCTGCCTCCTATTCCGAGAAACGATGTTCTCGCCCATTCAGTATATGCCTATACTTTGGGGATTTCTTTTATCTTACCACGTCACATTTTCAAAAGAAAAACGTTAGCCCCCGTAAACGCTCGGTTTGAGCACACCGACGTAAGGAAGGTTACGATATTTCTCTTCATAATCGAGACCGTAACCGACAACGAATTCGTGCGGAATCACGAAACCGCTATAGTCTGCTGATAAACCATTTTTGCGTCCTGTCGGTTTGTCGAGAAGCGTGACAATCTTCACAGACTTCGCTTTACGGTATTTAAGAAGATCGACGAGATAGCCAAGCGTCAATCCACTATCAATAATATCTTCTACAATCAAGATGTCGCGTCCTTCTACAGATGTATTTAAATCTTTCTCGATTTTTACTTCACCTGTTGAAGAAGTACCTCCGTGATACGTCGACACGTCCATGAAATCCATTTCTAAATGGATATCCATTTCTTTGACGAGGTCAGACATAAATGGCATCGCGCCTTTCAATACACACACGAGAAGCGGAAACTCTTCTTTATAGTCTTCGCTAAGCGTTCCAGCGAGCTCTTTCACCTTTTCTTGAATCTCTTCACGTGAGATTAAAATTTTCTCCATATCGTTCATTAATGACATCTTGAAATCCTCCTCTTTCTGTTTCGACACAATCATCATTTTACCATTAATCGTAGGCAAATCGCATCCGACTTGTCTAGAAATTCTGAAACTCGTACCCCGACAATCGCGAGAATTCGTCCTGAGGCATCTTCAAGCAGGGGTAGCGTTGGGCGAACCGTCCGCTCAATCTTTTCATCGATCAGGATACGGGACACTTTCTTTGTCCCCACGGCCAATCGCATTCGGTCACCTGGTGCACTTGTTCGAATCGTAAGCGGATAAGTGATCTCATGTAACGGAATGCCCTCTCTCCCCTCCTCGACGGATAAAGAGATGGTTCGGTCTCCGAATTCAACAACGGTCGGCAACGAATCAATTTGAATGGGATGAAGTGAACCTGACGCAGAACGCTGTACAAGATTCAGTACCCTATTCTGCTTCGTCATGAACCACTCGCCTGTCAGATGATAGGATCCTGTATCTTTTTGACTCTGGAGTAGCTTCTCCATCGCCTCGTTCACATTCACCTCGTAACGAGAGGACAGCAATCGACCGACCGTATACCGTTCAAGGAATGATAAGCGCTCGAAATCCTCGAGTTTCACATGAAACGCTTTCATTTCAAGTTTGACATATGCCTCCACCCATCGTTCGCACGATTGATACCTGCTATCCCAATCGGAACGGGCCACCTTTGCCGCTTCGCTGACTTCTCCCACAATCGAGGGCCGCATCTGTTTCAGTCGTGGCACGATCTCATGGCGAATTTGATTCCTTAAGTAAGTACGTTCTTGGTTCGTTGCGTCTTCGCGCCACTCTAATTCATTCTGTCGTGCATACTCGATCAGTTGAGCTTTCGACTCATGTAACAACGGACGGATGAGCCTCCCGTTACCAAATTGCCGGCTTTCGGGAATCCCTTTTACTTCGACCACGTTTCGATGTAGTTGAATGAGCACTGTTTCTAACTCGTCATCCGCATGGTGCGCTGTGGCCAATGTGTCGTATCCATATGTGTTCATGACGTCTTCAAAAAATTGATAGCGTGCTTCCCGATATCGGGCTTGTGACCCTCCATCTCGAAAACAGAGACGCGTTCCATGAAACGGAATGTGGTAGGTTTCTGCGATGCGAGCGACGAACCTATACTCTTCGTCTGAAGCTTCTCGTACGCCATGATGGACATGCACCACCGCAACATCCCAGCCCTTTTTGACGAGACGATCCAACAAGACAATGGAATCCACCCCACCAGACACTGCGACGAGCACTTTTTTCATGAATTCCCTCCTTGATATAACAAAAGAAGCCATCTCGATTGAGATGGCTTCTTTTCGCTTAGGCTAAGTGACCCGTACGGGATTCGAACCCGTGTTACCGCCGTGAAAGGGCGGTGTCTTAACCGCTTGACCAACGGGCCTAAATAAAATGGTAGCGGCGGAGGGAGTCGAACCCACGACCTCACGGGTATGAACCGTACGCTCTAGCCAGCTGAGCTACACCGCCATGTTATTGTTGTGTCCTAAGCACATTTTCTATAATAACCAGTCACCATTCGAGTGTCAATTCTTTTTTGAAATTTTTTTAATAAAAAAATCGTGCATAGTGTCATCTTCATCACTATACACGATTTCATTACATTTTTACATCATGCTTCTGATACAACTTGACGATATTTTTTCTTCCATGCGATTCGGAAGTACGCCCACAGTAATGCAAAACATCCAGCAGCCACAAATGCTAAATACGTTGTCGCCGTCTGCAAATACTGCGCACCGTCAGCTGACAAGATTTCTTTATATCCGGCAACCGTATACGTCATTGGAAGGAGCGCATTGAACGGTTGCAACGCTCGTGGAATCAACTCGAGCGGGAACGTTCCAGCAGAAGTCGTCAATTGCAAGATCAATAAGACGATTGCTACAAAACGTCCTGGGTTCCCGAGTGTGGTGACGAGTAACTGCACAATAAAGAGGAATGTGATGCTCGTCAACCAACTGAATCCAAAGAACTTCAATGGTTCGCTTACTTCAAGTCCTAACAGCTGCACCATCGCCACGTCTAAAATGAGCGCTTGAAGGAACCCGACAACCATGAGAACACCAGACTTCGACAATACCCATGATAGACTACGTTTCGGACGTCCAGCTGGATCGTACAATGGATAGACGATCGATAAGAGAAGTGCCCCGACAAAGAGTCCGAGTGACATGAAGTATGGAGCGAACCCTGTACCATAGTTCGGTACCTCGTGAATCGAGTTATCAACGAGTGACACTGGTCCTGCCATCATCTCGACATTCTCATCGTTCAATCCGATGTCTGCATCTTTCGCACCTTTGACTAGAGCGTCACGAAGTTCATCGCTACCTGATGCGAGATCTGTCATTCCATCTGCGAGTTCTCCGCTACCATCTGAAAGTTCTCGTCCGCCGTCCGCGAGCTGATTCGCGCCGTCCGTCAACTTGCTTGTTCCTGCCCCGGCAGCCTTCGCGCCATCAGCAAGTTCACGACTACCTTCTTGAAGTTTTTGTCCACCGTCCGCTAATTGAGTAGCACCATTCGCCAACTCACTCGTTCCCGAACTTGCGCTTTTCGCACCATCGGCAAGCTTCACACTACCTTCAGACAACTGTCCAGTCGCGGCTACGAGTTTTTCACTGCCTGCCGTAAGTTCAGTTGTCCCGTCTTGAAGTTGTGTTGCACCTTGATTAAGTTTTGAACTCGCTGACACGAGTTCTTGTGAACGGTCGGCTGCAGTTTGTGTTCCTTGTTCGATTTGACTCGAACCACTTGCTAACGCCTGAGCACCTTCCGCTAACTTCGTTTGACCCGTGTTCAATTCAGAAAGTCCTGACGAAAGTTGTCCTGCACCTGTTTCTGCTTGGGCAAGACCCGCCGCCAATGAGGTCTGTCCCTCTTTCACTTGCGTCGCCCCTGCAGCTAATTGATCAAACCCAGCCGCTGTCGCTTGTTTTCCTTCAGTGAGTTGTGCTGCGATGGCTTGAAGCATTTCAGGTGACGCAGATTGACCGGACTCAGCAAGTGCCGTCAATTGTCCAATCAACTCATCCTGTTTCGCCGTCAATTCGGATTTCATTTGTTCGATTCCATTGACCACTTCAGTTTGACCCGCGATGAGAGCAGCGTTTCCTTCTTTCGCTTTTGTCAATGCACCTGCTAGTTGGTTTGCGCCGTCATTCAATGCGGCCGCCCCTTCTTTTGAGCGCTCGATGCCAGCAGCAAGGTCTTGAACGCCTTGATTCAACGTTTTCGCACCTGTGTGTAGTTCATCCAATTTGGACGCGAACGCCCCTGTTCCTTCGACGAGCTGGCTCGTTCCGTTTTGTAAGGCGGATGCGCCATCATTCACGCGGTGTACCCCGTCTGACAAAGCAGTTGACCCGTCGTACACTTGCTGACTTCCATCCGCGAGTGCCGATGAACCTTCTGCCAACTGAGTCACACCATCGTTTAACTGGCTTGCACCGTTAGCGAGCTCACGCTGTTTCAAGGCGAGTAGTTTCGTCCCGTCCGCGAGTTCAGATGAACCATCGGACAACTGAGCGATTCCGTCATTTAACTCACTTGCACCATCTGCAAGTTCGCGTTGTTTTGTGGCGAGAAGTTTCGTCCCATCCGCTAATTTGACGGCACCATCTTTTGCTGACGTAGAACCGTCGGCAAGTTTTGTCGCGCCATCCGCGGCTTCACCAAGTCCGTCCGCTACGTCATTTAATCCATCTTTCAATGCACTGACGTACTGTTTCGATACCTCGGTCGAAAGCTCTGCTTTCACTTGCTCCATTGCAGAGCCACCGATTTGTGCGGCTAAGAAGTTATACGATTCATTCGCAATGTACTTCAATTCAAGTTGCTCTGGATGTTCATCTAGAGCAGTCGTCGCTTTCTCCGAAAAGTCTTCTGGAATCTCGATTGCCATGTAATAATCATGGTCTTTCAATCCAGATTCTGCTTCTTTCTTTGTCGTCTCGACAAACTCGAAGGCTTCCGAATCTAGTAACTTATCAATCAGATTGTTCCCGATTTCAAGTGACTCCCCTTCAAATGATGCCCCTTTGTCTTCGTTGACGATGGCGACCGGTAAATCTTTCATCTGTCCATACGGATCCCAGAAAGCCCACAAAAACATACCGGCATACATTAATGGTACGAGCGCGACTGCGAGAATCGGAACCAACACACGTGGGTTCTTAAAGATACTCCGCCACTCCGCCGTCCATAGTTTCCATCCATTCATTTTTTCTCTCCACCTTCACTTATAAAACATAACTATTTTTTCATGTTCCCTATTTTGCTCTCTTCCTCGAAAAAAATCAACTATATTTAGTTATTTTTTATAATTTTTTTAAAACAAAAAAAGTCGTGAACAAAAATGTTCACGACTTGTCTTGTTACAAGACCTATATGGTTACGAGTAGAAGCTAATTGGTATCGAAGGATTACCCGCGTTTGGCTCCACGTCCACCGCGTTTCGAATCTGTTTGACGTTTCAACGTCGAAAGACGCTCGTCGCTGTCTTTCAAGAATTTGCTCATCAACGTATCGAATGTTTCTGGTTCACGACGTTGTTCACCACGACGGCCGCCGCCACGTGGGCCGCCGCCACCGCGTGGGCCGCCACCGCGCGGACCACCTTGACCTGGGCCACCTGGGCGTGGGCCACGAGAGAAACGCTCACCGGCTGGACGCTCTGGACGTTCAGGGCGTTCACTTACAGGACGATCGACTGCTTTCTTGATGGATAACCCGATTTTCCCATCATTTTCGACGTTCAACACTTTGACCGTGACTTCTTGACCGACTGTCAACACTTCGTTAATGTCTTTGACGTAAGAGTCCGCCACTTCACTGATGTGTACTAATCCTGTCTTGCCGTTTGGGAGCTCAACGAACGCTCCGAAATGCGTAATCCCTGTAACCTTACCTTGTACCTTGCTTCCTACTTCAATTGACATAAAATAATGTACTCCTTTTTTGATTGATTCTTTTCAATTATACGAGTCGTTTCCCTAGCGGTCAACGAACCAACTTATTCCTCTGGGGAGAAGTAGAAAATAATCTCTCCATCTTTGGAGAAGAGGAGCTCGTTTCGCGCCAAGTTCGCGATATAATCCTCATCCTGCAAACGTTCCACTTGTTCCTTCAACTCATCTTGCTCGGCTTTCTGCTCTTGCAACTCCACTTTCGCTTGTGCGTAAGCTTGTTGTTGGTCCGATACATAGCCTACCTTTGAAAAGTAACTCTGTCCAATTAATACCATGACGAATAAAAATAGGAGTGAGGCTGCCGCCAAACGACGTCGAAGATGAACTCTTCGGCGATGTGTGTCTTTTTCCAGCTGTTCTCTACGCTCATCTAGCGCTCGAATGCGCCGTTGTCGATCCATCGGATTACGTCCGTTCATCGCCTCATCCCCCTCCTCTTAATACATTAAGTATACTTTTTTTTACGAGTCGATACTACCGTCCATCTTCTCTTCTTTAAGTAAACGATACATTTCTTTCGCATCTTCTTTGCGTGCATGTTCCGCAATCGAGTCAATGACGACCGTGACAAGCTTGTTTCCGAATCGAATTTGCAGCTCGTCTCCGACTTTAACATCGGTACTCGCCTTCGCCACTTGGCCATTTAGCTGAATCCGCCCTTGATCTGCCACTTCTTTTGCGAGCGTGCGTCGCTTGATCAAGCGGGATACTTTCAAAAATTTATCTAATCTCATAACCCTTTCTCCTTTGCCTCGTTCCAAAGAGCATCCATCTGTTCGAGCGTCATCTGCTGAAGATCACCATTCGCTTCTATATACTCGAATCGACGTTTGAACTTTCGGTTCGTCTGTTCTAACGCTTGCTCGGCATTTAGCCCAACGTATCGCGCGATGTTGACGATGGAGAATAATACATCGCCAAGTTCTGATTCGTCACTCAACTCTTCACGCCACTCGTGCAGTTCTTCTTCCAATTTTTCAAAAGCGCCCGACACGTCATCCCATTCGAATCCGATTTGGCCGGCTTTCTTTTGAAGTTGTTCAGCACGCATCAATGAAGGTTGGTCGACGAGTACACCATCGAGTTGCGATTGTTTCTTTTCCCCTTTTTCCGCTTGTTTAATCGTATTCCAATTTTTTACCACATCAGAGGCATCTTCGACGGTGACATCTCCGAAGACGTGCGGATGACGGCGGACCATTTTTTCACTGATTGCCCCGATGACATCACGAATATCGAAATACCCTTCGTCTGCACCAATTTGGGCATGTAACATGACTTGAAGCAACACGTCACCGAGTTCTTCGATGATGTCATCGTCATCTTCTGCATTGATGGCTTCAATGAGTTCATACGCTTCTTCTAATAAATACTTCCGAAGCGACTCATGCGTTTGTTTGCGATCCCATGGGCAACCGTCCGGTCCACGAAGTGTGGCGATGATTTGTTTGAGCGTTGCAAAGTCTTTCGCCAAATAAGCTTCATCCGTGAGTGGCGGAACATAGAGCGTCGTCAAGTTGTTCACTTCCGCCATGCGATCCATCTCGAACAATGGAATGTGTTCGATTCGTTCTTGTGTGGTACCGGCAGCTGTTACGAGGGTGACAGGGTGCTCATCCGGATATCGTTCCATCAGCTGCACTTTTACATCCCCCGCTACAAATCCATCGTACACTTGGCCAATCAACACATGTTGCGTCACCTGCAGGCGTTCAAGGTCGAGCGCCGTCGCATCCAACAACTGAAAGCCGTTGATTGGATCGATTTGCAGTGCCTGGAACATCGCATCTAAGAAGCTTTGCCCGCCGAGTACGTGAAGGTCCGCTCCACGTTCCACTAAAAGCTCGACAGTTCGCTCGGCGACGAACGGGTGACCGGGTACAGCATACGTGATAGCCATCTCTTCACTTTTGTTCATCAACGTCTCGACAATTTGATCGTACACCTCTTCAAACGTATCACTCGATTCATAAATTGAATCAAATGACTCGAATGCGAGCCCTTCTGACTCTAACTCACGTACGACAGGGTGTTCTTTCGTCCGTAGCCAAACGAGCGGTTGTTGCTTCAAATGACGGTACACCCCGAGTGGCAATTGATTCAGCTCACCAGACCCAAGACCGACCACCGTGATTGTATAACCCATACTAGTTCTCCTTTTTTTCGAGCACATCGAGGAGGCGACCACCAAACGGGATGAACTCCCATTCCGCAAGTGATAGCATTCGCGTGCTCCATAATCTCCATATATAAAGGACGGCTCCGCTACATACCATCCCGATTAACCATCCGAAGGCTGCGATTCGCGAATCGACCCACATCTGACCCATCCAGTTTAACACGGCAACAAGGAATAACATGGGCACCAGCGCTTTCGATAGCGATTTGTAATGCTTCGACCGAAATGACCCGAGCGGAATCGAACGGTCGAGCGCCCGAAAGTTATAGAACGCCATCGCCAAAAAGCCGAATGAGGTACCGATGGCCGCCCCTTCAATCCCATAGATGGGGACAAGCCCGACGTTTACGACACCTTTTGCCAAAATCGCGACAATCATACTGCGAGCCGCAATCCATTCACGGTCGATTGCTTGAAGGCAAGTCATGCTTGCAATCGCTAGCGATGCCGCAAACGTACTCGTCGCCAATAACACGAGCGCCCGCGTGCCTGAGCCATCTTCAAACAAGGCAACGTTTAAGAAAAACATCACCCCCATCAATCCGACGGTCGCCGCACCCGCAATGGCTGTTGTCACCCGAATCATCGAACGGAGCCCTTGCGTCGTTTTTTGCAGATGTCCCGCTCGATAGTGTCGGACGAGTGTTGGGACGTTGGCCATACCGATGGTCGTTGCGAACAGGATCGCAAATTGGACAAGTGGGTATCCCCGGTCGAACACGCCTTTGCTCACTTTCGCCTCGTACGTCCCCCCCATTAAATTGACGATTGTAAAGGAGTCGACGAGTTGCATCCATAAGATTCCGAGCGAGGCAAATCCGACCGCGAGCCCTGTCGTCAACAATAGGCGCAATCCATGTTGAAACGTGACACGTCGCACTTTTACGATTCGTAAGCCGCGCGCCTGATAGATTAAAAAGGCTATCGCCGCAACCCCACCGACAAGCGTCGCGCCATACGCATATTGACTGAGCGTGTATGCATCTTTTCCAAGACGTACGCCAATCCATAAGAGCGACAGCATGACCGTCACGCGTACAAAATTTTCTAACACTTGCGACCACGCGCTCGGCCGTAAATCATCCCTTGATTGAAAGGCACCACGTAACACGGCGGACGCCGGCATGAGTAAGTAACTCAAACTGATTACGCGAAGCGCCGGGGCCAACTGTTCATCCCCGAGCCACATTGCGAGTGTCGGTGCGAAGATCCACATCGTGACAACAAGCGTGATAGAAAGCAGAAGTAACGCATAAAAACTGCCCCATAACACTTCTAACTTCTGGTTCGATCCCTTCGCGCCGACACCTATTTTCGCAATGACGACCGGCATCGCATAAATTCCGAGCGATGCGACAATCGCAGCGAACGGATAGACGGTTTGATAAGCATAGAGTCCAAAATCACCCGCCAAATTTTGATATGGGACGCGATACGCGAAGCTGATCAGTTTAGAGACATAACCGGCAAGGGCGAACAGAACGACACCTTGTGCAAACTTACTTGGCGACCGCATCGCCCACCAACCGCTTCGTCAGTTCTTCTAATACAGTATCGGCATCATTCAAGAGCTCTGTGAGTGGCATTCGACCACTGAGTGACAATTTCAAGGCTCCGTCTTCTTGACCGATTCCTAGTTTACGACCGAGTGGCATCGTCCATTCCATAAAGAATGGTACATCGAGGGCTGTCGTCGAATCTTTCGATAAGACAATTTCAATCCGTCCAGGCGTTTGTTTGATTCGGCTCACTTTCGCCAGTTCTCCGTAAATCCGTAGACGTGTCAGCTGAATGAGAAGGGCGACTGGTTCTGGGAATTCCCCAAATCGCTCAATCAATTCGTCTTGTAAGGCGAACAATGCGTTTGGTGTATCGACGTATTTGAAACGCTTATACATCTCAATCTTCAGCTCACTATCCGACAAATAGTCGTCCGGGATGTAAGCATCCGCTTGGAAGGCGATTTCCGGCTTGAAGACGACTTGTTTCGCCTGTCCACGCATCCGGTCTTTCCGTTCCTCGATTGCTTCGGAGAGCATTTGAGAATAGAGGTCGAAACCGACTGAATCGATGAATCCAGATTGTTGTGCACCTAGCAAGTTACCAGCACCTCGAATCGACAAGTCACGCATCGCGATTTTAAAGCCGCTTCCGAGTTCTGTGAATTCTTTAATGGCTTGAAGACGACTTTCTGCTACTTCGGTCAAGCGCTTATCTTTTCGATACGTGAAGTAAGCATACGCAATTCGATTCGAACGTCCGACTCGACCACGAAGTTGATACAGTTGGGAAAGTCCCATTTTGTCAGCATCATGGACAATGAGTGTATTGACGTTTGGAATGTCGATTCCCGTCTCGATAATCGTCGTCGAGACTAAAATATCCGCTTCTCCTTCAAGGAAACTGATCAACTGGCTTTCGAGTTCGCTCTCGGTCATGCGACCGTGTGCCGTCGCAATACGCGCTTCAGGCAATAGGGCTCGAATCTCTTCCGCTTTCCGCTCGATGCCCTCGACACGGTTGTAGAGGAAGAACGCCTGTCCTCCACGAGCAAGTTCACGCTCTAACGCTTCACGTAAGACGATGCCGTCATATTCCATAACATACGTCTGAACCGGGTAGCGGTTCTCTGGTGGTGTTTCGAGGACAGACAAGTCGCGGATTCCAATCATCGACATATGAAGCGTTCGCGGAATCGGTGTAGCCGTCAACGTGAGTACGTCGATGTTCGTCTTCAACTGTTTCAGACGCTCTTTATGCTTGACGCCGAACCGTTGCTCTTCATCGATGATGACGAGACCGAGGTTCGCGAACGTCACGTCTTTTGACAACACTCGGTGTGTCCCGACGACGATATCAATTGTCCCTTCCTTCAAGCCCTTCTTCGTCGCAGCCATCTCACTCTTTGAGCGGAAACGACTCATGACAGAAACGTTAATCGGGAATTCACTGAATCGCTCGAGCATCGTTTCATAATGTTGTTGGGCGAGGACGGTCGTCGGGACGAGAAATGCGACTTGTTTTCCGGCGAGCACCGCCTTGAATGCTGCTCGGATTGCCACTTCTGTTTTGCCGTAGCCGACATCACCACATAAAAGACGATCCATCGGACGTGAACGTTCCATGTCTGCTTTAATCTCAGCAATCGAGCGGACCTGGTCCTCTGTCTCCGCATAAGGGAAGGAGGATTCAAATTGTCCCATCTCCTCATCATCCGGTGGAAACGCAAATCCGACCGATGCTTCTCGTGCCGCATACAATTTAATGAGTTCATCGGCGATATCTTCAACCGACTTGGCAACTTTCGATTTCACTTTCTTCCACTCGGTGCCCCCGAGTTTATAAATCTTCGGTTCTTTTCCTTCGGCTCCGACATATTTTTGAACGAGATCAATTTGATCGACCGGCACATAGAGCGCATCATCACCGGCATACACGAGATGGAGATAGTCCTGATGAATCCCTCCGACCTCGATGGTTTTAATGCCTAAGTACTTCCCAATCCCATGATGCACATGGACGACATAGTCGTTCGGCTTCAACTCTTGATAGCTCTTAATCCGTTCTGCGTTCGTTAAGTTCTTCGTCTGACGCTTGCGCTTCGTCACACGCTTAAACAAATCCTCTTCTGATACGACGACGAGACGACTCGTCGACAATTCGAATCCACCTTCGATTTGACCGATAATGACGGATACGCGTCTCGGTTCTAATTCTCCATCGATATTCGTGAACGTCGAATGAATGCCGTAGTCCGAAAGGAGCGCTTCAATCTTGTCCGCGCGTGACTTGTCTCCCGCAAGCACGACAATGCGTTGATCCCCTTGTTGCCAGCGTTCTACTTCTTGCTTTAACAGGTGCATCTGCCCATGAAATGCCGGGAGTGGACGACAGCTCAAATGTACCGTCGCGGTTTCCGGAATCCCAGAACGACGAGATGGAAGTAGCGAGAATGCCACTTGTTTCAAGTCACGAAACACTTTGTGCATCGGGACAGCAAGCGTGTAATTGCTGACGGCTTCCCCTTTTTCGATGAGTGAAGAGAACCATTCCGCCTCTTCACGCTCCTGTACGTCCGCGGCATCATCGATTCGTGCCACTTCATCTAAAATAAGTACAGCGTCTTTGCCTACGTAGTCTAAGAGCGTGGACGTATAAAGGAGTGGCGAATATTTTCCAACTTTATCCGGGAAATCACCACGCTCTAAGCGCTCGATGTCGGTTACGACTCCTTCCTCAAGCGCTTGACGAATCACTTCGTTCTCAATCAATTCGACGGTCCGGTCATATTGTTTTCGGAGTGAACGACCGGCTTGTTTCAACTGATCGTCAGTAGCGATGAACTCGGTGGCGGGCGTAATACACACTTCCCCTACCACACCGAGCGAACGTTGCGTCTCGGCATCGAACGTGAAAATGGAATCAATCTCGGTATCAAATAAATCAATCCGATACGGACGCGCTTCCGTGAGCGGGTAGACGTCCAAGATACTGCCTCGTACGGAAAACTCGCCTGGCGTCGTCACAGTAGCTGTCCGTTCATATCCCATGTCCGTCAATTGCTTCGCAAAGTCTGCCAACTCGAGATCACTTCCCGGCTTTAGCATGACACGACTATGTTGCCACGCTTCTGGGCTCGGCATATAGCGTCGTAATCCACCGAGGGGCACGACAACGACGCCTCCTGTTTGGTCAAGGAGACGAGTACGGGCATCGATTCGAGCGGCCAACAGCTCAGGACTAGACGTCAGCGACAATTCAGCGGCCAGCGTCTCATCAATCGGATAAAGCAATGTTTTGTCCGGTCCGATGAGTGATTCGAGTTGATCGAACATTTTTTGTGCTTGATACATGTTATGCGTCACGACGACGAGACGTCTCGATGACGATTTCACAAGTCCTGCGAGGACGAGAGCTTTCGCGCTTGTTGTCAGTCCCGTCACCAATTGACGGTCTACTTTTTGTAGCCGCTCACGAATCACGTTCGTCTCCGGGAGCGCCACCATAAATCTCTCTAAAGCATTCATTTGTTTTCCTCCAACTCATACGACAAAAAAGGGTGCTATGACCCTTTAGTTGTATCGATTCATCAGCGCTAGCCAATCTGTATCTATGAAATCAGTGGCTGCGGTTACGGCGTTGTCGAGTGTTTCGTTCAACTCCGGCAAGTCCTCTTTCCGATAGTTCATCAACACCCAGTCGACGACTTTGATCGGGTGAGGCGGACGTCCAATCCCAAGTTTCAATCGCTTGAATTCTGCAGTTCCTAAGTGTTGAATGAGCGATTTGATTCCGTTGTGACCACCTGCACTCCCTTTTGGACGGAAGCGCAGTTTTCCTGGCACCATATCCAAATCGTCATAGATGACAAGTAAATCGTCAATCTCAATCTTATAATAATCTAAAATTGGACGGACGGCTTCACCCGATAAGTTCATATACGTAAGGGGTTTAACAAGTACAACGCGCTCACCATTGATTCTTCCCGTTCCCATGAGGGCGTTAAACTTCGCTTCATTCAGCGAGATCCCATGCTTTTCAGCGAGGCGATCAATTGCCAAAAAACCGATGTTATGTCGGGTCATCTCAAACTTTTTCCCAGGGTTTCCAAGACCGACGATGCATTTCATATCATTTCCTCCTGAACAAAAAAGCCCAAAGGCGAATGCCTCCGGGCCTCGTTTTTTAATCGAATAGGGTACTGACCGATTTGTGCTCGTGGACACGCATGATCGCTTCCCCAAGCAAATGGGCAACCGACATCTGTCTGATTTTGCTCGAGCATGGACGACCCGTCAAATCGATTGTATTTAAAACAACCAATTCTTTGATTGATGAGTTGTCGATACGCTCCATCGCTGGACCAGAAAGGACTGGGTGCGTACAAGACGCATATACTTCTTTCGCGCCAGCTTGGACGATTGCATCCGCTGCAAGCGTGATCGTTCCCGCTGTATCGATGATATCATCAATCAAAATTGCTGTTTTCCCTTCAACGCTTCCGACGATGTTCATCACTTCAGCGACATTTGCTTTCGGACGACGCTTATCAATGATGGCAATCGGAGCTTTCAAACGTTCTGCCAATTTACGCGCACGTGTCACGCCACCGTGGTCTGGAGAGACAACCACGATATCCTTCGCTTGAAACTCTTCTGTTTCAAAGTACGTCGAGATGAGCGGCACACCGAGTAATTGATCAACCGGAATATTGAAGAATCCTTGGATTTGCGCTGCATGCAAGTCCATTGTGATGACGCGTGTCGCACCTGCTACCGTCAGAAGGTCAGCGACAAGTTTCGCCGTGATCGGCTCACGCGAACGCGCTTTACGGTCTTGACGTGCATACCCGTAATACGGCATCACGATGTTGATCGTACGGACAGAAGCACGTTTGAGTGCATCAATCATGACGAGCAATTCCATGAGCGTTTCGTTTACAGGTGAGCTTGTTGATTGGATGACATACACATCATCTCCACGAACACTTTCCTCGATGTTGATATAGAGTTCACCGTCGCTGAAACGTTTGACTTGGCAATCACTGAGCGGGACACCAATTTCTTTCGCGATTTCTTCAGCAAGCGGGCGGTTCGAGTTTAAGCTAAATAGACGAATTTCTCGTTCGTATACAGTAGACATGTTTAGGATTCTCCTCCATCGTTTTCCATAGTGATTGGCAGCAAGTTATCGTTTTGTGTAACCTTCTTTATTTGTTTGGCGTTCACGCGCAATCGCGAGCGCCTCTTCCGGTACGTCATTTGTAATTGTCGAACCGGCTGCGACAATCGCACCTTTTCCGACTTTTACCGGGGCAATCAAGTTGACGTTACAGCCGACGAACGCATCGTCTTCTACCACTGTCTCGAACTTGTTTTTGCCGTCATAGTTGACCGTGATTGATCCACAACCTAAGTTGACACGTTCGCCAATTGACGCATCCCCGATGTAGCTCAAGTGCGAAGCTTTCGCACCGTCACCAAACGACGATTTTTTAATCTCGACGAAGTTTCCGACGCGTGTGTTCGCACCAAGTACAGCTTGTTGGCGCAAGTGAGCGAACGGTCCGACCTGAGCCGCTTCACCGATTTTGCTATCTGTCACGACAGACTGACGTACGACTGCATGATCTTCAATCACACTGTTGCGGATATCTGAGTTCGGTCCGATGACACATTCCGAACCAATTGTCGTCTTCCCAAGGATGACCGTACCCGGATAGATGATTGTATCCGAACCAATCACCACATCTGGAGAAATATACGTCGATGCCGGGTCCATGAACGTGACGCCTTCACGCATGAGACGTTCGTTCGTGCGTTTGCGCATGATTGCTTCCGCCTGTGACAAGGCAACGCGGTCATTGACCCCGATTGTCTCATCAAACGTTGGCGCTGTATGTGCTGCGACGACTTCGCCAGCTTCTTTTGCAATCGAGATGACGTCAGGCAAGTAGTATTCGCCTTGCGCGTTATTGTTTCCGACTTGTTTGAGCGCGTCGAACAATAACTCGTTATCGAACACGTACGTTCCCGTATTGATTTCATTGATGGCAAGTTCTGTCTCAGAAGCATCTTTATGCTCAACGACTTTCGTCACGTTCCCATCTTCACCACGAACAACACGACCGTATCCTGTCGCATCATCTGCAATCGCAGTCAACACAGTAACTTTCGCTTGTTGCGCTTCGTGATGAGCGAGAAGGGCTTCCAACGTTTCTGCCGTTAGTAACGGTGTATCTCCGCAGACGACAAGTGTCGCCCCTGCTTTACCCGCAAGCTCTGCTTCCGCCATTTGAACAGCATGCCCTGTTCCAAGTTGTTCTTCTTGGACCGCATATTCCACTCGTGTGCCGAGCGTATCTTGTACCGCTTCCGCCCCATGGCCAACGATCACGATTTGACGACTGACACCGATTTGGTCTAACTGGTCGACAACGTGCTCGACCATCGGTTTTCCTAGAACCGGATGAAGTACTTTATAAAGCTTCGACTTCATTCGCGTCCCTTTTCCTGCTGCCAAAATGACTGCAAAACGCTCCATTCTTCATTCGCTCCTATCTCACAACAGCTGTGATTGGTCTGTATAGTTCGGCTTTTCTGCAACTAAATCCTATTTACACCGTTTCTACTATATCGAAACCATGCCTTCGTTTCAATAGTTGTACCGTTCCTTAACCAATGAAACGCAAAAAAACAGCGGTAGGTAACCTAACCGCTGTTTGCTGTCATTCATTCGTGCCGTACGACACGTGCTGAGGGTCCAGCACCTCCACTTCCATATTGGAATAGGTTTCCAATACAGCTGCTTCAACTTTTTGTCGCATCTCCCCGTTAATCGGATGCGCGATGTCCCGAAAAATACCTTCTGGTGTCCGTTTGCTCGGCATGGCGACAAATAGACCGCTACTTCCTTCGATGATTCGAAGGTCATGTACAACGAATTCATGGTCAAGTGTGATTGAGGCCAACGCTTTCATTCTGCCTTCTGTCGCGACTTTGCGAATTTTTACGTCTGTGATCTGCATGTTTCGCATCCCCTTTTTCATCGTTGTCTATGCCATGGTGTGGTCTTCTATAAGGTTCAGTTGGTTTCGAACGAACGTCATGACTCGATATTGATAACTCTATACCCTCTAATCATAAATCGAAATCAAAATTTTGCCAATCATTTTAGGAACTGTTCCACATTCCCCCGTGAAATGGTGACAAGCCCTTCATCCGGGTCGACGTTCGTCAATTTCATCAAGCTGACGTATTCGCTGACCATCTTCTTCTCGGCGCCTTCTGCTTCCATCAACACACCGACACCTGCCAGGTTCGCCTCGAATTCGTTCAAGAGACTCATCATCCCCCGAATCGTTCCCCCTGCTTTCATGAAGTCATCGATCAAGAGCACATTCGCGCCACGCGGCAGGCTACGACGTGCGAGCGCCATTGTGCGAATCGCCTTCGAAGAACCTGATACATAATTGATACTGACTGTCGATCCTTCCGTTACACGACTATCTGAACGGACGATGACGAATGGTACACCTAATTGTTCTGCGACAGCATAAGCAAGGGGGATTCCTTTCGTCGCAATCGTCATGACCACGTCGACTTTACGATCGGCGAATACAGACGCAAAGACTTGTCCCATCGGTTTCACCTGACTCGGATTACCTAGTACATCTGTAAGGTAGAGATAACCCCCTGGTAAGAGACGCTCCGGTTTTGATAATTGCTCACAGAGCGTATCAATCATCTCAAGCGATTTTTCCTTACTCCAGCCTGGGATAAACATCACACCACCCGCTGCACCAGGAACGGTCACAAGCTTTCCGATCCCATCATGAGATAACATCTCACTCACGATGACAAGATCTTCACTGATTGACGACTTTGCGGCTTTATAGCGACTTGAAAACATCGACAACGAGACAAGCTGATGCGGATGGTCAAGCAAATAACGGGTCATATCGACGAGACGACCACTTCTACGAATTTTCATACGGATTCTCCTTCACATCTTCAATAATAAACGAATGTTCTATTGAGAATATATCACTTTCATTCGTTTTTGTTCAATGTCTTTTGCCGAGAATCCGAACGACGAACACTTCTGGGCAAAATCCTTTTAGACCGTTGTAGATGCGATGCGCCTTTTGCTCATGCTCAATGAGTGCAAACACAGTCGGTCCACTACCGCTCATGAGCACACCTTCTGCCCCACAATGCCGCATCGTTTCTTTGATTTGTTTCACTTCCGGATGAAGCTTGAGCGTCACACTCTCGAGTGAGTTTCCAAGATTTTCGCAAATCCCATGAAAATCTTTTTGACGAATCGCTTCCACCATCGCACCTGTGTTCGGATGATGAACTTCATCCATACGCACGGCGCGATACACATCTGCAGTCGATACTCCTAGCTTGGGCTTTCCGAGTACGACGTAGCATGGCGGCGGTGCCGGAATCATTTCTAACTGTTCACCACGACCTCGGGCAATGGCTGTCCCACCGATGACACAAAATGAAACGTCAGACCCGATCTCCGCACCGAGCTCTGCTAGCTCTTCTAATGACAGGTTTAACGAGAATAACTCGTTCATCCCACGAAGCGTCGCCGCTGCATCACTCGAGCCACCAGCAAGCCCAGCTGCCACTGGAATTTGTTTATCGAGTACAATCTCCACACCTTGTTGAATATTAAAACGCTCCCGCAACAACTCTGCTGCACGATATGCCAAGTTTCGATGATCATTTGGCACGTAGGCGTGCTCTGATTGAATCCGAATCTCATTCGAATCTAAAATCGTCAACTCTAAGCGGTCTGCTAAATCGACTGTCGTCATTACCATTTCTACTTCATGATAGCCGTCCGGACGCTTTCCGAGGACATCGAGCGTCAAATTAATTTTTGCCGGCGCTTTCACACTGATCGTGCGCATCACGTTCACCCTTCCCATTTGTCTCCTGTTCGACATTGTACCGTAAACAGGCGCACAAAAAAAGAAGCAGCTGCCAATGCATCCGCCCCTCATTTATAAATCAATTGCCGAATTCAATTTTAACTGTATCCGTTAGGACATCAGCGTAGCTATACGAGACACGTTCCACATTATGCAGGTCTTCATCCAATTTCACAACGAACACCGCAGGATATGTCTCAACGAGCGTTCCAAACCGAGTAACGACTTTCTTACGACCGCCGTTTGCTTTCAACGTCAATCGTTCACCAACATGCGATTCGAGCTTCTGTCTGATTTCTTGTAACGTCTTTGGCATACGCTTCACCTCACTGTTACAAGTATAGCATAATTGAATATGAAAATAAAGTTTAATATTATAACGACTCGTTTTAAGGTCGTCAACTATTTTTAAGTGGTAAAATTGTGTCAGACAATCGTGCGAATTCTTCTAGGCTTAACGTCTCTCCCCGACGTTTCGGATCGATTCCTGCCTCATGAAGCGCGCGTTCAAGTTCGACTTTGTGTTCTTTTCCAATATAGTTTGTTAAGTTGTTCAGAATGGTTTTACGGCGTTGTGCGAAGCTTGCGCGTGCGATATCAAAGAAAAAGGCTTCGTCTTTCACCTGCACCGCCGGCTCTTTGCGCATACGGAGTGTAATGACTGCCGAATCGACGTTCGGCGCCGGAATAAACACGTTCTTTGGAACGACAAAACTGACTTCGGCCTCTGCATAATACTGAATCGCAATCGATAGCGAACCGTACGCCTTCGTCCCAGGTTTTGCCCCAATCCGTTCTGCCACTTCTTTTTGAATCATCATCACGAGCGAGCGGAATTTCACACCACTTTCAAGCAATCGCATGATAATCGGTGTGGTGACATAGTATGGTAAGTTGGCAACAACCGAGATGTCTTCAATGCCTTCTTTCAAAAATTCTTGCTCTACAATCTCACGTAAATTTAATTCTAAAGCATCTCCATGGATAACTTTCACGTGAGGATACGGAGACATCGTATCCTCCAGAATCGGTAAGAGACGCTGATCGATCTCAAGTGCTACAACTTTCTTGGCGCGCTTGGCCGATTGTTCAGTCAAAGAACCGATCCCGGGTCCGATTTCGAGGACACCACTCGATTCACTGAGTTCCGCCGCACCGACAATCTTACTTAAAATATTTAAATCGATTAAAAAGTTTTGACCGAGCGATTTTTTAAATGAAAAACCATGTCGCTCTAAAATGGCTTTCGTTCGTTGGATTGTTGCAATATCTTTCAACCCTGTTCCTCCTCTAATTGAGCAAGTGCTTGCTCCCACTCTTCGACTGTGACGCCGAGCGCCTCGACTCGTTTCACGAATTGTTTCGCATTCGGCTCACCGATTCGAAGCAATACACCGAGTCGCTTTCGACGTTTCGCTGCCGCTTCTCCACCGATTAAATCCGCGTCCAACACCATTTTTCGCGTGACAATCGGCTGGTTCGTTTCAACACGTGGTTCAAATACGGCGCGTAAGACTCGACGAAGCGACTCCGGGGTCGCATGTTCCACCCCGATTTTCCCACGTTTCCCTTTTGCCTCAGCACGTGGCAGATGGGCATGCTTACACCCTTTGACCCGCTCTTCGACGATTGCTCGAATACGGTCTCCTGGATAATCCGGATCGGTCAAAATGATGACCCCACGCTTCTCTTGCGCACGGCGAATTCGTTCAATCGTCTGATTGGATACGGCAGAGCCGTTCGTTTCAATCGTATCGACCTCAAACACTTCCTGAAGCCGCGCCGTATCGTCACGCCCTTCTACGACGATAATTTCTTGTATTTTCTCACGCATTGTCTGTTCCTTCTTTCTCTTCTTCCTGCTTTGGAATGACCCAAATGGTAAGCGGCTTGCGACCAAACGTCACGGCCTCCTCCTTTTCATCCATCATGATGTCGATTTTTTGACCTTTGATCGCACTTCCCGTATCTAGCGCAATCGCCATGCCAATCCCTTCCACATACACGCGGGTACCGAGAGGAATGATTGCCGGGTCGACGGCAATGATGCGCATACCCTCGAAGAGAATCGTATCCGTCACATCATAACCGCTTCTTGTCAGTACTCGTCCGTCATACGTCACCGTGTCTTCTGGATTGTTCGTATAAGCTGTTGCTTCTACGAGTAACTGCTTCGCGGATGAGAAATCTAACACATCGTCCGTTTTCGGTGGCTCTGCTATCTCGACTTCAGCTTCCGGGATGAACGGGCTCGACTCGTCCGCTGTCGTAGGCTCTGTAACGGGCTCTGTGACCTTTTTCGTCCCGACTTTGATGATCTGTGGCATTGCTTTACGTAACGTCTCGACATCCGTTTTCGTACGATTTGTAATTGTACCATTTTCCACAGTAAGTGCATACCTTGTCCGTTCGAGTCCAGGAACTCCGACCTGCACGGTTTGCTTCACACCTTCTTCTAGCGTGTCATCCTCTTCCTCGACCATGTCGTACGGAATCAATTGACTCTCGTATTGAACGACGTCACGATTCGTATTGACCGTGATCGTCAGGCCATCCCGTATCGGTGTCGATGCGTCTGGTAGCACTGTGTCACGTTCTGTCACGTCAACATTCGCTTCCCTCAGTAATTGCGCTACATCCGTTGCCATCGTATAGACGGTCGACGCATCTTGCCCGACGATTAAATTGACGGCAACAACCGGCTGGTAGCGAATTGTCATCCCATTCGTGACGGCAGTGCGTACAGACGGATAAACCGTATCTCCGTCCCGTACAGTCACCCCGTACCGCAATAAGACATCTTCTACGGTCCGCTCTCTCGTTTGAATGACTTCTGTTTGTCCGTATCCGATTTGAAGCGAAACCTCATGTGAACGTTCGATTCGAATGAGTCGATCTTCTGGAACGTCCTCACTCAATGCCGGAGTAACATAATCCGTTTCGTCTAATGTGATATTCAATTCCTCGAGTACCTCAAGGACGGAATCAGCCCGTGTCTCATGTTCAATTACCACATCATCATCGATGACCTTGATCGGTTCAGGTTGCAACATGACGTATGCGACAGCTGCAGTCACAATCACGCCTATACTGGCGAATACACGCTTGATCATGGGAGGCGGAACAGTTTCTTCGCGTTGACCGTCGTCGCTTCTGCCAACTCCTCATACGAGATGTCTCGAAGTGACGCGATTTCTTCCGCAACGTACTTCACATAGGCCGGTTCGTTTCGTTTTCCGCGGAACGGAGTCGGCGTCAAGTATGGGCAGTCCGTTTCGACAAGAAGACGATCTAACGGTACTTCTTGTGCGACTAACTTTGGAACTTTCGCATTTTTAAACGTGACCGGTCCTCCTAAAGAAATATAGAAGTTCAAGTCTAGGCAACGAGGGAGAAGTTCTACCGACATGCTGTAACTATGGAACACCCCACCGACTTCCTCCGCATGTTCTTCTTCCAAAATATCGAGCACGTCTGCCGTTGCTTCGCGGTTATGGATGACGATTGGCATATTTGTCCGTTTCGCGATGGCAATCTGTTGACGGAATAGGCGCTGTTGTACATCTTTCGGTGACTTATCCCAATGATAGTCGAGACCGATTTCACCGAGTGCCATCACTTTTGGGTGACTCATGAGAGTCTCGATCCGTTCTAAATCTGCATCCGTACAGTCGATCGCATCGACCGGGTGCCATCCGACGATGGCATAGATGTCTTCATGTGTTTCGGCTAGCTCGATGGCTCGGTCGATGGTCGGCGTATCAAATCCGACGACGAGTAGCGGAGAAACGCCGGCTTCTCTTGCCCGCTCAATCGTCTCCTCCACATCTTCATTGAACTGCTCCGCATTAATGTGCGTGTGTGTATCAATCAACATCTTGGTTCCTCCTTAGAAAAAGAGAGGGAGACCGTGGTCTCCCCCATTTCATTATTTGACGATGGCACCGTTCGGCATTTGATCCGAGACTGTCGCAAGTTCTAACTTGCCGTCACGGTCCGCAGCTAAAATCATTCCTTGTGATAATTCTCCACGGAGCTTGACTGGTTTCAAGTTTGCGACAACGATCACTTTCTTGCCAACTAAATCTTCAGGGGCATACCATTCAGCAATACCTGACACGATTTGACGCGTCTCTTTCCCGAGATCAACTTGAAGTTTCAACAGTTTTTTCGCTTTTTTGATCTTATCGGCTTCCACGATTTGACCGACACGGAATTCGACCTGATCAAAGACATCAATCGTGATTTCAGGACGAACGTCTTCATCGACTTCTTCTGTCGCTGTCTCCGTTTCCTCAATCCGCGCTTTCGACGCTTGACGCATCATTTCTTGGATCGCATCCACTTCTTCCTTCACGTCACGACGTGGGAAGATTGGTGTCCCGTCTGTTACAACAGCGTTATTGAAGTCGGCAAACGTCTCTAGCGCTTCCCAAGACATGTCTTCCCCTTCGAGTCCGAGCTGACGGAACATTTCTTTCGGTGCACGTGTCATGAACGGTTGAATCATGATGGCAACGTGACGAAGTACGCCCGCGAGGTGTGTCATGACAGAAGCGAGTTCTTCGCGCTTCGATTCATCTTTCACGAGTACCCACGGCTGTGTCTCATCAATATATTTATTCGCACGGCTGACGAGCTGCCAGATGTTTGTGAGGGCGACCGAAAACTCCATGTGCTCCATAGCTTCTTCTGTTTTACGAGTCGTTTCTTTCACCATGCTCAATAACGCGTCATCAAACGCTGTGACATTTCCGTTGTACGCCGGAATATTCCCATCGAAATACTTTTTAATCATCGCAATCGTACGATTCAATAAGTTCCCGAGATCGTTCGCTAAATCAAAGTTCAAGCGATCGACGAACGCTTCCGGTGTGAACGTACCGTCTGCTCCGAATGGTACTTCACGAAGAAGGTAGTAACGAACAGAATCCAATCCGTAGCGGTCAATCAACGGAATCGGATCCACCACGTTTCCTTTTGATTTCGACATCTTCCCGTCTTTCATGAGCAACCAACCATGCGCAAACACTTGTTTTGGTAACGGAAGGTCAAGCGCCATCAAGAGAGCTGGCCAAATAATCGTATGGAAACGAACGATTTCCTTTCCGACTAAATGGACATCAGCCGGCCAATAGCGATTGAAGAGCTCGTCGTTGTCTGTCCCGTACCCGAGTGACGAGATATAGTTCGTGAGCGCGTCGACCCATACGTAAACAACGTGTTTTGGGTTCGATGGGACTTGTACGCCCCAGTCAAACGTCGTACGTGATACCGCTAAATCTTGAAGACCTGGCTTCAAGAAGTTATTGATCATCTCTGTCTTACGAGATTCTGGCAAGATGAAATCAGGATGTGACTCGAAATATTCAATCAAGCGATCCGCATATTTGCTGAGACGGAAGAAATAGCACTCTTCGCGCACGAGCTCGACCGGATGTCCGCTGTCAGGACTTTTTCCATCGACAAGCTGAGACTCTGTATAATACGTCTCATCTGGTACAGAATACCATCCTTCGTATTCACCAAGATAAATGTCTCCATTTTTAAGTAACGTTTCAAAGACGTGTTCGACAACCTTCTTATGACGGTCTTCTGTCGTACGGATGTAATCATCGTATGAAATCTCAAGACGGTCCCATAGGATTTTGATTTCTTCGACAACTTCATCGACGAAGGCTTGTGGCGTCACGCCTGCTTCTTTCGCCTTTTCTTGAATCTTTTGACCATGCTCATCCGTTCCCGTCAAATAGCGGACGTCAAATCCTTTTAAACGTTTGTAGCGAGCAACCGCATCACCTGCTACCGTGGTATATGCGTGTCCGATATGCAATTTTGCACTCGGATAATAAATTGGGGTTGTAATATAAAAAGTCGGCTTCGCCATGATTTATTCTCCATCCTTTCGACATATGCAATTCTCATTATACACGGTTCGACAAAAGAATTTCCAAACCTAATTGTTTGGAATTATTTTGCGTTTAGTTCGTCATAAATGTTCCAAAAATACCCTTTCTTTGTTTCAAGTTCAAACTATCGGGGAAATTTAGGTATATATCGCTCTTGATTCGACAAATTTCGAAAAATTGCTTTTCCAGATAGTAAGCAGTTGACTGCAATTGGAAAGTTTAGTATGCTTTTTGCTGTAGTCACATTGTCGAATTTTGACGATTCATGTCACCATGAGATTTCGACACCATTGGAGGAGGAAACACAAATGAAATCTACAGGTATTGTTCGTAAGGTTGATGAGCTTGGTCGTGTCGTTATTCCAATCGAATTGCGCCGTACACTTGGGATCGCAGAGAAAGATGCTCTCGAGATTTACGTCGACAACGATCAAATCGTTTTGAAAAAATATAAGCCAAACATGACTTGCCAAGTTACAGGTGAAGTATCAGACGATAACTTCAAATTGGCAGACGGCAAACTTATCTTGTCACCAGAAGGTGCACAACGTGTTCTCGTTGAATTGAAGAACATGCTCGAAAACTACTACAGCGAAGAGTAAGCAAGGATTTCCTTGCTTACTCTTTTTTGTGCAGTTGATGATACGCATCATAGACATCGTTTCGTGATTCACCACGATCTTTTGCGGTCTGTTTAATGGCCGCGTTTGGCTTCAATCCCTCTTCTATATAATGAACAACATGTTCATAGACAGAGAGCGCTTCCCACCACATTGTCGTAGGTGCCGCTTCTGTCGCACCGCTCACAAGAACGACGAACTCTCCGCGTACTTCACCTTCGCACCACTGTAACGCTTCATCGACTGATCCTCTCAAAAACTCTTCGAACGTTTTGGTTAACTCTCTACCTAATACAAGCTGACGGTTACCAAACACTTGTCGAATCGCCGTTAACATCTCCTTTAATCGATGAGGGGCTTCATAGAAAATAATCGTACCCTGTTCATATTGAATCGACTCGAGGACATCGACGCGATCTTTCTTTTTACGTGGTAAAAAACCGTAATAGAGGAAACGTTCTGTCGGAAGACCTGAAGCAACCAACGCCGTAAGTGCTGCATTGGCACCTGGTAAGACGACTACCGGAATGTTTGCCTCGATGGCTAACCGTACGAGATCACTCCCCGGATCTGAAATACCAGGCATTCCAGCATCCGAAACAACCGCAACCGACTTTCCAGCCAACAGATCCTCAATCAGTCTCGGTCCACTTACTTCTTTGTTGTGTTCATGATAGCTAATCAGTTTTGTTGGAATTTCAAAGTGGCGACAAAGCTTCATCGTTTGGCGAGTGTCTTCCGCTGCGATTAAATCCACTTCTTGAAGCGTTCGCACCGCTCGATATGTCATATCTTCCAAATTGCCGATTGGCGTTGGTACGACATACAACGTTGGTTGTTCAGTTTGATAACTCTTCTGTGAATTCATTAGTCGTCCCCTCCATCAACTTCTCTTTTTGCGCGCGGGTCAATTGTTTAATGGACCATTCGTATTGCATGGCCTCCCGTTTCGTATCGAACGATTGCACATACCGAAGTCTTACGGGAAGTCGAGCTTTCGTATACTTCGCCCCTTTCCCGGCATTATGTGCAATGATTCGCTTTTCCACGTTCGTTGTATAGCCTGTATAATACGTCCCGTCCTGACATTCCACGATATACGTATAATGTTTAGGCATCGAGAATGGCTCGCATCGCTTCCGTATACGTATCGTCTTCTTCATATACAACAAATGGTGGTAAAATTTTAAGACCTGCTTTTCCATCTTTCGATCCCTCGATTAATAACGTATTCGCTTCGCGTCCAGCTTTCGGATATACGAGCTGCATTCGCTTCGGTTCAATTCGGTAGGTACGCATCAATGTCAGGATATCGAGTAAGCGTTCTGGCCGATGCACGAACGCCACTTTCCCTCCTGGTTTGACGAGTTGACTAGCCGTTTTAATACAATCTTCTAGCGTGCACAACACCTCATGGCGTGCAATGGTATGATGTTCGTTTTGATTCCGCAATGACGTTTCATTTGCTAGAAAATACGGGGGATTACACGTGACCACATCATAACGAGCGTGCCCGAGTTGTGCCGCTGCCGCTTTGACGTCCCCCTCTACAACTTGAATGCGATTCTCGAGGCGATTGACCGCCATGCTTCGATTCGCCATATCAACGAGTTTCGATTGAATCTCTACACCTGTAATCGTTCCTTTTGTACGATACGACAAGAAAAGTGGAATTGCTCCCGTACCGGCGCACAAATCGACCAATTGCCCTTTTTGAATCGGTACCCATACAAACTCTGCCAGTAGTACCGCATCTAATGAAAACGAGAACACATCGTCACTTTGAATAATCTTGCCAGGGCGTCCAAGCAAATCATCGAGGCGCTCTCCATCCTTTACCGTTACCATTGTTTCCTCCTTCTATAAAAGAAAGGCGACGGATAGGGAATCCCTATCTATCGCCACGTATTAATGTTTATTGAGCATCGACAAACAGAAGAGACAATCCCCATCTTTTCGTACCTGTCCGTAATGGAGGTTACAAATATGGAATCCTTCTTGATACAGCGCAGCCAAATTGTTCTGCCCTTTTCCAGACAATGCGATTTGTGAATCACCATTTGTCGTATCAACTTCTGCCAATTGTTCGACTTTTTCGCGCAAGTGATGATTCTCTAGATACATATGCTGATTCTCTTCAAGCAAATAGGCGAGCTGTTCTTTTAATACGCCTAAGTGCTCCGTCAAGAGTTGCATCTGTTGCTCGATCGCATCTACACGCATCATCACTTCTTTTTTGTCCATTCTTTCCACTGCTCAGCACCCCATCACTGTTTTGACGGTTTTCGTTTAATCGCACCCACTTCAACAAGTTCATCAATCGTATATGTGACGACACGCGTCCGATCGTGGAGTTCAACTTGAATAAGTTGGTCCAAAATGTTGAGACCGATTACACGACCATCACCTTCTGGAATTTTGATTCGCTTGCCGACGTCTGGTAAATCGCGTTTTAATTCTTCGTACGTGTCATTCTCATATTTTAAACAGCACATCAAACGACCACACACTCCAGAAATTTTATTCGGATTTAACGAAAGATTCTGGTCTTTGGCCATTTTGATGGAGACTGGTTCAAACTCCCCAAGAAATGACGAACAGCAAAGAACTCGACCACATGGTCCAATCCCACTTAGTAGCTTCGCTTCGTCACGAACACCGATTTGTCGGAGTTCGATCCGTGTCCGAAACACGCTAGCCAAGTCCTTTACCAATTCTCGAAAGTCGACGCGACCCTCGGCAGTAAAATAAAAGATCACTTTATTGCGATCAAATGTATACTCAACATCGACTAACTTCATGTCTAATTGATGTTCTCGAATTTTTTCTTCACAGACGGCGTGAGCATCAACGGCTGCCAGTCGATTATCGCGTACGATATCCGCATCCTTTTGGTCCGCGACGCGAAGGATTGTCTTCAACGGCATGACGACTTCATCTTCGCCGAGCTTTTTATCGACTTGGACGACTTCGCCATACTCAATGCCACGTACCGTTTCAACGATGACATGTTCCCCACGTTTAAGCGTTGCATCGCCTGGTGAAAAGTAATAGATTTTTCCCGCTTCTTTAAAGCGGACTCCAACTACTTCAAGCACGCGCTTCTATCCTTTCTGCAAATCGAACGAAAGTCGTTCGAAAGTTAATTGAGGATTGACGTTTGCCTCGAGACGTCGAATTGCCGCATGCACACTTTCAATTGCATGTGTGAGTTTAGAGACAGATCGATTCTGAATAAATGCGTGATATAAAGCCGCCTCGTTCTTAAATAGCTTTGGAGTATACGTATCTCGCACTTTGAGATGAAGTGCCTCCTCTAACCAATGTTCGAATAATTCGAGGCCAACTCGTAACTCATTTCGTCCTTTGAAATGTCCTAACCATTTTTCCTGGGCGAACAAGAGCAACTCTTGAGGTCGTTTCGTCAATACTTCAATTAATTGTACCACTAGCCCATACGCCTGTACAAACCACTCCTGCTCAACTGCTTCTTTCGCATCATCCCATTTTGGATAAACGGTCAAAGCAAGGTAAGCCATATCGTACGTACATGACAATTCTTCTGACATCGTTTGTGCTAACTTCGCGCGGTCAATCGGGCGAAAAGCAAGTTGTTGAGCTCGCGAACGAATCGTCGGAAGAAGTAACTGTGGTTGTGTCGTCACCAAAATAGCAAGCTTCCCCACACCTGGTTCTTCAAAGAACTTCAATAAACTATTTGCCGCTTGAGTCGTCATCTTATGAGCTTGATGGATGACATACACTTGGCGATCTCCTTCAGCACCTCGTAACGATAGGTCACTGAGTAATTGTTGAATCTGTTCTTTTTTGATGCTAGCCCCATCCGGCTCCACTTCGATATAGTCAACAATGTTTTTTGAATCCATGCGTCGACAGTTTCGACACACTCCACACGGTTCTGCTCCCTGTGGTGATTCACAAAACAAGGCTTTCGCAAACAATGTGGCTGTTTCAATTAAGTAGGGTTCATAATCGCCCGAAAAGATGTACGCATGCCCAACTTTATTCGAAATGATTGAATTTTGAATGATTCGAGCAACCACTGTTTGCGACTCATTTAATTCCTGAAAACGCATATGCCCAACTCCCATTAAAACTGATGGAATCCTTCAATCGGCAAGACGAATACAGTCGCACCTCCAACTTGTACTTCGACTGGGTAAGGAATATACGAATCAGCATGTCCTCCCATTGGAGAGATTGGCGTAATCATTTGATCACGACTCGAACAGTTCGATTGAATCACATCCATTAAATCATCGAGGCGTTCCTGTGGAATACCCATCATAAACGTTGTATTCCCCTCTTTTAAAAATCCACCTGTTGTAGCTAATTTCGTTGCACGAAAATCTTGTTCGACCAATGCGTCAGACAAACGTGCGCTATCCTTATCATGTACAATTGCAATCACCATTTTCATCATTGTTGTACGCCTCCTTGTTGTAATCGTTCTATTGTATAATCGAGTACCTCATCTTGAATACATTCAATCGATTGATCGGCATCAATTCGGATGATTCGTTCTGGGTACTGTTTAAGTAACGTTTGAAATCCTTCGTAAACACGCTCATGGAACGCTTGATCACGACTTTCAATCCGATCGAGTTGCCCTCGATCTTTCATTCGTGCACTCGCTCTTTCAGGGCTTAAATCAAACAAGAAAGTCAAATCCGGTGTCAAACCGTTCGTTGCCCATTCATTCAGCGATTGGATTTGATCAAGGTCATATTGTAAACCGTATCCTTGATAAGCAATAGATGCATCGATGAATCGATCACATAGAACGATTGCCCCTCGCTCCAATGCCGGACGAATCACTTGTTCCACATTCTGTGCTCGTGAAGCAGCGTAAAGCATCATTTCCACTCGTGGTGTCATCTCATGATGATCCGGGGATAATAAGACTTCGCGGATTTGATTTCCCACAGTTGTTCCTCCAGGTTCACGGGTCACAACGATGTCATATCCTTTTTGTTTTAGACTCTCGACTAATAGTTGAAGTTGTGTAGACTTACCTGATCCATCTGGTCCTTCAACCGTTATAAACATTCCGCTCACTTTTTAAAACTCCTCTACAATAACGTCAATTTGCTCTATCATAACATGCTTACTTGCTTGAAGCTTCCTCCCTAAAGAAATCCACTCTAGGAGCACTCGTATTTTTTCCTCAGTAATCCGCTCTCCTTTTAGAATCCATGGAATCCCTGGTGGATATGGAATCACCGTTTCTGCTGAAACAAATCCGATTGCTTGTTTGAAGGATAAACGTTGCACTTGTTCATTCCCAACTAACGTATAGAGTTCAGATACACGTTGTGTTTGAGGGAAAGGAAAAATCGTTTCATCCTCATCAATGATCGGGACATGTGTAGCTGCCTTTTTAATCAATTTAATCCAATGCTCAATTTCCTGCTTTGTTATTTCCCTTAATGGCAAACAGAATAACACATGATCCACTGCAGCTAATTCAATATCGATTCCGATTGATGCAAGATGTTCACTAAAGACTAATCCATTTTTCGGATACGTCATGACCGTTACTTTCGTAAAATCGTCCCCCACTTTGACAGTAAAACCTGCACGCTTCAGCTCAAGTACAAAATGAGCATGACTCTTTTGAATAGAAGACCATGCTTCGTCCGTTAGACTTTCTAAATAGGACCGTGCATAGTCTAATGAAGCCATAATAAGATAAGAAGGACTTGATGTCTGAAATGAAGATAATGCATGCTTTAACCGAATTTCATCGATGTCTTCTTTATAGTGAATCCAAGCTCCCATCGTCAATGCAGGTAGTGTTTTATGTGCAGACTGTACAACTGCACTCGCTCCCTCAAAAATCGCAGAACGCTGAAGCAATTTAGGATGAATTAAATGGGCACCATGTGCTTCATCGACGAGTAATGGAATCTCAAGTGAAGACAAATAATTTGAAATCGCACGAATATCGGCCATGTCTCCATAGTACGTAGGAGACGTTAACATGACGGCTCGTCCTCCCGGGAATTCTTGAACAGCCTGTTCAATCGTTTCTAATGTCACCACGGTTGGAATTCCTGTACCACGTTCAATTGTAGGTGTTAATAGGATTGGTTTTAACCCTAACCATTCAATTGCGTTCCAGACCGACTTATGTGAGTTTCGTTGAACGTATACTCGCTCACCACGTTTTACAGTTGCCGCAAGCATGCTCCAATTTCCAACAGTTGAACCATTGACGAGCCACTTACTTTTACTTTCATACAGTTCACCCAATGCTTTTTCTGCTTGATCGATAATCCCAGAAGCGTCATGCAAATCATCTAAATGCGCTAGTTCTGTCAGGTCATATGGCATCACCTTGGCAAATGCGCTCGGTAACGTATGATCAGTCACGGTACCATTATGATGCCCAGGGACGTGAAAGGATACGCGATGTTCACTCACATGCTGTTCTAGAGACTCTAGAAATGTAAAAGGATTTTTCCGAGAAGGAGCCATCTGTTATTCCTCCTTAACTATTGACTATGAAAAAAAGACGATCAAGCATATGCTTGATCGTCTACTGCGTTGTTGCCTGGCAACGTCCTATCCTCACAGGGGGAGATCCCCCAACTACTTTCGGCGCTGAGACGCTTAACTTCCGTGTTCGGCATGGGAACGG
>NZ_JBNNHU010000007.1:0-18265 GCF_050269125.1 Exiguobacterium sp. NPDC077395
GCACGCCGCCAGCGTTCGTCCTGAGCCAGGATCAAACTCTCCAAAGAATTTGATATAGCTCTTAAATTGACGAAGCTTGCGCTTCATTCAAAAATTGTAAAACTTATTTTTGCCTCATCGTTCAGTTTTCAATGTTCGTCTGTCGCTCTTGGCGACTTTAATATCTTACCAAGTGAAGAACAAAAGGTCAATCACTTTTTAAAATATTTTTTATTTTGTTTGCCACTTATCTCGGCGACGTCTATTAATATATCAGTAAAACTTTAATCACGCAACCCTTTTATTAAAATAGTTTTAAGAAATTTATTAAATTATGCTTTAATCACTCACACTATATTTTTTTCTTCATTATATAGGGTTAAAAATAAAATAAGGCGAGCCAACGGCTTCGCCTTATGAACGGAGAGACGATAAGGATACATTTCGTTTTTTCGCCTCTTTCAAATAGAAAAAGTAAAGAGCTTCTGCTTGCTTCACTTGAGCCGCTAATTCTCCTGTATCTTCGATGCTAACTTCAAGCATCCGACGTTTCGACTCAAACTTAGCTTTCGCTTCCATCAACTCAGTCAGTAGTCGTTGATCATAATCATCTTTTAACGACTTACGAAACCATTTCATAATTCTCTTCTACCTTCCATCGCTCGAGACAAGGTCACTTCGTCCGCATACTCTAAATCCCCACCGACGGGCAAACCATGCGCGAGACGAGTTACACGGATTCCTGTCGGCTTAAGTAAGCGTGATAAATACATCGAAGTCGCTTCTCCCTCAATGTTCGGGTTCGTCGCTAAAATCACTTCTTGGATTGACTCGTTCTCTTGTAACCGTGTCAGCAAGCTTGAAACGTTAATATCCTCTGGACCAATCCCTTCCATTGGACTTATGGCTCCATGAAGAACATGATATTTCCCTCTATACTCTCTCATTTTCTCCATGGCAATCACGTCTCTTGAATCTTGAACCACACAAACTACCGTTTCATCCCGATGTGAGTCTTTACAGATTGCACAAGGATCAATATCTGTAATGTGACCGCACACGGTACAATATTTGATGTCCCGTTTCGCACTGACGAGAGACTTCGCAAACGTTAATACATCGTCTTCTTCCATATCTAATACATGGAACGCCAAACGCACTGCAGTTTTAGGACCGATTCCAGGTAGTTTCGTAAAACTCTCAATCAATCGTCCAATGGCTTCAGGGTATTGCAACTCGCATCGATCCTTTCTTCACTTAAAAGCCTGGGAGATTCATACCTTGTGTGAAACGTCCCATCTTATCATTCACAAGCTGATCAGCTTGCTTCATCGCATCATTAATTGCTGCTAAGACGAGATCCTGCAACATATCTACATCTTCCGGGTCGACGACATCTTCTGCAATGATGACATCTAAAACCTCTTTATGACCGCTGACGACAACTTTTACCATGCCGCCTCCTGCAGTACCTTCTACTGATAACTCTTTTAGTTCTTCTTGAGCTTTCGCCATATCTTTTTGCATCTTTTGCATTTGTTTCATCATGTTATTCATATTTCCCATTCCACGCATTCAGAGCGCCTCCCTTATGTTTCTTCGATTTCAACGACATCGCCAAAACGTTCCATCGCCTGTGCAACCAACGGGTCTTCAGTTTCTGGTTCTTCGACTCGTTCTGTCCGCTCTGCTTGTTTTTGAAGGATGAACTCATTCTTCAGTTCATTCCAATCCGTTTCAAGCACCGCCATAATTTCACGACGAATCCCCGTAACTTCAAATAACGCCTGCTCGATTACATCACGCGTACGACCATTCGAACTCACTTGTTCATAGTGCCATGTCATTCCATCTTTAAATTGTACCAGTAAGGTGTCACTTGCACAAAGGACAGCCTCACTTTCATAGAAGAGTGCGAAGATTGGACCATCCTGTATCCGGATATTCGTCATGATGTCGCCCCAACTATCGCGAATCGCATTCAAATGCTGCCGCTCAGCTCGCTGAAGTAATTGGCGAATCCGCTCTTTCGGCACTCGGATTTGTGTTCGTTTCGGAGCAGGCTTCGGTTTTTCCACCTCTCCACCTGTCACAGTCACGCCATTCTTCTTCACTTCATTCAATTCGCGGCTCAACTCACGTACTTGGTCTTGAAGTTGTGTCATCTGCTCACTGATCGTGCGACCTTGTTCTGCAATTCGAATGAACGTTAACTCTACCAATACCTTCGGATGATTCGACAGTCTCATTTGCTGCTGGCACTCATTGAGCTCTTCAATCACTTGGAACAATTCGTCCGTCGAAGTCGCTTCGACAAACTGACGGAACTCATCAGTCGGACGAGCACGCTCTAATAAGTCGGCAGCTTGCGGAGATGCTTTCAAGAGTAACGCATCCCGATGGACGAACACTAAGTCTTCGATGAAACGCTTTAAATCTTTCCCTTCACGTAACATCATTTCAAGCGTACTCAAAATCGCATTTAACTCTTTTTTCTGTAACCCGTATGCCATTTCGAGCAGTGTTTCATCCGTCACAGCACCCGTTACTTCTAACACCGCTTCTTCCGTCAGACGCCCATCGCTAAATGCCAAGGCCTGATCAAGCAAGCTAAGGGCATCCCGCATCCCGCCATCAGCAGCCCGTGCAATTAGTTTCAATGCTTCCGGATCATAATCATGGTCTTGATCATTCAAAATATAGGCCATCCGGGTTTGCAATTGACTCACTTCATGTCGTTTGACATCAAATCGCTGACAGCGCGAAATAATCGTTGCCGGAATTTTATGCGGTTCTGTCGTTGCCAAAATAAAAATCGCATGTGCTGGCGGTTCTTCAAGTGTTTTCAATAATGCATTGAATGCACCTGTCGACAACATATGCACTTCATCAATGATATATACTTTGTAGCGACCTTGAGACGGTGGGTATTTGACTTTGTCTCGGATTTCTCGAATTTCGTCAACTCCATTATTTGATGCCGCATCGATTTCAAACACGTCCGGGCTCGTACCTTCCGTGATAGCGATACACGTCGGACAGGTATTACACGGTTCACGTGTCGGTGCACTTTCACAGTTGATCGCCTTAGCAATGATTTTCGCTAAACTTGTCTTCCCTGTCCCGCGTGGACCTGAAAATAGATAGGCGTGTGACATCCGCTCCTCTAATAAAGCGTTTTGAATCGTACGTGTGATATGGACTTGACCGACGACCTCTTGAAATGACTGAGGTCTGTATACTCGATATAACGCTTGATACGCCATGAGTTCGCCTCCTTCCCCACTTTTCTTCTCTATCTCATCATACAAAAAAATCTACAGCCCTGGGGCCATAGATTGAAGTTATAAAATAAATCTGCCGCGCACCGATTTCTGAAAGCACGTCAACATGCGTTACTCATGCAGTTTGCTCAGCCCAAGCACCCCTGCGGCACACGGTACGTCACCACTTAAGGCTGCTTCCTTCCGGACCTGACCTGGTTCATGGGTGACCGTTGCGCAGGACTCAGACGTCAACGCCACTTACATAAGGCAGACCACACCAGCGCACTCCCTCGAATCGGGATTCAGTCTCGCTACAGCGGATTGCGAGTGACAGGGCACCGCTACCTCCCCACCTAGCACGGCAAATGGGTAAATGAAATTATGCACTATCTCGAGTGCTATTACATTATACTGTTTAATCGATTGGGTTGCAACCTCTCTGATGAAGTCTCTCTTGTTTCTTCCTTTCTCTAAGCGCCCGGAAGAAATCAGTTAGAAGTCGCCCACATTCTTCTGCTAAAACATTTTCTGTTACGTCAGCCTGATGATTGAATCGTTCATCTTGTACCAAATTCATCAACGTACCGCAACAACCCCCTTTCGGATCATGCGCACCGAAGATGATCCGCTTCACTCGGGATAGCACAATGGCACCCGCACACATTGGACAAGGTTCGAGTGTGACGTATAACTCACAATCTTCTAATCGCCAATTTCCTAATGCTTCATTCGCCGCTTCAATCGCAATCATCTCAGCGTGAGCAGCAGCTAAAAGATCGGTTTCACGACGATTATGACCAGTCGCAATCACTTCATCACCTTTCACAATCACACAGCCGATCGGGACCTCACCGATGGCTTCTGCTTTCTTTGCTTCTTCGATGGCCAACTGCATAAATCGTTCATCACGTTCCATCGATTCACCTCATTTCTTATTTAACACTATGAAAAAAAATGAAAATCAAATCCCTCGCCATATCATTCGCATTCTATGCTAGAATGGAACTTGCACTTTGGATAATGGAGGATGACATCATATGTTTATAACGGTAGAAGGACCGATTGGTGTCGGGAAAACATCACTGGCCCATATCATCAGTCAGCATTTCTCGATGCAAATGCTGAATGAAATTGTAGAAGAGAACCCATTTCTCGGCAAGTTTTATGAAGATATCGAAGAATGGAGTTTCCAAACGGAAATGTTCTTCTTATGCAATCGATTCAAGCAGTTGGATGATATTCATAAACACCACTTGAGTCAACAGCAATCCGTCGTTTCGGACTATCATATTTTCAAAAACTTGATTTTTGCTCACCGTTCGCTGAAACCTGCGCATTTAAACAAGTACGAGCAGATTTATAAGATTTTGACACATGATATGCCGAAACCTGATGTCGTCATTTACTTACACGCCAGCATTGAGACACTGATGAAACGCGTTGCTTTGCGTGGACGTGAAGTGGAAGAAAATATGTCTCGCGATTATCTCGAACAACTTGCTCACGATTATGAGACGTTCGTCGAATCCTATCGCGCGGCCCATCCAGAAGTGAAAATCCTCTCATTTAGTGGGGATGAACTCGACTTTGTACACAATCCGGACGATTTGACACATGTCCTGAAGACGATTGAACGCGAATTAGAATTAACTAAAGGAGCACAATTAAAATGAAGCTGATTGATAAATATAACATTCCGAACGATACGATCATTACAATCGGTGGAATGGTTGGAATCGGGAAATCGACGATTACCAATTCGTTAGCCGATGCTTTAAACTTCCGAACGTCTCTAGAGAAAGTAGATACGAACCCTTACCTCGATAAATTCTATCATGATTTTGAACGTTGGAGTTTCCATCTTCAAATTTACTTCTTAGCGGAACGCTTTAAAGAACAGAAGAAAATCTTCCAATACGGTGGTGGCTTCATTCAAGACCGTTCCATCTACGAAGATACAGGCATCTTCGCAAAAATGCATTATGAAAAAGGAACGATGTCACCAACAGACTACGAAACGTATTCAAGTTTGTTCGAGGCTATGGTGTTGACACCCTTCTTCCCGCATCCAGACTTATTGATTTACCTTGAAGGTTCGTTCGAACAAGTCCTTGAACGTATCCAGATGCGCGGTCGCGAGATGGAGCAACAAACACCAATCGCTTATTGGGAAGAGATGTACGAACGCTACACAGAGTGGATCAACAACTTCAACTTGTGCCCAGTACTACGCCTCTCGATTGAAGAGTACGACCTCATCAAAGACCCAGATTCAGTCGAACTCATCCTTGAAAAAATCGAAAAGCAATTAACGATTGCCCGCGAAGCAAAAGTTAGATAAAGATACAGAGGGATTACGCCATCAAAAGCGTGATCTCTCTTTTTTGTGCATAAAAAAATCCACAGCACTTATGTCTGTGGATACAAAAAATGCATCTGCCTCTGCAGATGCCCGATTGAAAGCGGAGTTGGTGGGATTCGAACCCACGCGAGCCTTGCGACTCCTAACGGATTTCGAGTCCGTCCCCTTCAGCCGGACTTGGGTACAACTCCAGGCCTAAAAAAGTGTAAAAAAAAGAAAGTGGAGGAGGTGGTGGGATTCGAACCCACGCAGGCTGTTACACCCCTGACGGTTTTCAAGACCGTTCCCTTAAACCACTTGGGTACACCTCCAAAAGATATAAAATTGTGTGAGCCTCCAAAAAAGAAATGGAGGAGGTGGTGGGATTCGAACCCACGCAGGCTGTTACACCCCTGACGGTTTTCAAGACCGTTCCCTTAAACCACTTGGGTACACCTCCAAAGCTCATATGCAATTCGTGAGCAACAGTGTCGCTCGACATGATTTATAGTACCAACTGAAGAGACAGATGTCAAACCCTTTTGTGAAAAAACATTAAAAAAAATTGAGCGCCTCAAAATCGAGGCGGCTCAAGTGTTTAGTTCGGCATTTCAATCTTTTCTTTTCCACCCATGTAAGGACGAAGAACTTCTGGGATGACGACTGATCCATCCGCCTGTTGATAGTTTTCCAAAATCGCTGCCACCGTTCGACCGACTGCCAATCCTGAGCCGTTCAATGTGTGAACAAATTCTGGTTTCGCGTTGGCATCACGACGGAAACGAATTCCCGCACGACGCGCTTGGAAATCTTCGAAGTTAGAGCAAGAAGAAATCTCACGATACATTCCTTGTGCTGGCATCCATACTTCGATATCATATTTTTTCGCAGCTGTGAAGCCAAGGTCTGCCGTGCACATGCTGAGTACTTGATACGGAAGTTCAAGACGCTTCAATACTTCTTCAGCATGACCTGTCAATAACTCTAGTTGTTCATATGACTCTTCTGGTTTCACGAAGCGAACGAGCTCGACTTTGTTGAATTGGTGCTGACGAATCAAGCCACGTGTATCACGGCCAGCTGAACCGGCTTCAGAGCGGAAGTTAGCGCTATATGCCGTATACGTGATCGGAAGCTGCGTTTCCGGGATGATTTCTTCACGGTGCATGTTTGTGACTGGCACTTCAGCTGTTGGAACGAGGAAGTAGTTCGTATCCGCAACTTTGAACGCATCTTCTTCAAATTTAGGAAGTTGACCCGTTCCGATCATCGCATCACGATTGACCATGTACGGCGGCAATACTTCTGAGTATCCATGCTCGTCTGAATGAAGGTCCATCATAAAGTTGATCAGAGCACGTTCTAAGCGAGCACCTAATCCTTTATAGAAGACAAAACGGCTGCCCGTTACTTTTCCAGCGCGCTCGACATCGACGATTTTTAAGTCTTCCATCACGTCCCAATGTTGCTTCGGCTCGAAATCAAAATCAGGCTTCGTTCCGATTTCACGAATCGTCACGTTATCGTCTTCTGTCTCACCGATTGGGGTTGACTCATGTGGGATGTTTGGAATGCTGAGCAAGATCAAGTTGAGTTCTGCCTCTACTTCTCGTAACTCCTCATCCAACAATTTGATTTCATCCCCAAGACGGCGTGTTTCTAAGATTGGACCTTCTGCATCTTGTTTGTTGCGTTTTAATTCAGCGATTTGTTTTGTCGCTTCATTACGTTTCGCTTTCTTTACTTCTACTTCGTTAATCAAGTCACGGCGCTTTTCTTCTAACTGCGGGAAGCGGTCAAGTGCACTCAAGTCTTCTCCCCGGTAAGCTAATTTTTCTTTAATCCCTTCAAAATCTTGTCGTAAACGTTTAATGTCTAACATTGCTGTTCCTCCTTTTTTCATATAAAAAAGGCGGCACGTCCCTTTCCCGTAGGAAAGGGACGAACCACCTTGGATCCGCGTTGCCACCCTCGTTGCCCAAATGCATGAGCCACTCGATGCACGTAACGTGTGCCAAACGTGACTTGTTTCCAAGCCAATGCTCCGAGGCCGATTCGGTTACGCCATCTCACTAGTTTGCACCAACCACTAGCTCTCTGTCAGTAGACGTACGTAACGTACTTATTCTCATCATCGCATCTGTCATTGAATTAATCTTACTTTACAACATCTGAACTTGTTCGACAAGACTGATTTTTCCAAGTGCCAATCTGATTTGATCGAGGAAATCAACAAACGCTCGCGTCATTCTCGTCAAAAACGAAGCCGTATCCACCGCCTCTGCCGTGACAAGCGTCATCTTCGGAGGTGTCTCTCCTTCTAAATAGCGAACTTGATCCGAGGAGTCAATGGTAACCGTACCTGCCTGTGTATCGACCTTGACCGGAGCGTCTAGTTCGAGCAGTTCAACTTTCGGTTCCGGGACAGGTTTCCCTTTTTCGACTAACACTTCAAAGTCATTCGTCGTTCGGACAGTGACCTGTTCTGTTTCACCTTGAGAGACCGTTGCCGTTTCCGAAATGGTTTCCCCTGTCCGTAAAATCGGTGTCATGACGAAATCTGCGTATGCATAGTCGTGTAACGCTTTCGTCGCTACATAGCGCCCCTCATCAGATGGTGCGCCAAGAACGACGGATAACACAGTGCGACCATCCCGTGTCGAAACACCGATAAAGCAATAGCCTGCCTCATTCGTTGTTCCCGTTTTAAAGCCGAGCATCCCCGGATAGGCGAGATCTCGGTCGGCGAGCATTCGGTTCGTCGCGTCAAAGCGGACACCGTCGACATCCACGTATGCCCGTTTCGTCACGTCGAGCACTTCCGGAAAAGTCGTCAAATATGCAATCGCCAACTTCATTAAATCGTTGGCAGATGTCAAATTATCTCCTGGTAGACCGGCTGATACAGAATCGAGTCCCGATGCATTCGCGAACGTCGTTTGTGTCATCCCTAATTCATCCGCTCGACGATTCATTTCTTTGACGAACGCCTCTTCTGAACCAGACACCGCTTCCCCGAGCGTCACAGCCGCTTCGTTCGCCGAACGAATTAATGCTGCATCGTATAACTCTTTGACGGTATACGGTTTATTCAGTAGCGGGATTCTTGCTAGTCCCGGTTTTCTCGTCAGCGCCAAGGCAGCGTCGCTCGGTGTAACCTCCTGATTCCAACTGAGCTTTCCTTCTTCGATTGCTTCACGCGTCAAAAATGCCGTCATCAACTTTGTGATCGAAGCTGGCTGAAGCATGGCATCTTCCTGTTTTGTAAATAAGACCTGGCCTGTCGTCACGTCTACAAGCATCGCACTCGCCGCGTCGACTTTTGGCGCGGCCGCAGAGGCGACTGAGGGTACGATTACTTGTACAAGCAACATGGCAACAAATATCATGATTAAATAGCGAGCCTTCACATAGTTTCCCCTTTCTATACGCTTCTTTGTTCAGTGTAACAAAAAATAAGTTTGAAGGACCCCCTTTTCATGAGGTCCCTCAAACTTATGCATATTGCTTCTGATTTTCTTTAACCATCTCGATAAAATAGCGGTGCAATGATAAATCTTCCGTCAATTCCGGATGGAACGAACAAGCAAGGTACTGGTTATAACGAACTGCTACAATCGCTTCCTCAACTTCGGCGAGCACGTCTACTTCCGGTTCAACTCGCGCTACTTGTGGGGCACGAATAAAGACCGCTTCGACCGGCTCATCGATTCCTTTTACCGGAAGATCGACTTCAAAACTGTCGACCTGACGTCCGAATGCATTACGTTTTACTGTCATCGGAATTTTCTTTAAGTGGGCGTCATACCCTTCGACTTCGTTCGCGAGAAGAATCATGCCGGCACATGTACCAAACATCGGTAACGTCTCCATGTCGCGAAGTGGCTCAAGTAACTCATAACGATCGAGTAAGCGTCGCATCGCGGTACTTTCTCCACCTGGTAAGACTAATCCATCGATTGCTTTCAAGTCTTCTAGTGAGCGGACTACAACGGTTTGAGCACCGAGCGCTTCAAGCATACGAACATGCTCACGAATTGCGCCCTGCATCCCTAATACGCCAATCGTTACCATCTTACCAGCCTCGTGGTGCCATGAGTTCTTCATCTTTGAGCGTACGGACGTCGAGTCCTTTCATCGCCTCACCTAATCCTTTTGAAAGGTGCGCGATTCGCTCATAGTCATCGTGGTACGTTGTCGCTTCTACGATGGCACGTGCGAATTTCTCTGGGTTCTCTGCTTTGAAAATACCAGATCCGACGAAGACACCATCTGCTCCGAGGTGCATCATCAAGGCAGCATCCGCTGGTGTCGCGATTCCACCCGCCGCAAAGTTAACGACCGGGAGACGACCCGCTTCACGAATTTGCATAAGCACTTCAAATGGAGCTCCGAGGTCACGCGCTTCTGTCATGACTTCATCCACGCTCATCGACAAGAGACGTTTCACTTGTGCTTGTACGGTACGCATGTGACGAACCGCTTCCACGATATTCCCTGTTCCTGGCTCACCTTTTGTACGAATCATCGCTGCGCCTTCGCCGATACGACGCGCCGCTTCGCCAAGGTCACGTGCTCCACATACGAACGGTGCTGTATAGTCGCGTTTGTACAAATGGAACTCTTCATCTGCTGGCGTCAATACTTCACTCTCATCGATAAAGTCGACCCCCATCGACTCGAGGACACGCGCTTCAGCGATATGTCCGATACGGCATTTCGCCATAACCGGAACAGATACTGCTCCCATGACATCTTCAATGATCGTTGGGTCGGCCATACGGGCAACCCCACCCATTTTACGGATATCCGAAGGTACACGTTCAAGTGCCATGACAGCAACTGCACCTGCAGCTTCAGCAATTTTTGCCTGCTCTGCGTTGATGACGTCCATGATGACGCCACCTTTTTGCATTTCTGCCATCCCACGTTTTACTTTATCTGTTCCCACTTGTCTCTTTTCCATTGAAATCCCTCCATGAGTTCATGTTCTACTTGCTAGTATAAGCTGGATTGACTATATTAAAAGTGCCAGATTCTTATTTTTTAAAGTGGTCAGTTTGGATAAAGGACTCTATGGCTACTATCTCGAACGTGTTGAAGTATAAAGGAGGAATGTTTATGTTCGACCGTGATCCGTTTGAAGGAGGTCATCGCTCCTCATTTGGTACACCTGGAATTGTCTCAGCCTTGATTATCCTCGGTTTTCTCTTATACTTCTTTTTCGGTTTGTAAAGAAAGGAACGTCGTTTTATGGATATGCTTACCTTTTCACTTGAACAAGACTCATCCATCCCGCTATATGAGCAGTTATATAAACACATTCGGGATGCTATCGTCGACGATACATTAAAGACGGGTACTAAGTTACCTTCGAAACGTAAACTGACTCAATTTTTGGATGTGTCTCAGACGACAGTCGAGTTCGCTTACGCCCAGTTACTCGCCGAAGGGTACATTGAATCCGTTCCCCGGAAAGGATATTATGTGTTGCCGCAAGAGGAACTGTACGTCCGGCGATCGAGCAGCACCATCACGCCGTCTCCACCTAAAAAGACGTATACGTACGATGTATCGCCAAGTCAAATCGATACGACTGCTTTTCCGTTTGAACGTTGGAAAAGACACGTCAAGAACGTTGTTGATGAAGTTCATCACGAACTACTTGCGCTAGGTTCCGTCCAAGGGGATCTCGAACTACGACAGGAAATTGCGACCTATCTCTATCATTCACGAGGCGTCCAGTGTTCACCTGAACAAATCATCGTCGGATCAGGGACGGAACAACTCCTTCCACAGCTTTTGGATTTGTTACCTGACGCATCGGTCTTTGGCATTGAAGATCCCGGCTATCCGCTCACTCGTCTTTTATTCGAGCAACAGGGACGCACCTCTATCCCGATCCCGGTAGATGAAAGTGGCGTTTGTGTCAGTGAGCTCGAACGTCATGCAATCGATGCGCTATACGTAACGCCTGCCCATCAATTTCCGACAGGTACTGTCCTATCCGTCAGTCGACGCCAACGTTTATTGAATTGGGCGCTCGTTCACCAGACGTATATCATTGAGGACGATTACGATAGTGAGTTCCGTTATAGTGGTAAACCGATCCCGTCTCTTCAAAGTATGGACCCGAACGAACGTGTCATCTATATCAGTACTTTCTCGAAATCGCTCATGCCATCCCTTCGTATTGGATATATGGTGTTACCCACACCTCTTTTGAATCGTTACCGAGAGCGGCATCATTACTTCACGTGTAGCGTCCCACGATTCGAACAGCATACGTTGGCTCTATTCATGTCGAGTGGTGACTTCGAGAAGCATTTGAATCGGATGCGAAAAATATACCGCCGCAAGTTAGAAATCGTGCTCGCTGCCTTCCGTCCATTCGAACCGATTGTCACTGTGACAGGTGCGAGCGCTGGATTGCACGTTGTCTTGACCGTCATCAGCGATCGGACAGAGCAAGAATTGAAACAATCCGCTGAAGCGTTCGAGATCGCCATCAAATCGATGAACGACTATCGCATCGTACACCCAGATTCGCACAAACAATTTTTGTTTGGCTTTGCGCACTTGCCTGAATCCTCGTTACCGAATGTGATTGATCAGTTGATGGATGCCTGGGCAATCCCGAAAGGAGCGACTCCATGAAGCGACACGTTCGATGGATCATCGGAATTTGTTTACTCGGCAGTGGTCTATTCTTTTTAACGAGTTCGATTTGGAAAGAGAATATCGCCAGTTCAACGAGTGAATATGTCGTTGAACATATGGAATTACAAGACGAGAGTGAAATTGAGTCGAGTTATGATTTTGCGGCAGTCACACCACTCTCTTTAAAGGACGTCTTACAAGCGCGCAATCGGTTTCATCAGTTGCCGACAATCGGTGTCATTTCGATTCCAGATGTTTCACTAGAGCTCCCGATCATAAGAGGGTTAGATGATGAGAGTCTCGCCGTCGGAGCGGGAACCATGGATCCCGATCAACAAATGGGGGTAGGCAATTACGCACTGGCCGGTCATTATTTACAACATGCGACCGCTCTATTCGGTCCACTCCATGAAGTCCATGTTGGTATGAAAATCTATCTTCGAGATGATACGCACACTTACGAATACGTCGTGACATCGCTTGAGACCGTCTCTCCTGAACGAGTTGATGTATTAGATGAAACAGCTACTCCTACCCTTACATTAATCACTTGTACGTTCGATACGACGGAACGACTCATCGTCAAAGGTTCACTCGTCGCTACTGAATCATGACCGCATCTCCTCAATCAACAGGAGACGCGGTTATTTATTGTTTTTTCAAAAACATATTGTTAGCGCTTACAACTTCCGCTAAACTATTTTTGAAAACGTTTGCATAAAATTGTGCAATTTAACTCAAACAAAAGAGGTGTCTCATGAAGAAAAAAACTGCTCGTCAGGCTTCGACTTTATTCCTGTCCGGTGCATTGCTCATTCAATCCGGGGTTCCGATGAACGCATTGGCTGAACCGACTGCAATCACAATTGATGGGGCAAAAACAGATTGGGCTAATATTCCCGCCCTCGCAAGTTCGCCCACTGCTGGATGGCAAGGATTTGATGTCGGTGATTTATACATAAACAATGATGCCCAACACCTTTATTTTTACGTAGATGCGAATAATGTCCCGAACTGGGGAGACAACGGGCAATATATCAACATCGCCCTTCAAATCAATGATGAAGATTCAGGTGTATCGACGAATCCCCTCGGTTATCCATTCGATTTTAAAGGTGTCGACAAGGCGCCTCAGTATCATATTCTCGTCCGAGTCGATGGCGATCAGAATGTAAAAGAAGCTGCTCTTTATCAGGCTGGTCAAGAGAAACCACTTTTGCAATTAAATCAGTTGAACGGTGCGGCTTTTGCCTTAGACCGAACGAAAGGATTTGAAGGAAAAGTTCCTCTTTCATTGCTCGGCTTAAACAATGGAGATCAAGTACGTGCCTTAACTGTATTAAGCGGAAATAACGCCGGAGAACATGGGGCGTTCGATACGATTCCGAGTAATGCTGCCAATCAATTGGCCAATAGTTGGAACGTGTCCGCCACGCCATCCACACAATCTGTTTATAGTGCCCCGTTCACCTTAAATGGGGTAGAGACGATCGACCAACTTGAAGTTGCGTCCGTGACCCCGGCCTCATCATCCATTGATGTGGATGTGTCTGCTCCAATCACATGGACGTTCAATGAACCCGTCCGTTTGGATTCCACATCGGTTACCTTACAACAAGGGGAGACGCGTGTCCCCGTTGATGTGACGACGAATGGTACGAGCGTGACACTTCAACCGAAAGAGGCTCTCGCTCTCAATACGTCATATACGGCCACTATTCCAGAAGGTGCAGTGACTGGAACGATTTCGAATACAACACTCCCGGCATTGACGACTACTTTCAAAACAGCAACAAAGCTCGCTGATCCTTGGGAAACGACACGCTATATCGAAATGAAGTATGTCCGTGCCAATCATGACTATACGGATTGGAACTTATGGACATGGAGCACAGGGAAAAAAGACGGACAAGTCGATCCATACCGGATAACTGACGATGGGGCCATCTTCCGTATCCCGGTCGGTCAAGACGCCACGAAAGTTGGGTTTGTCATTCGAAAAGGCACGGACTGGGCCGTTAAGGATGCTTATGGTGAAGACAGATACGTCACGCTCGGAGAAGACCGCGTCACGAAGGTCGTCGTCGAAAGCGGAAAAGGTGCCTTCCATCAAGTTCCGACAATCAGTGGTCCCGTATACGGTACAGATGGAATTCAATTCTTCTATCGTGATGTAGCCCTCTATGAAGCAGGAGAAATGGATGAAATCGATCAGGTCGCACTCAAAATCAATGGTGAGACGTATCCGATGACTTACGAGCCAGAAAACGAGTGGTTCCGCCACACGGTACGTTTACCTGAAGGAATCCATGACTACACGTATCTCGTCACGAAGGACGGCGTCACGACTGAAGTGAAAGATCCTTATTTCGAGGCTTCTCAAATCGAATATCGTCAACCAACAGTCAAACTCACTTCTTCTGTCAGTCCGAAAGCCATCAGCTCTCGTGAAAATGCGGTCGTTCGAGTAAACCCGACCTTGCCAAAAGGTGTGACACTCCGAGAACTCTATATCGATGCACGCCCACTCGGCGGTCCTGAAAAGTTACACATTGATCGTGCGTTAAACGCTCAAACGATCGCGGTGAAAGACACGGTCAAACCTGGAAATAAGACGCTTGCCGTCACTGCAATCGACCAATATGGAAACGTTCATCGCTCAAAAACAACAGTTCGTGTCGTCCCTAAAACGATGAAGGAAAAACAAGCGTTTGACTGGGATGAGGCGCGCATCTATTTTATGCTCACGGACCGTTTCTACAACGGAGATTTATCCAATGACAATCCGAATCGTGAGTACTATGACAAAGATCATCCTGAATCTTACCATGGCGGCGATTTTGCTGGTGTCACGAAAAAACTCGATTATTTAGACGACCTTGGAATCAATACGATTTGGATTACGCCAATTGTGGATAACATCGATTGGGATTTACGATATGGAAAAGACGGATCTCAGTATGGATATCATGGGTATTGGGCCAAGAACTTTGAAAAACTCGATGAACATCTCGGGGATATGGCCGCCTTCCATAAACTGATTGATGAAGCGCATAAGCGTGGAATGAAGATTATGGTCGACGTCGTCTTGAACCATCCCGGCTACGGCATGGAGCCTGGGGCAAGCTCATCCGTTACGAACTTCCCAACGGATGCAGAACGACAAGTATTCGATGGGATGATTCGTGAAAATCCCGTCGACGGAGACGATCTCAAAATGTCCTTATCTGGCCTTCCTGACTTCAAGACGGAAGAAGCTGCCGTTCGAGAACAGTTGGTGAAATGGCAGACAGATTGGATCAAACGGTCGAAAACGAAAAAAGGCAACACGATTGATTACTTCCGTGTCGATACGGTCAAACACGTGGACTCCACAACGTGGAAATCATTTAAAAATGAATTAACGGCAATCAAACCGAATTTCAAATTGATTGGGGAGCACTACGGGGCGAGTATCAACAACACAGGCGGCTACTTAAGAAGTGGTCAAATGGATTCCTTGCTCGACTTTGATTTTAAATATCAGGCTGAGCGATTCGTAAATGGCAATATCGAAGACGTTGAAAAGGCGCTTCAATATCGAAATACGCAATTATCGAACGAAGCGACGCTCGGACAATTCTTAAGTAGTCATGATGAAGACGGCTTCCTCGTCTCGCGGGCAGGCGGGGACACTGGTAAGCAAATGGTCGCAGCCTCTCTTCAAATCACGGCAAAAGGTCAGCCTGTGATCTATTACGGAGAAGAAGTCGGTCAATCCGGCAAGCATGCGGGCGATATGGATCAAGGTGAGTTCAATGAAAATCGCTATGACTTCGACTGGTCTCGCGTCAAAGGTGAAGGAAAAGCGATGCATACGCACTATCAAAAACTTTTGAATATCCGTGCAGACTATTCGCACGTATTCAGTAAAGGGACACGTTCGTCCATCGCTGCAAATTCTGAGGCTGGTTATTCGATCTTCAAACGAAGTTATGGAAAACAATCGGTTCTCGTCGGATTAAATACGAAAGAGAAAGCGCAAACCGTTTCCTTTAATACTTCATATAAAGCGAAAACCATTTTGATTGACCGATATAGCGGTAAACAATACACCGTTCAAAAGAATGGTAAAGTCACCGTCTCACTTCCTGCTCAAGATCAAGGGGGTACCGTGATTTTAGTAGAGAAGCGAAAATAAAAAACCGCCATCCTGAGTGTACAGGATGGCGGCTTTTTACATTAGCGTGAGTAGTTCGGTGCTTCTTTTGTGATATTGACATCGTGTGGGTGACTTTCTTGAAGACCCGCACCCGTCATACGAATGAATTGTGTGTCTTCACGAAGGGCGCGGATGTCGGCAGCGCCACAGTATCCCATACCTGAGCGAAGACCACCAATCAATTGATATACCGTGTCAGCGAGTTCGCCACGATAGGCGACACGTCCTTCGATTCCTTCTGGAACGAACTTTTTGTCTGCTTCTTGGAAGTAACGGTCTTGGCTACCGCGCTTCATCGATGCTTCAGATCCCATACCACGGTATGTCTTAAACTGACGACCTTGGTAAATTTCCATCTCACCTGGGCTCTCTTTCACACCGGCAAGCAAGCTACCAAGCATGACAGCGTTTGCTCCAGCAGCGATGGCTTTGACGATATCGCCTGAGTACTTGATTCCACCATCAGCGATGACTGATACACCATGCTCTTTTGCTTCTGTGACACAATCATATACAGCTGTGATTTGTGGAACACCAACGCCTGCAACGACGCGTGTCGTACAGATTGATCCTGGTCCAATTCCGACTTTGATGACCGATGCTCCAGCTTCAATCAAAGCACGTGTCGCTTCAGCAGTAGCTACGTTTCCTGCAATGATTGGGAGCGATGGGAACGTATCGCGCAACTCACGAACTTTTTCAAGCACACCAGCCGAATGTCCATGTGCTGTATCGATAACCAATGCATCTACGCCTGCTTTTACAAGTACTTGAGCACGTGATGCTGCATCTTTTGTTACTCCGACTGCAGCTGCTACAAGAAGACGACCTTGCTTGTCTTTTGCTGCGTTCGGGAACTGTTCGACCTTCTCAATATCTTTTGTCGTGATGAGGCCTTTCAATACGCCAGCTTCATCGACAAGTGGAAGTTTTTCAATGCGGTGTTGGTGTAGAATACGCTCTGCTTCTTCAAGCGATGTACCTACTTTTGCAGTGATGAGGTTTTCCGTTGTCATCACATCCTTGATGACGGTTGAATAGTCTTTGATGAAGCGAAGATCGCGATTCGTCAAAATACCAATTAATTTACGCTCTTCTTCTGAGTTGACGATTGGGACGCCAGAAATACGATACTTACTCATCAAATACTCAGCGTCATACACTTGACGATCTGGAGTTAAATAGAAAGGATTTGTAATGACACCATTCTCTGAGCGCTTAACGCGATCGACATGTTCAGCTTGCATTTCCATAGACATGTTCTTATGAATGACACCTAAACCGCCTTGACGGGCCATAGCAATCGCCATTGGAGCTTCCGTAACGGTGTCCATGCCGGCACTGATGATTGGGATATTCAATTCTAATCCTTCACAGAGCTTTGTGCTTAAATCAACGTCACGTGGTAAAACATTTGAGAACCTCGGTACGAGTAATACATCATCAAACGTTAAACCTTCTTTTGCAAACTTATTTTCCCACATAAAAATTGATGGCCCCTTTCTCGTTCTACCTACATCTTTGTTTCGAAATATTTCTGTAATGGTAACAGGTATAACGCAAAAGTGCAATTCAATTCCCGATGTTCAGAAAGTTCAGAATTGTGTTCGTTCCAATCCAGAAGATGAGAATTGTTCGGAATTTCATGTGAAGAGGGCGTTTAATATGGAGTTTGATTTCATAACGAACATAAAAAACGACCGAGCGTATGCTCGGTCGTCCTCTGCGTTGTTGCCTGGCAACGTCCTATCCTCACAGGGGGAGATCCCCCAACTACTTTCGGCGCTGAGACGCTTAACTTCCGTGTTCGGCATGGGA
>NZ_JBNNHU010000008.1:0-2890 GCF_050269125.1 Exiguobacterium sp. NPDC077395
CCACGCTTCCACCCATGACCTATCTACCTCATCGTCTCTGAGGGGTCTTTCTTGATTGCTCAAAGGGAAATCTCATCTCGGAGGGGGCTTCATGCTTAGATGCTTTCAGCACTTATCCCGTCCGCACGTAGCTACCCAGCGATGCTCCTGGCGGAACAACTGGTACACCAGCGGTGCGTCCATCCCGGTCCTCTCGTACTAAGGACAGCTCTCCTCAAATTTCCTGCGCCCACGACGGATAGGGACCGAACTGTCTCACGACGTTCTGAACCCAGCTCGCGTACCGCTTTAATGGGCGAACAGCCCAACCCTTGGGACCTACTCCAGCCCCAGGATGCGATGAGCCGACATCGAGGTGCCAAACCTCCCCGTCGATGTGGACTCTTGGGGGAGATCAGCCTGTTATCCCCAGGGTAGCTTTTATCCGTTGAGCGATGGCCCTTCCATGCGGAACCACCGGATCACTAAGCCCGACTTTCGTCCCTGCTCGACTTGTAGGTCTCGCAGTCAAGCTCCCTTCTGCCTTTGCACTCTTCGAATGATTTCCAACCATTCTGAGGGAACCTTTGGGCGCCTCCGTTACTGTTTAGGAGGCGACCGCCCCAGTCAAACTACCCGCCTGACACGGTCCTCCAGCCGGATCACGGCTGCGAGTTAGAGACTCTATACGCAAAGGGTGGTATCCCAAGGGTGTCTCCACCGAAGCTGGCGCTCCGGCTTCACAAACTCCCACCTATCCTGTACATCGCGTACAAAGCCTCAATATCAGGCTGTAGTAAAGCTCCATGGGGTCTTTCCGTCCTGTCGCGGGTAACCTGCATCTTCACAGGTACTATGATTTCACCGGGTCTCTCGTTGAGACAGTGCCCAAATCGTTACGCCTTTCGTGCGGGTCGGAACTTACCCGACAAGGAATTTCGCTACCTTAGGACCGTTATAGTTACGGCCGCCGTTTACTGGGGCTTCGGTTCAGTGCTTCTCTTGCGATGACACATCCCCTTAACCTTCCAGCACCGGGCAGGCGTCAGCCCCTATACTTCATCTTGCGATTTAGCAGAGACCTGTGTTTTTGCTAAACAGTCGTTTGGGCCTATTCACTGCGGCTTATGTTGCCATAAGCGTCCCTTCTCCCGAAGTTACGGGACCATTTTGCCGAGTTCCTTAACGAGAGTTATCCCGCGCGTCTTAGAATTCTCATCTCGCCTACCTGTGTCGGTTTGCGGTACTGGCGCCGACCTCCTCACTAGAGGCTTTTCTTGGCAGCGTGAAATCCGGTGCTTCGCCCTACGGGCTCCACGTCACAGCTCAACCTTGTGCCGGGCGGATTTGCCAACCCGACGGCCTCGCTGCTTGTCCGTGCACTTCCAGTCGCACGGTCACCTTATCCTTCTGCGTCCCCCCATCGTTCAAACGGTGGTACGGCGGTACAGGAATATCGACCTGTTGTCCATCGCCTACGCCTTTCGGCCTCGGCTTAGGTCCAGACTAACCCTGAGCGGACGAGCCTTCCTCAGGAAACCTTAGGCTTTCGACGGAGGGGATTCTCACCCCTCTTTTCGCTACTCACACCGGCATTCTCACTTCCAAGCGCTCCACGGCTCCTCACGATACCGCTTCACTGCTGCTTGGAACGCTCTCCTACCATCCCTTACGGGATCCATAGCTTCGGTGGTATGTTTAGCCCCGTTACATTTTCGGCGCGGCGCCACTCGACTAGTGAGCTATTACGCACTCTTTGAATGGTGGCTGCTTCTAAGCCAACATCCTAGTTGTCTGTGCAGCGCCACATCCTTTTCCACTTAACATACACTTGGGGACCTTAGCTGATGGTCTGGGCTGTTTCCCTCTCGACTACGGATCTTATCACTCGCAGTCTGACTCCCGAGTACAAGTTGCTGGCATTCGGAGTTTGACTGAATTCGGTAACCCTGTGGGGGCCCCTAGTCCAATCAGTGCTCTACCTCCAGAACTCTTCACCTCGAGGCTAGCCCTAAAGCTATTTCGGAGAGAACCAGCTATCTCCAGGTTCGATTGGCATTTCACCGCTACCCACACCTCATCCCCGCACTTTTCAACGTGCGTGGGTTCGGACCTCCAGTCAGTGTTACCTGACCTTCATCCTGGACATGGGTAGATCACCTGGTTTCGGGTCTACGACGACGGACTGATGCGCCCTGTTCAGACTCGCTTTCGCTGCGGCTCCGCCTCATCGGCTTAACCTCGCCCGCCATCGTAACTCGCCGGTTCATTCTACAAAAGGCACGCCATCACCCGTGAACGGGCTCTGACTACTTGTAGGCATACGGTTTCAGGATCTGTTTCACTCCCCTTCCGGGGTGCTTTTCACCTTTCCCTCACGGTACTGGTTCACTATCGGTCACTAGGAAGTATTTAGCCTTGGGAGATGGTCCTCCCGGATTCCGACGGGGTTTCACGTGTCCCGCCGTACTCAGGATCCACTCTGGAGGGGATGGGGTTTCGGCTACAGGGCCGTCACCTTCTCTGGCCGACCTTTCCAGGTCGTTCACCTACCCTATCCCTTTGTAACTCCGTGTAGAGTGTCCTACAACCCCAGGAAGCATGCTTCCTGGTTTGGGCTGTTCCCGTTTCGCTCGCCGCTACTCAGGGAATCGAATTTTCTTTCTCTTCCTCCGGGTACTTAGATGTTTCAGTTCCCCGGGTGTGCCTCACGCCACGCTATGTATTCACGTGGGTGTCCCGCCAGTCTCCCGGCGGTGGGTTCCCCCATTCGGAGATCTCTGGATCAAAGTGTACTTACCACTCCCCAGAGCATTTCGCTGTTCGTCGCGTCCTTCATCGGCTCCTAGTGCCAAGGCATCCACCGTACGCCCTTTCTACCTTGATCTAGCGTCTAAGACACACGGTCCAT
>NZ_JBNNHU010000009.1:0-1181 GCF_050269125.1 Exiguobacterium sp. NPDC077395
CACACCCGTTCCCATGCCGAACACGGAAGTTAAGCGTCTCAGCGCCGAAAGTAGTTGGGGGATCTCCCCCTGTGAGGATAGGACGTTGCCAGGCTTTATTTTTTTAAGAAAGTTATTGACTTTACATAAAATGACCTTTAAAATAGGTAAAGTCGATATGACTTAAAATGGTCCCGTGGTGTAGGGGTTAACATGTCTGCCTGTCACGCAGAAGATCGCGGGTTCGAATCCCGTCGGGACCGCCATTTTTAATTTAATATTTATGGCTTTGTAGCTCAGTTGGTAGAGCAAAGGACTGAAAATCCTTGTGTCGGCGGTTCGATTCCGTCCAAAGCCACCATATAACGCGCCGGTGTAGCTCAGTTGGTAGAGCATCTGACTTGTAATCAGAGGGTCGAGGGTTCGAATCCTTTCGCCGGCACCATTTTTTCATGGCGGTTGTGGCGAAGTGGTTAACGCACCGGATTGTGATTCCGGCATTCGAGGGTTCAATTCCCTTCAGCCGCCCCATTAAAATTTAATGAGCCATTAGCTCAGTTGGTAGAGCATCTGACTTTTAATCAGAGGGTCGCAGGTTCGAGCCCTGCATGGCTCACCATTTCTCATTAATTTTTATTACTAAATACGTAATTTCACATGCGGGTGTGGCGGAATTGGTAGACGCGCTAGACTTAGGATCTAGTGTCTTTGACGTGGGGGTTCGAGTCCCTTCACCCGCATCTCTAAAATACTTATGCGGAAGTAGTTCAGTGGTAGAATACGACCTTGCCAAGGTCGGGGTCGCGGGTTCGAATCCCGTCTTCCGCTCCATCTTAATACGCGGTCGTGGCGGAATCGGTAGACGCGCTAGGTTGAGGGCCTAGTGGTGGTTAACACCGTGGAGGTTCAAGTCCTCTCGACCGCACCATATTGCACCCTTAGCTCAGCTGGATAGAGCGTTAGACTACGAATCTAAAGGCCGGGAGTTCGAATCTCTCAGGGTGCACCATTATTACGGGAAGTAGCTCAGCTTGGTAGAGCACTTGGTTTGGGACCAAGGGGTCGCAGGTTCGAATCCTGTCTTCCCGACCATTTATTTTTTGGTCTTTGAAAACTGAACGATGAGGCAAAAATAAGTTTTACAATTTTTGAATGAAGCGCAAGCTTCGTCAATTTAAGAGCTATATCAAATTCTTTGGAGA